>NZ_VDCQ01000076.1:0-10248 GCF_006265175.1 Paenibacillus hemerocallicola | reverse complement strand
GAGCGAGTTTTGGCTCCCAAGTTTCAACCTTGCCGTAGGCCAATACAAACAAGGAAACTCAAAACAACCTGTCTGAAGCTGCAAGGCAATCCCTTCTGGAATGGAATGAACGTTAAAACCTTTAGTTCAACTTATATAGGCATTTCGACAAAAAAAACGACCGCCAGCGGACACAGGTCCAAGGCGGTCTTCGTTCTCATTACAAATAAGGGCGAATCGCTGCGGTTACCCGCTCGGCCAGTCTCGCGTTCCCCAGTTCGCTCATATGCAGACGATCGGGACATAAGCATCCGGACAAGTCCTGCTTGACGATCCGGTTCAGATCGTTCACCTCGACACCGTGCCGGTTCATCAGCTCGACCGCCGCAGCATTGTACTGATCGATTTCGGCGTTGCTCCTGTTCGTTTCGTCATACGGAACGGGGGTCGTCGTAGCGAAAATGATCGACGCTCCGGTTCTTTGCAGCTCGTTCAGTATGCGACCGATCGTATGCACATATTCGTCCAGCGACGTCAATGCTTCGATCATCGGCGCTTCATGGTGCAGATCCCACAGGCCGTTGTTCCAATGCACGACGTCGGGCTTTCCCAGCTCCTTGATCCATAGATTGACGCCCCACAGCGTATGCTTGGCGAATCTGCCGTTCTCCGCCGGCGCGACAACCTCGGCCTCCCCCGCAAGCTGTGCTCGAACAAGCGGTTCATAGCCCATTCGGATCGAATCGCCGAGCAAAAGCACTTTTTTCATCCGTATCTCCCCAATGCCCTGATGTCGTTGTACAGGAATGTTCAAAAAGACCGGTGAATAGCTCCGCTACGGGTTTGGAACGGGCCTCCGATCGCCGTTGTTTCCAGATTTTTCGCTTCAACAAGCCCAATATGGGAAAAAATCCGGAATCAAATGTGAACACTGACGTTTCTACGACCTCATTCCAAACCCTCCGCTCACTTATTCACCGGGCTTCTATTCCTGTTTGGTCAAAATAAGCGGACCGTCCGCCGTGATCGCGACCGTATGCTCGTACTGCGCCGACAGGCCGCCGTCCTCCGTCCTGGCCGTCCAGCCGTCCGGATCAAGCTTGCTGCGGTATGTTCCCGTATTGATCATCGGCTCGATCGTGATGACCATGCCTTCCTTGAGCCGGACGCCGCGGCCCGGAGGCCCGTAATGGGGCACTTGCGGCTCCTCGTGCATCGCCTGGCCGATGGCGTGACCGACGAAATCGCGGACAACCGAGAACCCTTGGGCTTCGGCGTAAGTTTGGACCGCATAGGAGATGTCTCCGATCCGGTTGCCGACAACCGCCTGCCCGATCCCTTTGTACAGCGATTCCTTGGTGACATCCAGCAGCTTCCTGGCTACGGGACTGACGTTCCCGACGGCATAGGACCATGCGGAGTCGGCCAGCCATCCGTCCAAGTTGACGACCATGTCGATGGCGACGATGTCCCCGTCCTCGAGCGCCCGCTCCCCCGGAAAGCCATGGCAAATTACGTCGTTCACGGATGCGCACGTGGCATACGGATATCCGTGATATCCTTTCTGCTCCATCGTCGCGCCGTGTTTGCGGATAAACTCCTCGGCGAATTTATCGATCTCGATCGTCTTGACGCCCGGCCGGATCATGCCGGCGATTTCCCGATGGCAGGCAGCCAGCAACTCCCCCGCCCGCTGCATCTTGGCGATCTCTTCCTTTGTTTTGATGACGATCATCGCGCGCCTCCCGAAAACGGAAAGCCAGAAATGCGGAGGCATTTCCGGCTTTCGCCAGTTAATTGCTTTCTATTATAGGATGTTCTCCGGATGAATACAAATTTGCCGGGTTGCCTGAATGTCGAAAAACGATTGCAACATGGCGCCGTATCCATTAGAATTTAATTCTACACTCATGTTACATTACATAACATACTATACATCTATCGCCAAATCCCCGGGGGTCTGACCATGACCGCAGAACATTCGTTTCCGTCCGAAACCGATACGATTCCTTATTACCATCCGATCGTCTCCTTGCAGTCGCAGCGCATAATCGGCTACGAGTCGCTCGGCAGGCAGCTTATAGCGGGAAAACTGCAAAGCTTGGGCCCGTTTTTCCACAATCCCGATATCGGTGAAGCGGCGCACGTCCGTTTGGACCGCCATCTGCGGAAGCAGGCCATAGAGAAATGGGCCGGACGGCAAGGCGGCGAGCTGCTTTTCCTCAATCTGAAGCCATCCTGGATTTATCGCCTATGGAAAGAACAAGGCTTCCTATATACGCTTTCCCTGCTCGATCGGCATCGTGTCGATCCCGGCAGCGTCGTCATCGAGATTACCGAGGAGGAGTTCGGCGGGAACTTGTACGAATTGGCCGAAATCGTGGAGCAGTACCGGCTCAGAGGCTGCACGATCGCGATCGACGACGTAGGCAGCGGCTTCAGCAATTTCGACCGGATCGCCGTCATTCGCCCGAAAATATTGAAGCTCGATTTGGAGCTGCTGAAAAAAAGCCACTCCCACCAAGGCTACCGGGCGGTCATGCGCTCCTTCTCCATCCTGGCTTCTCAGCTCGGGGCGTCCCTGCTCGTGGAGGGCGTCGAGACGGATAAAGATTTGCTGCTCGCGCTGCAGGCCGGGGCGCGCTACGTGCAAGGGTATTTGTTCTCGGTTCCGGTTCCCGATTTCTTGCCGGAGGACCGCTTCGCCCCGCTGATCGATGACGTACTGGAGCGATACCGGCGGCAAGAAATCGAAAAGTACGGCAATTTGTCCGAAATCGACGGCAGGCTGTCGGAGCTTCTGACGCGCAGCCTGGAAGCCTCGTGTCCGGATGAGGCGGACGGACTCGTGCAGAGTATTGTGGAAGGGCTGCCCGGCTATTGCCATCGGGCATATATATGTACCGGCGACGGCAAGCAGCTGTCCGCCAACTTCTCGCGAACCGATGGCGGCAATTGGGCACGAGACGCTTCTTATCGGGGCTGCAACTGGATATGGCGGCCTTACTTCATTTCCAACATCACGTTGATGAACGCGCAGGACAAGGGCATATTGTCGACCGAATATACCGATCTTGAAACGTCGGCCATGATCCAAACCTACTCTTATCCGATCGGCAGCGAATGCTACTTGTTTATCGACCTTTCGTTCTAGCGCCCGCCTTTCGATTGCCGCCAACCCCCATATAGTCGAGGAATAGCGAATAGACGAGGAATAGCGAAAAGTAACCGTGCTGTTTCCAGCCGACGCGGACAACTGACTCGCTCCCCTCAAAGCTGGTTATACAGTTGATACAACTTGTTCACCCACCTTCTTGCGGGATGCATAACTGCTGGACCTGCGGTTCTGACAGCCCACGAAAAATAGCGGAACAGGACTCCGTTATTGTTGACAAATTGTAACGTTTCCCGAGAATAACGGAAGCACGTTCCGTTATTTCGACTGTAAGCGGGATGGAAGCACAGCGACGGCCAAATAGCGGAAACCTGCTCCGCTATTTGGTACGCCTCCAAGTATTTCCGGCGTTTAACGGAAATCTGTTCCTTTATCGCTTCCTTATATGGCTGGCTCATCGGTCGACAAACTTATTTATCATTAAAGCCAAACGGCCGTCTGCCTATGCGCAGAACGGCCGTTCAATCGTTCAATGCATCACCCAGCCGCCGTCGACATTGACGGTTTGGCCGGTCGTGAAGTCGCTGTCGCTCGAAGCGAGAAACAGAAAGGCGCCGACCATATCCGGCGGCAGCTGGCGCCGCGGAATCGCCTGCTCCTCTTCCAAATACAGGCGCGTCTTCTCCCGCTCCGCGGCGTCCGGCATATCGAGCAGCTCCTGCTCGGTCAAAACCGCCCCGGGCGATATCGTGTTGACCGTTATTCCGTGCATGCCGACTTCCCGGCTGAGCGCCCGGGTGAAGCCGACTACGCCCCCTTTGGAAGCGACGTAGTGGACAAACCCCTTCTGCCCTCGCCAAAACGTGACGGAAGATACGTTGATGATTTTTCCGTACCCTTTGTCCTTCATATGGGGAAACACCGCTTTACTCGTCAAAAAGCACGACTTCAGGTTGACCGCCTGCACGCGGTCCCATTCGTCTCCGGTAATTTCGTGCCACTCCTTGCGCGGATAAATGCCGGCATTGTTGACCAGGATGTCGACGCCGCCCCATGCCCGACCGACGGCTTCGACCATGGCGTTTACCTGACCTTCGTCGCTGACGTCCGCGAATACGGCCATCGCATGCCCCCCGGCGGCTTCAATCGCCGATACGACCTCTTTGGCTTTCTCCTCGGGGCCGATATAGTTGACGGCCACGCGAGCCCCTTCCGCCGCGAACGCCAGACAAACCTCCCGACCGATTCCGGTAGAGCCGCCCGTAACAAGCGCAACCTTGTCTTTCAATCTCATAGCAAGCGATCTCCTTTTGTTCGTCTCTCCGTACTCCGGAAGTCACTTCAAAAATCGTCCTCGAACGGATACATCGGCCTCGGAATACGCCGGAACGGCAAGCTCCGCAAATTGGCCGTGCTCGCTCCCGGCGTGTCGAGGATATATATCCGCCCGCTCAGCTGCTCGTATTCGGCGCGAAACTGGTTCGCCGACTTCACCAGCACGAGATCCGCTTCCGCCGGCTCCAGGCCGACGCTTCTATACATGGCCGGGTCTCCCGTGAAGGTGGGGTTTTCCATCAGCAATAACGATACCGTCCCGATGCTTACGACCGCGCACCGCCCCATATTCGCTTCCAAATTAGCGACAGTGCCGCCGCCAAAAAGAAACCTTCCGCTGCCGATCCGGACGACGGTTCCTTCGATCTCCAGCGGCTGTCCGACCGACCGGCTGAGCGAATGCCCGACGCGCAGCTTGACCGGGCTCCCTTCGCCCGCATCCGCTGCCGCACCTGCCGCTTCCCGATCCACCATCGACAGCAGACAGCGGTAGCGTCGTTCCGCACCGAGCCGAAGCAGCTCGCGCAGTACGAAATTGCTGTCCCCCGCGGAGCCTGCTCCGGGACTGTCGGCCGAATCGGAGACGACAATCGGCTCGCTCCGGGTTTTATCCGTCTCCAGCAGCCGGACGATTTCCGATACTTGGTAGAGCTTGACGTCAAACAAGCTCCGTTTGCCCCACATGAGCGCAGCGAGCCGTTCCGCCTCCTTCTCCGCGCGGTCGGCGTCGTCGTCCATAACGACAACGGAGCAGCCCATCTCCGCGATGTCCAGCCATGGCTGAACGAGAAAAAGAGAGGTCAGCGCGGACCTTCCATCCCGTTCGCCGGCCAGCGCTTCGGTCCACAGCTCCGCCATCGGTCCGCGATACGTCTCGTGGCGCTCCGCCGGCACGATCATCGGAACTTTCCGCATCGCGAGATGCGGCTTCGTCTCGCCCCGCACGATTCGGAACAGCAGCTTTGCGGCGCTATACCCTCTATCCGCATAATCGATATGAGGGAAAGTCCGGTACCCGACGATTCCGTCGACCCCCTCTACGATTTTCCCGGTGACATTCGCGTGGGAGTCGAGCGTGATGACGATCGGGACGTCCGGTCCGACGTGCCCCCGGATCAGGTCGACGATCTCCCCGTCCGCATCGTCGTTATCTTCGGCGACCCACGCGCCGTGCAGCGAGAACAGCACGCCGTCGCACTCGGGGATAAGGCCCAGCTGCTCCAGCAGCGCTTGCTTCAGCGCGTCGAGCGTTTCCCGGGGCACCTTGCCGGAGGATACGGCCTGGGCAAATATTGCAGGCAGCAGCGTTACGTCTCCGGCCTCCTCGGCTGCGGCGCGCAGAAAGCCGGACAGCTCGTTTTCCGCCTTTTGCGGCTGCAGCAGCTCCTCCCCGACCCGGAAATAATAGTGCCGAAAATCGCGCAAAGCGCTGCGTGCCTCGCTGAACGTATTGCTCTCCTGTATGAGTCCGCCGATTACGATGTTCATGCCGTCCTCCTTATGCCTGAGCGGAAGCGCCTTCGAGCGCCGGCTTGGCGAGCCGGGTATATTGCCCGAGCGCGCCCTTGTGCCGGATGTCGGGACGTTTCCATTCCGATTTACGTTTCTCCAATGCGAGCCCGATTTCCTGCTCGTCTGCCGAATCGATGCCTTGGAGGCGCACGATATCGAGGCGCCTCTCCGGAATGTCGATCCGGATCGTGTCTCCGTTTTTCACGAACGCGATCGGTCCTCCATCGAGCGCCTCCGGTCCCATATAGCCGATGCACGGCCCTCTGGTCGCTCCGGAGAAACGGCCGTCCGTCACTAGCGCGGTCGTCTTCGACAGCACAGGATCGGAGGCGATCAGCTCGGACATGTAGAACATTTCCGGCATGCCCGTCGCCCGCGGCCCCTGATAGCGGATGACGATCACGTCGCCGGGCAGAAATTCGCGATTCAAGAAAGCGTCTACCGCCGTCCTCTCGCTGTCGAACACTTTCGCCGGCCCCTCGTGCACCATCATTTCCGCCACGACGGCCGATTTCTTGATCGTCGCGCCGTCCGGAGCCAAATTACCTTTCAATAGTGCCATCGAGCCTTCGGACTTGAGCGGCTTGGCTATC
The DNA here is from genome assembly GCF_006265175.1 of Paenibacillus hemerocallicola. GTDB lineage: Bacteria > Bacillota > Bacilli > Paenibacillales > NBRC-103111 > Paenibacillus_AB > Paenibacillus_AB hemerocallicola. Next base: position 3,714 of record NZ_VDCQ01000076.1, on the reverse strand, counting down.
GGATAGATGACGTCCCTTTTGTTCAGCTTGTAATTGGCCAGAAACATCTCCGCATAGTTGGGCATTTCACTCCGCGCGAATTGCTCCAGATTGTCGCCGATCGTCCGCCCCGTCACCGTCAAGCAATCGAGATGAAGATGGTTTATCAGCTCCTTCATGACCATCGGCACGCCGCCCGCGTACCAGAACAGCTCCGTCGGGTATTTGCCGGCCGTCTTCGTGTCGACGAGTACCGGAATTTCTCTATGGATCGCATCGAACGTCTCCGCCTTCAATTCGATTCCGAGCTCGCCGGCAATCGCGATCAAGTGCATGACCGCATTTAACGAGCCCCCGATCGCCGAATGGATCATGATCGCATTCTCGAACGCTTCCTTCGTCAAGATGCGGGAAGGAGTCAGCCCGGTGCGAGCGAGCTCCATGACTTGCTGTCCCGCAGCCCGGGCCATCCGGCGAATTTCCGCGTTGGTCGCCGGAATGAGCGCCGACCATGGAAGCGCCAAGCCGAGCGCTTCGGCCATCACCTGCATCGTCGCCGCCGTCCCCATATATTGGCATGCGCCGCACGTCGGGCAGCACGCCCGCTGAAACGCCAGAAACTGCTCCTTGGTCATGTTCCGCTCTTTCACTTCGACGCTCATATGCCACAGCTCTTCGTTCGACTTCATGCACGGTCCGGCGCCCATCGCGCCTCCCGGCACATGGATGGCCGGGATGTCGAGCCTCGCGATCGCCATCAAATGCGCGGGTACGGCTTTATCGCCTGCCGAGCTTAGCACCATGGCGTCAAATGGCGTCGCCTTCACATGAATTTCCACCATCGATGCGATAAAATCCCGGGACGCGAGAGAATAATGCATCCCTTCATGGGCTTGCGCTATGCCGTCGCAAATATCGGTAGTCGTGTAGAGAGCCGGTTTGCCTCCGGCCTGCAGAACTCCCTTCTCGGCTTCCGCGGTCAGCTCGTCGAGATGGTACGAGCTAGGATGGCTCGAGCCTGCCGTACTTTCCACGAGTACCTGCACTTTATCCAAATCGGCTACGGACCAATCCATAGACATGCGTAAAGCGTCGCCCTCGAAGCTCATGCTCCTTACTTGCTGACTGCGAAGGCCGTCTGGTGTTGCGCTCACTGTCGTATTCCCCTCTCCGGTCGGTTCATTATAATCATGCTTCTATGACTAGTATAAATGATGATGTAAGATTGTCAACAATATTACCTCGATTTATTTGCGCTCTTTATCCAACCTTCCCGTACCGCCGAACATCCGACTGATCGGATCATAAATCCCCGCCATACGCAACCATTTTCGCATGGATGTGTGCTGTGCACTTAGAAATAATTCCACTTATCTAATAAGATTACCCCGAATTTAAATGTCGCAATGTTTACAACTGCTTTTATTTCCCTTACTATGAAAGAATGCGAACCTAACAAGTAAGGAAGTGCCAAAACGATGTCCCAATTTCGTTTCGACGAACAAAAAGCAACGTCGCTGCGCCATAAAATTACCGAAGATATCCGCAGGGCGATTTTTCAAGGCAAATTGAATCCGGGCGACCGTCTGCGTGAAGTGGAAATATCCAAGCAGATGGGCGTAAGCCGCGGTCCCGTGCGCGAAGCGATCCGCATGCTCGAGCAGGAAGGACTGCTCGTCTCGCTTCCATACAAGGAGACGACGGTGGCGGAAATATCCGGCGAGGAAGTGCGGGACGTATTGAACCCGATCCGCCTTATTATCGAAACGTATGCGATCCGCAAAGCGCTGCCCAATATCGGGCAACGCGAGCTCGAACGGATGGATTCCTTCGTCGCGGACATGAAGGACGGTGCGGAGCAAAGAAACCTGGACAAAATCGTCGAGAGCGATCTCGCCTTTCACGAATATATAATCGGTTTGGCCGATATGCCGGGACTTCTCAGCACGTGGACTTCGATCTACAATCGGATCCATCTCCATTTCCTGATTCAGGGCCAAGCCTACGAGGACTTGAACGATTTGTGGAAGGAGCACGACAAGCTGCTCCAGACGATCCGCGGAGGGAATTCCGATCAGATCGCACAAGTTTGGGCCGAGCATATCGGCACCTTCAAATCGACGATAGGTTGACTTTACCGTCACGCGGTACCAGTCGACTGACTCGACCGGACCAGGCGGCCCCATCCTTTTCCCAATGATCAATCGACTACTACATGGAGGGATTTACGTGACTTTCGATTTCGACCGCCGCATCGACCGGCGCAATACGCGATCTTATAAATGGGACCAGAACGGGAAGCTGTACGGGGATCCCGACATTTTGCCGCTGTGGGTAGCGGATATGGACTTCCAAAGTCCTCCTGCCGTTCGCGAGACGCTGGAGAAAAGGGCGGCGCTCGGCATATACGGCTACGCGATCCGCACGGACGGCTACTTGGATTCCATCGTCCAATGGTACCGGACGAGGCATGGCTGGACGATTGAGCCGCAATGGATTACGGATACGCCGAGCGTAGTCACCTCGCTCAGCTTGGCGGTCGAATTGTTCAGCGAGCCCGGGAGCGACGTCGTGCTGCAATCGCCTGTCTATTATCCGTTCTACGACGTCATCCGCAGCAACGGCCGGAACGTAGTCAAAAATCCGCTGTCGATCCGTGACGGACAGCTCCGAATGGACTACGACCAGTTGGAATCGTTGTTTCGCGAAGGCGCCAAGCTGCTGCTGCTGTGCAGCCCGCACAACCCCGGCGGACGGGTGTGGAGCCGCGAGGAGTTGCTCCGCCTCGGCGAGCTGTGCCTGACCTACGGCGTCACGGTCGTCTCCGACGAAATCCACTGCGATCTGGCGCTGCCGGGTCACAAGCACATTCCGTTCGCCTCGCTGTCTCCGGAATTGGCCGACATCACGATTACGTGTCTCGCGGCGACCAAAACGTTCAACCTGCCGGGACTGCATACGTCGTATACGGTTATTTCCAATCCGTCGATTAAGCGCAAGTTCGAGAACCGGATCAAAGCGCTCAGCTTGCATATGGCGCAGCATTTCGCTCAGGATGCCGTGGAAGCGGCGTATCGGGAGGGCGGCCCTTGGCTGGACGCCATGCTCGCTTACGTAGCGGGCAATATCGATTACGCGATCGATTATTTGGCCGAGCATTTGCCGGAGGTGAAGCCGCTCCGGCCGGAAGGAACGTACCTGCTCTGGATCGACTGCCGCGGGCTCGGCCTTGACGTGGCCGGATTGAAGGATCTGATGTACCGCAAGGCGAAAGTGGTGTTTAACGAAGGCTCCACCTTCGGAAACGAGGGCGAAGGCTGGCTCCGCATCAACCTGGCGTGCCCGCGCTCCATCGTGGAAGAGGCGCTCGAGTCGTTTTGCCGGGCGGCGAAGGAGAAGTAAGCACGGAATCCCATTTGGATAGACGTAACGACGCCAAAAAGCCGAACCCGGTGGGTTTGGCTTTTTGGCGTGCCGGCAAGCAGGCTTAACGGACAGCGGCGAAGCTGCTGCCGTTCTTTTTCCCGGAAACGGCGTTCCGGTCATCCGTGCTGCCCAAAACCGACGGCTTCGTCTCAGCCGTAGCGTGCCGGATGTTGAAGCAGAAATAGTAATAGATATAGAAATAGAAACAGAAGCAGGAACACGTGGAGTTAGACTGGCAGTTACTAAATAAGATGAACTAAAGAACCAGCTAAGAGTAGCCCAATGCAATGGAAGAAGGGAATTGCCTTG
>NZ_VDCQ01000075.1 GCF_006265175.1 Paenibacillus hemerocallicola | reverse complement strand
GTTTTCTGCCGCCTGAGGATGAGAGGGGTTATTTATATTTAAGGAGGCAGACAAATGGAAAAAGGATCGATGTCCACGGGCCGCTCGCATCAACATTCTCAGGATTGGATAACGGGTTCGGAGGCTCTTTTGCGAGGCTTGCTATTGGAAGGGGTCGAATGTGTGTTCGGGTATCCGGGAGGCAATGTCCTTTACATCTATGATGCAATGGTCGGTAATCCGGATTTTAAACACATTCTGACCCGACATGAGCAAGGGGCTATCCATGCGGCGGACGGTTATGCTCGATCGACAGGAAAAGTTGGAGTGTGTATCGCCACCTCCGGTCCGGGAGCGACCAATTTAGTGACCGGAATAGCGACGGCCTATGCCGATTCCGTACCGCTTGTGATTATTACCGGGAATGTTCCGACAACAGTCATGGGCACGGATGCATTTCAGGAAGCGGATATCATTAGTATTACAATGTCGATAACGAAACACAGCTACTTGGTTCGTGACGTACGCGACCTTCCGCGTATCATCCATGAAGCATTTCATATTGCCGGAACCGGAAGAAAAGGTCCGGTGTTGATCGATATCCCCAAGGACGTGTCCAATCAAAACATGCTGTTTCATCCATCCGACAATATCAATTTACGCGGTTACCAGGCGGATCCGAGCCCTAACCGAACAGAGATAGATAGGTTGATTCAGGCAATTGCGGAATCCGAAAGACCGGTCATTATAGCTGGAGGCGGGGTGGTTTATTCCAATGCATCAAATGAGCTGCTCGAGTTTGTGGATAAAACAAACATACCGGTGACTACGACATTGCTCGGTTTGGGCGGCTTCCCGAGTGCCCATAGCCTCTGGCTGGGAATGCCGGGCCACCATGGTACGTATGCGGCGAATACGGCTATCCAAAACGCCGATCTGATTATTTCCATCGGTTCGCGGTTCGATGACCGGGTCACGATGAAATCGGATGGTTTTGCTCCACATGCCAAAAGGATCGCCCATATCGATATCGATCCGGCTGAAATTGGCAAGAACATCGATACGGATATTGCATGTATCGGCGATATAAAGGCTGTACTGGAATATGCGAATACGAAAGCGGTGCCCTCCCGTTCCAGTAGCTGGATCCATACCGTACAGGAAAATAAAGTAAAGCATCCATTGCGGTACAAAGATTCCGATACGGAGCTGAAACCGCAATATGTTCTTGAGATGATCCATGAGACAACCCAAGGAGATGCGATTATTACCACTGACGTAGGTCAGCACCAGATGTGGGTTGCCCAATTTTATAAATTTAAACACCCCCGCTCGCTCATCACTTCCGGAGGTCTCGGAACAATGGGATTCGGGTTCCCGTCTGCCATAGGCGCTCAGACCGGAAATCCGGACCGTCTAGTGATTTCGGTAAATGGTGACGGGGGCATGCAGATGTGTGCGCAAGAGATGGCTATTTGTGCCATTCATAATATTCCTGTCAAAATTGTCGTCATTAACAATCAAGTGTTGGGCATGGTGAAACAACAGCAGGAACTCATTTACGGGAACCGCTACAGCCACATCGACCTTGCGGGAAGCCCCGATTTCGTAAAGCTGGCTGGAGCTTACGGAATTAAGGGATTAAGAGCAAGCACAAAAGCAGAGGCTGCCCTTATTTGGCAGGAGGCTATGAACACACCCGGACCTGTACTTGTCGAGTTTGTTGTGCCGAAAGAGGAGAATGTATATCCCATGGTTCTCGCTGGAACAACATTAGATCAAATGATAATGGGGGATTTCGAATGAGTTTGGATGACTTATCAAGAATTGTTCCATTAAGATGACTTGTACGCCAAGTTTATCGCGTTTTTACAATACCGTATTTCATGACTTTGATAAATTGGGCATAGGAAACCTTTGTACTAACGGGTTCGCCACAATTTGAACGGAAAGGTAGTGAGTGGGACAATGCGACTGTCGCAAATCAGATTGCTGGTGAAAGATTTTCAAAAAAGTGTAGCGTTCTACAGGGACGTGATGGAGATTCCAATGGGATTTGTTGCAGAGGAGATGCAGTTCGCATCGTTTAATACCGGTGAAACCAAAATCGAAATATTTTCTCGCAATAGTATGGCTGAAGTGATCGATGAAAACTATTTTCCGGCCGGCGCAGAAACACAATCGAAATTCTTACTCACATTTGCAGCGGATGAAGTCGATGAGGTTTGCGCCCGTTTGAAAGATAAAGGGGTGGTGCTCCTTAACGAACCTCATGATCGGCAAGCTTGGAACGCAAGGGTTGCTCATTTGCGCGATCCCGACGGCAATGTGATCGAACTGTATAAACACCCGCTTTAAAGGCCTTTGTCCGGCTTAAGCTCAAATAATAATTTGGTGTAGATATCCGGGGATTTTCCTACGATAGATTTGAAATCTTTAATGAAATGAGCTTGATCGTAATAGCCGAGATCCAAAGCAAGTCTCGACCAGTCGTGAATATCGCCGTCGGCCATTTTTTCTACCGCTTCGTGAAGTCGGTAGCGTTGAATGATCCATTTGGGGCTAATCCCCACATACTGGCGGAATAATGTTTGAAACTGCCTCTTCTGAATAGGAAAGCGGAGCACAATATCATCCACTTTAACGATACTTCTATCGGAGATAATACTTTGTACGATTGTATTAATGAAATCGACATTGGCGTCTGGCTCAGGAAGCCGTTCCCGGATAAAAGATTCTGCAAGAGGAATCATCTGTTCTGCGGTTTCCTGGGCAAAAAGCCGTTGTTCCAACGCTTGACTGCTCATTCCGAAGGCTTCGTGGAAAGGCACGATGCGGTCCGTTATGGATGAAACGGAATTTTTCAGAAAAGGATAATAGGCTCCAGGCCGGAATTTGACGCCGAAAACTGCTCCTTGTTCCTGGAGAAGCACAGAAAATCTCCCTTTGACAACTCCCACAATTCGCGAGTTGTCTCTTTCAAACACTAGATGAACGGAAGGATGAGGCAAAGTTTCTTGAAGGTGAGGCTCCTGCCCCCGAAGATCCCAACGGACAACCCAGTAATGCTCAATCAAATGGATGAGATCGGCGGAGGGCGAGTACCGGGAAACTGTAAACTTGGGATTTTCCTTATTTACATTTAACAGTCCAACAGGTTTGCCTGGTTTCGATTGCATTGAAGGTCACTCCAGTATGGAACAGTTTAGAAGTATGGTTACGGATATTATAACATAGCTGCAGTAAGGAGAACGCGCATGGAGATTCAAATCAAGCTTGCTTCTTACGAAGAAAAGTCAATACTGCGCAATTTGATGGAGCTGGAGCAATGCGATTACAGTGAATACGACGGCTATGATGTCGATGAGCATGGCCTATACGGATACAAGTTTTTGGACCATTACTGGACGGAGCCGGACCGTTATCCGTTTCTGGTTCGTGCTTCCGGCAAGCTTGCCGGCTTCGCTCTGGTCCGGGTGTACGACAAGCGACCCGACAACAGCAATGTATACTCGATCTTTCCGGACATCGGTCGCGGCGCCGTATGCGAACAGCGGCTTCAAGCCGCATGGCGAAAAAGAAAATATGTTGGAGCTGGAATTGGAAGTTACGCGATGTTCGGCAAGGCAGCAAGGCGCTCCCGGCTTAGGGGGGCGTATTACGCCTCCACAAAAATGTAAGCGTTTTAAAAAAAGTGCAAAACATTGGACCGAAATGGTAAAGCTTGCAGCAAACATGTTGGTTTATGATGAATTTATGATTTCCAAAAAAGGTTGAAATGGGGGGGCGGAAATAGTGCGGCAGAAGCTTTACTCCTAACGCATTTGGACTGGACGGGTTTTCTTTCAAACGGAAACAACACCGTTTTTAAGTTCATAAATTATGAATAAGAAGGAGTGGCTTGCATGAATGGGAGTCGAAAGGTTGCATTAGCGGCTTTGGCCCTGCAAATGGCGCTCGCGGTCGGCTGTTCAGGGGGACAAACGGCGGGAACGAGCGAGCAGCCGGACAAGTCGAATGAGCCCGCATCCAAAGCGAATTCTCCGGACCCTGTCAAACTGAAGCTGCAGCCGGTCGGAGCCGGCTATTTGTACGAAGAAGATTTTCAAATGCTGATCGCTGAACCGTTGAAGAAAAAGTATCCACACATTACGGTCGAGTACGTCGTTCCCGGCAAAGGGACGATGATCGATGATCTGGTTGCGGCGAAGACGGTGCCGGACTTGCTTCTATACGGGATCGGCAACTATACGCAATATCGCGATCTCGGCATTCTGACCGATATTACGCCGCTATTGAAGAAGCAGAAAATAGACTTGAGCCGATTCAAGCCGTGGGTGCTTGAAAACATCAAAGTGGACGGCAAGCTGTACAGTTTGCCGTACGCGATGAATACGAACGCGATTTATTATAATCTCGACCTGTTCGACAAGTTCGGCGTTCCGTATCCGAAGAGCGGCATGTCTTGGGACGATATCATCGAGGTGACGAAACGGTTAAGTCGATCCGACAATGGCGTCCAGTATAAAGGGTTCATGTACTTGAACACCTATTGGCTCGGCTATCAATTGTCGTTGCCGTTTACGGATCCGACGAAAAAGAAGGCGGCGATCACTACAGACGCTTGGAGCCGTGTCTTCCAAATGATGAAAGCGATCGACACCCTTCCCGGCAACGAGCGCGGCAGCCCGGTTGCCGACTTTTACGACAAGCGCATCTTGGCGATGGTCGGAGCCTACAACCTCGTACCGACGCTCAAGCAAGAAAAGTACCAGACGCTGCGTTGGGACGTCGCCGGGTACCCGAGCTTCAAGGAAAAGCCGAATACGGCCCCGCCGGTGGATTTGCACCAGATCACGATTTCTAACAGCACGAAACATCCGGACGAAGCGATGCTCGTCATGGATATGTTGACGTCGGAAGAAATGCAGCTGATCAGCGCTCGCCGCACCGGACGCGCGTCACCGTTGTTGAGCAAGCGGGTCGAGCAGGAGCTGGGCGCCGAAATGGAGCTCATTAAAGGGAAAAACGTAACCGCATTTTTCGAAACGCAGCCGGCGCCGAACGTGATGTTTGCTAACGAGGACATTGCGGTTCAGAAAAGCATCGACAAGTTCTATAAGGATTACAGCAGCGGTTCGATTGATGTAAACGTGCTTATGCAAAAAATTGGGGAAGATGCGAACCAGGCGATCAGCGCTTTGCAAAACAAATAATCGCGGAGGAAAAAGGCTGCGCTCCCAAACTGAGAGCAAGACCTTATAGAAAGACCAAACACTTTGCAGAATGTCCCTTCTGTAAAGTATTCAAGGATTATTATTTGCCTGGAAACGTCCGCTCGGCGATTTTCAATGAAAAATAAGAAAACCAAGTCCGTGTAAAAACGGACTTAAAACTGAACACCTATCATTGGTGTTTTATTTTTTTCTAAACGAAGAAGATGGATACAGTTAAATAGCCGGTGACCCTTAATCTGTTTATTTATAAATAGAACTAGAACTTTACTAACAAAACCTGTTGTCGACTGGTGCGAATTCCCCTATAATTTTTTTATTGACAACCAGGAGGATACATATGGAAGATTTGATGGAGTCCGAAATCGCGACCGCCCTTATTAGTGCCGTGATTGCAGGCGTGGTAGGGCTTTTGATCGGGAAATTGAAGTCGTCTAAGGAGAAAAGGGGACGTTCGCCGATTTGGTTGAGTGCAGTGTTGTTCGTGGTCGTTTTGATCGGGATGCTCTATGTTGGTGCGCAGCCGGACGAAACAGATTACATGGACGGGGGCAACAAACAGGTTGCGGCGACGACGATGAGTACCCCGTATGTACGTGCTGAAGGGGAAATGGTAGTGCACTACATCAACGTCGGGCAGGGAGCATCACAGCTTCTAGTTGGTCCGACGGGGAAAACGATGTTGGTCGACGCGGGCAACAACGATAAAGAAGACATGATGGTCGCCTACTTGCAGCGGGCAGGCATCGAAAAGATTGACATTTTGGTTGGCACCCACCCGGATGCGGATCATATCGGTGGCTTGGATGCGGTCATCAATCAATTTGACGTTGGGCAATTTTATATGCCGCAGGTGCAGTCCAATACGAAGACGTTCGAGGACGTCTTGCTTGCAGCGAAGAAAAAAGGAATCAAAGTCAACACCGCCAAGGCGGAGGTTACCTTAAAGTGGGATCAGGGCACGACCGTCCAAATGGTTGCTCCGATCGGCGACTATAAAGACACGAACGAGATGAGCGCGGTGATTCGTGTGGCGTATGGGGAAACGTCGTTTTTGTTGACAGGGGACGCTGAAACGAAGAGTGAAGCAGATCTCGTGACTAGCAGCACGATGCTAAAAGCAGATGTACTGCTCATTGGGCACCATGGCTCCAATTCTTCGACGAGCGATCCTTTCCTGGAGCGTGTCAACCCAAGGTATGCGGTCATCCAATCCGGTAAAAATAAATACGGACACCCGACGCCGGAAATTCTTGCGAAGCTGGCGAACAAGAACATTACGCTGTTTCGCAACGATATGGTAGGCAACATCGTGTTTGTATCGAACGGCAAGACGTTGGACGTCAAACTCGATCCGTGGGAATATGCGAAGGGAAGAACGAAATAGGACCGATAGAGGTGAAGCAATGATGAGAGGAATCGTAGAAGGATTCGAAGGCAACTATGTGATTATCGAAATCGATGGCGAGACGAGGGATGTGGATCGTAGTGCGGTTAAGTTCGATGTGGAAGTCGGCGACTGTGTAATTTTTCAGGAAGGGACATGGGTGGTAGATAGCAAGGCAACGGAGGAGCGAGCACGGCATATGAAGAAGCTAATGGAAGATGTTTGGAACGATTGAGGAATCCACGAACACGGTGGGAGGCTTGCCTGAACGTCATGCTTCATGTCGAGGCTTGGGACGTCCGCGCTTTTTAAGAACGACCTTCTGCGGCAGGAGCGTCACAACGAGTTGATGAAACCGGGGAAAATGACCATTCCGAAAGGCTTGGGCGGCTTGTTCGGCATCGGCTAGGCTGATTGAATTATTGTTCACTTGTTATTGAATTGGAGGGGAGTAAGATATGTACAATGATCGATTTGAGCCAGGACATGAAATTGTTCTCAGGCGAATCTGGAATGGAAAAATATACAGGGTAACTACTGCAATTGTAGTACAGGATACTGCCGATTTAGTCGCAATTTATTGGGGAACTGGATATCCGCTTAAGGTAGCAAAGACCCCGCTCCTCTTAGCGAATGAGACTAACCAAGAACTTAAAGACGCGCAATGGGGCGGCGGTTATGGTGAAGTTATTATGTTAGCGACTCCAGGGGCAGCACATGTAGTATGCGGCTTTAGGAGTGAGGAGCATAAATTGCTAGAATGGTACATCAATCTTCAAGAGCCTCTGAAAAGGACAGCAGATGGATTTGATACGACGGACTACTTATTGGATATTTCGGTGAATCCGGAACGGACAAAATGGAGATGGCAGGATGAAGAGGAATTTGATCAAGCCATTCGGTTGGGAAATATCACAAGAGAACAAGCCGATTTTTATCGAACAGAGGGAGAAAATGCGATACGAAAAATACTGACTGGATCGAATATATTTTATTCATATTGGGAGAATTGGATTCCTCCAACAGAGTGGAAGATACCTAAGTTGCCATTGAATTGGGATAAAATATGAACCTTCCTCCTTCATTTTATTCTCGAGTCCCCGTCCGGAAGCCGGTACAAATCCAGTGCTTTCGTCGATGCTCTTCTACATATGGATTTCGCCGTACGCAGGCATCCAAGCAACGAAGGGGCCAGGCCCCTTCCGCGACCGGACTTCGCCGGCTAGAAGATACGTGCTTCGCTGGTCTGGGTGAGCTGCAAATGAAAACACCGGTCTTTCGGTTGACTGAGATCCGCGGAATCGGGGTTCTCAGTCGGACATCTTCTGCAAGTGCGCTTCGAGCCGGTCAAGAATTTGCTCGTTGGCTTGAAATGCGATTTTCTTGATGGCGTTGAAATCTCTTCTGGCGGTTGTTGCAGCCAATTCCTGCAAGCGGAATAACAATCACTTTACCATCCGAGCCTGGCTGGAATGTATGTTCGACCTAATTACCTAAGGGGTTTGGGGTATACGCTTTGAGGTTACAAACAACAACGCAATGGCGATCAACGAAAAGAGCACATTGCCTAGCCAAGCTAGTGAGTCATCCGGCCATAACAAGCTTGTCATTGCAAAGCCTCCCCATGCATACGTAAGTAAAGCTCCGGCGACCAATGCGAACTGATGCCTCAAGCACCACTCCTGCTGCCGTGACCAATGGGCAACGAGCGGCGACACGATACACAAGACGAGTATGCCAATAATTACGCCAGCCCAACTTTCAGGCTTCATAAAAAATAGGCTTGCCACTACAAACGTACCCACACCAAGAGGCCATGGCTTCGGCACCGGGCGGGCTGAAGGAGCAGCAAGATCTTTTTTCTTTTTAATAGCAAAGGCGATAGCAGTCAGCGTGAGCGCCACAGCGAAAGCGCCTATTAGCTGCGCTGGCGAAGCCAAAAATTTTTCATCGGCGTATATAAAGTTAAAAACGATGGCACAGCCAACAAGGTACAAACCACCAGTTATGGACAGACCGACCTTACCTAGCCAGGGTGCCGTCATTCTGGCAGGCGTCAGCTTCTCGACAATTGCAATAGGGACACTGATACTCCAAATGACATGCCCCATCACAAAAGCCAGGGTGTTGTAGGCGCTGATACCCAACACGGGAATAGGTGCAACTTTCTGGGATTCAAGACCCATGAAGGCCGGGTTAAAGAGTGATTGGTCTATGAGCCCCGCCTCAATAACGCCATATGCCGCCGCCAAAAGGAACAGGGTAGGCCAACCGCGGCCGGTACGACGAGTTAGCTCTCGAATGAATAAGGCGCCTCCACCATACAGTGGCAGAAGTAGTGGAAACCCGAGAATGTTCCTGAGCGGACTGACTCCCAGTAGAAATTCACCCACCCATGGCGCAAGAAAAAGCAAGCCCAGCGCTGGAGCAAGGTGCCGGAGCGGTGCTGAAGATGAGGATGAACCCCTGATTGGATTCTTTGTTCCTCTCTCTCGAATCCGGCAAACAGCGCTGGCGATTATGCCAAAAACTATTCCAATTACGAAGTGAGTCGCAAGCATCCTTATAAATATCACGAAGCGAATGACTATCTCTTCCAGTACCGGGCCGAAAAAGTCATTCAATTTCACCTTGAACTTGGGTATTTCCATAGTAATCTGATGGGTTGTAGCCACGAACAGGCCAAACAGCATACCCAAAACGGTATAGTCATACAACGGCCGCTTGTTCTTCCGTAACAAAGCAACGGCAAGATATATTAGAAATGGGCTTATTGAAAGCACCTTATAAAGTGGCGACTCCAACGAAAGAAGCTGCAAGTTTTCTACGACCACACGAGGAATCGCAATTGCAGCCATTACCACCAGAAGTACCGGCGGCATATCTGTACGGATACTTAATCTCCCTCGTTTCTTTAACCTGTCTATTAGCTTTCTCATCTGAATGAATCGATCCCTCTTTCCTTGATATTTAAATATCAAGCGGTTTCGGCTAAACCCGTGAAATACAAATGTTTGTTCGGTATAATTGATTGGGTCTGAACAAGGCTATCGCGATGACTGAGGCTGACTCAAGCCGAACGGAACGCCAACTTAGTTGGTTAGTCTTTTTTATATTTCCCTTTGAGGATACTGGAACCAACTCCTGCACCAGCCATTAGAAATAGAGATCCAAAATTCCATAAAAACTTTCCTCCGAACAATGTAATGTCCAATGGAGTTAATTTGTTCAAAAGGAGGACACCCAGTTTTATCGCAAGCAGAACAATGCCGGCTAAAAACAAAACATCGAATAGTAACTTTAGTCTCGGATAGGCCAATTTCTTACTATCTCTGATCACTTTCTTGGTCAACTCCTCATCGCTTCGTAATAATTCATCAATCGTTAAACCAAAGAGATCGCTTACGTTAATGATGACTTCAATGCTCGGATAGTTCTGGCCATTCTCCCATTTCGAAACAGACTGTCGACTAACAAAAAGCTTAGCCGCTAATTCCTCTTGAGACCATCCCAACCTTTTTCTTTCCGTCTTTAACTTTTCTCCAAAAATCATATTTCACAACCTCTCAGTTATATACGTCATTATTTGCTGACCTCATGCGAAAAGTAAAGACCGCTGTAGTTGCAGAGTCCCGCAACCCCCGGTTGCCATCAATATCCCCTTGAGTAATCTAGGTGCATAGTAATGAATGCGGGGATTCAGTCGTTGGAGAAGTCGGTCTTAATCGCGTTGCTATTCCCCGTATTACTACCGCGCGTTCTCCAGCGTCATGGTGATCGAGGAACTTTCCCTCCTATTGGGCTCGGTCATTGTTCGTCCGATCGGTCAATCCAACCATCGTGAGTCACGGCGTAAATATGGGACATAATAACATATGACCAATTCCAGAAAGCAGAGGCACGATTACGGATGAGTAGGTGAGGTAACGATCAGAAATAGAACTATTCCAATAGCTGTACTTATCTGCATGATGTTACTCCTGACAGGATGCTGGGATAGGCTGGAGATCGAGGAACGAGCCATTATTCTGGGAGTAGCTATCGATAAAGCACCGGCAAGCGAGATCGAAAAACCAAGAAATGTTACGTTTGTCGGGGAGAATGTTCCAGAGACGAAGGCCCCGGCGTTGCGAATCACAATCCAATTAGCCGTTCCCGGTCGCATTCCACTCGGACCTAGTGAAGGGGGAGGGGGTTCGAAGGGGGGAGAGAAGCCCGTATGGGTCGTGAGCGGTGTCGGATATACGATCGACGATGCATTCAACATTCTCCAGCAAGAAGTTGCACACCGATTGTTCTGGGGACATTTGCGAGTAATCGTGATTTCCGATGAAGTTGCCAAACTGGGACTTACGAACATAAACGAATATTTGCGACGTAACCCGGAAGTCCGCCGTACGAACTGGATTGCTGTTTCCGAAGGGGAAGCAGCAGAATTTATGAGGGTGGTGCCTCAATTAGAACGTGTTCCGATTCTTTATCTTCTAGGCACGATGAATGATGCCGTCCAGATGGGCAAGATGCCCAATGCATTCGCGGGAACATATTGGTCAGCTTCCTCTTCTAAGGGGTCCGATCCCTACTTACCGTATGTTCGAATGGTTCGAAGTGGTAGTTTTGAAATTGCAGGACTTGCTTTTTTCAAGTCAGATCGAATGGTCGGAAAAACCGATCCGTTGGAAATCGGAGCTTATATGGGGATCAAAAATATGCAGGCGGGAGGATATGCCGTTCTTGTACAAATCCCGGGAACCGATACATCCGTCATGTACCAGGTCACGCATCGGAAGTCGCGTATCGATGTCGCAATCCGCAATGGCAAACCGGTTTTCAATGTAAAAATCCATAACGAGGGCAACTTGGTCGAAAAATCAAACGAGCTTGTCCAGCTTTCAGAAGAAGTTATCGCCAAAATCGAGAGATCCTTGACTGAGAATGGACCGGTCAGCTACCGAAATCTTATACGCAAAACCCAACAAAAGGGTTCCGACATTTTTGGCTTCGGTGAATACGTACGGGCTAAAGAGCCTGCCTATTGGAACAGGGAGATACGTACGAAGAAGAAATGGGAAGAAATGTACAAAGAAATCGACGTTAACCTACAAGTCACAAGTAGCATCAGAAGAGTCGGGAGCAAGACAAATTGAGCGAGGTGAATCAAGGGTTCTACACATTATGCATGACTAATATGTGGAACCCTTTCTGATTAACTATCGTTCTCCATTAGCTGCGCAATCCTGGATTACTGGAATCGATGGCGGCGTATCCATCATCGACTCCTGCCGGATGTTAAAGAATATGCTTGGTCAACTGATATAATTTTAGTGCGTCCTTCTTGCTAAGCGTCGGGAGATCGGGATCAACTGGCTTGGTCCGGTCCCAAGCGATGAGGAGCTGGGATGGAGGATTATCCATCAGTTTAATGATCGGTTGAATACTCCTCTCCACCGGCTGTGCGAAGAGCTTGCCCATTACCCGCAATATTCCCTTGAAAGGCTGGGCCAAATGATTCGTGCCGCTATGGGTATATCCGGGATGGTTAAGAATGAAACGTGTCTTCCCGGTCTTGTGGTTCTCGGCATACGCAACCCCCAGCAGATCATTCGCCCGTCCTCCCTGCAGAGTCGCCTTCAGCAGACCATACCCCTGTTGAAGTGTAAGGTCATCGTAGTGAACGACTCCCTTCGTCATTCCAGTGCCTCCGATACTTACAATAACCGGCCGGGTCCCCCTCTCCAACAATTCCGTCAAACCATAACTCAGAATAAATCGGCTGACATAATAGAGCGCAAACGTGCTTTCAAAACCATCCGGAGTCAATTTCCGCTTAGGAAATTGTTGCATCGCTGTGAGCACCAGTCCGTCAAGCGACGCATGGCGTTGTTGAACCTCTTGAATGACGCGGCGATTTTCAGACAATGATAATAGATCAGCTTGAATAAAGGATGCCCGGTCCGCGGCGCCGAGACGTGCAGCCTCATCAAGAAATTCCTTACCCCGGAGACGGTTGCTTCCGGTCACAGTCACCCTGCTGCCCTGGCGTAAATAGTGAACGGCCAGCCCTCTGCCCATCCCGGAAGTACCTCCTGCTATGAATAAGTCCTTCATCCTTCACACTCTCCTACATATGAATTGAACTATAAATGTTGACTAGACAACAGTTGTCAATTAGTATGTTAATAGCAATATCCAATGCTAATCAATAAGCAAAAGAGCCGATCCGTTGTGTAGACAACAATCGATCGAAATTGTATTTTTCCCGGCAGCGGGATCGCGGGACAAGGAGATGGTGTGTGATGGGTTTAGTGAACCCGAATGACCCTCGCGCGAAGCGAACGAGGAAATATATTCAGAAAGCATTTACGGATTTGCTTGCAGAAATGGACTTCGAAGATCTCTCGATTCAGGATATTATGGATCGGGCTGAACTGAACCGGGCAACCTTTTATAACCATTTTCAAGATAAATATCAATTGCTTGAGTTGACCATGAGCGATGCATTTACGGAGATTCTATCCACACGGATTCCTCTCGGTACGCGAATGCAGGGCACGGAGTTGTTGCGTCATCTAATGCTGGCGGTCTGTGAGTGGCAGATTGAAATGACGAAGCAGTTGAATGCACGACGGACCCTGTCGCAGGCGATGGAGGACAATGCCAAGCAACAACTTTGCAATGTCATCATCTCGTGCATGACGCATGTAAAAGACCACTCTGTGGAAGAGAGACGGAGAATGGAATGGGTCGCAACCATGATCAGTTGGTCGATTTATGGGGTGGTTGTGAAGTGGAGTCAGTCGCAGGAAGAACCGGTGGAACCATTCATCGAGCATGTGCTGCCCTTCCTACTATCGAACTTGCGTATGCTTGATCTGTGATGCCTTTGTGACGTTCCAGTGCTTTGATTTTGCGTTTTAACGTTTCGATGAGTATATCCTTATTCGCATCATTCATCTCACGCTTTATTTGCTTTGGTTTGCCGATGGTTTTTGCAATCCACGCATTTCGTAAAGATTATACGCGGTACATGTCGCGATATTTGGACGGACTAATTCCGTACTTTTTCGTAAATACTCGAGAAAGATAAAATCCGTTCTGATATCCGCATTCGTTGGAGATATGGTCGATCGAAAGATTGGTTTCAAGCAGCATTGACTCCGCTTTTCTTAACCGAATGTCGGAGAGGTATTGCATAGGCGAAAGTCCGACAGCCGCCTGAAAGCGGCGGCAAAATTGGGCCTGGCTTAGAGAGGCGCGATCGGCAACGCTTTTTAACGAAATCGATTCCTTAGCGTGTTCATCGAGAAAGCGTACCGCATCGATAATGGTCTGGTCTTTCGTTTTCTTTTTTTGATAATATTGCTTCTCCAGCAGGCAAGTAAAGAGCAGATCGTCAAGCAGATGTGTGTAATAAGACTTCAGCACTTGAAATGTAGTCGACCCTGGAACCATTTCTTTATAATTTTTCAATGTGGATATATATCGGGGACGATCTCTAATCGTAATATTTCCGAAAATAGGATAAATGGGATCCGAATAACCCGAATGCTCCAGATCGTATTGCCATTCAAATGAGATGGAGAGAAACTCAAGCGGTTCGGGCGAATGACGATACAGCGTAAATCCGGGCGGACAAATAATTAGATCGCCGACTTTAGAATAGCCCTCGGAATCTCCGATCTTGTACCAGAATTGTTTCGTTCCAGCAGCCAATATATACCAATGCGGACGCGTGCTATGAGAATGAGCGAAGTTCGCCGCGCTGTTCCTGTAAAAGCAGTGCATGATTTTTGTGCGGAAAACGTTCAACAAAGATCCCCCCGCCGCAAAATAGTATATCCTCATGATAATGCAGTGCATGGCAATTGTACACAGCTATCATTTAATATGATGATAACAAATTCAGCTTGCTAGCGGCTTGAGTCTGTTAAAAAAACATAATGTAGGGGACAAGTGTATGCGGATTCAAAAAGCGATTTGTACGACGACAGCATTTAGTATTTTAATTGCAAGCGGCTGCTCGAGTCAATCAACGTCGACCGAAATTCCCGTCAAAGAGGCTCCTGTGGCACTGGCTCCGGCGGAACTGAACATTTATTCGACAAGTGGATGGACAGAAGAGGCGTTTAACGATCGCTTCGGAAACGCTATCCGTAAGCAGTTTCCGCAGCATAAAATTAACTATATTCAGAGAAAAGCAGGGGCGCAGTATGATGACTTAATCGCTTCGAATACGCCGATCGATATGGTTTGGGATTCAATCGCTAATTTTTCGACAGGACCGATGAACTATAACATGCAATACGATATGACCGAATTAATCAAAAAGCATGATGTGAACACATCGGCGATTGAGCCGACCTTGCTGCAAAGCGTTCGCGAGCTGTCAGAAGGGAAGCTGTACGCACTCCCCGTAGTCAATAATACGTTGGTCATGTTTTACAATAAATCGATTTTCGATAAGTTCGGCGTACCTTACTTAAAAGACGGTATGACTTGTGACGAGATTACGGAGGTAAGCCAAAAGCTTACGAGATCAGACAGTGGGGTTCAATATGTCGGTCTCGGAATGCCATACTCGACGTTCGTACGCTTGAATCAGTTCTCAGTGCCGTATGTCGATGCCCAGACGGAAACGCCAACGATCAATACAAATGAAAAATGGAAAAATGTATTTGACATCCTCTTGAAACAAGCGGCGATTCCGGGTTACAGCGACATCGTTCGCAGTGAAAAGAAGATTCCCGATGTCAACTCATTCATTAAAGGATATGTGGGCATGCTCGCAACCCTATCGAATCAATATTTAACGCAAGGCGTCTCCGATTTGAACTGGGATACCGTATCATTGCCATCCTATAAGGAAGCACCTGGCGTAGGGCCGCAGCATTACCCGACTCTGTTCGGAGTCTCGGCGATTTCCAAGCATAAAGATCAAGCGATGGAAATCATCAAGTATTTAGTTTCTGACGAGTATCAGCTTGGTGTCTCCAAGAGCGGTGCGCTTCCCGTGGTGACGAAGAAAGAAATCGTCGATGCGTACGGGCAAGACACACCTTATAAAGATAAAAATTTGAAAGCGGCATTTTATAACAAGTACGCCGCTACTCCACCGGTAACCAAATATGACACTAATGTGCAGTCGGTCTATTTTAACACTGAAAAAGGAATGCAGCTCATTCTGGGAGAAACGGATATGAACACGATGCTGCGCACGATGGAAGAAGAGGCGATCAAAGCGATTGCCGAGGCCAAGGCTAAAGCGAAGTAACTTTTTCTATATCGACACATGTTGGATGATGGGTCTCCATGATCCAACGTGTGTGTTAGAGCTATGCGGGATTGATAGGAGATGAGAGCTTGGATTTCAAAGCGTATATGGCTAGTGTCGAATTGCAGGCCGGGTTCGTTCCATCCGGTATTACTAAAAATTTTTATTTGGATATTATGGAAAAAACGATCGATAGTTATGGCTTGGATTATTTTACACGGTTACTTGACGGCGATATTCCTTTTCAAAACTGTATCGGTCTTCGCGCATGCGGGGCGCTGGCGCTGCTGATCGCTCAGGGAAGAAAACGAGAATGGCTCGACATATGGATCCGATTGATGGATCGAAGCTGCGACGAGATGATGAACGGGCGAAATGGGGAGAATGATCTAGCGGTCAAGGATATGATGCTTGCCTTTAAGCTTATGCATAATCGAGTAGAACCAGCGATTTCCGCAAGTTGGCGCCGCAAGCTCCAGTCGATCGAACCGTATGAAACGTATGCGAGCATATACAGCAAGGAGCACCACTATACAAGAGTAAATAATATGACGGTGTACAATATGGCAGGAGAATATTTGCGGGAGACGGAAGGAATGACCGACACTACCGATTATTTCGATGTTCACTGGCCGATCATACTCGATCGTTTTGATGAACAAGGCATGTACAGAGACCCGGACCTCGCGATGCTGTATGATCTGTCCACTCGTGTCCAGGCTTCTCAGATGCTTTGGTTCGGGTATAAGGGGAAATATGCCGGATTATTGGATACCAACTTGGTTAAAGGCGGCTTGATGACATTATTTATGCAATCATCAGCTTTTTTATTGCCTTATGGGGGACGCAGCAACCATTTTTTGTTTAATGAAGCGTTAGTGGCGGCTTGCTGCGAGTATGAGGCGGCTCGCTATATGAAAATGGGCGATCCGAAAACAGCAGGCATGTTCAAACGATGCGCTCATCTGAGCGCACAAGCGGTTAATCGTTGGCTCGATCAGGACGGGTCTAACTACCATATTAAAAATCACTTTCCAAATGATAGCGGTCATGGAACCGAAGTATATGCTACGTTTCACAGATATATGATTCCACTTGCCAACTTTATCGGTCATGCTTTTATATTCGCTGACGAGTCGATTGATGAGTTTCCGTGTCCGGCCGAGCTTGGCGGGTATGTGCTGACTACGTCTGACAGTTTTCACAAAGTATTCGCCAATTGCCGAAGTCATTCCATTGAGATTGATACGATGGCAGACGGTTCCTACGATTCGACGGGTATGGGCCGATATCACCGTACGGACGTTCCGATAGAGCTGGGACTTTCGATGCCGTTCACAGCAACGCCCAGATACAAGCTTGCGGAAGGCTTGCAAAGCAAAAATTTGTCGCTCGGGGCGGGCTGGGAAGCCGCGAACGGCCATATCATGCATGTGAGCGATTTGAGCGGCGAGACTGGCGTCAGCTTCAGGATCATCGAACAAACACGGGACACAGTCAGTTTTTCGGTTGAATATTCGAAGGTGAAGGAAACATACACGTTAGACAAGGATGGTGTGAACGTGGAGCTTGAGCTGGTCGAGGCGGACAAAAATAAAATTTATTATACTGTCCCGCTGCTTGAATCGAACGGCAAGGATACCACGCTCATTACACGCGGAGACGGGCTGGTCACTGTCAACATGGGCGCGTTCTGTTATACCGTCCGCAGCGATGGCCAAATCGAAGTCGCGCAGAGCAGTTTCAGCAACAAAAATGGGATTTACAAAGTTGCGATGCTGAGCAAAGACGATACTCGTCTTTCAATCAGACTCAACTTGGCGAAAGACGGTCTGAAGACAGGTGTACCCCAGTGCTGAGAGAGCTGCGCATCGCTCCATGGTATAAAGGTGATGGAAATATAACGTAAACCGATACCTATATGCTAGTTTAACAAAGAGTATAAGCAACGTAGATAACTTCTATCATGCGCATAAAAATAGCAGCCTTATCTGGCTGCTTTTTTTGCGCGCGAATGGGGGCTCAATCAGGAGATTTCTTTCAAGGATAAGCCATTATTAAAATGTATGTTCTAGTTTGTTAGCGCAACGTGCAGAGACACTAAGCTTCAAAAAGTTGTGGTATCAGGCTCAAACCCGTTCCAGATGACCGTCCGCTCCACTGGGAAACGGGATATAGCTCGGGCGGGGAACAGCCTTCTTGAACTAGTTCAGTTTTCGATTATGATTTTAGGTATGTTGTTCAAAGAAATATTAATTAGCCGGTTTGTGCGTTCCCATTATATTTCATGTTATATTTTCCCTATATTTGTTTGAGTGAGGAAATGCATGAGCTGGACGGAGCGGAGCATCCGCAGTGCGAGCAACCGCATCGCATCATCAAAGAAGTCGTCCGGGTTCTTAAGCCCGGAGGCAAATTTGTTGCCGTTCCTCGGTCCGATGGCATTCCCGCGGTAATGCTATAATTGGGCTGAATTAGCAAGGAGGCGTAAGCAATGACAAGTGTTCTTGTAGTAGAAGATGATGCGCATATGCTGGAAATGATTTTAATTGTTTTAAGCTGCGAAGGATATCGTGTCCGGGGAGCGGTCAACGGCAAAGAGGCGCTTGTGGAAATGGAACGCTCGCCTGCGGATCTGGTCGTGCTCGATGTCATGATGCCAATCATGGACGGGTGGGATTTGTGCCACGAACTGCGGCTTTTGAACCCCGAACTGCCGATTATCATGATTACGGCCAAGCACGAGACGAGTCAGAAGGTGAAGGGATTCGGTTTAGGCGCCGATGATTACCTGGTCAAGCCTTTTGACCCGCAGGAGCTGGTGGTCCGAATGAAAGCGGTGCTGCGACGGTACCGGATTGCGGCCGATAAGATGGTTAAATTGGGCAGTTTTAAGCTGGATCGGCTTCGGGGGACCGTTTCGGACGGAAACGTGAATTGGAATTTGCCGCTTAAAGAATTCGAGCTGTTATATCAGCTTGCAAGCTATCCCGGCCAAATCTTTATGCGAGATCAGTTAATCGAAGCGGTATGGGGATTCGACCACGAAGGGGACGAGAGAACGGTCGATGTTCATATCAAGCGGCTGCGGGAGCGGTTTGCCGCCTTTACCCATCTTTTTCGCATTGTAACGGTTCGCGGTCTCGGATACCGGTTAGAGACGGAAAGCCATGATTAAGAGCTTATATTTAAAAATTGTATTGCTCTTTTTCGTTGCAGTGGCGATAGGTCTCGGAAGCGCCATTCCGATAACCGTTTATTTGTTTAAAGATCAAATCACGCAATCCATCCAATACGATTATGCGGTGCGAAACTGGTTGATATCGGATGTTTTTTCCCGATTGGCGCCAACCGAACGCGGTCTCTTTCTGAAACAGCTGTCCGAAAAACAGAAAGTATCCCTATGGGTATACGATCGGAACGGGCTGCGCTACGCTTATGGTTCGACAAGCAAGCACTATCTTACGGGCGAGGATATCCGCCGCATTCAGAACGGTGCCGAAGTCGTGAGGCGCACATCCGTTCTGCCCCTACCGACGAGCCTGCACATGGGTTTCCCTTTACAAACAGCGGACGAACAGTTGGCACTCGTAATCCATCCGGAAGGTACTAATAGTTCTCTGCTGTTTATGATTTTGGGTGTTGTAATTTTGATTGCGATTGCGATCGCCAACACCAAGTTCATCCTCTTTACAAGCGTAGTGGTGAAGCCCTTAAAAGCATTGACGGCCGCAACCAGAAAAATTGCCAAAGGAGACTATAACATCGATCTTCAGCCGAAGAGCAAAGATGAATTGGGCGTCTTGTCGGAGCAATTTCAACATATGGCCCACGAGATGAGCCAAGTCGAAAAGATGCGCCAGGAGTTCGTTTCCAACGTGTCCCACGAACTTCAAACACCGCTGGCGTCCATTTCGGGTTTTGTCTCCATCTTGCAAACAAACGGTCTCGACGAAGCCGAGCAACGGCGCTGTCTGAACATAATCCGGCACGAAAGCATGCGGCTGTCCCGGCTCAGCGAGAACATGCTCCGACTGGCCACGATTGATTCGAATCATCATCCTTTCCATCTGTCGCTTGTTCGGCTTGACAGGCAGCTGCGCAGTATGGTCGTAGCCGCGGAGCCGCAATGGGCGGCCAAATGCTTAAATATTCACCTGGAGCTTCCAAAAACGGCGATTCATGCGGACGAAGACCTGCTGAGTCAGGTATGGCTAAATATTTTCAGCAACAGCATCAAATTTACGCCTGAGGACGGCGACATCTCTATCGAGCTTCAGTCCGGAAATGGCGAAATCGGAGTCGTCTTTCGGGATACGGGAATTGGCATTGCCGAAGAAGACCGCAAGCGCATTTTCGAACGCTTCTTTAAGGCTGATAAATCACACAATCGCGAAGCGGGGGGGAGCGGGCTTGGACTCGCGATCGTAAAGCGCGTTGTCGAATTGCACGGCGGCCGGGTCGAGATAGACAGCGCTGCAGGAAAAGGAACAGCCGTTACCGTTTTTCTGCCAGCCATGTAACCCGAATCAGAATACAATCGAAAACCCGAACGAACAAAAAGGTGAACGATCCGTTCATCTTTTTTAACATTTTATCCCATTTAATTCATGTTACGTTCATATAGGGTGCGTAGTATCTGTTGCGAAAGGAGACTTCAATCCACGAGAACTTACTGGAATCGCCGGAACGTCTATATCATTTTAAGTAAAGGAGTTACCTTTTATGAGAAACGATTCATGTATCGTACAAACTTCTCTTGGCTCACTTCAAGGGATTCGAAGAAATGATGTCATTCAGTTTCGTGGTGTTCCATATGCCGACGCACCCGAGGGGGAGTTTCGCTTTTCTCCGACACGCCCTGTTTCTGCTTGGACCGGAATTCGAGATGCAAGTATTCATGGCTGTATTGCACCACAACCGCCTTCTCCATTGCGTCAAGCCATCGGAGAATCTTCTGAACCGCCTCAAGGGGAAGATTGTTTATCGCTCACCATCTCAACCCCTGCCATAGATCGGGAAAAACGCCCTGTTGTCGTTTGGTTGCATGGTGGACATTATATGACCGGAGCCGGGTCGCTGGACTGGTACGATGGAGCGGAGCTTTCCATGGACGGAAATCTAGTTACCGTAGGCGTCAATTACCGGCTTGGCGCTTTTGGATTCTTGCATTATCCGGGGGTTAGCGATGGTAAAATGGGGATTTTCGATATCCTCGCAGCACTAAAATGGGTTCAAGATCATATAGCGCATTTTGGCGGCGATCCTGATCAGGTCACAGTCATGGGGCAATCCGCCGGAGCCCATGCCGCTATGTGCCTATTGACCATGAGAGAGTCGCGAGGTCTTTTCCAGAGAGCTATTCTACAGAGTGTGCCCGCAAGTCTTGCTCCATTATCAGAAGCAAAAGCATTGGAGCATGGAAACAGGCTGCTGGATATCTTGAATGTGAATAAGAGGGATCCACAAGAAATTACCGCTCAATTGAATACCATGTCACCTGTCCGGATCATCCAAGCAACGGAAAAATTGGCTCAGGAAATTGCACGTTTTGGTCAAATTACTCTCCCTTTTATGCCTGTTTTTGATTCTCTTTCTACGACGGATCGTTTTATTGAGATGGCTGCAAAAGGTGCTGGTGAAGCAGGTATTGATCTCATTACGGGTACCAATCGAGAGGAAGCAAATGTTCTTTTGGGGAACATAAAAGCCCTCGATCCAGCTTTGGTTAACGAGCGTTTTGTTGCTTTGACCGGAAAAGAAGAAGCAATCGAGCGATACCGCTGGCGGCGACCCGGTAGTACGACTATCGCTCTAGTATCCGACTTGATTACTGACTATACGTTCCTGCTCCCCTCTCTGAGGTTAGCAGAAGCAGTTCATAAAGCCGGTTCACATACTTGGGTATACCAGTTGGATTGGGCACCGCTCGGATCTCCTTTTAAAGCCTGCCATGGCTTAGAACTGCCGTTTATATTCGGAAATTTCGAAGCATACAAGGATGTACCGATATTGCAAGGGGCTAATCCAGAGGATGTTGCTGATTTAACAACTGCTATTCGAAGTGCATGGATTGGATTTATTCGAACTGGCAATCCCGGCGTTTCCATCCCATGGCCATCTTATGAGCCGGATCGGAGACAAACCATGCGATATGATTCTATTATTGGTGCTGTAGGTGACTTGGCTGAAATAAATCGCTTCCTTACACGTTAGAGATCTGTCAAACATGTCGCTCGATTACATGAATCGAGTGACATGTTAATTTTCACCACACGATTTCATCAAAGTTGTTCAAAAGAACAGTCTAAAAGGGAGGGAGAGCAATGACAAATAATACAGGGGTGGCCCGACTATTGGAAATCGCCGGAGAGAAGCGCGGACTGATGATGCTCTCCGGCCTGTTATCTTCCCTTAGCGCCGTTTGCATGCTGGTGCCTTACGTTTCCGTCTATTTCATTTTGAAAGAGTTGTTGGAGCATGCAGCGTCCCCGGCTTTGGCAGACGGAGCGAAAATGATCCGCTTTGGCGTTATCGCTTTAATCGGCTTAGCAGCCGGCTTGGTCACGATGTACGCGGGAGGAATGGTTTCTCATATCGCCGCTTTTCGTATTCTTTACGGTCTCAGGGTCAAGCTTTCCGGCCATATCGGCAAGCTTCCGCTTGGCTGGCTTAACGGTAAGTCGACGGGAGCCGTCAAGAAAACGCTGGAACAAAACGTGGAGAAAGTGGAAACGTTTATTGCTCATCATTTGCCCGATCTCGTCCATGCTGCTGTGACCACGGTCCTGATGATCGCCGTGATGTTTACGTTGAATGTTTGGTTGGCGCTTGCGTGCTTCGTGCCGATTGTCCTTGCTTTTGCGGTTCAGATCGCGCTGATCGGCGGACCGAAGACGAAAGAAAACCTCAAGCTTTGCCACGATTCGCTGGAACAGATGAATGCTTCTGCCGTCCAGTATGTGCGGGGGATGCCGGCCGTCAAGGTGTTCGGGCAAACCGTGCATTCGTTTCGCCAGTTTTATCGGGACATGCTTCGCTACCGTGAATATGGTGTGAAATTAACGGATCAGTTTCAACACGGATCTTTGATTTTCAAGGTGATTCTCGGCTCGCTTGCCGCATTTGTTCTGCCTGTCGGTGTGTTTTTATTGAGCCGCGATCCGGGCAACGTCGCCTTCGCCTCCGTTCTGCTGTTTTTCCTGGTCATGGCGCCGGGTATATCCACCCCGATGTTCAAAATCATGTTCCTGGCCGAAACGCTCAGAGATATTCATGAGGGCGTCCAGCGCATCGACCGTATATTGGCGGAAGGAGATGTGCCGGAGCCTGAACATCCGAGACGGCCGACTTCATTTGATGTTTCATTCGATCGTGTCTTTTTTTCTTATGGAACGGAGCCTGCGGATACCGATGTGCTAGCGGACATTTCCTTTACCGCCGGCCAAGGGGAAGTGACGGCGCTCGTCGGTCCGTCGGGAGCGGGCAAGTCGACCGTGGCTAATCTGGTGCCTCGTTTCTGGAATGTGAACACGGGAGCGATCCGAATCGGCGGTGTGGATATCCGCGAAATCGCGACCCCCGATCTGATGGACACCGTCGCATTCGTGTTTCAGGAATCGTTTTTGTTTTACGATACCGTGTACAACAATATTGCGGTCGGACGGCCGGACGCGTCGCCGGAAGAAGTGTACGCCGCGGCGAAGGCGGCGCAGTGTCATGCGTTCATCAAGCTACTTCCGCTTGGGTATGACACGTTGATTGGAGAGGAAGGCGTCTATTTGTCCGGCGGGGAAGAACAGCGGATCTCCGTGGCCAGAGCGATCCTGAAAAACGCTCCCATCCTAGTGCTCGATGAAGCGACGGCGTTTGCCGATCCGGAGAACGAGTATGAAATGCAGCTGGCGTTGAAAGCGTTGATGAAAAATAAGACGGTCATCGTCATCGCTCATCGCCTGTCCACCATTCAGGATGCGGAGCAAATTCTCGTGATGGAAAGCGGGAAAATCGTCGAGCGGGGTAGGCATGAAGCCCTTCTCTCGGCTAACGGCTTGTACGGACGCATGTGGCGTTCCTATCGCCATGCGACACAATGGCATATGGGTAAAGGGGAGGCGGACGATGAACATGAGCATGCTGCGCAACATCACGGCGAATAATCCGCGCTCGTTGATCAAACCTGTTTTTTTCACGACCGTTGCCAATCTGGCTGGCGTAATCCCTTTTGTGCTGTTGGTGGAAGCGGCGAGATTGATCTTTAATCCGTTTGTCTATCCCGATATGCCGCTCGATACGGAACGGCTCTGGTGGGTGTGCGGCGCTTTGGCGGTTTCGCTCGTTCTCATGTTCGCATGCGAAATTCCCGCTTATCGCGCCCAATACCGCGACGCATACAGCGCAGCGGCGGACGGTCGGTCGAAGCTGGCCGAGCATTTGCGCAAGTTGTCGCTGGGGTACCTGAACAAGCGAGATCCGGGTGATCTGGCAAATATGATGGTGGGCGATTTTGCGATGCTGGAACATGGCATCTCCCATTTGGTTCCGCAGATGATCGGGGCCGCCGTCATGCCGGTTCTGGCCTTGATCGGCCTGTCTTTCCTCGACTGGCGTCTGACGCTTTCCCTGTTCGCGGCGCTGCCGGCGGGCATCCTGCTGGTGCTCTTGACGTCGGGCATCCAGCGCAAACTCGGCTCGCAGCATATGCGAGCCAAGATGGACGCCTCCAACCGGCTGCAAGAATATTTGAACGGAATCCGTGTGATCAAAGCTTATAACTTGACCGGAGAACGTTTTATCCGGCTTGAAGGGTCATTCAGGGAATTGATGCGGCAGAGCATCCGCCTCGAAGGAATGTTGGGGCCGATTGTACTGAGCGCGGTTGCCTGTATTCGTGCCGGTCTTACCCTGATGATCATGGATGGCGTCCAGCTGCTGCTCGGCGGAAGCCTGGATGTCATCACATTCGTGGCTTTCCTGATCATCGGAACCCGAATATTCGATCCGCTGACGACAGCTCTCGCCGGTTATGCGGAGTTTCGCTATCTCGAGCAAGCGGGCGAACGCATCGTGCAGCTTTTGCGGGAGCCGGTCATGCAAGGAGAGCGGCAGCCCCCTGCAGTTCATGATGTCGAATTGAAACAGGTTACGTTTGGCTATCTGGATCAACCGGTCCTGAGAGACGTGAGCGTAAGCATGCCGGCAGGTTCCTTCACCGCATTGGTCGGCCCTTCGGGCAGCGGCAAAAGTACCGTTCTTCGGCTCATTGCCCGGTTTTACGACCCGGAAAAGGGGAGGGTGACGATGGGCGGGGAGGATATTCATGACATGGATCCGGAAGCGTTGCTGTGCAAAGTATCTATGGTGTTTCAGGATGTGTACCTCTTTCAGGATACGATCGAAGGCAATATCCGGTTCGGACGAAGCGACGCAACGCGCGAGGAAATCGAGGAAGCGGCGCGCCTTGCTTGTTGTCACGATTTTATCCTGAAGTTGCCAAACGGTTACGACACGATGGTAGGCGAAGGCGGAAGCACACTGTCGGGCGGTGAAAAACAGCGAATTTCCATTGCCAGGGCGATACTGAAAAACGCGCCGATCATTCTACTCGATGAAGCAACGGCTTCTCTCGATCCCGAGAACGAAGCGGAGATTCAGAAAGCTATCGATCGGCTTGTTCGAGGCCGGACCCTCATCGTTGTCGCTCACCGGCTCAAGACCGTGCAGCATGCCGACCGGGTTGTTGTACTGGATCATGGGCGGATCGTAGAGCAAGGCCGCCATCACGAATTACTCTCGTCTAATGGCCTGTATGCCCGGCTATGGAGACGGCAGCATGATGCAGGCGAGCGGCCGGATGATTCTGTGAATACTATGGCGGCAACGACCAAAAAACTCCTGTGACTTTCGACTGGATTTTTGGGGAAACCTAACGGGCAGTTTTTAGTTGAATACATCGTTTGGAATAGAAAATAGAGGAAGGAAATGCTTTCTAATAGAATTTAGATATCGAGAATCTTTCTGTTTTTTTCTTTAAGGGGCGATTATTACTTTGATTTGTTCAGAGACTAAAGAAATCATTGATTCCTATGTTGAGGCCAATAATTCGTTTGATGTCCTGGGGATGATTAAACTCTTACATAAGGACATACTGTTCAGAAATTTTTCGAATGGTGAAGTTAACATGGAGACCAATGGTACCCAAACAAGGTGTGTTGCGTTATTAAACCAACGGGAAAATGTGAAATAGACTGGGGAAAAGCAGTCTTGTTCTAACGATGAAGGAATCCAGCGGCAGAGCAGAGCTGCCGCTGCAGGACGACTATTCATCCTTCCGGGTGCTGCCTTACTTTGCTCACCTTTTCTTGGCTTTCCTTTCACTTCACCCGATTACCTTGCCTTGGAGCTGACCCCACTGTTGCACGAGCCCCGTCGGTAACGGTCTTCTTGCTCCCTAATTCCTCCCCCACGTAGCCAAGGGGAACGTTGCACATAGGTGTCGGCATATCTTCCGAAACATCCCCGCCGCGCTGCTCCGATCCCCCACCTTTTGGCTTGGAACCCTCCGAACATAGGGGTTAGTGGGGATAAGAAGCTGAAGATTGGATTTCGTACACGGAGCCAGCCTTAGAGAGGCAATCGGGTCGTATTAGCTCTTGGAACGTTGGCGTTTGCGGAAAGCCGCCACGCTTTCACGATGAGCGCATGCCTCGGAACAGTAACGCTTGGATTTATTCTTGGATGTATCGATAAAGGCTTTCTGACAGGAAGCAGAGGCACAAATTCCGAACCTCTCCGTTCCATACTCGATCAATACAAAAGCGAGCCCCATTGCAGTCGTCGTAGCCAGCCAATGAGCGCACCCATCCTCCTCCGATTCAAAATGTAGATGGTAGGGCCCATGGTGCCAGCTTATTCTTGGCGTCGCCCCGCTGATGCGCAGTTGCTCGTTCAAGAGCGCCGCTGTATCCTGTGCCTTCTGTTCTCTTGCCAGCTCGAACACCGTGCGCAAAGATTTTCTGAGAGATCGGACGATCTCAACATCCTCTGAACGAACAGGCCACGATTGAACGGTTTTCCGATGAACAGCGATAACGGCATCCCCATCAAAGCCTCTATTCTTCTCCGATACCAAATCCTGGACATACTTCTCGCTCTCGACAAGAAATTGCCTCAATTCTTCAGGCGTCGACAATCTATCCGTATTCGTGACGGGGCAGAGCGTATTAATGAGTTCAACCGCGAGATGTACGGATAACGACTCGTAATAGGTAAAATTCATTTGACATGTCACCACCATCTATTTATAATCGATACATGCAATCACATTTTAGCATGTTACAATTCTGTTTAAAAGCGGGGACGGGAGGAATGGTATGTCGGCGATCGATAAGGCGGAGAAGGCCGCGGAGAAAAAATGGTGGGCGCTCGTCGCCGTATGTCTCGGATTATTCATGGCTTTGCTGGATGTAACGATTGTGAATGTCGCTTTGCCAGATATACAAAGCGATCTTCAAACGGATTTCTCAGGGTTGGAATGGGTACTCAACGCTTATACTTTAGTATTTGCCGTGGCGCTGGTTACAACGAGCCGGTTGGGCGATATATTCGGGCGGAAGACGTTATTTATGTTGGGAATTGCTGTATTTACAATCGGATCGCTGTTATGCGGATTGTCAGGCGATATTACGATGCTGAATTTGTCGAGAGGCATTCAAGGTCTAGGGGCTTCGGCAATGACGCCGTTATCGCTGGCGATAATCTCGGCCACGTTCGGTGGGAAGCAGCGCGGGATCGCAATCGGAATATGGGGCGGCGTAAGCGGATTGGCTACGGGGATCGGCCCGGTAATTGGCGGTATTCTGGTTAAGCATATTGGGTGGGAATCCATCTTCTATGTGAATATTCCCGTCGGCATCGTGGCGATTCTACTATCGTTTTGGGCGATCAAGCAGTCCAAGGACGAGTCAGCGGCTCCCCGAATCGATCTGTTCGGGTTCATCGCATTCACCGTCTTCATGTTCTGTCTCATCTACGGATTGATTCAGGTCAATCAGGAAGGCAACGGCTGGATCTCTCCGGAGGTGTGGTGGCTGCTTGGAATTTCCATTCTTGCTCTCGTCGTATTCATCGTAGGCGAACTGCGAATAAAGCACCCCATGGTCGATCCTCGCTTATTCAAGATTCCCAGCTTTACGGGTTCCGCGATTGCCGCCTTTTGTCTGAGCGCTGGGATGTATGCGTTGCTATTCAATCTCAGCATTTACCTGCAAAGCTTTCTCGGTTTGGATGCGCTGGAGACAGGCGTCAAACTCATCGCGTTTACCGCAATGGCTCTGCTGTTCGGTCCGCTGTCCGGCGCATTGATGGGAAAAATAAGCCCCAAACGACTCGTCGTTGTATCAATGGTGTTGCTGGCGGTTGGGGTCTATTCCATGTCCTTCCTATCGCATCATAACGATCCTGCCAAATGGATTGTTCTATTACCAGGATTTATTATTGCCGGAATTGGCAGCGGATTGATCAACCCACCTATCTCTAACCTGGCAATCGGAACGGTACCGGTGCAACGAGCGGGTATGGCATCCGGCATGAGCAATGTGGCTCGACAGATGGGCGGTGCATTCGGAATTGCCCTCTATGGGGCCATACTGTCCAGCCGCTTCGCATCTCTTGTTACGGACAGAATCAAGTCATTGCAGGACGACCAGCTTGCCGAATCGGCGAAGGAGCAAGTGATTCAAGCGATCAAGTCGGCAGGCCCGATTGCAGGCAGCAACGGTTTGGCGGGCATGGAGCATGTCGCGATATTCCAGAACGATCCGCTGTTTGACACCTACCGTGAGATTGCTCGCGCATCCTTCGTGGACGGAACGATTGACATTATCAAGATCGCCTCTCTGATTTTGGCAATCGGCGCCGTGCTTTGTCTTGTTCTGATTCGCAAAAAGGATTTGCGGCATTAGCCTTCAAATGTACAACAAACATTGTTTGCAGTATGTCTTTTTATACTTTAAATGAATGAATTTAACATTGTACATAGATGGGAATATGCATTACCGTTCAGATAAAGCGAATCTGATCAATCTTTGGATAGTTTACAGAAAAATAACTAGGGATGGGGTGGAATGAAAATGAGAATGAGAATTATAGCAATAATCTTGTGTGGTCTGTTCATCTTCCCCCTATCCAGTTCGGCGCGAAGTGATGGAAGCATGCAAGTAGAGCGATCTGGAACTTCAGTTTTCTCCGAAGTGGATGCGTATATTGCTCGTGAAATGAAACGGCAACGTCTTACGGGGCTGGCTCTCGGGATTGTACAAGGGGATCGCATTCTTTACCTTAAGGGATATGGTCAAGCCGATTCATCGGGTCGTCCTGTAACACCTGAAACACCTTTCGGATTAGGTTCGATCGGCAAGTCGATTACTGCTATGGCCGTTCTGCAACTTGCCGAAACAGGAAAAATTGACTTAGACGCGCCTATACAGCGCTATATCCCCACCAAGTATAACGGTGCAGAGTCCATTACTGTACGTCAGTTACTTAACCAAACAAGCGGGTTCTCCCAAATCTCAACTTTTAGCAACACGTTGTCAAGTATGCACGATCAAGATCAAGATGCTCTGGAGAAAAACGCCATGTCATATGCGGAAAAGTTTTTAAAGCACACCAATCAAACCGAACAACCCTTCAGGTATTCGAACGCAAATTATGTATTGCTCGGCTATATTGTTCAACAAGTATCCGGCCAGTCCTATGGCGACTATGTGAAGGAACATATTCTCAGCCCTCTGTCTATGCATAACAGCTTCGTTACACTCGATGAAGCAGCCGTACACGGACTGGCTACGCCCCACCGTCGGATATTTGGATACAACGTTGCCTACGAAGGCCCCTATATTTATATTCCGGGGGATGCGCCCGCGGGCTACCTCTATACCAGTGCGAAGGACATGGGACATTACTTGATTGCCCAAATGAACGACGGCCGATTTGAAGATGATTCCGTGCTCTCTTCGGAAGGCATTCGACTTATGCAGACCGAGCCTGTTCCGGGAACGTACGCCATGGGTTGGATGACAGATCACATTAACGGATTACCGGTTATCGGTCAGCCGGGTGGCTCGATAGGCTTCCAAGCCCAAACTTATATTGTTCCGGAACAACAACTGGGAGTTATCGTGTTCGCGAACGTACTTGACGCGATCGATGCCGCTTTTCCCAAAACACACGTCATTACGACTACCCACATCGCCTCCGGGATCATAAACTTACTGAATGAACAACCGATTGGAGGAGCTGGTCTAAGCATTTCGCAGAAATACTTGCTTGTAAATGGATTAATATTCATGCTCAGCGCATGGTTATTATACACGACCGCTCGAACTGCGAAGCGCTGCCTTGGGCCGCGGAGTCCTGGCAATTCTGGCCATACTGAAATATCTATCAAAGTTATATCAAGAATCGTTCTGGATTTTGCGGGTCTGTTTATTGTCCTGATATTGAGTATGACTCAAGTAGTGCCGGTATGGCATATTGCAACAATTTATCAGCCGGACGTAATCCTGTGGCTGAAGATAATGACTGTACTTATGGCACTGAAGGGAAGCATGGAAATTATTCGGTTAGTTCGGTCGATTTGGCATGAAAAAACATCAAAGCTGAAATATTGAGAATAAGTGAAAAAAGGAGAATGTAGAATATGTTGAACAAAAAAACGAATGGTGCAGATGTGATCGGTTACTGCTGCATGAGATTTCCAGTCACAATCTTGAAAAAATCGGTGGATTTTTATTGCGATGTGTTGGGCTATGAATTGATTTCAGCAGATTATTCGTTTGGAGAGGCACATGTTGCATTGAAAAATGGAAACGGTCCGGGTATTTTTTTGATGGAAACCAAACCGGAAGATGTCACACCATTGAAGTTTGTATTTCCTCGTTCATTCTTTATCACAAGCAGCACGGGGCACGTGACGATGATTGAGATATTAACGAATGATTTGCTTGCTTTGCATGAACGGATTAAACAAGCCGGAGCCCATATTGATAAAGCACCTGAATTTACTAATGATTTCGGTTATTTCACCTTTTATGATCCGGACGGGCATTATTTTCGGGCGGTCGAAGAAAGAGGCGTGTACTTCGACTTGAAACAAAGAATGAGTTCAACACTCAAACGGGATCTGACTGAGCATGAGAATCAATTGCTATGGGGGCTATGTGAAAAAGCTAGTTTTGAACAGCAAAAGTTTCTCAGCTCCATCATCTCGGAAATTCGAGGTTCTTGAGCAGGAGTCGCAAAAGTATCAGGCATACAATCGGAACCGGGCGGAAGCCAAGAGGAAGGAACTTACGGGAATACCGGTGCGAACCTTCCACCTAGAACGGACAGCCGCAGACCACTTGAACCCGAAGATTGTTTTTCGTAACCGATCACCATCGACCGCATGATGAGGTTGTAGATCAATTTGTTCGATATGTGGAAGCTCTTCCCGAGAGAACCTGGCAGCATTTCCACTGCCGGGGCGGTGTAGGACGCACGACTACTTTTATACTGATGTACGAAATGATGAAAAATAGCGGGTCGGTCGATTATGAAGATTTTCTTATACGGCATCAACTCATCGGCGGCAGGAATATGAGGGAGATGGATCCTCATGAAAGCTATAAGTACAACGCTGCTGTGGAGAGGCTGGAGTTTATACGTCAATTTTATGCGTATTGCTTATTCAGGAACAATCACCCTCGGCACATCTCTTGGACAGGGCGGTTGGAATTACACGCATGAATGCCTTCCGATCGCCTCATCCGGCCGGAGGTGCCGATGAACGGCGCTTGGCTCGTTGAAGGCACGGCAGGCTCTTGAGCCGAACGATGGAATTGTTTTGTGCAGAACCTTCATCCTGCGGATGAAGGCTCTTTGACATCTGGGGAAAGAAGCGCGGTAAAATAAATTGCCTGTCCTCAGCAGGACTGAGATTATTACGGTTCTTTACAATTCACGCTGCAGCCGCCAGTAGGATTTCCAGGCGCGATAGCCCAGCTTGCCGTAGAAATCCAGATAAGGCGTCGTGTCGATGACGATTCGCCCAATACCACGCTCCCGCAATACCGCCACGGCTGCCTGGACGATGGAGAGTCCATAACGTTGACCGCGAAAACGCTCGTCGATACCGAGCGGCCCGATCCCGCCAAGCTCCTCCGCGAAGAGCGGCGCCCAGTAAATATTCTGGGCAAGCAGCGGGGACTGGGCGTCATTGAGCCGGCAGAAGCCGATGATCTCGCCTCCGTGCCGTTCCAGCACGACGAATTCCCGGCCTGTTCCGCCAAGCTCCCAATATTGCCGGGTTTGATACTCCCACCGGCCGGGGAAGCAGCGCTTCATGAAGACGAGCAGCTCCTCCCGGTCATCGGGGCGGGCCAAGCGGAACGTCACGCCGTCCGCCCGAGGCATCTCTACGACATCGGCTTCCCCGTATTCGTTCAGGAGGTCATACGTCAATTCGGACCCGGCATATCCTCTCTTCTCGAGCCATCGCCTAGAATCCGGGTTCTCGGCAGGGATGCCGGGGAACAATCTCCGATGGAAGTCATTGCCCAGTACGACACTGCGGACCCCCGACTCCCGAAGCGCCGACTCCGCCCTCGCCAGAAGCTGTCCGCCGATCCCTTGACCACGCGCTTCGCGATCCACGATGAGCATCTGTATCCACCCGGTATCTTGCGGGAACGACATGCCGGATTCGCCATCCTGCCAGGCCTTGGCTGCGATGAAGCCGAGCAAACGGTCCGTCGTCGGATCGACTGCCATCCACGAGCCGGCTTTAAGCAGATTTCGGTCTCCGAACACATTTTGCCGCAGGAGCCTTTCCCGTATCGGATACGCCTCAGCCCACTCCCGATTCCAGAGGGCGCCCATTTCCGCGATCCGCGCCTCGTCCAATTGTTTGAATTCCATCTCTCCCACGCCTCTTTTCTCTCGATGATACGATCCACTGTCTATTACTGTACTCTATTGAGGCTAAATCTCCAATGATCGAACTTCTAAGCATTTCGTATGCAAAATAACTTAAAAGATTTGATTGACAAAATAGATGTGGTAGGCTTTACTAAATATAAATGAATAATTTGAATTATGCCAATGATGAGCATCCAACTCGGAGGCGTTTCCGTCAAGAGCATCATGCAACTGATGTTCCTAAGTTAGCCGGCCCCGCCCGTTATAGCGGAACCAAGAGGATCGAACTCGTAGTGTTCGATCAAGTTGGGTGGCACCGCGAGCAGACGCTCCTCGTCCCAATAAGACGAGGGGCGTTTTTGTGTTTTCCAAAATATAAGGAGGTTCGAGAACATGTATCGGATTAACAACTTCAATGCGGGTCCGGCAGCTCTTCCTATTGAAGTCTTGTGTCAAGCACAGGATAAATTTATTGAGTACGGGAATGGGATGTCCATTATGGAGATGTCTCATCGCAGTAAGGCTGTGGAGCAACTTTTCGAGGAGACCCGGCAGATTATGCTTGAAATGTTAGGCCTGAATTCGAATTATTCTGTATTGTTTATGAGTGGTGGCGCAAGCATGCAATTTGCTATGGTACCGTTGAATTTGATGTCGACTAAAAGAATCGGATGTTATGTGCTCTCGGGGAGTTTTTCGGAAAAGGCTTATCAAGAAGCTCAAACCCT
This sequence comes from Paenibacillus hemerocallicola, assembly GCF_006265175.1. Classification (GTDB taxonomy): domain Bacteria; phylum Bacillota; class Bacilli; order Paenibacillales; family NBRC-103111; genus Paenibacillus_AB; species Paenibacillus_AB hemerocallicola. Next base: position 13,801 of record NZ_VDCQ01000075.1, on the reverse strand, counting down.
GGGCAATGCGAAAATTGTAGCGAGTAGCAAACAACAAAATTGGAGCAGCCTGCCTGCTTTGAACGCTATCCGATTGGAGGCAGACACTGCTTATATGCACATCACGACCAATAATACGATCGAGGGTTCGCAATTCCAGACCTTTCCTTCCACTGGATCCGTACCTCTTATTGGAGACATGACCAGCGATCTTCTTAGTCGAAAGCTTGAGTTTAACGAGTTTTCCATGTTTTATGCTTCAGCTCAAAAAAATCTTGGACCCGCCGGCGCAACCGTTGTGGTCATTCGCGATGATTTGTTGAAAGAATGTGTTAACCCTATTCCGACGATTCTAAATTACAAAACATACGCTCAAAATCATTCTCTTTACAATACACCCCCGGTTCATTCCATTTTTATGATGAAGCTTGTACTGGAATGGTTAAAACGGCAGGGGGGCATCGCAGAAATGGAAAAAATCAATGTCCAAAAAGCGAACCTTCTTTATGATGTGATTGATAGTAGCGGTGGCTTTTATAAAGGATGTATTGAAAAACCGTTTCGTTCCATGATGAATATCACATGGCGCATGGTTGATGAAGAAGTGGAGAAGCGTTTTGTTCGGGAATCCGAATGTAATGGTTTCGATGGATTGGCCGGCCATCGAAGTGTCGGAGGATTGCGTGCGTCCGCTTATAACGCAGTTCCTTATCAGGCTTGCAAAGCTCTTGCCGAGTTCATGATCGATTTTCAAAACCGTAATGGGTGAAGAACATCGTTAATGAAGAATGATCGATTAAAACCTCTCATGAATAGTGATCTGCGGTAAGATCTACTTCAATTCTGCGTACGGGGGATGTGATATAATGCCAATGAAATGAACCAGAAGTAGGCAGGGTGGTCGGCATGAGTACGGTGTACAGATACGACTATAATTTGGTTACAGCGGGAGGAATCCATATGGAATCGGATAAGGCGCGCGGCAGAGCCGAGCTTTCCGGAAAAGCGACAAAGGTGCTGGATGCCCGGACGCTGGCGGATTCCCATAAAAGATTGGCGCAGCTTCTTGCCAAAGGCATGGCAGTGCTTGACATCGGGTGCGGCACGGGAGCCATTACCCGCGGAATAGCGACTGTTACCGGCCCCACAGGCCGGGCAGTCGGCACGGACAACAATCCGGCGCTGATCGAGAAAGCGAAGCAGGCGTGCGGCGATACGCCGGGACTTCATTTTGACATTTGCGATATATACGCCCTTCCATATGAGGACGAATTCGACATCGTCACGTCATCCCGCGTCCTGCAATGGTTGTCGGACCCGCTTGAGGCCCTTCGCGCGATGAAAGCTTCCGCCAAGCCGGGAGGCAGGGCGCTTATCCTCGATTACAATCACGAGAAGATCGTTTGGGAGCCGGAGCCTCCCGCCAGCATGAAGTTGTTTTACTCCGCCTTTCTCCGATGGCGTTCGGACGCGGGGATGAATAACGCGATTGCCGACCGGCTGGCCGACTTGTTCCGAGAGGTCGGCTTCCAACATATCGTCGCAACTCCCCAGCATGAATTGTCGCGGCGCGGCGACCCGGATTTTGTGCGACGGATCGGCATCTGGGCGGAGGTGGCGGCCAGCCGGGGATTGCAGATGGTTAAGGATGGCTACTTGACGGAAAACGAGCGCGCGCAGGCGGAAACGGAATACCGGACATGGATCGAGGCTACCGCCGTCTCGCACACGATGTATTTGCTTGCGGTCGAAGGCGTGAAGGCTTAGAGGCGCACAGGATAATGGCGGGGGAGGCGTGCCGGCCTCAGCCGGAGGATGCACGCCCGTCATTGACAGAATCGGGTTCTAGTAGTATCCTCCAACAAGACAGAGACCGTAAGACCTGTACGTCAAATTACAACGAAATGAATGTGATCTCCAGATGCTGGTTCGGTTAGGAACGTGGATGAAGTCGATTTTGCATCGTTACTTTTCCGGGGAATCGATGGACTATCGGCAAATGCTTGCCTTGTTTTTGCCCATTTTGATCGATCAAGCGTTTATATTCGGCTTGAGTCTGATCAATACGGCGATGATCAGTTCGTCGGGGGTCGCGGCCGTCAGCGCGGTCAATATGGTCGACTCCCTGAACATTTTTATGGTCAATGTGTTCACCGCCGTCGCCACCGGGGGGACGGTCGTCGTGGCGCAGTACAAGGGAAGCGGCAACGGCGGAATGGTAGCCGGTGCAACCGCCGGGAGCATCGCTTCCGTCACGCTGCTGTCATTCGGAATCGGCTTGCTGATGATCGGCCTTCACGGCCCGATTCTCCGGATTCTGTTCGGATCGGCTTCGCCGGACGTAATGGAGCTGGCCCGAATCTATTTGATCGGAAGCAGCTTCTCCTTTATCGGGCTTGGCGTCGTTCAGTCGGTGTGCGGGGCGCTGAGAGGGATGGGCAAAACCCGGGCGTCGATGACGCTGTCGTTAATTATGAACTTGCTGTACGTAGCGCTAAATGTTTGCTTCGTTACTTTCCTGCACATGGGAGTCATGGGGATGACCGTGGCGTTAAATATCGCCCGCTTTGCCGGCGCGGCCTGCGCGTTGTACTATTTGTTCAAGGTCGACGAAGTGCTCCAGCTGCGCTTTCGAGATCTGCTGCGCGTCCCTGTGACCATGCTCCGTAAAATCATGTTCATCGGATTGCCATTTGCCGCCGAACAAATGTTTTTCAACGGGGGCAAATTACTCACGCAAATTTTTATCGTCAGTATGGGCACCTACGCCATAGCGACCAATGCGATCGCTTCATCGCTTGCCAGCGTGATTCAAATTCCCGCTTCCGCGCTGTCCTTAACGATCGTGACGGTTGTCGGTCAGTGCATCGGCGGAGGGAATCTGGAAGACGCCCGGAAATTTATCAAATCTTTCCTTTGGCTCGGTTCCGTGTTTCTGACATTCACTTCTTTGCTCGTGATGCCGCTATATATTCCTTTGGTGAGTATATTTGCCCCTCCAGTCGAAATTGTGGACGATATTTTTTGGGTCATTCTCCTTACCGCGATCGCGCAAATTCCGCTGTGGCCGATCAGCTTTATTTTGCCTTCCGCCCTGCGGGCAGCGGGCGATTCCCGGTTCACCTCGATTTCTTCGATGCTGAGCATGTGGCTGTTCCGAGTCATATTCGGATATTTGCTCGGCATAACGCTGGGATTCGGTATTTTTGGCGTTTGGCTGGCAATGTGCTGCGAATGGGGTGTGCGCGGCGCGATTTTCATGTGGCGTTTCCGAGGCAAAAACTGGTACAGGCATCGAATTATTTAAAGAAACGTGGCTTAACGGTGAGTAGAGTTGTGGGACGATCCGTGCATCGAGCAAGAGGTGCAATCATTTATTGTTTCTCTTGCAGTTTACCGAACTAACGGGAATCGAGAGCTCCATAAGCAACAATGAAGGCGACCGGAGAAGATTCGGTCGCCTTCGCCATGTTAATGTAAACCCATTGAACCGATAAAAAGTGCGCCTTCGCCTCGTGATACCATACCCGACCCAATCGCAGGGAAGAAAGAGGGATTTGTTTTGCATCCCATTCTGCGGCTTCGCGGCTGTTTTTCGTCGTGTATCCGTCTTCCGCACAAAACTGAGCACAGGAGCAATAAAGGTTGAAGGAAAGAGGAAGCTTCAAAAAAAGTTTTTATAGAATAAATCAATGAATAGTGAAACTAAAATGTAGCTATACAAAAGGCTGTGGGTAATTTTATGATATAGAATATCGCCCCCGCCGTTTGACCTTGCGGATGGTTGATGGTTGTTTGATTCAGTGATCCGTATCTCCAGGAAACGGAAGCTTCCGAAGCGCGTATGCAACCGCAAACGTTTGCAATTATGCGCGTCATGAGCCAGCGCATTGTCGGCGCGAGGTGGCTGCTGCGGATAGCCCGCATGGCCCGGATCAGCAGCGCTTGTTCGATCGGGCAATTTGATCATGACGATCAGGCCGACGCATATCGATTTTTTGAAAATACTTCACATGGCATGGAGGATTAATAATGAGAGTGCTTACAGATATCGCTTATTGCGGTCAATTTATCACCGAGCGAAAGATGGACCTCTTCCTCCCGGAAAAGAATGAAACCGGCGGGTGTATACTCTTCATTCATGGTGGCGGCTGGGTTGGGGGGAGGAAGGAATCCTGGCACGCCGTGGCGCAGCATTATGCGGAGCAAGGATATACCTGTGCAGCCATTAGCTACAGACTGGCTCCTCGGCATCGTTTTCCGGCGCAAATCGAGGATGTCAGGCGCGCTATGTCATATTTGAAGGAGAACGCTGCCCAATACTCGTTCTCAGCAGATTCCATCGTTACCTTCGGTTCGTCGGCTGGCGGGTACTTGGCCATCATGCTTGCGCTTATGCTGCCGGAAGACGAACTGGGGGATACTGAGGGGTTGACGATTCGCGATACTAGACCTAGCGCGGTTGTCGCGTACTGTCCTGTCACGGATCTGAGGATGAAGCGGCAATTTATCCTCGATTTCATGGGAGGACCGAGGGAAGAGATGCCGGAGCGGTACCGTATGGCAGATCCTTTCGAGAGGGTGTGCGAGGTAAAGACGCCATTCCTCATTGTCCAGGGGGATGCGGATGAGACGACTACATTGGCACAATCTCAAGCATTCTGCGATGAAGTCCTTCGACACGGAGGCATAGCCGAGCTTGTCGTACTTCCGAAGGTTAAACACGGATTCGGATATGGTACGCAGACGGAAGCCCAACAAGTCGCTATGAGGCATGTAACAGCTTTCTTGCAGAATAGGGTCACTTCGCATGCATAATGCACGTAAATTAAGCCATTCGCAGGGCTATCACCGAACTTTGGGAATAGCGTGTGGGGCTTATAGCAGCTTTGGAATTCAACCAATCTTGGTCGAAATCAGCGAGCATACAAATGGGCGAGCGGACTACTGAGGGAAGCTGAAAAAGCGCATTACGAGCGCATGGACGAAAAGCCGGTAATAGACTGCCTACTCCGGAAGGCGCTTCCCGCAATTCCTCTGCCTAAACACCCTCTATCCATTCATTGAGGAAGGAGGATGTTTTGTAACCAATTCGGCGGCCGCGCGGCCGTTTTTCGTCGTTCATCCGTTTTCCGCCCAAAATTGTGCGCAAGAACATAAAAGGTTGAAGGGAAAGATGAAGCATCAAATAACGTATTTCCTTGAAAAAAGTCAAATAATAGTGTAGCTAAAATGTAACTATACATAAGGTTGCGGGGAGTTTTAAGATAAAGAAAACCTTCCTTCCGTTTGACCTCGTGCGGATGTTTGATGGTTGCTTGATTCAAGGATCCCTACATGAAGGAACCGGATATTTCCGAATCGCGCATGCATTCGCAAGCGTTTACAATCGCGCCGCAGCATTGGGCAAGTGGAAGCTGCGGACAGTCCGGAATGGCCGGGATCAGCCGCACATTTTCGATCAGACGAGGGAGGACAGAAGGAGGTATGTGTTGATGGTCGGATCTGCGGCTTCAAGTGCGGTTCCAAGACCATCGCATTAGAAAGTTGCGTTTAAGCGCTGCGTCTTATGAGACTGCCCAGTATGTGGTTCGGCCGGCTTGGCGGCATGCGATTGAGTACGGACATCCTAACGGATAACGGGAGGCTCGCGATGAGAAGATGGATAGTGATGTTGTTGGCCGTATTGTTGATGACACCATCCTTTACCGGTGCATCGGTTCATGCAGTGGAACAAGGGACAGGGGGAGAGATTGTGACGACGGGAGAGGAAGCGCTTTACTATTACCTGATTCCCAATAATTTCAAGACATTCGGTACATGGAGGATTGAGGGACAAAATCTGCTCGGCCGTACGACCGGCTCCACCGCCGGCGCCCTGCCGGCGATTGCGGAAGTGGATATTGTCCAGACGGGCGATTACAAGCTGTGGGTACGAGACCGCGATTTTGCGATCAACGCGCCGGGAACCCGGACGTTTCAAGTCGCTGTCGATGGGACGACAGTCAACAAGACGTTCGGAACGCACGGTCAGGACGGATTCCGCTGGACGGAGGTCGGCACCTTTACGCTCAGTGCGGGAACGCATGATTTGGCGCTGGAGGATACGTCGGCCACCTATGCCCGGAGCGAAGGCTTTTTCTTGACGGACGATCTAAACCTGGTTCCTCCCGAGGACAAGAACGATCTGCTCGCGATCGTACAGCCGGACGATCCGCTAGCCTCGATTCCGCCGGCCGCATTCCCGGCTTGGGCGGAAGCGAACGTAACGCCGGTTAAAACCGATTCCATCGAAAATGACTCGGTAAAGGTTGTTTTCCATCAAGGCGTGGGCACTGAAGGCAGCCTCGTGCAAAACGAAATATTTGTGAAAGCGGGCGGGCAGTGGGTTCCGGTCAAAAATAAGACCGAGCAATTCGGATTTCTGATGATGGCGGCCCTCCGCACGGAGCTGATTGGCACGAAGGATCAATATTCCCAATTGCTTCAGCGGGTGACCGTCGACGGCAAGGCAGGCAGCTACATCACCGATGACTTTTTCCGATCCGGAATCCCCGTGTGGTTCATTCCGACTGACTATACGAAAGTATCCGCCGGCAAGGTGCAACTGAGCTTCGCCAATACCGAGGCCGATCTGACCGTCACCTTCGAATTGGATGCGCTTGCCGATGATCCCAAGGTGACACTGAACGCCGAATTTCCCCAGGCCGGGGCGTACTCGTTTTTGCTGTTCAGCGGGAATGGAGTGGACTACGAAGACTATGAGACGGTAACCGCGCCTCTATTGTATGTGAAAAAAGCGGTTCCGGAACGGGCGGTCATGTATCCGGAAAGCTTCCTGTTTACACCGATGGCTACTCTGCATTTTCCTCAGGGCGGGATCAAAGCCCAAGGACGGGAACTGACCGCCGGTGTGGCGCTGGACCCGACAAGCGTGCCGCAAGGTTATTTTTACCCGGAAACGTCCGCGTACGGTCTCGTACTGCGCGACCAGGGCGGACAAGTCAGGCCTCAGCTGATCGCACCGATGTACGGTTCCCCCGCCAGCCTGTTTGCAAGCGGGTCCGATTACGAAGTTTCGTACCGAATCGTCAACCGGCTCGGCTCCTGGTATGACACTTTTAAGCATGTGACGGAAAACATGTACAATTTGCGGGACTTGCGCACCAATGCGTTTCATTCGATCAATGAGGCGCTGTACAATGCCACGGATCTGATGATGGACGACGATTATGGCGGCTGGGACTCTGTGAACATGGCGCATTACAATATGGAAGAAAAAGAAATGACGACGATGGCCAATGCCATGTCGGCGGTACAGCGATATTTGCTGACCGAGGATGAGTCGATTTTGGATGAGCGTGCGATTCCGACGCTCGCATTCATGCTCAGCAGGCAAAACTATCATTTCAAAATTACGACCAACAAGGGAGGATCAAGCTACCCTGCGGTGCTGCCTTCGCCGCTCGGCGGACCGGTGAAAAACTATTCCGCTAGCGTCTTCGGCGGCTTGTACGAAATGACGCAGGGGCGGATGCCGTTTCTGATGGACACAGCCATTGATCAGGCTTCGCAAAATGCCAATCTGGGCGGGGTGACCGACCAAGCGGCACTGTACAAATATACCGGCGACGAGGATTACCTGGCGATGGTGCGGGATTTGGCCGATCAATATTTGACCAACCATCCGAATGCCGGGGCCAACCGGGAATCGCAGTATGTAAGCGGATTCGTATTCGGCGACTATATCCCGATGGTGATGACGTTCCTGGCCGCGTATGAAGCAACCGGCGACCCAAAATATTTGGACGCCGCCCGGGAGAACGCGAGCTTGCTCGTGACTGGCTTGTGGACAACCGGATATCACGACGGCTACGCGACATCGAATTACACGATCGATCCGGTAGAGACGGCCGAGCGGATGCAGGTGGTCGAGCAGTTCATCCGCTGGTGGCATGGCGAGCGGCAGTGGCGGCTCGGCAATGTGGACGGCGAGGCCAAGCCGCCGCAGCTGAGCGGTCCGCCGCTGGTGGAGGAGACGGTTCCGGGATGGCTGCTGGCCAAGGCGGGCATGGGAACGGAGCATTGGCGCACCCCCGGACACGGCAATATCATTACGATGAACAATTGGGCGGGCATGTTGGTCAAGCTGTCCGAATATACCGGCGATCCGTTCTTCGAGAAGATGTCGAGAAACGCGACCGTCGGCCGATACGGCAATTACGCCGGATACTACCAGGACCGGATGATCGTCCATCAGATGCGGGACGACTATCCTTACGTCGGGCCGGACTATACTCAAATATACTGGCATCATATCCCGTCGTTCATTTCCATGCTGGAAGATTTCCTGATTAACAGCGTCTGGACCAAGTCCGAGCGGAACATCGCGTTTCCGTCGATTTACCAGTCGGGTTATGCATTTTTGGCTTCCAATCAGTTCGGTCATGCGCCCGGCACGTTTTACGGCGAGGAGGACATGTGGCTGTGGCTGGATCGGGGGATCATCGAACCGGACACGACAAACGTGGACTACATCGCCGCACGCAAGGACGGCAAGCTCGGATTGGCGCTTATGAACGAGGACAATGCGGCAATCACGACGGTGATTGCGCTCGGGGACAAAGTTTCCGGAGGCGCGACGTATTCCGGTTCGGCAACCGTGTATGAGGCCGACGGCACAATGTCGACGCTTGCCGTCGTCGACGGCCGGTTTACGATCGCGATTCCGCCCAAGGGCATCCGCTCGCTCGTGTTGGACATTCCGGACGTTGCGGCACCCGGATACGCCAAGACGGACTACAGCTATTCCAATCATCCGCGCAGCACCGTGACCGGCCATACGCGGGGCAAAGGACATGTTATCCAGATTTCGCCGGACAGCTATCATGCCTTCGTCTATATCAACGATTTGAATGCGACGACGAGCAAGCTGACGATGCAGTATCAAATCGGAGGACAGTCGTTTACGGCGGAGAAGGCGGGCTACCCGTACGAGTTCCTGATCAAAGTCGATGATCCTATGAAAAAATTCACCTACCAATTGACGGCAACGAAAGTAGGCGGCGCGACGGAAAACCTGGGCGGTGGCACGCTGGAGCCGTACCAGTTCCAGGATTCCGCTATTGCGATTCCGGAGCAAGGGCGGTTCGAGCCCATCGGGCTGACGGTTCTCAGTACGGGAACGGCTACCGGCGAAGTGCGCCTGGTCGTGTCCGGCAACGATTTTCCGTTCCCGCTGAGCGAAAACCTGCTGAACGGCCTGAAAATTACCGGCATTCTGACGCATAAAACGAACGGCGCTACGCTTGCTCTGGACAGCTTGATCATCCGCAATGAAATGCGCTCGAACGGAAATACGGTGCTGGCAGTCTCGCCGACAGCGGCCGTGCCCGTCGCGGATTACAAGGATTACAACATTCAGTTAACGATTCATCCGAGGCCGAAGCTAGGCTATTTCGAGCCGCTAGCGATGAATGTCAACAGTCCGGGCACCGGGCAGGGGAACATACGGCTCGTCGTGTCAAATTCGAATTTTCCGTTTCCGCTGACGGGAAATGTGCTGACCGGCCTGAGGATTACGGGAACTTTGACCCACAAAACAACCGCAGCCACCCTGAATCTGGACAGCCGGATCGCCGGGAATGAAGTGCGGACGAACGGAACGACGGTTCTGGTCGTACATCCGACGACGGCCGTTTCGCTTGCGGACTACAAGGACTACAACATCTCTATTACGATCCATCCGCTGGCATCGCCTCCGGTCACATCGGCGCACGTTGCTCCCGTCGGAGAAGCGGGGGAGAATGGCTGGCATACGGGACCGGTCAACGTATCATTCGCCGTGTATGGCTCCAGCGTTACCGAAACGGTCTACCGGTTGAACGGAGGGGCATGGAACGCATATAACCAGCCGTTCCAGCTTGCGGACGATGGCGTACATACGCTCGACTATTACAGCGTTACGTATGCAACCTATGCGGAGCCAATACGCTCGTCGGTGATCCGGATCGATGCGACAGCGCCCACGCTGTCGCTGACCGCCTCTCCGTCGACGATTTGGCCGCCGGACGGGCGGATGGTGCCGATCACAACGACACCGGAGGCTGCTGACGGCGGTTCCGGCGTAGCAACGTTGACGCTCGTGTCGATTACGAGCAACGAACCGGATGAGGGAACAGGTCCGGCATCGATCCAGGGAGCCTCATACGGAACGGACGACCGCGAATATTCCTTGCTGGCCGAACGGGCGGATACGGGAAGCGGGCGCACCTACACGATTGTGTATACGGTCAAAGATTTGGCCGGCAATGCAACGACCGCTTCCGTCGATGTGCACGTGCCGCTGCATTCATCCTGACGCCTACCCAAGTCGGTATATTATCCAAGCAGCCTCCAGAACCGCGGTGACGCGGGCTGGAGGCTGCTTGTTTTAATGAAATGAAAGAAGGGAATTGCCAAGCAGCTAGAAAAAAGCCGTCCCGGACAGCCAAGCGTCCGAACCGGCTTGATTAATCGCTTTCCCGACTGACAGGATACAGCTTAACGGCTCAATTCCTCTTTGATCACTTTCGCCGCTTCTTCATTCATCAGACGAAGCGCCGTGTTGAGATCGGCTTCGCCGGCCATGAGGGTGTTTAGATGGGTCGTATAGACAGTGCGGACCTTGTTGTCGAACTTGGTCAGCGGCGCGAGAGGCGTAAACGGATAGCGTGTAATCGCTCCCCAGTTTTTGTCGGCGAATACCGATTCGGAACCGAGCACACCGGTGACATCTTTGGATTTGGAAGCCATCAGTTTGCCTTTCTTCGACATCTCCACCTGATATTCGTTCGACGTCCAGAACTTGATTGCTTCCATCGCCGCATCCGGATGCTTCGAGAGCGGGGTGACGCCGAAGTAGATCGGATTAGCGCGTGAGCCTGCATTCGGTGCGTTTTTAAATACAGGCAACGCGGTCATATCCCAGTCGAGCGTCTTCAGCTCTTCCTCAAGGGCGTTTGGAACCGATGCCGTATACAAAATCATCGCCAAGTTACGATCCTTGCTGAACGACGCCCAGTTTGGAATTTTTTTGGCGGACGCGAACGTTTCCGTCATGACGGGGTTCATAAATACGGTTTGGAACAGCGTCTTCCATCGCTCGTCCGTCATGATCGTGGGTAGATTCGTCTTGCCGTCAACAAAAGGAATCGACAGCGAGTTCATGCCTGCAAATTGCGCGGTGCCGTTCATTCCGAACCCGTAATACTGGCGCTGTCCGTCCGATCGCGTCATCCGTTTGGCCAGCTCGAACGTATCTTCCCAAGTCAAGCCGTCCTTTGGATAGGGCACGCCGAATTGATCGAAGATCGTTTTATTGTAAAAGACAAGCAGGCTGTTCAAGGTGACGGGAATGCCGTACAGCTTGCCGTCAAACGCCTCCTTTATGGAATTGACCGCAGTCGGCTCCAACTGGCTGAGATCGATATTATGCTTGCGGGCAAGCTCCGTCATATCGAACATCAGATTGAATTCCTGCAGCTTTTCCTCGTACGGGCCTCTGCCGTGGTAAAAAATATCGAACTTGGTGCTGCTCGCCAGCATGTCCGTCATCGTCGTTCCGCTGTTGGCAGCGGCCCGGACGTATTTCATTTTAATATGCGGATATTTTTTTTGCAGCGGCTCGATGTAGACGCGGTTCACTTCGTCTTCGGGATCTCCTACGTCCGAATACAACGTAAGCTCCACTTCTTTTGGCGGCTCGAGCTGCTTGACGCCTTCGCCTTGTCCTTCCGGAGCCGCTTTCTCGCTGTTACAGGCTACCAAAGATACCGCAGTCGCTGCGGAAATGAACATAAGACCAATCCGTTTGCTGGAACTCGGCATGTCTTAACCTCCCCATGAATGTGTGCATTCTTGTTCTTATCAGCAGTATCCCCATAGCAAGTAAGCGTTCACAAAAACGCATGCCGCAATAGAGAGCTTGCCTTACACCCCTTTGTAAATCGTTCTTGGCGGGCCGGTGCCCGGATGGACGCAACAGTGACTTGCCGCAACCGGCATTCCATCGTACGTTTGTCAAGCTTGCGAGCTTTTTATGACTCGGTGCGCCTCCTTTCGTTTCCCTCCCAACTTCTGCGTCGAAATCCGTACTCATTTATTTTAAATGAAAAGAAAGCTTTTGTTCCAGTTGCACTTATGTTTCACTTTTTATAAAATGAAGCTAGAGGGAAACTGAGAGTCTTGGAGGCCTGCACGATGCGGAAGAAAAAAAACGTTACATTAAGGGAATTGGCGAAACAATTGGATTTGTCCGTGCACACGGTATCCAAAGCATTGCGCGGAATGCCCGGCATGTCCGAGGAGACCCGGAGTGAGGTTATCCGGCGGGCGCAAGAAGCCGGGTACCGAACGAAAGATCAGGAACGGGTGCATGCGGTGGAGCGCATCCCGCTATACTCGGCGGGCAAGCCGTACCGGTTCGCGCTGGTCATCTCCGACTATAGTGCGGCGATGGAATTGAATCAGCTTATTATGGGAGGCTTGCAGAGCAAACTGTCGGAGTATGGTCATACGATCGAGGTCGCCATCGTCCCTTATGTATTCGAGCAAGGGAAGACGTTTGACAATTGGGCGGCAATGCATCCTCTGGAATATATGGACGGTATTTTCATCGCTCCGATGGTGGGCGTCGAGCAGGAGGCGCGACTGCTACAGTACCGAATTCCCCGCATTTTGGTCAATTTTCCCGGACCGGCGGCGGAAGTGGACAGTATCGCCTGGGATGTCGGCACAGCCGTACACCAGTCGATGCGCTACTTGTTGGCCAAAGGGCATCGCAGCATCATTTACGTGGGGAGGAGGGATAAGCATCGGGGCTTCGTCATTCGCTGGCAGGCGTTCGAACAGGCGAGTGCAGCGGCGGGACTGGCTTGTCGGCCGGAGGATCACATGCTGGACTACGAAAGCCAGCAGCACTGGAACGAACTGTTTATAGAGAAGCTGCAACGTATACAGCCGACGGCGGTTCTGTGCGGGGTGAAGACGGATCTCGCCTGGATCTATAACGCGTGCAGCGTGCTAGGTAAGCGTATTCCCGAGGACATTTCGCTGATTAGCATGATGCATATGGAGGATCCGCACGTTCCCGAGCTGTCCCGGCCGGTCATCCGCATTCGTGAAAGCGGGGTGAGGGCGGCGGAACGCATGCTGTGGCGGTTGGCCAATACCCATCATCCATACGAGCATATTTTGCTGCAGGGAACGTTTTATGAGGGGACGACGGTACGAGCGGTACCGATTCGCACGCCTTGATGCCGAGGATCGGCATCCGGTGGCCCATGAATCCGTTCGACCGATATCACCGAAAAATGTCATGAAGGCGTTTCTACGCGAGGGGCTCCGGCCGCTGTAGAGCCCCGTTCTCGTAATCTAGTAAATTTGGAAGCGATTTTCTCGAATTTGTGAGTATAAAATTGATCGGACTTCCATCTTTGAGAGATAGATCGATGCATTCGATTTGCGTTAAGCCGTTTCCAGGTGTGGCGGCTGACGGACTACGGTGACACCCCATCCGGACGTTTCGCAATCGCTTTCAATTATTCCCCGGCAACCTGGCCCGTCCCAACAACGGCAAAACGCAACATTCCTCCTGAAAGTGACTCATAGCTGTGAAGTTTAGCTCCGAGCGTTTTCCGGGGAACGGTAATGTATCGCAAAGCCTCAGCGCAGTTGACTGCTGCTTTCATGCTCCCAAGGCCCTTCAACGTTCGTCGGTACCGGTTGTCACCGACTCCAGCGGAGAACTTGCCCGTCCGCCAGCAGCCGGTCTCTCAGCTTG
>NZ_VDCQ01000074.1 GCF_006265175.1 Paenibacillus hemerocallicola | reverse complement strand
GACGTATTGCTGCTCGTCCACGTTACTTTCGCATTCGTCGCGTTTGCCGGTACGACTGCCGCCGTCAACGTTCCCGGCGCTCCGCCCGCCGCCAAGCTCAACGTCCCCGGCGTTACCGTTACGCCGGTTACGGCGATAACGACCGCATTGCTCACCTTCACCTTTCCGGCCTTCAAGGTTTTGTCCATTTCCACCGCGGATGTATCCGTGAAGGTAAAATCATCGATATCGGTTTGCTTGACGACGGTCAGCACTTTATCGCCGAGCGAGGCGTCATCCTTGATCTTGAATGCTATCGTAAAGAGCGCGTCTCCGGCTTTTGCGGCCTTTGTGCCGCCCGCCGCATCGACCCACGCCGTCTTTAGCCAGCCTTCCGCATTGTTGAAATTGGAAGCGAAGTAATCTCCTCCGTTCCCGGTAATGCCGGTCACTTCCAAAGCCCTCTTGTCATAATTGATCTTCATGCGTAGGAGCCGACGCCCGCCGACGCCTGCGCGAGCGATACGGGCACATGGACCGTTTGTCCCGCCATTCCTTCCGCTTCGCCGATTTCGACCGACGACGTTCCCTTTGCGGCCGTTACCGTCACCTTGCCTGGAGTGAAAGTGGCGAAATTGTTCCATGTCGAGTCATCCTCCGAAAACGAGCCGGAAACGATCGTGATCGCCGAATCGCCGGCGGATGCCGCGCTTTTGATTTTGAACTTTAACGTAAACGCTACTTTTTTCTCCAAAAGGAACCCGAGTCCATCCAAGTATGCTTGATCCACCTTGATCGTTCCGGCTGTTGTGGTGTCCACATTGGATTCAATCGCTGATAATTGGACGTCCACCGGCAAACTCTGATCAAGCTCCAGCACGTTCTTATCGTAACTGATTTCCGTTTTATAGCGCAGCACGGACGACATTGCGGGATCGAGGGTTATCTTCACATCCACGCTGTCCCCGGGCTTCCCCGATGCCTGACCCGCCTCTATGCTGGCGGAGGTGCCGTTCGCTCCGGCGACCGGGCCGAAGGAAAAGACAAGGCACAGTACAAGCAAAACGGCTAACCAGCTTCTGCCGGTCAAACCCGCGCGACGAGCCGTTCCGAAAGAAGCGCGTCCGTCCGAGCCGGCAGCCCCGCTCCGTCCGACATTCCGATTGACCATTACCCCGCCACCCCCAAGTAAATGTTCATGATGATTTTCAAGTCGTCCGCGTCAACCTTGCTGTCGTCGTTCATATCGAGAATCGCTTTCTGATCGTTCGTCAATTGAATCAGACCTTGCGTATATTTTGTAATATACAGCGCATCCGCCGGCGTAACCTTGCCGTCGCCGTTAACGTCTCCTTTCAGCACGGTCACTTGCTGAGTAACCGTAAAGCTCACCGGAGCGGCTTGGTCGGCCGTGACCGTGACCGTCGCCGAATACGTGCCGGCAGCCAAACCGTCTTTGGCTTTCACCGTGAACGACCTCATCGCCGTATTTTGGGTCAAGGTCTTGCCAGTCAGCTTGGAAAGCACGAAATCGCCGGCGTTCGTCCCGCTCAGACTCACCTGCAGATTGGCCAAGTCTCCCGTGCCGTCGCGAACTGCCGCAATCGACCTCGCTTCCTGCTTGCCCGCCTCGTATCCGGCTTTGAGCAATGTCAACGTTTGGTTGCCGATCGAGCCGAGAATCGTGGTCGGCACGGTATTCAGGCTGTCGTTGGTCATGACCGTCGTCCGATTCGAAATCATGCCGTACCGCGTCAGAAATCCGAGATAGGCGGTATCGCCAACAAAAACCAGCTTTTGCGCCTCCTCGTCCACCGCGCCGTCGGTAAACTCCGTACTGCCTGCCTTGGACCACGTACCGCTTTCAAGCCTCAGCACACTAAGCCTTGGCTCATCGTCCGAGACAACCACATACGGCGTCTCATTGTGTATGCTCAAGGAAAACTGCGGACGCCCCCCTTTCGGCGGATTCGTGCTGTCTACCTTGGACCAGGTATCATTCGTATATTTCAGGAGAGTCATCTTGTAGGAATCTTGAGTGTCTCTATAGGCAATGTAAGGAATGCCGCTGTCACTCAGGACAAAATCCAAATAGTAAGCATTGCTCATATCGCCGGGCGTTCCGACCTGCACCCAGTCCGAGCCGACAAGCTTCTTCACTATCGCCTTGCCGTCATTTACATCATTCAATTTCGAATGTCTGTATGCTCCGTAAACAACGCCGTTGCCGTCAGCAGCCAGATGAATATAAGAAGCGTCGTTGGAAGAGAGATTGCCGTTTCCGGCATTCACCCAAGCGGTTCCGTCCCACTTCTTCACGATGGCCGGACTGCTCCCCTGAGTTACCGACCATGCGACGTAAGGGACATCTCCGGCGCCAATAACGATTGAAAGGTAGAACGGATTACTTTGCGATATACCGGCGCTTCCTACTGTCTGCCAAGCCGTTCCGTCGAACTTCTTAACGGTCACTTTTTTGCCGTTGCTTCCGTCTGCGAAGGCCAAGTACGGACGATTGCCGCTGTCGAAAGCGAGTGCCATCGCAGACCCCGCGCTGCCTTCGGTAAAGCCCGCGCCGCCTACGGCTTGCCAACTTGTCCCGTTTAAGGTTCTCACCGTCGCTTTTTCTTCGTGATCGTTGTCCTGATAAGCGACATACAGCTTGCCTGTCCGATCGGCCGCTACATCCCCGAACCAACCGTTCAGCCCTTGCTCGCCCGCATATTTCCATGAAGCGTTCGTCCATGCCCGTACGCCGGCCAAAAGCGCGGTCTGAACTTCCGCTTGGGACTTGTACCCGCCGTAGTTGCGTTTGGCCAGCATCGTATGGAGAGCCGCGTCGCGGTCGGCCACGCTCAACGCGTTATATGCCGTCAAGTCCAATTGCAGCAGCGTGTTCCCCAACGCGTTGCCCAAAGCCGTCGCGTCGCCCGCGGCGTTCACATTCGCAAGCGGCGTCTGGTTGACGATCGCCGCATCGAACGCAAGCTGCACATCCGCCGCGCTGCCGTAGCCTCCATAGGGACGAATGGAGAATACGTGCGAGACAACCGCGGTTTGATCGTTGCTTTTCCATTTCGAATATACGCCGAGCGTAAAGCCGCTTCCTGTATACTCAAGCAAATCTTTCATCGCCGCCGTATCGGCCGCGTCATTCACTGCATCCGTGACGCTCGGGCCGATATTGGCGCTCGCGTATAGGTTCGAGCCGGACGACCATACCAACGTATCTCCGTGCATATCGACGGAAGATTTCTGATCGTTCGAGGTCGTGATTGCCGCACCCGACGACGTATCGAGATTATACATATAAACTTGAGCGTCTGCGCCGCGGTTGTCGATCCAGGCGACGCGGTTGTTATAGATGACGGGATACTGCTGGCCGCTGCCGCTGTGTTGGAGAAACTTGCCTTGATTCAAGTCGAGATCGTACAAATAAACGGTAGAGTAATATTCCGAGTCGCTTCGCGTGTCTTCCCAAACGATCTTGCTTCCATGAACCGCCGGATTTTGCTGATTGGTTCCGGTCGCAATCGTTTCCGTTTTATTTTCGCTGATCGTATACACATAAATTGCCGATTCGTACTTGCTCGTTCCGGGGTTGTACCTTTTCTCGTACCACACGACGCGATCTCCCGAGAGGGCGTGTCCCGTTTGCACGCTAAAATCATTGTCCGGGTTCGTATTGATTTTTTTGGAGGTCGCTTTGTCGATGTCGTACAAATAGATCCCGTTATTGATCCGGTATACGATAAAGTTCCCGTCGATCAAAGGACTCGACTCGTAAATCGCATCGCTGTTCGTAAGTCGCGTTTCCGTGCCATTGCTAGCATCATACAGATAAAGGTCCATAGTCACGCCGCGGTTTTCCGACCATACGATTTTGTTTCCGCTGACGTCCGGCGTGTAGGCTTGACCGCTGGTCGTAAGTCGGCGTCCCTGCTTGCCGGACGTATCGTACATATGGATATTGCTGCTGCTGGACCAAACGATCAGATTCCCGTCCATTTTCGGCGAGCTTTTCGATTCCTTCGTGCCGTAAGTGACCGGATACTCCGCCGTCGGCGCCGCGTAAGCCTTTCCCCCCTCCAGTGCCGGCAATCCGAGCAGGCCGGCGAACGCCAGCAGCAAGACCAACAACCCTGACACAGACTTGTTCAATAGGCCGCGCATTTCCTCATCTCCCCCTCATGTAACAAAAAATAGGCCATTGGTAGTATACCAACGGCCGCTTAAAGATCTCTTAATCCGAAAGACCCTTATTCGCAAATACGCCAAATAGCCGTTCTCTCAATGAAGAGGGAACGGCCGCGATCCGGCTTTATGAAACTCGATCGATTGAGCATACGGATCATGCTGCAGTTCCTGCAGCGCATGAATCAACCTGTCGCGTATTCTGGCTGCCTGATCATGCTTGCCCATCGTTCGATAGCATTCCATCAGCAAGCGGTATACCGTCTCGTCATAAGGCTCTTCAAGCAAGAGCCGCTCCGCAACCGCAGCAGCCTTGCTCGGCATGCCCTCGCTCCGATAGTGCTCCGCAAGCAGAAGGCTGACGTCCAGCCATAATCTGCGCAGCTGCTCGATGGCCTCGATCGCCCATGGGTAATCGCAACGTTGCAGCAGAGGGCCGCGATACAATTCCAACGCCGCTTCCAGCTTGCCCGCTTCGCCGCCTTCCAACAGCGCCCGCGCCGCAAGCAGCGATTGGCGCAACGAGAAGTAATCGCAATCGACCCCTTCCCGGCTCAGCATATACTTCTCTTCTTTATATTCAACGATATTGGCGAATCCCAGCTTGCGGAAATCCGCTCTCAAATAGCTAATGCAGGTATGCAAATAAATTTTCGCTTTGGCGTAATCGACGTCGCCCCACAGACGGTCGATAATGTCGTCCCGATGAACGCCTCCGGCCGAATGCAGCAGCAAGAAGACAAACAATTCCCGGGGTTTGGCCGTACGCCATATCCGCGCTCCCTGAAGCTCGTCCGACACTTCCAATCCGCCCAGCAGACGAATGTTCAGGCTAGGCGGCGCCTGCTCGTCCGGGCCCGTCCCCCCTGCCGCATCCAGCCGGGTCGAACGGCGAATTCTTTCCACGGTTTTCAACAATCTGGCTTCCTCCAGCGGCTTCAACAAATAATCGATCGCCCCTTGCTCGAAAGCGCCGATCGCGAACTTGTCGTACGCTGTGACAAACACGATGGTCAAGGCGGCGACATCGCTGCGAAGCCGCTCCGCCAGCTCGATTCCGCCCATGCCGGGCATCTCGATATCGAGAAAGACCGCATCCGGCTTCAAATCTCTTATTTGCTCCAACGCCTCGAACGGATTGCCCGAACGACCGACGATTTCTATCCCGCCTATTTCCAGCAGCATCATTTCCAGCATTTCCAATGCGCGCCGCTCGTCATCTACCAAATAAGCTTTTAAGGCTCTCATCTTTGCACCCATTCCTTCGCTTCGCAATTCCAGACTTACCTGGCAAGCGGAAGCCGGAACGTAATTTTCGTACCTATTCCTTCCGCGCTTTCCAGCTCCAGCGTGTCCCCTGTCAACCGGGACACTCTTTTGCGAATGCTTGCAAATCCTACTCCCTGCGCCGTTGTTTCTCTATGAAGCAACTCTTGCGCGGTTCGCCCCGGCATTCCGACGCCGTCGTCCTCCACGATCACTTTCATCGCGGCCTTCTCGCGTCGAATGATCAGCTTCACCGTTCCTCCTGAAATTCGCTTGACCACGCCATGCCGAATCGCATTTTCCACCAAAGGCTGTATAGTTAACGGAGGAATGAGATATTCCAGCAATTCCGGTTCCACGTCAATGCGGATATTCAGTCTGTCTCCATATCGTTCTTTTTCAATTTCCGTATAGGCCCGGATCAAATCCAGCTCTTTTCCCAGGCTGATCGTCTGCTCGGCACTATCGATCTGAAACAAGATACGCAAATAGTTGCTGAATACGGAGATCAGCTTCCCTGCCTTGCGGCCGTCCGTATAGCATAACGACTTAATGGTCGTCAGTGTGTTATAAAGAAAATGAGGCTTAATTTGCGATTGCAGGAAAGCCATTTCATGGAGCGCCGCTTCTTTGGCCATTCTTTTCATCGCTAGCAGTGTCCGGATTCTTGCCCGCACCTCGCCCGTATCCAGCGGTCTGGCAATATAGTCATTGCCGCCGGCGTCCAGCCCGGCCTCTATATCGGCCGGCGTGTTCCGGGCCGTGATGAATAAAATCGGCAATTCGATCAGTGTGTACCGCTCGCGAATCAGGCGAACGGTTTCGTATCCCGAGCCGTCGTCCATCATCATATTGATCAGTACGATGTCCGGCTTGTCCGGCACCTCGACCTTGCGCACCGCTTCTTCCCGGGATTGTGCCGCCATGACCTTGTACCCTTCCATCGCAAGCAGCGGAAGCAGCACCTCGAACATGACCGCTTCATCCTCGACAATAAGCACCGTGTATGCGCTGCGTGCGGAATTCGCCTGCAGGCCAGTGGGCAATCCGACTCCGGCGGCGGCTTCCAACGATTCGTGAACCGGATAGGGCAACGCTATGGCTTCGGCCGAAAAGCCGAGCGGAAGGTTCATCACGCAGCAGTACCCCCCGCCGGGAGACCATTCCATGCGCAAGCTTCCCTGCATCAGCTCAACCAGCTTGTCCACGATGGCAAAGCTCCATCCAAGCCCCCTGCTGTCCAGCTCCAATGCTTTCTCGCGATGCTCGAATGCCTGCCGAATCACCTCGAGATTGTCGGTCAGCATCCCTTTGTCCCTAATCTGTATCGTTACCTCGACGGCAGTGCCGCGGCGACGACCGATTACGGCAATACTTCCGCCTTCCATAAGCACTATACTATTGTCGATAAGGTGATACAGCGCCTGCATGAGACGATTCTCATCCGCAAGGACATACCCGGCGTCCCGATCGATGCGACGATTCAGCGAAATCCGTTTGCCATCGGCAATAAATTCGAATACTTCGAACACCATGGAGACGCAGGCGGCCAGATTTACGTGCTTAAGCGCCATCGTTAAACTGCCGTCCCTGATTCTTGCAAGGTCGATAAGATCATCCACCATGTACGACATTCGGTAGGCGGCATTGCGAACCATCTGAAGCTTGTCCTTGGCCGCCGACTCTGCGCCGGGATTTTGTCCGGCAGCTTCCATGATCGCTTCCGACAAATTTAAAATTCGGTGCAACGGCGTTTTGAGCTCCACCGACGTGCGGCGCAGAAACTCGTCCTTGAGTCGATTAGCCTCCCGCAACGTTCCCGATAGCCCTTCCATTGCGGAATAAGTTCGAAAATACCGCTGCACGAGCATGATACAAATCAAGAGTAGAAAACAGATGATCGACGTCGGGGCAACCCAGTTTTTATCCATGTAGTATCTTACATGCAAAATATTGCTTGATTTAAACAGGAGCAGGAACAGCATCGATGCGATATAGATACGCAGCTCCATTTTGCCGTATTTGCCAAAATTCCCTCTCGCATAGTTGATCGCCAAAAGGATAATCAACAAAAAGTGGAACAACATGACTATATTAATAGCCAGCCGCTCGACGGCAATATATCGATAGTAGGGCAAGAGCAAAATCGCTGCGCAATACGCGCCCACCATCAACGCCGGTATCGCCAATATTTTGCCGTATTTGAACGGGCGGTACATTCTGGTCGTCAAAACGTACAGGATGGGCACTCCTGCATAGATCGTAAAATTTTTAAATGTCCAGGCGGCTTCAAAAGGAAGTTTCGGGATAAGCTGCAAAAATAGCTTCTCCCCGTTAACAAATGTATTTCCGGCGAAAAAAATAAAAAATAAGGCGAACAAGATCAAGCTCGAATCGCGAATGTACAAAAGAAACAAGACGAGAAAAAAAACGCCGAACACGAGCAGCACCAACGAGCTGGCCGCCTGAATCGCCACATCCGACAAAATGGTGCGGGACATGTTGTCGCTGTACCCGAAATATAACGGCGTGCCGACGCCTCCCGTACGATGATCGAAATTGGCTACTTGCAAAACGATTTCAATGTAATCGTTTTCACTTTCTTTATGGAATACCGCAGTAATGGGCACATTGGCAGGCAAGTATTCCCGTTTGTTCTCGGCCGGGCGGCCGGAGCTTCCAAGCAGCTTCCCGTCAACGAACAGCTTGGCCGACATAAAAATAACATTCGCGTGAATCGCATATCGGGATTCCCGGTTGTCCCCCACTTTGGCGATCAGCCTGTACGTCCCGTATCCCCACTTGCCCATCGGCTCGCCATTATCCGCGACCGAGCCGCTCCATGCGCCCGGTACGGACTGATAACCGCTAGGCTGCGCCGCTTCGTCGAAATCCCGCGGCTGCAGAAGCCGGCCCGGGTAAAACTCCCACTTCCCGTTCAAAGGCAAATTCCCCTGCCCGATAAAATCCCATTCGCTGAGGTCGATCTTTCCCTGATCGACAGTAGGCATCGCCTTGGGCTCTTGGAAATAAATCCCCCATATAGCTATACCCGCGAAAATGATCATGACGCCAGTAAGGATAAGGAGAAAGGAATCGGGCTTGATTCGCCCGACAAAAGTTCTCATGTGATCTACGCTCCACTGTGCTCGCGATAACGAACCGGGTGTCAACCATTCCTTACCGTTCATGTTTCGGTTCGGACCGTACTTCGAGTGAATAGACTCGCTTTATTGTACTTCATTTCACGACATTATCCAACAAATCCGCGAGGCTAACCGCCTGGTCTATCGCCGCGGGGGCACGCCAAAAAGGAGCCATTCCATGGCGGAATGACTCCTGATAACGAACCTATTCATCCGTGTTCGGCTTCGCGGCCTCTTCACCGAGCCGCTCCCAACCTGTTGCGGATGCCCTGAACTTCATTCGGACGAGCGAGCCGTCCGGCTTCTCCACGGCGACCATAATCCCTTCGGCAACCGGTATGATATGATGAACCTCTCCGTCCTTTACCAAGGCGAGAACCTGCGGCGCCAATACGGGCAACAGCGTCTCCTCGAGCCACATCCGTTCCCGGTACCATTGCGGCGGCGCAGCCGGAGGCGGATACCCTTCGGCCGGTACGCCCAACTCCTCCGCCAACCGCCCGGAATCGTTCGGCAGACGACGCCCCGCCCCGATGGCTGCGACGAAACGAAGACACAGCTCGACCGTTCGCAGCACTTCGTCGTAGTCAAGCGATCCGTTCGCATATCGGATTTCCACCGTCCCGATATCGAACCAGGCAGCCGCGTTAATCCCGCACCGGTGGGATTGCGGGCGTCCTCTGTGGCGAATCGCCGATTCCTTCGGGTCGGACCTGAAGCGGTGCAGCATCGCCTCGGTCACGGGCGGACAAAACAGCATGCGGTGATCGCTCGTACGCAGCAAACCGCGAAGCGCCTCCTGCATCGATACTGCCGTTTCGACGATCGGCAGCAATACGGGCTGTCCCCATCGCTCCAGTCCGACATGCACATGAAGCCCGCAGCTCCAATTCGCGGTCGCCCCTTGCGCCTTTAGCCGGTCCAGCATAACCCTAATCTGGTCCCGCTGCTCCCACACGATCGGAGGCGGCTTCAGCTCGCTGCCCGACTCCGCCCCCGTTTCGTCGATTTGCAGCTCGTCGAGCGACATCACCCATCCCGGCAGCAGCTCGACCTGCTCCGGAGCTCCGCCTACAAACTCGATTTCCACTCCGAATTTCAATTCCTGCCACATTACCTGCTTAGGCCACATACGTCCTACCCTCTCTCATTCGTAATGGAATCACGTGATAAGGAGACGGAGACGCAGGCGGCCCTCGCGCTCGGGGTTAACGGGGAATTTTTTGTCTGGGCAAAGCAATCCCTCCTGTTCTTTCTGGATTTGTGAATAAACGGAGCGCACCGACCCAACACTAAATCGAATCCCGAGGCAAGCGATTCATTCGGTTACGGCATCCCGCCATGCTTCAAAACCACTTTCCCCGGTCTCCGATTCACGATCAGCAGAAGCTGCTCCGCCATGTATTCCGGCGTATAGGGAAACCCTTCGCGGATCCAGTGATCGGTAAGGCCCAGCAAAGCATGGGTCTGGTAAATGATCTGCAGCTCGGTGTTGATTTTGGAAGACGACTCGTCCGGAGCGACGTACAGATCTTCCATGGAGACCGATTTCAACGTACGGAACATTTGCTCGCGAAAGTTCGGCAGCACGTTGCCGTTCAGCAGCGTTTCGTACAACTTGGCGTTCCGGTATATATGATCGAATATCGCAACGGAAGTATAGGGCAATTCGTCCAGATGAAAAGAAGCTTTATCCCGGTACGGTGCCCGGAACGCCTCGATCAGCCCGGAAGTGACTTCGCCGATCACGTCCGCGAGCAGCGCGTCCTTATGCTCGTAATGCGCGTAAAACGTGCCGCGGTTGCAATCGGCCAGCCGGACGATTTCCGTGATGGAGACGGACTGGAAGTCTTTCTCGGCCAGCAGCGTGAGGAGCGCACGCTTGAGCGCCTGCTTGCTTTTGGCGATTCTTCTGTCCGGTTTTGCAGCCGTATCCGACATGGGTCACACTTCCTCCAAACTCCGGTAGAATGAATAGGCTCGCGATTTATCCAACAGAATCGGCCAACTTGTTCGTTTTCGTACATATCGAACATTTTTACTGATTGTTGCCGTCCGCCGGGAGGATTATACTTTTAGTAGACAGTTGTTGATAAACCGACAGCTGTTCCAGATGCTCGCTTTTATTGTACTTCAATTCGCCGCACAATCCAACAATCCGGGAGGTCATGATCATGAAGCTTGAAGGAAAAGTCGCCGTCGTAACCGGAGCCGGCTCCGGTATGGGCAAGGAAATCGCCGTCTTGTTCGCAAAGGAAGGCGCCAAGGTCGTCGTGGCCGATCTGAACGAGCAGTCCGCGCAAGCAACCGTCGCCTTGATCGAAGCGGGCAACGGCACCGCCGTCGCCGTAGCCGCGAATGTCGCGAAAGAGGATGACGTTCGGAACATGATCGATACTGCGGTCGAGAAGTACGGCACTTTGGATATATTGGTGAACAACGCCGGTATTATGGACGGCATGGTTCCCGCCCACGAGCTGACCGATGAAGCGTGGGAACGCGTATTTGCCGTCAACGCGACCGGCCCGATGCGCGCGATCCGGAAAGCGCTCCCCCTCTTTATGGCAAAAGGCAAAGGCAGTATCGTCAATATAGCTTCCGTCGGCGGACTGTACGGCTCCCGGGCGGGTGCCGCCTACACGTCCTCCAAACACGCGGTCGTCGGTCTGACCAAAAACGTCGGCTACCAATACGCCAAGCTCGGCATCCGCTGCAACGCCATCGCGCCTGGCGGAGTGAAGACGAATATCGGCGCGGGCAGCTCCGCTCCAAACGAGTTCGGAATGGAAAAGGCGATGGCGGGAATGGGCATTAATCCGAGAGTGGGCGATCCCGCGGAAATTGCCGCCGTCGCGCTGTTCTTGGCGTCGGACGAGTCCGGCTTCGTCAATGGCACCGTCATTACAGCCGATGCGGGCTGGACGGCATATTGAACCGGAAATAAATATAGGAACAAACGGCCGTCCGAATGGGTGCGGCCGTTTTGTTCGTTTAACGTAATTGCGGCTTCCTCATAGATGCAGCCACCATATTCCGGCACATTCGGGGAGCCGAACCCAATGATTCGCTTTGACCCGTTCCGCCAATTCGGCTCCGAAGAAAAATTCGGCCAGCTCGACGGCTTGCCCGATATGCTCGAATTCGTAATCGGTACGAATCCATTTATGGGAAAACCCGTACACGTTCGTTAATGCGGAATAGTAGCCGCGAAGAAAATCGGGAGCGTCCGGAGCGTCCGTGCCCGTCCCCAACGTCTCCAAAATGACGACCGTTCCGCCGGGCCGGAGCACCCTCTTGATTTCCCCGATAATTTCATTTAAGTTGCGCTCCCATTCCGGAACGTTCGTGTTGGTCAAATAACAGAGGCTCCAACCGGACACGACGAGATCCGCGCTATGGCGCTCCAAGGGCAGCTTCCGATGGTCGGCCGCTTCGGTTCTCCAGCTGGTCAGCCCCGTCTGCGCCAGCTTGCGGGCGGCAATATCCAGCATGGCCCGCGAGGCGTCCAGCGCTACGATAGACTTTGCCCTTGGCGCCAATGTCGCGGCTAGCCTTCCCGTTCCGGCACCGAGATCCACGACGTCCAAACCGTCGAATTTTTTTATTTCCCCAATTACATGGGCCAATCCGGGCTGTTTGGAAATGAGCAGCTCGTACTGCTGCGCTTTTTCCAAATAAATGTTCGAATGATCCGGCAACATGCATTCCTCCTTCGTTTGTGTACGTCCCCATCGTAAGGGTTGACGTTACGAGAAGGTCAATCCCCGCTTTGCCTTTTTCGTTCTAACGGATCGGTACCGCGTACACGATATGCAGCAGCTCGTTAATCCGCTCCGCCTTGACGATGTAATCGCGCTTCTCCAGCCATTCCGCAACGTCAGGCAGCAGCGCGTAGCCGCTGTTATCGGGAAAGCTGTCGGCATGCGACGCTCTTGCATGTTCATCTTGGAACAGCAGGTCGGCTATGCAAATACGGCCGCGCGGCTTCAGCACCCGGCGCATTTCCTCCAGCGCGAGCCGGATTTGACCGCCGGACAAATGGTGCAGGGCAAAGCTCGACACGATAAAATCGAACTTCCCCTCCGTATAAGGAATCGCGAGCAAATTGCCGATCCGCGTCTCCACCTGCGGAAATTTCTCGTTGCACTGCTTCAGCATTTGCAGAGATTGGTCCACTCCCGCCATCTTGGCGCCCTGCCGCGCCAGCATGCCGGCGAGATTTCCCGTCCCCGTTCCGAGATCCAGGCCCTCTTCGTTCGACCGGGCCGAGGTCCATTTCGCTACCAGCTCCAGCGCCTGCGTATAATCGGAGAATTCGCCCGAATGACTCTCGACCCGCTGATCATGCGTGGAAGCCAAACGGTCATAGCCCCATCGGTCGCGCCATTCGCCGCGCTCCTCCCGCAATCGTCTGGATAACTCGGCAATCCGATACATCGCTTCCACGGGAACCGTCTCGCGTTCATTCGTCAGCGCCAGCATCCGGTCGGCCGTTTCAATCATTTGCTTCAATTCGATCCATTTGGACGCCATCCCGGAGCGTTGAATTTCCAGATTGCGCCGAATGGCATCCCGGTCGCCGGCGCTGCTTGCCGTAATCGTCCTGCGAATATCCTCCAGCGGCATCCCCGCCTCCCTGAGCGCGATAACGGTCTGCAGCCGCCATACGTCGCTCTCGTCGAAGGTGCGGTATCCGCTGCTATCTTTAGCCGGCGCCAGCAAGCCTTTTTCTTCATAGAAGCGGATCGCTCTCGACGAAATATTGAGTTTTTCGGCAATTTCCTTGATTTTCAACCCGAACCGCTCCCTTAACCTTTACCTGTAACGTTGCCGCAGCGTCAATGCAAAAAGCGGGCACAAAACAAAAAAGCTCAGTTCGCCTGAGCTTCAAAATACTTTATGTTTAATTTCCGTCTCTTGATTTCCGCCAGCAGCAATGTTACGAATTCCCGGTCCAGCTTGAGGTCGATCGCCTTGTAGTAGGAGTCCAGCAATGCTTCGTTGCTCAATGTTTTCATGTCCGTCACCTTACTTCTTACCTGTTTTTCTATATGGTAACATGGCGCCACAAGCGGAACAACCGCACCGTTGTACACATGAAAGTGTGGATATCTTGTGGGCACTATGTTGATAACTGTCTAAATATGTATGCGGAACAGGTCGAATAATGTGTATAAAGTTATCAACAGCCGCGAATGGCGATGGTGCCATAAAAACATTTTATAGGAAATTTTGGGTTGGTAGATTTTGTTGATAGATTAGTAGGGAAAAGGGCGACGGCACCATCCGTATGCCAACGGCGCATCCATAATGCGAGGAGTTGAATTCGATGAATGATAACGGATCGGCAGCAAATCCGCCTACAACCTGCAGTCATCGACAGGCGTTACACGACAACACATTGCCTGTACTAGCGGTACTGAATTCCGTACTGGTCTCGAATCTCGTGAAACTCCTGAATATAACGGCTAGGGCTTCCGTTATTTTGATCTCTCGGGGTGAAAATGGACAGCGAATAGCATATTAGAGGAATGCTTTTCCGTTATTTTGCCGTCGGCCCTGCTTTCGGGGCAATAACGTACGTCAGTTCCGCTATTTATTGGATTCGCGGTCTCGCAAGCACCGGTGAAGGCGTCAACTCTCCCACGATCATGCGAGATGTACTCTATATGCCGAATTATGCCGTCGTACGAAGAAAAGACCGAGCCGTCATCATTCCGGCTCGGCCACCTCCCATGCGATACTCAGCTTGCGGTCCGCCCATTGGCGCACGACCGCCTCCGCCGCCGCCTCCACCTCTTCCTCCGACAGCTCCTCCAGCTTGTCGTCCTCGATCTCCACGACGTCTTCCTTTACTTGCTCGCCGCCCACGGATAAACTGATTATGATTTTCATATGATCCTCCAATGCCGTCAATTACCGGCTATTTGCCTCTCTATCAAGCTATTATACCTTTTTTTTCTAATAAAAAGACATAATCGGGTTTTCCGTTTCGTGCCAACATCCGTTACAATAGGAAATGGAGGGGAATGAAGGATGGAAATTGATGCACTGGAACCATTTTTAGCGGAACAGAGGGGAAACCGCAACCGGCTTTACGCCCTGCTCGGCCGTTTGCCTGCGCGCAACCGGCCGATCTCGGCGGAAACGGTCATGACCGAAGACCGGGGAACGTACACGCTTACGAAGCTGTCGCTCGATTTGAACGGAATCGAACCGGTGCCCGCCTATTTGCTGCTGCCGAAGCAGCCGAAGCCGGGCCGGCAGAAACCGCCGGTCATCGTATACCATCATTCGCACGGCGGCTACTACGGCGTAGGCAAGGAAGAGCTGCTTCATCCCGCTCCCTACTTGCAGCAGCCCGGCTATGGGGAAGCGCTGACGCAGCGGGGATATGCGGTGCTCGCCATCGACAGCTGGGTGTTCGGCGAACGCAGCGGACGGAGCGAATCGTCCGTCTTCAAGGAAATGCTTTGGCACGGACGCTCCATGCTGGGCATGATGCTGTACGATTCCATTCGCGCCGTCGACTATGTCGTTACGCGTCCCGAAGTGGATGCGGGGCGAATCGGCACGGTCGGCATGTCGATGGGCAGCACGATGGCTTGGTGGCTCGGCGCTCTCGATACGCGGATCAAGGCGGTCGCGGATATTTGCTGCCTGACCGACTTCCAAGCTCTGATGAAGGACGGCGGCTTGGACCGTCACGGCCTGTACTATTATGTGCCCGACCTGCTTACCCAGTTCACGGCTTCGCAAATCAACGCGCTGATCGCGCCGAGGCATCATTTGAGCGTAGCCGGCGATGCCGACCCGCTTACGCCGGTTGAAGGTCTCGAGCGGATTGACCGTGATCTCAAAAATGTATATGGCTCCATCGGAGCGGCGGATGCCTGGAAGCTGCTCCGCTATGATGCGGCGCATCAGGAAACGCCCGAAATGCGCGAGGAAGTGCTTGCCTTCTTCGACCGCGTCCTGTAAAAGTCTTGATCGTAGTCTTAAGTACATCCGATCTTAAAGGTTGCTTGATTCTGTACAGAAAGTCGCACTTCGCTTAACCGCTTTAGCGAAGTTAAACTTTCCATAACGTTCAAAAAGCCGTGTATCGACTTTGCCAGTCGATACACGGCTTTTTTGTCCGATTTCGCTCAACCGAGCTTCCGGCGGACGAACTCGAGCGTCTTCCGGTTATGGTAGCCGAGGTGCTCGTGCCCCATGAACGGGTAAGGGTGAATTTCCTTCTCGCACGTCAGCCGGTTGTATGCGGCATATACCGTCTCCGGCATGCAGATCGTATCCTTCAGTCCGACGGATACGATAACCGGAATGCGAATGCGCTCGGCCAAGTTCATGATGTCGAAATAACTCAGCGTATCGAGCACGGCATCCAGCCGGTCGGGAAATTCATTGACGAACGCCGACAGCTCGGTGAGCGAGCCCGTCGAGTTCAGCATGCCGAAATCCATATGGCACATATTCGGCACGTTAGCCACCGCGATGGCGGGCGTATCGCTTAACGCGGCAGCCAGCAGCGCCAGACCGCCCCCTTGGCTCGATCCTTCGACGACGATCCGCGACGGATCGACCTCGCTTTGCCGGCTCGCCCATTCGACCGCCTTGATGCTGTCGATCGCGATGGCCCGGTAATAGCAGTTGTATTTGTCCATGATACCCTGGCTGATCCAGCCTTTCGTCATGCCGTGGGCGCTCGCCAGACGATTTCCCGTGTCGCCTTTTTGCCCGCGCACGTCCACCGCGAATACCGCATATCCGAGCATCAGCCATTGCGCATACCGTTCCGGGTATCCTCTTCCGCCCGTATAGCCATGAAACGTAACGACACAAGGAAGCTTGCCTTCCCTCTCCGCGCGCGGGACTATGTACCAGCCTGCAATCGGGGTATCGTCGAATCCCTCGTACCGCACGTCGTATACGTCCGCCAATGGAAACAGCGGCTCCATCCCTATTTTCGTATCGTTCAAAGGCTTGTCCGCAAAAAACGCCAGCGTCTCCGACCAGAACGAGTCCAAATCCCCTGGAACGTGCCTGTCGGGCCGGTATGCTTCCAATACGGCCAGCCTGTTTTGTATCGCATTCATAATCTCGATCCTCTCCATTTCAAGCGATGTAGTCCAACATCCATCATACGACGTAACGGCAAGACGGGCAATGCGGAACGAGTCCGGTCCGGTCCAGCTTCTTACTCCCCACGAACCCCTATGTTCGGAGGGTTCCGAAACAAACAAAATGAGGATTCGGGCAGCGCGGCCGGAATGTCTCGGAGGATACGGCAACGCATATGTGCAATGATCTTCCTTGGCTACGCTTGGGAGGACTTAGGGAGCAAGAAAGCCCGTAGACAACGGGACTGATGAAACAATGCAGTTTGAGCCAAGGCGAGTCATCCCCCTGTGGCTGGGCCAAGCCGAACGGAACGCCAACAAAATGCCAAGTGAAGCAAGGTAGCACCCGAAAGGGCGGACTGTGCGAGGAACAAGCTTCAACTCTATGGTTTGCAGCCTGTTGGCGTGTTGTTTGCAACCATCGATCACCGTTGAACTATCGTTTCCCATTAACGAAAGGTGGATCACCGTTAAATCTCGAACAATCCCCTGCGAATCAAGTTTGCGGTAATCGGCTGTTTGCCAATTTCTCGCGACCATACAGACAATTGGCCGATGTGGTGGATCTCATGGGCGATAACATGTCGCATAATCTCCCCATATTTGAAGTACTCCCATTCGCCTGTATCGTCGTTTTGGTCGGACAAAATACGAGTTTCCATGCCGCTATTCCAATCGTAGATGAATGGAGCGATCTCCGCATGGCAACGTGCTGAAAAATCTCTTAACTTTTGCACGTCGGCACAGTCCTCGAATTGAGGCTGATTTCCTTGCAAACCGCTTATCCAGCTGTACTCGACGTCCACAATGTGAAACAGCGTATAGAGAATGCTGCCCGGGCCGCCTTTGCGTTTTTTCAGCAACTCTTTCTCGGTCACCGAGTCGCACCAGTCAAACCAATCTTTGCGCACTTGCCAGTTATATTCGAATAGTTTCAACATGGCATACAGCCTCCTGTATTTTTTCCATGACGAGGGTCTTGCTGTAATTCCTACTTACTAATTTCGCAGTAATTAATCGTTAAAGTATTCGGGAGATCATTGAGCAATCCTGCCCGTATAACTTCGATAGTTTGCTAATGTTGCCGACTCAGATTTTGCTGGTCCGTCCCTGCGGCTTTAAGCCGCACCACTTGCCTTTGCGGTACTGCTGAGCCAGCGCTCGAGCGTTCGTACACTGATGCTTGTTTTGGTGCTGACAACCAGGTCAACCTGTAGACTGGCCTGAACTTTGACGCTCCAAACGGCTCCCGCAGCCGATGCCACCAGACTGGGAGATACCAGCAACGCCAAGAAAAGCGAAGCGAATTGCTCCCAGAGGCGATCAGACTCTCATTCCGCACGAAAGGATGCGCCGCGCCTGTTAGTGGATGGACGGAAGCAAAGCGCATGATGCCATTCAACAGCAACCTGTTCCGACTGCCGGGCTGTGGCTGGCTCCGGGATTCTTGCAACTGCTTTCAGCGAGTTTTTGTTTGCAAGCTGTTGAACGAAAAGTCCAAAGAGGGCTGCAACAGGTCGCCATCCAGCAGCCTGTCACAGCCCCCAAACCCGCGTCCGATGCGGCCTCTCGGCGCTCATTCTTCTCCCGTCGCTACCGGATTGTCCGCGTAGGAAAAATCCAGTCGCTCCAGCTTCTTACTCCCTCATGAACCTCCATGCTTGAATAGTTCCAACGCAGAAAAATAGGGGTTCCGATCAGCGCGGCGGGAATGCCTCGGAGGATAAGCCAGCGCCCGTGTGCAACGACCTCCCTTGGCTACGCTTGGGAGGACTTAGGGAGCAAGAAGCCCGTGGAGGACGGGGCCGACGAAACCATATGGTTTGAACCAAGGCGGGATCCGTACATTCGACTGCGGGCGATTCATCATCTGGAGAAAGGGTATATCATCATTTTCTCGGGAAGGAACAGGCAACCTTATGTGACGACAGATTACCTGTCCGTCCGATCGAGGTAAATTGCGAAGCATTGTTGGTTGCTAAGCAAGGCGTCGATAGGGAACTGGAGGCAGACCGAAACACAATGAGCACGCCAGCAAGTACAGTGCGCTCCATTTTAACGACATCATTCAGCGGGACTTGAAGGTGGTAGGCATGTCCGCTTTTATTTTGGCGCGGGAGTACGGATTGCCGATTCATGTATTCAATTTCGACCGGCCGGTTTCGATGAAAGAAGTATGCGAGGGCAAGAAGACCGGGACAATTATCAGTCAGGACGATACGCTTATATACGACGAATAGAGGAAGTTTCCCAAATACCCGTTGCCAGTCATCCTCCTAAGGGGCGCGGTGGACGAACCGTTAGGCGCTGGAGTTTGCAGAGGGGTTATGGATAAAATTTTGCCATTTGCGGGTACTTCTCCATAAATAACTCATTTACCTTGTGGAGTTTTTCTGTATACTCGCGATAAGCGCCGGCTTATGATCTTTAAATTTGCGATAAAAATTTCGTAGTATCCGCTGTTTTGCTGGAATTCCATAAGCAACTGCTGCATTTTGTATGCTGGTGTTGATTGATAGGATTCCGAAGTACGGAAGACCATATACGCCTCCAATTCCTTTTGATGATTCATGATGTACTTATCGGTATCGTCGATTGCGTCTTGTATCGTGCTGTGTATGTTTTCGACGTCTTCAGCCTCCATCAAAGGTATGATGTGTTCTAAATCGTTTTCCATTTCCTTCGTTATCGTTAGATGATCGAGAAAATGGACAATCTCGTTGTAAGCTTTTTGTTTCTTGGCGCTACCCAGCGTTTCCTTTAAAAATGGACCAAAATGCATAGAAAAATGCATCCCATACGCCCCAGGGAAAGCCTGCACTAATTTTTCTTTGATTGCAACCGCATGATCCAAATGAGAGTTAATATATTCCATTCCTTTATCGATATCGTAGTTTTCAACTAGACGGCACATTCCCCGCATAGCCTATGGCTGCTGCTTGAAAAACTCAACTAACGCAGGAACAAAACGCCTTATCGCGAAAATCGGCTAATAACCCCGCGCTGAACAAGACGCCAGGATGCCAAGAAAATTACTGGAATACGCTGAACGGCTGCAAAAGAACGTCAGAGACGACAAGGATGTCGTGTTGCCGGTTATCACGTCAGCGGAAGCAGTAGCAGCACACGTTCGTCCCTAAACCTCTGTCACCATAAACCGCTCACCACCAAAATTCGTGGCGGGGTTGTGGATAAATAATGCCATTGATCTTTCCGCTCATTCAACAACAACCTACCCCAACTGCCGGACTGTGGCTGGCTCCAGGGTTCCTGCAACTGCTTTCGTCAGATTCTTGTTTGCAAGCTGTTGAACGGGAAGTCCAGAAAGGGCTGAAACAGGTCATCAATCAGCAACCTGTCATAGCCCCCAAACCCGCGTCCGACGCGGCCTTACGCCTTCTCTTCTTCTCCCGTCGCCACCGGATTCCCCTCATACGAAATCCAATCGCTCCAGCTAGATTCCATGCCGGCCGCCCCGTCTATACGGTCATCCTCACGGGCAAGATGCTGGAATGCGGAAGCCAGACTGTCCGTAAATTTTAATTGAATCGATCCATGCCGCTCGACTTGTCTAGCTGCTGCAGTCTCTTTGACGGCTTCGGGCAGCACGACAACAATCCATCGCAGGTGCGCATGTTGGAGGATCGGCAGAGCGTTCAACATCGAGTCCAGAGTGGCGACCGTCCTTTCGGCGATAATCCGATTATCGATCAGAAGGTGAAGGGGCTGCGTCGCCTCTTGCAAAGCCATGTGCGCATCCGCAGCGATATCCCGGAAATCCTCCATCGTTACCACCGGTTCAAAATGCGTCAAAGCCAAAATATGATTTTGCACCAGCCACCCTGCTTTATAACGCATGCTTAACTCCCCTTTGTTATGTGGTCAAATATATTGTCGACTATATGCCCATAGCGCCTCAGCTTCATGGCCTACGGGCAAAGGAACGCGGAAACGCATTGGGCGATCCTGCTTCCAATGCACCCCCGAATGCTTCTCCAAGATCAGCCGACCCAGATAAGCGCTGCCTTTGGCTAACGGCTGGCCGAACATTCGAGACAACAATCGGAACAGCAACGATGCCTCTTGGAACAAATTCGTTCGAACGATTCCCGGATAGCAGGTATGCACGCGCAACTGCGGATATCGCTTGGCGAGCTCGGAAGCATAGAGATCGACCGCAAGCGCTGCCTTCATCGCGGATGATAGACCGGCTTGTGGTTCAGCCCAAGAGGTCGAAGCATTCTTGTGGACGCCATTACCTCCTACCATAACGATGCATCCGTCAGGTACGATCTTGTTCTGCTGAAGAAGGATCTCCGATAACGCGAATTTACTCAAATAGTTTGTTGCGAAAGTCGTCTCCAACCCTTCATTGGTCAGCCGTGCCTCTTTGTCGGTATATATTCCTCCCGCACACAGCGCCAACGCATTAATCGGTCCTTCTAGCTGTTCCGCTAATCGACGTACATCCGACATCTTGGACAGATCTGCATTGAGGTAGTCCGCCCCCAGCTCGGCGGCAATCTTCTCGCCTTGGGTTCGATTACGACCGACGATCGTTACCTCCCAACCGCGTTCCGCGGCAAAGCGCGCCGTCCCGTAACCGATTCCGCTTGTTCCTCCAGTAACTACGATTCGCATAATGCCTCCCAGTATTAATTAGGATACTAGCTATAAAACAAACGTTATTCATCTTCATACTTATAAACGCACCATCGCACTCACCCCCTCTTTAATCGTTAGGACCCTAGCTATAGGCGTAGGCGAAAAGCCCCTATTAATAATATTCCTTATCCCCTAGATTCTTGGCCACTCGTTGCAGCCATTGTCCCAGCAAATCTCTCTCGGCTTGCGTGAACCCTTTAAGCATCTCGTTCTCGAATTCCAGAATAAGACCGACCAGCTTTCCGAACACCTCGTTGCCCTGCTGCGTGAGCGTCACAACGTTAGCCCTTCCGTCCGTATGGCTAGGCTTGCGGGAGATGTATCCCCGAGCCTCCAGCTTATCTAATATTCCGGTCAAAGTCGCGGATGTAATTCCACTATGATGCTGGAGCTTCTGCTGCTCCAATCCCCCGGATTGAGCCAAATAGCCCAGGATCTCGAATTGCGAAGTCGTCAGATTGAATGCGCTTAACCGCACGTCAAGCTCTTTGCGCATAATAATATAGGTTCTTTTCAAGTAAAGGATGGATTGAGACATGCGGTATGGCTCCATTCTGAGATCGTGTCGATATTACTAGCATCCTAATTATATATTGGATATTTCCAGAATGTCAACCGACCTCGCTTCATAAGTATCTCAAGTTGTGCTTGTCGTTCAGCTTAGACAGGCTTAAGTATAACGAGCATGTTCGCTTGGTCGGCTACGCCCGCTCTGTTAGTACTTTCAGGAGTGATGCGTTGACTCCTTGTTGACTCCTTGTTGACTCAGAACATAGAAAAATACATCGCCCGGGCATGTAAGCGACATGGCGATGTATTCAACGGCACATATTGCTATATGTTTTTCGGTTCTTCCTCGTCTCTCACGGCTATCGGGTTGGTTGGGTCGCTGATCCAGTCGCTCCATGTTCCCGCGTATGGCTTCCCTCGGTTCTATCCATACTAAAGCGGAAAATAGAGGAAGGGCGGAAACGGCCATGAAGCCGATCGTTCGAATATATACGGGCGACCTCCAGCGAATCGCGCGCAATTGGGCGGCAGCGGTCATCGTGCTGGGGCTCGTCGTGCTTCCGTCCCTTTACGCATGGTTCAACATTTTGGCGTCGTGGGATCCGTACAGTCAAACCGGAGGCTTGCCGGTTGCCGTCGTCAATCGCGATCAAGGAGCTTCCATGCGCGGGAAGGCGCTCAATCTCGGCAACGACATCACCGAGTCGCTCAAGGACAACCGCAATATCGGCTGGACGTTTACCGGAGAGGAGCAGGCGATCCGGGGCGTCGAGCATGGAGACTACTATGCCTGCATCATTATTCCGGACAACTTCTCGGCCATGATCGGCACCGTGCTGTCGGATAATCCGCAAAAAGCCGAGCTCGTTTATTACGTAAACGAGAAAATAAACGCGGTATCGCCGAAAATTACCGGCAAAGGCGCAAGCGGAATTATCGAGCAAGTAAACCGCGCCTTCATCCAAACGGCCAACGGGACGATCTTCCGCATCTTTAACGATATCGGAATCGAGCTGCAAACCGAACTGCCGACCATCCTGACGCTCAGGGATGCCGTCTTCCGGCTGGAGGCGATGCTGCCGGAAATCGGGCAAGCCTTGGCAACGGCGGCCGCCGATATTGGCAAAGCGGAAGAAATCGTTGCCGCGGTGCAGGCTCGCCTCCCCGTTATCGCCCAGCTGGCGAAGGACGGCGAACAACTGGCCGACCGGCTGGCATCGGCGCTGGAAAGCGGCTCTAAGGCGGCGGAGGCGGCCGGGCCGGACGTGCTGCATAACCTCCAGCTGCTGAAGGCGACGGCTGATGCCGCTGTGCAGTTGACCGAGCTTCTGCGCGACGGCAACGCCGATACGGCTATCGTGTCGGCCGGGCTGGAACGGCTGTCGCGGAGGCTCGCGATCGCTTCCGACGTCTCCGGCTCCCTGCTAGCCTTGATGGAACGGTTGGCCGGCTTTGCCGGACAGGAGAAGCTGATGCCGGCCACCACCAGGCTCGGACAAGTCCGGACGGCGTTCCAGCGGCTGAAGACGTCGGCCGATGCGGCGCGTACCGCTTTAGGCAAAGGGGAGAAGCCGTCCGAGGAGCTGATTGCCGGGATGGAGAAGCTGTCGCGGGAAGCTTCCGATCTGCTGGGGGATGTGCTGAGCCGATATAAGGCGGAAATCCAGCCCGCGATCGTCCAAGGGCTGGACAAAGCGAGGCAACCGGCGCAAGCCGCCCTCGTCGTATTGCAGGAAGCGAACAGAAGCATTCCCGACGTGCAGCGTATCGTAGGCGAAGCGGCGGAAGGGCTGGCCGTCGGGCATGGAACGCTGCAGGACATTATCGGCCGTATGCCGGCAGCCTCGGACAAAATCAAAGGACTGGCCGACCGCATACGCGCCATGGAACGGCAAGGAAGTCTGGAAGAGCTTATCGGCCTGCTGCGCAAGGACGCGTCCAAGGAAAGCGAATTTTTCGCGGAGCCGGTCGTTTTGCAGGAGCATCGGCTGTTTCCGATTCCGAACTACGGCTCGGCGATGTCGCCTTTTTTCAGTACGCTGTCCTTATGGGTCGGAGCGCTGCTGCTCGTCTCGCTGCTGACGGTCGAGGCGCATCCCGAAGGCGAAGCCCGGAGCCATCATGTTTATTTCGGACGCTTCCTCACCTTCGGCACGCTGGCGATTCTCCAATCGTTTTGCGTGACGATCGGAGATATTTGGCTTCTGGGGACGTATGTCGCCGATCCCGGGGCGTTCATTTTATACGGGGCTTTGATCAGCGCCGTATTCATGTGCATCGTATACACGCTCGTATCCGTATTCGGCAACGTCGGGAAAGCGTTGGCGATCGTGCTTCTCGTGCTGCAGCTGTCGGGCTCGGGCGGAACGTTCCCGATCCAGGTCACCCCCGCCTTTTTCCAGGCGATTCATCCGTTTCTGCCTTTCACATATGCCATAAGCATGATGCGGGAAGCGGTCGGCGGCATCGTGCGGGATGTGGTCGTCATGGATTTGTGCATGCTCGGCGTATTTGCGCTGCTTGCGCTGGTCGTCGGCCTTTCGCTGAAGGAATGGATTAACCGGGCGGGCGCGAAGCTTGTCCGGAAAGCGAAGGAAAGCGGCATGATTCATTAGAACATGACGCCGATATCCGAAGCGAAATCCAAAAACGAAAAAATTTTCCATGGAACGATTTACATGCGAACATGTGTGCTGTATATTAGAAGCTATATGAAAGCATCGTTCGCAAAGGAGCCGTCGACGCTATGGAAAGCGCCATCACTATCGCCTACAAGGAAGCTTTGCAATCGTTCGTGGAAAGGGTCCGGCAGGACGACCAGATCATCGCCGCGATTTTGCTGGGGAGCCTGTCCTACGATCAGGTGTGGGAGAAATCGGACATCGATATGAAGCTGATCGTTCACGACCAGAAGCTGGCCAAGCACGCCATGTGTTTTGTCGAGAACGGCATCCCGATCAACGCCGGCATCCATACCCGGGACGAATTCAAGCGCTGGGTCGAGAAATCGGTGTCCACCTCCTTCAGCCATTCCTACTTGCTCAGAGGGACGCTGCTGTTTACGAAGGACAAGTCGCTTGAAGACTATTTCGCGAATATCCGCTATATCGGCGAGCGCGACCGCCAGCTCCAGCTGCTGCAGCTCGGCTGCCATCTGCTCGCGATGCTGGCCAAGGCGGAGAAATGGTTTTACGTCAAGCACGATCCGGCATACAGCGCATTCTGGCTGATCAAGATGATCGATTCGCTGGCGCAGATCGAAGTGATCCGGGGCGGCGAAGTCCCGATGAGGGAATGCGTGCAGCAGGCGTCGGCTCTCAATCCCGAATTTTTCCGCGATATTTACAGCGGACTCGTCGGCGGGAGTGTCGATGCCGATAAAGTCGAATCCTCGCTCGAACGGGTCGTCGCGTTCGTTCGGGAACGGGAGCTGGAGCTTTTCAGACCGATCATGGACTATTTGAAGCAGGAACGGGACGCACGCTCCATCTCGGAAATGTCGGATAAGCTCGGGACGATCGTGCGGCTCGATGCCGGCCTTCTGGAGATGGCGTGCAGCTGGCTGACCGAGCGCGAATATTTGACGCAGATCCCGATGAGCGTCAAGCCGACTCCCAAGAGCAGGCTTTTTCTCGACGAGCCGGGGTATATGCTTCAGGATGAGGATGACTTTGTGTAATTATGTGGAGTGAACTCCAATGAGTCGGCCAATAGAAGAAACGAATCCCTATAATCGAGGGGCTCCCCCGAAAGTATTCGGAACGCGCTTCGAAGGCCGGATTCACTTTTGGGGGACCGGAAGGGAGCGATCGACTTAATATGAAAACGAGTATCGAGGTCAGAGGCGCCAGACAGAACAATTTGAAAAATATCGACGTGAACATACCCCGCGACCGGATGACGGTCATTACGGGCGTCAGCGGCTCGGGCAAATCGTCGCTTGCGTTCGAGGTCATATACGGGGAAGGACAGCGGCGTTTTCTGGAATCGTTGTCGACATTCGCCAAAAGCCGGATGAATCAATTGAAGAAGCCCGATGTGGACTTCGTCTTCGGGTTGTCCCCGGTCATCGCGATCGAGCAGAAGAAAGGCAACCAGAATCCCCGCTCCACCGTCGGCACGATGACAGACTTGTACGATTTCCTGCGCCTGCTGTTCGCTTCCTCCGGCGAAGCCTGCTGCCCGTTCTGCCGGCATCCGATCGAGACGAAGAACGTCAACCAGATGATCGATCACGTCCAGGCGCTGCCGACGGGAACGGAGCTGGAGGTGCTCGCGCCGATCTTCAAGCTGTATGACGAAGACTATCAGACGCTGTTTGACGAAATTCGCTCCAAAGGCTTCCGCACGGTCAAGATCGATGGCGCGAACCATAATCTAGGCGACCCCGTGGAGCTGGACGAGGAAACGGATTACCAGATGGAAGTCGTCGTGGATAAGGTGGTCGTAGCGCCGGGCTTGTTCAAATCGCTGGCCAAAACGATCGAGAACAGCTTGAGCCTGATCGGAGACGGATTTATCCGGTTCGAGATTATCGGGTCGGCTGGTAGCGTTGCCGCCGGCATGAAAGCGTTTTATCAAAACTTCGGCTGTCCGGAGCATCACCTCGTGCTGGGCGAGCTGCATCCGTCCTATTTCTCCTTCAACGATCCGAACAGCGCCTGCCGGACATGCGGCGGAATAGGCACCTATTTGAGAACGGAGAAACGGTTCCTCATCCGGAATCCGGAGAAGAGCGTCAGCAAAGGCGCGCTCGATCATTCCCTCTATGGGCCGAGCACGAAGAAGTCTTACCGCGGCATGATCATGCACAGCCTGTTCGCCCATTACGGGTGCAGCCTGGACACTCCTTTCCGCGAATTGCCCGAGGACTTCGTCGATATACTGTTCAACGGGACGAGGGGCGAGCAGTTTCCGCTGCTGTTGACCGATACCGATTCCCGGCACGCGAAGCGGCAGGTCGGACAGCTGAGGCGTTATCACGGGCTCGTGGCCGAGGTGAACCGCTGGTATAAATGGTTCGTCAAGAAAAGAGCCGGCAGCGGCGGAGGCGACAACGAGTTTTTCAAACGGGTTATGGTCGAGAACAGCTGCCCGGACTGCGAGGGAAAGAAGCTGAAGCCCCAGCGGTTCTGCGTGCGGATCGGCGGCAAAGATATTCACGACCTGTGCAGCATCCCGCTGAAGGAGCTGAAGTCATTCCTTGACGACGTCTCGTTTCCGGACCATAAGCGGCAGGTGGGTATGCAAATCGTCAGCGAGATCGAGTCCAGACTGGCGCTATTGATCGATATCGGCTTGGAATATTTGAATTTGGGCCGCAGGTCCGACACGATCTCCGGCGGCGAGGCGCAGCGCATCCGGCTGTCCACGCAGATCAGCTCCGGTCTGATGGGCATGCTGTACGTGCTGGACGAGCCGAGCATCGGGCTGCACGCGCGGGACAGCCTGAAAATCGTCCAGACGCTGAAGAAGCTGCGCGACATCGGCAATACGATCATCGTCGTGGAGCACGATATCGATACGATCCGCAGCGCCGATCACATTATCGAGATCGGACCGGGTCCCGGCGAGCGGGGCGGCCAAGTCATCGCACAGGGCACGGCCGGCCAGCTGCGCAAGTCGAAGCAGTCGCTGACGGGGGCGTTCCTGTCCGGAGCGAGACGCATCGAGGTGCCTTCCCAGAGGAGGGTCCCCGCCGGATTGTTTCTGCGCATCCGCGGGGCGCGGGCCAACAATTTGCGCAATGTCGATGTCGACATCCCGCTCGGCGTCCTGACCTGCGTTACCGGCGTCTCCGGCTCCGGCAAGAGCACGCTCATCAACGAAGTCATGTACAAGCAATTGTACGCCGTCTTCCAGGATCAGCGCATCGTACCCGGCGAGCATGACTCGATAGAAGGCTCCGAGCATTTGACCGGCATTATCAACATCGACCAGTCGCCGATCGGACGAAGCACCCGTTCCAACCCGGCTACTTACGTCGGCTTCTTCGACCGGATCCGGGAGCTGTTCGCGGAATCGGAGGACGCCAAGGAACGGGGGCTCGGCAAAAACGAATTCAGCTTCAACCAGAAGACGGGCCGGTGCGAGAGCTGCCAAGGGGAAGGCGTCGTGACGACCCAGCTGCAGTTCATGGCCGACATCGAATCGGTATGTCCCGCCTGCAAAGGCGCCCGCTTCAACAACGACGTGCTGGAGGTAAGGCTGAAGGGCAAGAACATATCGGAGGTGCTCGATCTGAGCATCGAAGAGGCGGTCGCGTTTTTCAGCGATCAGGCTTATATTTTGCATAAGCTGAACGTGCTGAACCAATTGGGGCTCGGATATTTGAAGCTTGGCCAATCGTCCACGACGTTGTCCGGCGGCGAGGCGCAGCGAATCAAGCTGGCGACGGAGATCGGCAAGCTGAAGCGCGGGTCGCACAACTTGTACATACTCGACGAGCCTACGACGGGCCTCCACCTGCACGATATCCAGAAGCTGATCGATTGCCTCAATCAACTGGTGGACAACGGGCATTCCGTCCTTGTCATCGAGCATCACCTCGATGTGATCAAAGTGTCGGATTACTTGATCGACATGGGACCGGAAGGCGGCAAGGGCGGAGGCTCCGTAGTGGCGCAAGGCACGCCCGAGCAAGTGGCCGCCGTAGAGGAATCGCATACGGGGAAATTTCTGAAAACGGTGCTGGCGTCCGAGAATCGGTACTGGCATGAGCCGGTGCTGTCGACGAAGTAAGCGGGATGCGTAACATGCGGTTCGTCGCGGGAACCGTACGAAATGACGGGGGCTCGATCGCCCCCGTCATGTAACGCTGCAATTCCTCTGACTCTATTTCCATGTCGTGGTATAATGGTAGCAAATGGTTCGTCCGATAAGGAGATTGTACTGTGCCGAATCCTACTACTTTTTTTCTTAGTTCATCTGCACAAGACTCGCTGACGGATATTCGAAATACGGCATATACTGAAATACGGGAACTGGGGCATAATGCCGAAATGTACGAGAAGACTTTCGGGCCGTGGCCATCCTTCATAGAAGGAGCGAGACACTGCATAGAGAAAGTCAAGGAATGCGATGTTTTTTGCCTGTTTATCCATAATAAAGCAGGGACCATGTTGGATTCGGGACGAACGATTACACACCTGGAGTTTATGGAAGCTATCAATCAAAGGAAAGTATTGCTTTTATTCGCCGATCGGACTATCAAGCAGCAATATTTCACCGCCGTAAAGTGGGTAATCAAAGACTTTCTCGGAAAGTATAGAGCCGATTATAACCGCAACCCCTCCTACAAAGAAATTAGCGAATTTCTTGAAGCCGAGTCTCGGAAGAACGATTCGCCAATTCCCGCAAAGCAAGCTGTAGAACCTTACGTTTGGGTATTCCTATATGACATTATTGACGTGCATCAAAAGTATGTGGACGATCTTAGCATGGGTGTCGGAATTCGTTGGAAACAATACTTGAGCGATCTTTTACGGCAAGGGGTCGAGCTCATTCCCAGAAAAAAAGAAGCTCTTGAAAGCATGGATCTTGCGCAAGAATTCGGCGACTTCTCGGATTTTTCCATACACATGATGAAGTTTGTTACGATCAAGGATCTGAATTTAAAAAGAATCCTTGTACTGCTGCGGGAGACTTTATCCGGCGCAGTTATAGTCAACGATTTCCATTTGACAAAGGCGGTTGTCGGCAAAGTAAAAAGATGCTCCGCGATATGCGTATTTCGCCGAATCGAACGCACTTTGAGAAATGTTTGTTCCGATGGGGACACCGGCGGCGACAAAGACTTCGATCTCAAGGACAGCTCTTCTTTTGTCGCAATAACCTACAACAATTTTGAAAACGAAGAGCCCGCTCTGTTCTATATCGAATCGAAACGAATGTTTTACTTGACCTATAAAGTAGGCGAATATGTGATCTCCTACCACTTTCCCGTGGAATCGGAGTGGAATCAACAAATGTTTGAGGACTACAATGAAACGATTATTGATGGTATAATGGACGCACATGCCAATTCCATGGTTTTCGACTACATCAACACCGTGCTGGGAGGGTTGCAAAGATGAAGAATCGCCAAAGTCTGAAGAAGAGATATCGTCGGAACATGGCCGTTGCTTCCGTAAAAGTATCGGCAGCCCCCAAACACAATGTGTTTGTCGTACAGAACGGAGAAATTGTCCCTGCCATTTCGATTCCCGATGCTTTGCCAAAGGATGCGGTTCTCTTCGCCAAGTCGCGTCAAAGATCGGCGGGAAAAGCGATTCAACACAAACGTTCACGGCTCAAAGAGCTTGTGAAAAGCATCGAAAACATGACAAACGACCGGACCTACTCGTAATCGGGTAAGTCCGTTTTTTCTAACGACAGCCTGATCGCATACGATCTGGAGGCTTCTTGATGAAGCGGGTGCAACGTATAGCCGTATATAAAGGATCAATATTCCGCTATTGTCC
This sequence comes from Paenibacillus hemerocallicola, assembly GCF_006265175.1. Taxonomy (GTDB): domain Bacteria; phylum Bacillota; class Bacilli; order Paenibacillales; family NBRC-103111; genus Paenibacillus_AB; species Paenibacillus_AB hemerocallicola. The sequence continues at coordinate 17,211 of NZ_VDCQ01000074.1, read as the reverse complement.
CAAATTCCGATGCACGCTTGAAGATAACGGAACAGACTTCCGTTATATCGATCTTTGAGTGTGAAAATGGGTAGAGACCCTCGGAATTGCGGAACGGTTTTCCCTTATTTTGCATTTAACATGGGTATTCGGGACGATAGCATACTCCTGTTCCGCTATGGACGGATCTCCGTCCACTTGATCCGGCTATCTTATCGACAGGGCTGCCCGAACCATCTCCCCGCTACCGGGTCGCTCCCGCCTTGACCAGCGTATCGTTCACCGGTATGCTCACCGGCAAGCCGGTCTCCGCCGATTCGGTAGCGGCGATGGCGATGGCGGCGCTGTCCCGCGCTCCCCATATGCCCGGCATGGCCGGCTCGCCCTTCTTGATCAGATCGACGAATGTCCGTACGATCGAGGTGTCTCCGCCTCCGTGTCCGCCGGAACGGCGCTCGGGATAGTAGGTCTGCACTTCCTTCGAATGCCGCTTCATGACCGTAATTTTAAAATCTTGCTCATTGTTGTAGAAGCCGGTAATTTTCCCCTTCGTACCCGTAAACATGAATTCCCGCGTATACTCCGGCGTAAAGTGGCTCTCCAGGTAGGAAAGACGCGCCCCGTTGTTGTAATCGATTACTACGATCCCGTTGTCATGCGTGTCGATCTCCTCCGCGTAAACGCACAAATCGTCCTTCAACCGAACGCCGCCGTAATCCATCTCCAGCCCTTTGCGGTTGTCCACATAATAGGCGCATGTGGCCGTCTCGTCGCATGTCCGGCACCGTTTGTCGTTCGGAGCGCTGCCGCCGAACACGTCCAGTCCGCTGGAGCAGTACACTTTGACCGGAGAGGCGTCGATCAGCCAGTTGGCCAAATCGAGCGAGTGCGTTCCTTTCTCGAGGATCAGGCTTTTGACGTAATCTTTGCGGCGCCTTGGTCCGTGGTAGTAATAGTCGCCCCCGACCGAGACATTGTCGATTACGTTGCCGAGCTTGATGTCCCCGATTTCCCCCGAGGAAATAAGCCGTTTCATATCCTCCATAAGCGAGCAGTACCGCAGCTCGAGTCCGACCATGAACACCCGTTTCGCTTCCAGGCCTGCCTGTGCCATCAGGTCGCAATCTTCGATGGACTGCGCCATCGGCTTCTCCAAATAAACATGCTTGCCTGCCTTCAGCGAGGCGATCGTGTGCTCCCTATGGGCGTGATCGTTGCTGCAGATGACTACGGCATCCAGCCCGGGAAGCTGCAAAAACTGCTCCAGCGATTCCGTTGCCGGAATATCCCCGAGCTTCTCCTTCGCAAATGCCAAGCTTTCCGGCCGGATGTCGCAAAGTCCTACAATCTCGCAATCCGGATGCTTGCCGAAATAGGCGCCGCCGAAATAAACGCCGCGGTTTCCCGTCCCCAATATGCCGATACCTATTTTTTTGTGTGCCATTCGTATCCGCCGCGAATAACGCGGCTTCCCTCCCCTTGCCGATCAAAAGGATCGTGTCTCAACCACCCTCAGCGGGAACGCCGGTTGTAGTTCTACCCTTATCATAACGGGAATGATCTTTCGCGTTCTATACAACGTCATGCTCAAAATTGATACGATTCTGTCATTCGGCTTTGATCGCCATGGTATAATGGAATCCATCAGGCAGCACCTATGCCGTATTAGCGCGGAAAGGATGAGATCCGGATGATGCCTTCGGGCAATAAGCAAGAACCATCGGTCGGCAAACGGTTCCCGTTCCGGATGAGCCACGTCGCCAAGACGGTCCGCGGCCATCTCGTCACCCCCCATTGGCACGATCATCTCGAGTTTATTAAAGTCGTGGAAGGAACCGTTACGGTCACGCTGGACAATCATACGTTCACGGCGGAACAAAACGACATCATCTATATTAACAGCAGGCAGGTGCACGGGATCCAAGGCTCGACGGACGGCCCGTCGAGAATCATGGGCATGATTTTCGACAGGCTGTTCGTAACCAATTTGCTGGAAGGGTTCGAGACGAGGCAAATTTACAGCCTGTTCGTCCGGGCAAACTGGGTGCCAAATCCGATCCGATCCTCCGATCCGATGTGGCAAGAGCTCAATCGCGAGCTGGAAACGGCGGATGCCGAATACGCCCGCAAAGAAATTTGCTACGAGATGGCGATCAAATCGTGCATTTACCGGATGCTAACGACGATTATGCGCCATTATGCCCGGCAGCTGCCTGCGGTCGCCAAGGACGATTTGTCGATCCGCCCCGCCCTCGAATTTATCGAGGAGCGGTACGCCGAGCGGTTGTCGCTGGAAGAGGTCAGCAAGCTGACCAGCCGCAGCCCGTCCCGCTTCAGCCGCTTGTTCAAGGAAGTAACCGGCCTCACCTTTACCGACTATATAACGTCCACCCGGATCAATATGGCCAAGCAAATGCTCGTTACCGGCCAATGGACGATCACCGAAATCGCCGAGAAAACCGGCTTTTGCAACGTTCATTACTTCGGCAAAGTGTTCAAGGAATCGACCGGAGTAAGCCCGCTGCAATTCAAAAACGAGGCGATCCGCAAAGGGCTTGACGATTAGAAGCGCTTCTGATTATTCCCGACCGCCTCGTATCGCCATACGGTCGTTGGATTCTGCAGCGCTACCCTCCCGCTCCTTTACTTCTATTCTTCCTTTGCTGCCGCATCACCGAGTCTACGATATGAAGGAGGTATGCCCTTGTCCGTAACGGACGAGAGCCTGCCTCCTTCGTTTCTCTGCTGTACATGATTCACGGCCAATCAATCCGACTACCTGCCGGACCGGAATTCAAGCCCATTTCGCCGCCCATAGCTTCATTCCTTTGATGATCGGGTGCAAGTCCTCGCCCTTCGGCGTCAACGTGTATTCTACCGTAACGGGTACCGTCGGGTAGACGCGCCGTTCCAGCACTCCTTTTTCTTCCATGTGGCGCAGCGTGTTCGTCAGCGCGGTCGGACTGATGTTATGAATGTTCCGCTGCAGCTCCCCGAACCGCTTCGTCCCTCCGAACAGCTCTCGCAGTACGAGAAAAGCCCATTTTCCGCCGATTACGTCCAGCGTCTTCTCGATCGAGCACGGGATGCACGTCGCCTCCTTCGGCGCCGAGCCGGTTCTCGCCCCCTTCTTATGCTCGTGCTGCTCATTTGTAACGATTCCCGACGATTGAACCGGTTGCTGCGCCAACGGCTTTTCCAACGAATTTGCCACGGTTATGGCCTCCCGCTTTTTTTATAGTTAGTCAATAAAACTTTAGTAACTTGGCTATACGTAATTATATCAATCGGATTTTACTACTTTCAAAAGTGTACCAGCTTTTTTTATAATAAGAAAGACCCCTGATCAGGCAATTCGATGAAGTACATTCGTGCTATAGAGGTTGCCTTTCTTGGTTCAGAATGTTACGGTCCGCTTTTTATGAATGCGCTTCTGTAGCGCTCGGCGAACCTGGACATTCCGAATCGCTAGAAAAGGGGATGAACGGATAAACCGCCTACCATACTGGAGCGAAAAGGAGTGGTACGAAATGAAATACCGCAAACTGGCAAAAACAGGTCTCAAAGTAAGCGAAATCAGCCTTGGCAGCTGGCTTACCTACGGAGGCTACGTCGAGCGCGAGAACGCGGTCAATTCGATACGCCGGGCGTACGACTTGGGCATCAACTTTTTCGATACCGCCAACGTCTATGAACGCGGCGCCGCCGAAATCGTCGTGGGTGAAACGCTGAAGGAATATTCGCGCGAGTCCTATGTGCTCGCGACCAAAGTATTTTGGCCGATGGGCGAAGGCCCGAACGACCGCGGCTTGTCCCGCAAGCACGTTTTCGAGCAGCTGCATGCGAGCCTGAAACGGCTGGGTACGGACTATGTGGATATTTATTACTGCCACCGCTTCGATCCCGAGACGCCGATCGAGGAAACGCTGCGTACGATCGACGACTTCGTCAGACAAGGCAAAGTGCTGTACGCGGGCGTCAGCGAATGGACCGCGACGCAAATGGCTCAGGCGCTCGGAACGGCCGACCGCTATTTGCTCGACCGCATCGTCGTCAATCAGCCCGTATACAATATGTTCAACCGTTACATCGAGAAGGAAGTTATTCCGTTCGGTACGCAGAACGGCATCGGACAAGTCGTCTTCTCCCCGCTCGCCCAAGGCCTGCTGACGGGCAAATATCAATCCCCGAGCGATATTCCCGCAGATAGCCGCGCCGGCAAGCTGGAGAACATGCGAAAAGGGATTACGGAAGAGAAAATCGCCAAGGTCGCGCAGCTCGGCGGAATTGCCAAAGAGCTCGACATTACGGTAGGACAGCTGGCCATCGCCTGGATTTTGCGTCAGCCTAACGTAGCGAGCGCGCTTGTCGGCGCCAGCCGTCCGTCGCAAGTGGACGAGAACGCCAATGCGTCCGGTATCGAGCTGTCCGCGGAAGTGATCGAGCGCATCGAAACGATACTGAAATAAATAGCGGAGCCCGACCGACTGGATCGGATTGACGTAACGAGACACAAAGAGCCTCCAACGCCGCATCTGCACGATGCGGATTGGAGGCTTTTATCGATCGTTGAAATACGTCGCTTGACTTTTGTATGCAACCTGAAAGCAAAGGGCGAGAGCAACATGTTGCCGTAAATAGAGGAATAGATTTCCGTTATTGTCCCATATTTCGTTGCACTCCTGAAAATAACGGCACAGGCTTCCGCTATTTCCATCCTAGCGGGGGAAAATGGTTGTGAACAGTGGAATAGCGGAGCGGGCTTCCGCTATTCTGCTATCTACTCTGGTAATGGGATCAATAAGATACGCCAGTTCCGCTATTGTATGGATTCGCTGTCACCCAGGCACCGGCAAACGCGGCAAGCCTTCTCCGATCATACGATTCATGAACTTCTGTACGCCAACGATTCGGTCGAAGTTTTTTATCGCCCGTCAACCGGTTATGAGTTCGAACCGCCTCTTTGCTATAATAAATAACGAACCGCATCGCGCGGCAAAGGCTGCAGAGGAGAGATCGGACATGGCTTTCGGCATTACCCGAGGCGAACTGACCCGGTGGAAAGAGACCGTCTCCCGGGGCGAAATCGCTTATTTGACCCACTATTGGCTGGATGCCCGTTTCCCGGATTTCCGTACGGTAACGAAGGTCGGCTGTGCCGATCTGGAGCGTCTGTCCGGTTGGTGCCGAGCCCACGGCTTGAATCCCGGCTATATCCACAACCGTCCTCCGTTTCCCCACTTCGACCTGATGGGCCGGAAGCAAGTTGACGTATTGCGGCAGGAGAAGCTATGGGATCATATTACACGATTCCGGCTTGAGGAATAGCCGGAGCTTTTCCCGCACAAAAAAACCGGCTCCTTTCTCGCCCGAGAAAGAACCGGCAATGGACGAAGCGGGAAGGGCCGTCTAGTAGCCTTCCCGTCTGGGCAAAATTTTCATATATTCGTCGGACAACCTCATGAGCGCCATCGTGTAGTAGTAATCTTTTTTGTATTTGGCATAGTCGCTCACAGGCTGCAGCGTCCGGAGCGATACGGCTTTGCCGTCCTCGAAGCCTTCTCCCGGAATGAACAAAATATCGTCGTTGACGAAAGAACCTGTCGGCAAATAATAACGGATGCCGAACACGTTGCGGTCGGTGTTCATCAGATCGTGGCCGAAATGGACGTAATTGCTGTCCTCGAACGAAATACCGAGCAAGTTGGCAACCGTCGGCATCATATCCAATTGACCGCCGACCTGCTCCACGGTCTCGCCCTCCGTTTGCCCGGGCACATGCACGATAAACGGTACGTTGAACCGGGTCACATATTCATCGTACGGGATGCCGAGCAGACGCGTAACTTCCTCCGGATCGTTATACTGCGGCTTTAACCCGGAATGGTCGCCGTACACGACTACGATCGAGCTGTCCCATAACCCGGTTGCCTTCAGCTGATCGATAAACGTCCCGAGCGCATGATCGGCATAATTGACCGATTCCAAATATTCCCCCACCTGCGTATCCTTGTACTTCTCCGCCGGAAGCCGGATCTGCTTCTTATTGTCCGGAGTAACGAACGGATGATGACTGGATGCCGTAACGAACTGCGCGTAGAACGGAGTATCCTTCCCGCTGAGTCCCTTCAATTGTTGGATTCCCGTCCGGAACAGCTGTTCGTCGGAGGCGCCGAAAGCGTTGAATTCGTCGTTTTGGAAATACGGCTCGTCGTAATAACGGTCGAATCCGAGCGCAGGGTACATTTTATCGCGATCCCAGAACCGGACATCGTTCACATGGAACGTCATCGATTCGTAGCCTTCGGCCTTCAGCAATTTCGGAAGGCTCGGCAGCTCGCGGTTGCCGAATCCGGTCGACATCGGGATGCTCCCGGCCGGGTAGATCGACGTATTGAACATGAACTCGGCGTCCGACGTATTGCCTTGACCGATTTGCTGGAACACGTTCGGGAAATAGTAGCTGCTGCCCGCCAGCTCGTTCAGCACGGGCGTCAAAGGCTGACCTTCCACCGTGTACCCGATCGTGAAGTTTTGCAGCGACTCCACTTGTACGACGATCAGGTTTTTGCCTTTTTGCGTACCGAACAGCCTCGGCTCCTGCTCCCCGTCCGGCTTGCTTGCGCCGTAAGGATACTTGGATTGGACCGCGTTAATGATTCCCGCAGCCTGATCCGTGTCGGTAAATTTCGTTTCGCGGCTGTTCTCCCACGCTTCCAGTACGAAGGAGCTCTGGTAATTGAAAAATCCGAGCTTCTCCGCCCGAATAAGCTCGTTGCGAACTTTGCCCTCGACCCGGATCGACAACGCCGATACCGCCAAAGCGACGACCACGACAGCGGCCATAGACGCCTTTCGAAGCGGAAAGCTGCTCCATACGTTAATGTTGCGCCGCCTCCAAACGATCCACAACAGAACGGCTGCAGCCAGATCGACGAAAAAAATATAATTTTCCGGATGCATCGCCCGTTTCACGCTATTCGACACCTGCAAAACCTGCTTTAGCCCATAAAGCGAGGTATACGTTACGATCGAACCGAAATGGGTATAATACAACGTCGCAGCGAACAAAATAAGCGAAGCGACGATGTTCAAGCTCCAGAAGGCCGCTCGCTTCGCCCTTCCCGGGACGAACAATTCTATCAGTCCCGCAATGACTACGACGGAAGCAAGGTCTAGCGCGACTCCGCCCCAATCGATTTTATGATAGATGAACACCCGCAGCACGATAAGCTTGATCCAGATGAATACGGTTATGCGAAAAAACAGGCTTTTCCACAAGAACGGCGCAGTTCGGTCGTTCCTCATATCCGACTCCTCCTATTCTCAGAAAACCTCCATCGGCGTATATTAACCTTCCAACCTTAAAACAACCTTAAAATAGCCAAGGAAAACAACTGTTTCCGCATATTGTCAAACAATGTTCATAGTACGCCGGTTCTATAGCAAAAAAAGACCGCCGACTAGTCGGTGGTCTGAACGCTTAACTTCTAATTGCAGCACACTCAGGCGGATATGAATGATACCGTCCGAACCGTGTTCATCGCCCAAATGGCGACGGTTCAAACCTCCTTCAGCTCCGTTCCGCTTCGAGTCTCCGCACCTCGGCCGACAGCTCCTGAACCGCCTTGATCAACGGAGCGACGAATTCCTCGTAGCGCAAGCCTTGCTTGCCCGTCGTCCGGTCTTCCGTCCAGCCTGCGAAGTCGTCGACGCCGAGCGACCCGAGCGCTCCCTTCACCTCCTGGGCGATTAGGCCATAATGCGGTCTGCCGGTAGCCTGCAGCGTATACGAAACCGGACGCAGCGCTTCGATAAACGCCAAGCCGAGCTCGCTATCGCGGACATTCGCCTTATCCCGGACGTCCGACGTTACGATCACGGGAGTCGCCGAATAAATTTCGCTCCACCGGTTCGTTGCCGAGCCTAACGTGTAAGCGTTGTCAACCGCAGGCTGGAGATCGTTCGTCCGAACGGCCGTGCCGTTCATGTACAACGTGTCGGCCCGCCACTCGATTCCGTCGACTGAAGCTCCCGTGCGCTGCACCAGCTCGTAATCGACCGCTCCCCCATCGGAATCGTTCAATATTTGCCGGTTCAACGAACCGTTGTTGACGGTCATCCGCCAATGCTTGCCGTCCGCCGCTCCGTCGGTCTCGCGCATGACGAGAAACGGCTGCTTGCTCTCGAGCTGCATATCTTTCTGCACGATCGAGAGGCGGCTGCGGTCCACCGTTCCGAATTCGTATTTGGTCCATCCGTTGGAGAAAACGTGAGGGCCCACGATTATATCGCGGGAGTTGTTTTGGAAGCTGATTCCCGTGCCGGATGTTCCCTGAAAGTTCAGACCGTCATATACGTGCTGCGCGCAATTGTTCAAGTAGATGCCGTAATGCAGTCCCAAGCCGGGAATGAGACCGTCGAGCGTAAGCCCGTTGCTGCCCGTAAAATGGAAGCCGTACGACGTCCCCGTAAACACCGTCACGCTCGTGTCCGCCTGTACGCGGATATTGCCGATCCACGATTTCCCCACGTTTTCCAGCTTGATGCCGTACCAATCGCCGCCATGGTCGTAACCGGACTTGTGCCGTCCGATCGCGACGTTATGGATCGCCGTCCACGACCGGTTGTTCAGAAACAACCCGACCTTCTGGGCGTTTACCAGCGTATCGTGAATGCGCCCTTCGGAGAAAACGGTCGTCCCCGTCGAGACGATCCCTTCGTAGGAATGGGCGATATCGACATGCGAGATGAAGAAAAAGACGCGATTGCCGATCTCGATTCCTCGCTTCACCCCATGCGTCGTCACTTTGCTAATCCGGACCGACAAAGCGCCGCCGCCCGCGGTCATGGTCAGAAACGTATGATCCGGCTGCGCCTGCGGATCGCTCGACGTCAAGTATACGCCTATCGCGTCGACATCCTCGATATAGGCGCCCCAGCAGTCGCCCAAACGGATATAGTTCTCCCAGCCGTAGTCGTAGACGAACCCGGAAGAAACATTTTGCAGCACGTCGCCGCGAAACTCCAAGCCCGTAAAGAAATACCGCGTCCGGTATGTGTAATACAGGGAGGAATCGGCAGGAGTCGCGATCGCGTAACGGCCGTGAGCTCCCCGGGTCATAAGCGTCATATGCTCGACACCGCCTTCCTTCCCGACGATCGACTCGGCTTGAAAGACGATGCCGTCAAGCCCGGCCATCTGGTCGAACATCAAGGTCGTACGCCCGCTGCCCTCGCCGACCAGTCTGACGAGCGGAGCCGACAGCGTGCTCGTGAACCGGTATATGCCCGCTGGGAAATGGACGTTTCGCCCCGCTGCCGCATCCAAGGCGGCTTGGATCGCCGCGGTATCGTCGGTTGCGCCGTCGCCCGCAGCCCCGTGGCAGCGGACATCGATCCAGTCCGGCCGGCATCGGCCTCCGCCGCCATGCGGCGGTCCATATACCGATTCCGTTACCGGGCCTCCTTTGGCATAGGCTGACGGCACAGCGCCTCGAATCCATCCTCCAGCCGCCAGTGCCGCTCCAGCCACGCCGATTCCGGCCAAAAACTTTCTCCTCCCGCTATCCGTACGGTTATGTGCCATACCCGCCGCTTCCGCTTCGTCCGGCAGCTGGCCGGTATACGGCGTGTTCTCCACATTGTCGCGATTCCCGTTCATAAAAGTTCGCCTCCCGTTTATGGCGCCGATTCGGCAATATCCTTTTGAACTGCTCCCGGTGTCGCTTAATCGTCCGCTCCCGCATTCCGGCCTGACGTCGCGGGCGTACCGTTCTTGTCCCACTCCGCTTTGCGGTAGCTTTGCGGGGCGATGCCCTCCGTTTTTTTGAATATGCGCAGAAAGGTCGTACGGCTGTTGATCCCGACCCGTTCGGCGATATCGCCGATCGTCATATCCGTCCCGGAGAGCAGCAGCTTCGCTTGATCGATGCGAACCCGATTCATATATTCGGTAATATTCATCCCGGTCTTTTCCTTGAATATCCGCGAAACGTACTTGGGCGACAGGCCGAGACGATCGGAGATGCTTTCCAAATACAGCTCGCGTCCGTATTCCGTTTCGATCATGTCTGTTATGGCGGATATGAGGGAATTCGCCTTGTAAGTTTGCTGCCTCGCGCCCAGCTCGGCTGCGAGACGGTCATAGAAGCCCAGCAGCATCTCCTTCTTGTTTTCGTAACGGACCGGCCATTCGTCCGAGTCGCCCAGCAGTCCGTCGGCCTCTTCGGATACGAGCCGATCTCGGTCGAGGCCTTGCTCCATCACGAAGCGCAGCCCCGTCCGGTACAGGTCCGTCAGCAGCACGGCCAGAGCGTGCGGGGAAGCGCCCCGTTCCTCGTGCTGGCGCACAAACTCCGACACTTTTTCCTTAACGGCCGCCTCCCCCGCCTTCAGACCGTTCATCAGCTTGATCTCGTCGGCGAACGTATACAAGACGCTCGGACGGATTGCGAGCCGTTCGTACTGGACAATTTCGCAATCGCTGGCTCCGTCGGCGTGCTGAAGAGCCAGCATCGCTTCCTTGTACGATTCGCCGATACCTCTTACCCCTTCGCGGACTTGGCCGATGCCTACCCGGATGATGCAATATTGCAAATCGAATTGAAACGTCCGCATGAATTCGTCCAGCGCTTTGCGCAGCGCGGCCTGATCGTCGTCCCCTTCACCGGGCTCGATAACGCATACGTACAGATGACGGGTGCATTCCAGCACGTACAGCCGGAAGTGCACGCCCAGAAACGCCCCGATCAGCTTCCTCAGCTTGCTCCAGACGACTATCCGGTCCTCGTCCGGGATATGCTCGTAGAACGCTTCCTTGAATTGAAAATGAATGTTGCAGACGCGGTAACCGTCCTTCGCAAAACCGAGCCGTTCCCGGAACAGCTTGTGCAGCTCGGCCTCGTTCGGAATTTCCCGATCCTTGATCAAATGGAGCAGCGTCTGGTCCATATATTCGCTCCATACGCTGTTGAGCTGCAACTCGAACGTACGACTGCTCCGAATCAGGCGGCGAATGCCGTGGCCGATCTCGCCATAGTCGTCGGAAGCCGGCTCCGGATCGTCGCGCGGTTCGCCGGGATCGGCCAAAGCGTCCTTGATTCGCTGTATCGGGGTATACAGCTTGAATGCGAATATAAACGAAAAGGACAGTCCGATGACGACAAGCACGGCACAGATCAGAACGATCATGTTCAAAATGCCGCTCGCCCGATCCGCAAACTCGGCCATCGGAGTCAACGCATACAGCTTCCAGCCGTATACGTCCGACTGGACGTAAGAGACGAAGTAGTCCTTCCCGCCGAGCGCCAGCTCCAAGCTGCCCGCGTTGCCGTCCGGGAACGATTCGGCCAGCTTGCCCGGTATCGGCGACTCCTTGTCGGCCGCGTCCTCCATCCCGAACACGACCCTGCCTCGTCCGTCGAGCGCCACGAACCGCGTCGAAGGAAACGCGGCGTTTCCTTTCAGCGTGCTGCGCAACGATTCGACGGAAATATTGGCCGCGAGCACGGCGTTATTGCCGCGCACCATGCTTGCGACGATCACCGGAACGACGATCCCGGAGCCGCGGACTGTCCGTAATGTTGACGGCTCCAATATATCGATCACCCGCTCGGAGCGGATCGTCCTCCTCCAGTACTCCGCATCGAACGATCCATAGCTCATCACCCGGCCGAAAAACGGCTCGAAGTCTTCGATGCCGGAAGTCGTATACACCTTGTCGTGATCGATGAACATGAACAAATCATCGGCGAATTCCGTCAAAATCGCCCCGGTTCGCTTCAAGCTTTGCAAAATGTCCAGCAAGCCCGCCCGATCCTCGAGCGTATATTGGTCATCGGGCTTCAACAGCCCGTTCACCTTCGCATCGCTGAAAAAGCCGATTCCCGCCTCCTGCACCGTCCGCAGATGGGCATCGATCAGGTCGGCCGAAAACCGCAGACTCATCGCCGATCTCGCGGCGAATTCGCTCTTGTATTCGGACACGAAATTGACATACGTGACGACGCCGATCACGACGATCGGAATGAGGAGAGACAAGAAGTAGAGCAGGATTTTGTAAAAAAGCCGGTTTGCGGGTATCCTCAGTCTCAACGCTGCTCATCCTCCGAATTCCATAATCGTCGTGCCGTTATATCGTTTCGATCGGCACGCGCAAGGCCGACACGCCTTCCTTGCAGACCGAGTAAATGACATGAAGAAAGCCGCCGTGCACGAGCGTATGCGGATAACCGTAGTCGCCGCCCTTGTACATGCCCGGGAATTGCCGCTCGCAAGACTCATCCTTCAGTATAAAGTGCCGGTCGAAGCGGAATCCGTCTTCGGACAGCGACAGCACCAAAGGATTTCGCCGTCCGCGAGGCAGCGGGTCGGGCGTGCCGACATAATAAATTCGGCCGTCGGGCAATGTTCCGAAATGAAACTTGCTGTTGTTGTCGGTAAACGGCGTCGGTTCCGGCTCGGTCCAGGTCATGCCGTCATCGCCGCTGCGCGTTACCCACAGCCGTCCCGCTCCGCTCCTCAGCATCATGTGGATCATCCCGTCCGCGGTCTCGTAAAACGAGCCTTCGCACAAGCCGGCCGGCCATCCTTTCATTTCTTTGACCCGCCAAAACGATTCCGAGTCGTCGACAATGGAACTCTCCGCCTCCGGCGGGTAAATGCCCGCGCGGGTCCAGCCGGACAAGCCGGTCGGATCGTCCGTATAAGGGAACATGATATTGCCGCTGATGATCAGTCTTCCGGAGCGTGTCCGCTGCGGCCCGTGATTCGGGATAATCGGCACGTGCAGCGGAATCGGCGCGCTCCACCGGGAGCCGTCCTTTGTCGAGACCGCGTACAGCGACGTGTTCATATGTCCGCGGTCCCCGTCCTTGCGCGAGCCGTTCTCCAGATGCTCGGCCTTGTATTCGTACTGCCCGCAGTAGGCGACCAGCTCGTCTCCGTACTGATGGAATCCGGCCGCCGTCAATACGGCGTCTGCATAAATCCCCGGCGTGGAATCGACGAGCGGGCACGGCTCGGACCAGCGGACGAAATCGTCCGATGAGGATATCATCAGCCTCTGCCCGACATCGTCCTCATTGACTTTGCCGCTCGACCAGATGGCGTAATAACGGCCGTTGTAAGAAGCGAGATGCGGATGATGCGAGTACGACCATTGCCCGTCGGCGCCAGGCTTGAATATAGTAACGGTTTCAACGTGCAGCTTGGCCCGCTTCCGCTCATTGAGCGAATTCACGATCGTCGTCATCGCTTCACCCGGCTCATCGCCGTATTATAGATGGTCTCGAGCTGCGGCACGCCGTTGTCGTTCAACGCTTTGACGAAGGCGTCGAATTCGCCGAGCGGCTTCGCGCCCATGATGAATTTGAGCACATCGGCCAATATCGGGCTCAGCTTCGAAGTAATTTGCTTGATCTGCTCGTTTTCTTCGTCCGTAAATGGCGGCTTCAACGACGGAGCGCGGATTTTCGAGCCCGGATCTTTGTCGATCTGCTCGCCCCAGCGCACCAGATCGGGGTCGGATACTTGGATGATCGGCGTCTCGTCGACATGCGGGGCGATGGTCAAATATCCAGCGCCCAGCTCGGACAGCATCGCGCGCGCCGGATCGGCGGCCGTCTTGTATTTGTCGATAACGGCGTCCAGCAGCTTGGGCTTTCCGTTCGCGATGTCGAACGTCTCCCCGCGCACCCCGAAGTTCGCGACAAGGGTTCCTTCTTCGCTGTACAGCCAGTCGTAAAATTTCACGATCGCGGCGGGATCTTTCACCTTCGAGCTTACCGCGTACAGCTCGGAAATCCAACCGGCCTTCGGATAGGCGAAGCCGCGGATGCTCCCTTTGCCGTTGCCCAAGTACGGGATCAGGTCGAGCTTCGCTTCCGGGTTATCCTTTTGCATAGCCTGATTATAATTGACGGCGAACGTATTGTTGTCGAAGTAGAAAAACGCTTTCCCCGTGCTGAGCTTCTCCGCCCATTTCTGCTGCGTATTGACCGCGAAATCGGGATCGAGCAGCTTCTCGGCGTACAGCTTGTTCAAATAAGCGAGCACTTCCTTGAATTCCGGCTTGTTCGTCCCGTATACGTAGGAGCCGCCCTTGACGTCGGGATCGAAATACATGCCGTAGCCGGAGCCCATTCCGTATGCGACAGCGTCCAGAATCGAACCCATCCCCCGGGCCGTCCACGGCGTAGAGTCGGGATAGGCCGCCTTCAGCTGCTTCAAGGTTGCGTACAGCTCGTCGTAGGTCGCCGGCGTCTTCAAATTGTGTTTTTTCAGCAAATCGGTGCGGATCATCGGCGCCTTGCCGGCGGACAGCTGATTTTGCGCGGTAATCGGGAAGCCGTACAGCTTGCCGTCAATCAGCAGCTTGTTCGTCTCCGGATTGTCCTGCAGCCGTTTTTTCAAATTCGGCGCCTGGTCCAAATAATCGGAAATGTTCAGGAAAATGCCCGTTTTCGCATATTGAAAAATATCGTTCTGATCGACCAGTATCACGTCCGGAATGTTGTTCGTGCCGATCAGCACCTGCTTCTTGTCCTTGTAGTTGCTCTGCGGCACGCCTTCCACCTGGAGCGTGACGCCCGTCTGCTTGGCGATCTCCTTCAGCACCGGCGTATTTTGCTTGAGCGCCTGCGACGGATGCTCGTAGCGGATCATTTTCAGCGTCATCGGCTTGGCGCCTTGCTGCGCTTCGGTCCCGCCGGCATCGGTCTTGTTGCCCGAGCAGCCCGACAGCAGCACTGCGGTAGAAGCCGCGGACAGCAGGAGTCCGGTCTTCCATCGTTTGTTTGACATTGTACCCCTCCGTTAACCATTGTAACAGCATTCATTCGACGTGGAAAAGCATAGGACGCGCGTGCAAGCCGTCCGCGAGGCGGCCGCCCTCATCCTTTCAAGGAGCCGATCATCACCCCCTTGATGAAATACTTTTGAATGAACGGATAGACCGCGATAATCGGCGCCACGACGATCATGATGACCGCATATTTGATATTCGTGGACGTTACCGCCGCATACGGTCCGCTCAGCTCTTGGCTTTGCTCCGACATTTGCCCCATAACGACGATATTGCGCAGCAAAATTTGTACGGGATATTTCGCCTTCTCGTTCAAGTAAATCAAGGCCGGGAAGAAGCTGTTCCAATGGCCGACGGCATAAAACATCGAGATCGTGGCGATGATCGGCAGCGACAGCGGCAGGACGAGCCTCCACAGCACAAGCAGCTCGCTCGCCCCGTCGATGCGTGCCGATTCGAACAGCTCGTTCGGAAGTCCCTGGAAAAACGTCCGCATGACGATCATGTTCCAAGCGCTGATCGCTCCCGGAACGACGAGCGCCCACATCGTGTTGACCATCCCCAGCTTTTGCACGAGCAGATACGACGGAATCAAGCCCCCGCTGAAAAACATCGTAAATACGATAAGCAGCGTAAAAAAGCCTCTTCCGTAAAACTCTTTCTTGGACAGCGGGTACGCGCATAAAATCGTGCAGACCATGTTGACCAACGTCCCAATGACGGTGTACAGCACCGTATTCGCATAGGAACGGATGATTGCCGGATCCTCCAGCAACAGGCGGTACGTATCCAGGTTCGGGCCGACCGGCCAAAAGCTCACTTCGCCCCTCAGGACGGAATGGCCGTCGCTGATCGATACGACGAAGATATGGTACAGCGGATAAAACGTAATGAAGATGAGACCCAGCATGAACGCGATATTGAACGTATCGAACGTTATGGAGGCGATGCTTCGGCGTATTTTCACCGGATTCCCTTCTTTCTCGGCCGATTTGCGGTTTTTCGGGCACAGCTTACCACAGGCTCGTTTCGCTCACTTTTTTGCTGACCCGATTGGCGAAGGTAAGCAGCAGGACGGCGATCACCGAATTGAACAGCCCCACGGCCGTCGCGTAGCTGAAATCGCTCGAGATGAGCCCTCTCCGGTATACATGCAAGGCGATGACGTCGGATGCATCCTGGTTGGACCCGTTGGACAACAGCAATATTTTCTCGAACGAAACGTTCATCACCGCTCCGATATTGAACAGGAGCAGGATGACGATCGTAGGCGCGATTCCCGGCAGCGTCACATGGATCATTTGCTTCCACCGGTTCGCCCCGTCGATAGTCGCCGCCTCGTACAGCTGCGGATCGATCGCCGTCAAGGCGGCCAAATAAATGATCGAGCCCCAGCCGATCCCCTGCCAAATTTCCGATCCGATGTAAATCGAGCGGAACCATTCCGGGCTCATCAGGAAATGGACCGGCTCCAAGCCGAGCAACCCCATAAATTGATTCATAATCCCGTCATAGGACATGAAGTTGACGATAATCCCGACCACCACGACCGTAGACAAAAAATGCGGCAAATAGCTGACCGTCTGTACGAACCGCTTGAACACATGATGCTTCAATTCGTTCAACAGGAGCGCCAGTACGATAGGAGCCGGGAACGAAAACATAATATGGTACAAGCCGATCAGCAGCGTGTTCCGGACAAGCTTGTAAAAGTACGGATCGGTCAAAAACTGGCGGAAATATTTCGTTCCGACCCAGGGGCTGTCGAATACGCCCTGGAACACGTTGTAGTTTTTGAAGGCGATCAGGATCCCGAACATCGGTACGTAGTGGAACACGAGAAAATAGACGAGCGGGATGAAAAACATGACATAGTACGCTTTGCTGCGAATCATTGCTTTTACGATGGCGATCACTTCCCGTATCGATGTTGTAGCGGCGGAGCAGCGTGTCAGGCGGATTGCGATATGACCCTTGCCCTGCCGTCGGATTTCAGTATAGGCCGGGGCACCGCCATATCAAATAACCAATGCCCTCTCCGGTGCGCCACTTTTCCGCTTGGCCCGCAAGATTCATTTATCCGCCTGATGCAATTGACCTTATTGCTGGGGAAATATGCTTGTAAACAATAGTGAAAAGCGTGGTCGGACGCTAGTTAGCCGCCGAGTACAGCACAGTCCGTCCCCAGCCAATTGCTCCGGCTGCTGCCAGCGTTCAGTACAGTGAAGCTTGATCAGAGGGTGGAATCGGTGTACGTGAATTATCGAAAACGAAACATTGAGAGGGGAGATAGGCGGTGTCGGGCGCATGCGAGAAACGTATCGCAAGGAGGACAAGGGAGAAATAGGGATCGAAGATTGAGGCGCTGGGCCATTAGGGTTCGGGGTTCCGGGTTCGGGGTTCGGGGTTCGGGGTTCGGGGTTCGG
>NZ_VDCQ01000073.1:46292-47717 GCF_006265175.1 Paenibacillus hemerocallicola | reverse complement strand
AAAAACCTACAACTTTCGACTTGAATGATGCGGGCGAATGTGGTAAGATAGCAAACGTCGCTTCGGCGACAACAATCGAAGATGACAAATTTTGAACGCTAAAGTTTGCATCCTTGTTCCTTGAAAACTGGATAGCGAAACGAATCGAGCAAGACCATCTGTAAAGGTGATCTTAGAAGCAAATCGAGACGTTGTGCGTTCTCTTGCGAGACGAACAACAATGGATAAGCTAATAAGGGCGCACGGAGGATGCCTAGGCGCTAGGAGCCGACGAAGGACGTGGCGAACTACGAAATGCCTCGGGGAGCCGTAAGCAGGCTTTGATCCGGGGATGTCCGAATGGGGAAACCCACGCAGAGTAATATCTGCGTACCTATTGCTGAATACATAGGCAATATGGAGGCATACCCAGGGAACTGAAACATCTAAGTACCTGGAGGAAAAGAAAACAACATGTGATTCCGTCAGTAGCGGCGAGCGAACGCGGAGAAGCCCAAACCGTTCCCTTCGGGGAGCGGGGTTGTAGGACGTCAATATGGCAAAAGCAGGTTAGGCGAAGCGGTCTGGAAAGGCCGGCCACAGAAGGTAAAAGCCCTGTAGCTAAAAACCTGCGTATGCCTAGACGGATCCTGAGTACGGCGGGGCACGGGAAACCCCGTCGGAATCCGGCAGGACCATCTGCCAAGGCTAAATACTCCCTAGCGACCGATAGCGAAGCAGTACCGTGAGGGAAAGGTGAAAAGCACCCCGGGAGGGGAGTGAAATAGAACCTGAAACCGTGCGCTTACAAAAAGTCAGAGGCCATTAACGGCTGATGGCGTGCCTTTTGTAGAATGAACCGGCGAGTTACGTTCCCATGCGAGGTTAAGTCGAAGAGACGGAGCCGCAGCGAAAGCGAGTCTGAATAGGGCGAGTTAGTATGTGGACGTAGACCCGAAACCGTGTGATCTACCCCTGTCCAGGGTGAAGGTGCGGTAACACGCACTGGAGGCCCGAACTCACGAGCGTTGAAAAGCTCGGGGATGAGGTGGGGGTAGGGGAGAAATTCCAATCGAACTCGGAGATAGCTGGTTCTCCCCGAAATAGCTTTAGGGCTAGCCTCGGAAATGAGTCGCGGAGGTAGAGCACTGATTGGGTGCGGGGCCCGCCAAGGGTTACCAAGTCCAGTCAAACTCCGAATGCCGCATACTTGAATTCCGGGAGTCAGACGGTGAGTGCTAAGATCCATCGTCAAGAGGGAAAGAGCCCAGATCATCAGCTAAGGTCCCCAAGTGCGTGTTAAGTGGGAAAGGATGTGGAGTTGCACAGACAACCAGGATGTTGGCTTAGAAGCAGCCACCATTTAAAGAGTGCGTAATAGCTCACTGGTCGAGTGACTCTGCGCCGAAAATGTAACGGGGCTAAACACGCCACCGAAGCTATGAC
>NZ_VDCQ01000073.1:0-46282 GCF_006265175.1 Paenibacillus hemerocallicola | reverse complement strand
AGCTATGACTGGCACAACTTTGGTTGTGCTTGGGTAGGGGAGCGTTGTGTATACCTTGAAGCCAGACCGGAAGGACTGGTGGAGCGTACACAAGTGAGAATGCCGGTATGAGTAACGAAAAGATCAGTGAGAATCTGATCCGCCGAAAACCTAAGGGTTCCTGAGGAAGGCTCGTCCGCTCAGGGTAAGTCGGGACCTAAGGCGAGGCCGAAAGGCGTAGTCGAAGGACAACAGGTTGACATTCCTGTACCACCGTAAGCCGTTACGAGCAATGGGGTGACGCAGAAGGGTAGTGACGCAGACTGATGGATGTCTGTCCAAGCAGTAAGGCTGGTGCGTAGGCAAATCCGCGCATCGCAAGGCTGAGCTGTGATGGGGAGGGAACATTGCAGTACCGAAGGTCATGATCTCAAGCTGCCGAGAAAAGCCTCTAGCCAGGCGAAGGTGCCCGTACCGCAAACCGACACAGGTGGGTGGGCTGAGAATGCTAAGGCGCGCGGAAGAACTCTCGTTAAGGAACTCGGCAAAATGACCCCGTAACTTCGGGAGAAGGGGTGCCTCGGTAGGGTGAATAGCCCGAGGGGGCCGCAGTGAAAAGGCCCAAGCGACTGTTTAGCAAAAACACAGGTCTGTGCGAAGCCGCAAGGCGAAGTATACGGGCTGACGCCTGCCCGGTGCTGGAAGGTTAAGGGGAGCGGTTAGGGGCAACCCGAAGCTGTGAACCGAAGCCCCAGTAAACGGCGGCCGTAACTATAACGGTCCTAAGGTAGCGAAATTCCTTGTCAGGTAAATTCTGACCCGCACGAATGGCGTAACGACTTGGGCGCTGTCTCAACGAGAGATCCGGTGAAATTTTAGTACCTGTGAAGATGCAGGTTACCCGCGACGTGACGGAAAGACCCCATGGAGCTTTACTGCAGCTTGATATTGGACTTTGGTACGATCTGTACAGGATAGGTGGGAGCCAGAGAAGTCGGAGCGCCAGCTTCGACGGAGGCGCCGTTGGGATACCACCCTGATCGTATCGGAGTTCTAACCTGCTACCGTAACCCGGTAGAGGGACCGTGTCAGGTGGGCAGTTTGACTGGGGCGGTCGCCTCCTAAAGCGTAACGGAGGCGCCCCAAGGTTCCCTCAGAATGGTTGGAAATCATTCGAAGAGTGCAAAGGCATAAGGGAGCTTGACTGCAAGACCCACAAGTCGAGCAGGGACGAAAGTCGGGCTTAGTGATCCGGTGGTACCGAATGGAAGGGCCATCGCTCAACGGATAAAAGCTACCCTGGGGATAACAGGCTTATCTCCCCCAAGAGTCCACATCGACGGGGAGGTTTGGCACCTCGATGTCGGCTCATCGCATCCTGGGGCTGAAGTAGGTCCCAAGGGTTGGGCTGTTCGCCCATTAAAGCGGTACGCGAGCTGGGTTCAGAACGTCGTGAGACAGTTCGGTCCCTATCTGTCGTGGGCGTAGGAAATTTGAGAGGAGCTGTCCTTAGTACGAGAGGACCGGGATGGACGTACCGCTGGTGTACCAGTTGTCTCGCCAGAGGCATAGCTGGGTAGCTACGTACGGAAGGGATAAGCGCTGAAAGCATCTAAGCGTGAAGCCCCCCTCAAGATGAGATTTCCCAATTCGTAAGACCCCTGGTAGACGACCAGGTTGATAGGTTCGAGGTGGAAGCGCGGCAACGCGTGCAGCTGACGAATACTAATCGGTCGAGGGCTTATCCAAACGCCCAAGAAAGTGAAGCATAGGCTGTCGAAGCGTAGGCAGAATACTTTCTCGGGGCCCGGTAAAGACCCTTATCGGGTAAACTCGATTCCGCTTTACACTCGATTCGTTTCGCATCCAGTTTTCAGGGAATAACAATTCCCCTTTAGGGGGGCGTTATAACCAAAGAAGACGTATTTCATCTTATGGATGAAGTACGTCTTCTTTGGTTATTCGTACAACATGCGGGCTGGGCGGATTTGACTCGACAGGTCCGAATTCATATTTCATCTGCAATGTGGAAACCTAATCGATACAGAAAACCGATACGGAGGAGATGGAGCATGAGTTCGGTCCACAACAAGCTATCCATATTCGCATTGGGTGGCGTAGGCGAAATCGGGAAGAACATGTACGTACTCCAATATGAAGACGATATTATCGTCATTGATTGCGGATCTAAGTTTCCGGATGAGGATCTGCCAGGCATCGATCTTATCGTGCCGGATATTACTTATTTGTTGGAAAACCGCGACAAAGTACGAGCGCTTATTCTCACACACGGTCATGAGGATCATATTGGCGGTCTGCCTTATATTTATAAACAGCTTCGCATGCCGATTTACGGAACAAAGCTCACTTTAGGGCTCGTAGAAGGCAAGCTGAGAGAGGCCAATTTGCTAAAGGAGGCCGAGCTTACCGTCATCACTCCGGAATCGGATATTCAGCTGGGTACGGTCTCGGTATCGTTTTTCAAAACGAATCATAGCATTCCCGATTGTCTGGGCATCGTTTTTCAAACGAACGAAGGGACTGTCGTGCATACCGGTGACTTCAAGTTCGATTTGACTCCGGTTAGCGAGGAAGCCGCTGACTTGCATCGTATGGCGGAAATAGGTAAAAACGGAGTACTGGCTTTATTATCGGAAAGCACGAACGCGGAACGGGTCGGGTTTACCCCTTCCGAGCGTAAAGTAGGGGTTCACCTTGAAGAAATTATGCGAAAAGCCCGTCAAAAAGTGTTCATCGCCACATTCGCTTCGAATGTACATCGACTGCAGCAGGTCATAGATGCAGCCGACAGCATGAATCGTAAAGTTGCATTAATCGGAAGAAGCATGGTGAATGTAGTAACGATCGCCAAGGAGCTCGGGTATCTTCAAGCCCGGGAAGAAATTTTCATTGAGCCGGGTGATGTGCATAAGTATCCGGCCGATCGAGTAGCCGTTCTATGTACGGGAAGCCAAGGGGAACCGATGGCCGCTTTATCGCGGTTAGCCCGCAATAACCATAGACAAGTAGAGGTGCTGCGCGGCGATACGGTCGTCATTTCCGCGACCCCGATTCCCGGGAACGAAAGGAATTTGTCCCGAACGGTCGACGACTTGTTTAAGCTCGGGGCGAATGTGATCTATGGCCCCGGTTCTGCGACGGGAGTCCATGTCTCGGGACACGGCAGTCAAGAGGAGTTGAAGCTGATGCTTCATCTGATGCGTCCGAAATATTTTATCCCGATACATGGCGAATATCGGATGCTGCACCAGCATCGATTGTTGGCGGAAGCAGTCGGAGTAGATCAAGATCATATATTCATTGTTGAGAACGGAGATGTAGTCGCTTTTCAGAATGGAGAAGCGCGATTGGCCGGAAAGGTTCCGTCAGGAAGGACGCTTGTGGATGGGTTGGGGATCGGCGATATCGGCAACATCGTACTGCGGGACCGCAGATCGTTGTCACAGGACGGCATCCTTATAGTGATCATTACGATCAACAAATCGCATGGAACGATATTGTCGGGGCCGGACATGGTATCGCGAGGGTTCGTATACATTCGCGAGTCCGAAGGGCTGTTGGAGCAGGCGAACGAAGTAGTCGTTGCGAGTATTGCCAAATTTCAAGAAGACAACATGAAGCAATGGAGACTGCTGAAACAGTTGGTTAAAGAAAACCTCGGTAAATTTCTGTACGAGCGGACAAAAAGAAGACCGATGATCTTGCCGATCATAGTGGAGGTTTAAGCGTAACGTTTCCGGCCTGGGTGAATATCATGCCTTATGCGATTTCATCGTGGGAGGAAAAGGCATGTATCCTGTATACCCTTATTATGGCATGGAAACGACTTGCAAGGAGACCCCGGTCTCCTTTCCGGCCCAGCATCAGGATCGACAGCCGGGCTTCGAGTACCTCATGGTACCGCAGCCGATATCGGACAATCCGGCTTATGTCGGGAGCGGCAAGCTGATGAATAAAGTGGCAGTCATTACGGGAGGCGATAGCGGAATCGGGCGTGCAGTCGCCATAGCGTTTGCCAAGGAAGGCGCGGATGTCGCTATCCCGTATTTGGACGAACATGCAGATGCGGAAGCTACCCGCAACATGGTTGAAGGCTATGGTCGTCGCTGTCTGCTCTTGCCTGGAGATTTGCGGGAGGAAGAGTGGTGCCGCGAAGTTATTTGCAAGACGGTGGCCCATTACGGAAAACTCGATGTGCTTGTAATTAACCAAGGCGTCCAGTTCCCTCAGACGAGCATTCGGAATATTTCCCGCCGGCAGTTGGAGGATACGTTCCGTACGAATATTTTTCCGAACTTCTTCCTGACCCAAGAAGCGTTAAACCACCTGAAGCCGGGGAGCTCGATCATTAGTACGGCTTCCGTCACCGCCTATGCGGGTGCTCCTTTGCTAATCGATTATTCTTCGACGAAGGGTGCCATCGTCTCTTTTACGCGGTCGTTGTCGCTTCAGCTGGTCGAATGCGGAATTCGGGTCAACGCAGTTGCCCCTGGTCCGATCTGGACCCCTTTGCAGCCGTCAAGCTATACGGCCGAGTATATTAAAACGTTGGGTGTGAATACCCCTATGCGCCGTGCCGGTCAGCCGTTCGAGCTTGCTCCGACCTACGTATATTTGGCTTCAGACGATTCTGGGTACGTAACGGGTCAAGTGCTGCACGTGAATGGGGGAACGATGACCGAGACATAATGGACAAAATGGCCAGCGGCGCCGCAAGTCCGATCCCATTAAATATTCAATTGAACGGCCGCATGATAGGATAGGCGAAGGCCGATTGCCTCTGCTGGAGCCATGCGGGACCGCGAATCCAAAAAATAGCGGAATTGTAGTATGCTATTGTCCCGAGCACTCGTGCTGATGGCAACATAGCGGAAAACCGTTCCGCTATTCCGTGATTCACGATCATATTTACCCCGAAAAATCGAGATACCGGAAGTCTGTTCCGTTATTTTCAGACGAATGACGGAATTCGGGACAATAGCGGAATATAGTTCCTTTATTTAAGAAACACTTTGCACCCGCTCCATCAAGGAGCCTCCGGGCTGCATGCGGGTTCTACTGTCGCAGAAAAAAACCTTGTCCGGGAAATTATCCGCTTATCCCGAGCAAGGTTTTTCTGCGTTTTCATGTCTTTCAACCTTGAAAGTTACCGGCGTATTCCGGTACAGGCAATGTGACGGAGAGCTTGCAGCCGCTCGCGGGGGAGTCCGGCCGGATCTCGACTGTCCCTCCGAGCAAATGAACACGCTCCATCATCGCAGTCAAGCCGAAGCCGGGCTTTGCATCCGCGAAAGGGATGCCGTCGTTGACCAGCATCAAGCGGATTTCCGCATCCGTGGCAGTCAGCCCGAATCGAAACTTTTGACACCGGCCGTGACGGATACCGTTGGTCAAGCCTTCCTGAAGAGCGTGATACAGCACTCGCCGGGTCAAGCCGTTCATATCAGGCAGGTTGCCGATTGTTGTATCGACAGACACGCCCGTCGAGTCTTCCGTCTCGCGGATCAGCTCCTTCATGGCCGGAACGAGCTCGAATGCAGCTCCTTCGTCCTTCAACAACCGAACGGACACGCGGATATCGTTCAAGCCTTTGCGGACGAGCTGCTGAGCGTTCTCCAGCTTCTCTTTCGATCTCGCGATATCCCTCTCGGCCAGCTTGTACGCCGCCTCCAGCTGCACGATTGCCGCGGTCATCGTATGGCCGACTACGTCGTGAATTTCGTGGGCGATCCGGTTGCGTTCCTCCATAACGGACAGTTCGGCCAGAGCCGCAGCCGTTTCCCGCACCGAGCCGGCCAATAACCGGTTCGTGTCTTCCAGCTCTTTTGTCCGCTTTTCCACAAGCTGCTCGAGGGAGCGGTGAAATTGGAGCAGGCGCAACTGGATCGCTACCCGGGCAAATAGCTCGCGCTGGGCGAACGGCTTCGGCAAGTAATCGTTCGCGCCGGCGTCGAAGCCTTCCTCCAGGTCCGCAACCCGGTTGCGCGCGGACATGAGAATAACGGGCAGCTCGTTCCCGTTCCATTTGCCGCGTATTCGACGGCATACTTCGTAACCGGTCATTTTGGGCATCATCACGTCCAACAGGACAAGATCGGGACGGATGCCCGATTCGAGCAGAGCGAGCGCCTCGAAGCCGTCCTTCGCTTGCAGCAGCCGGCAACTCGCGTTCTGCAAGTAATTCAGCAGCACCCGGATATTGACCGGCTCGTCGTCGACGATCAACAACAGCGGGATATCGCCGCCAGCTGCTTCACCGGTCTTTCCGACCAAGAAGTCCAGCTCCTCGGGCGCGATTCCGTCCCGCTCATCGAGAGAGTCCTCCGTCACGAATTTGGCAATCTCGGCATAACGGGCATCCGGAGAGTTTGACGGCTGCTCTTCGGTATGGGGGAGAAGAACAGATATGACGGTGCCGCGGCCGACCTCCGAGCTCGCCTCGATCGTTCCTCCCTGAAGCTCCACCAATCTTTTCGTAATGGACAAACCCAACCCCGTACCGCCTTCCGCGCCGTCGCTGGCTGCAAATGGTTCATATATCGAATCCAGCTTGTCCCGTGCCATGCCGTTGCCTGTGTCCTCCACGGCGATGCGAACGAAGGAGCGATCGCGGGTTGCCCGGACGAGCACGCTGCCGGACTCCGTATATTTGACCGCATTGCCGATCAGATTGTATAAAATTTGCTCGAACCGGCCGGAATCGGCCCAAACGGAGGCGCATTCATCCGGAATACGGAGCGACATGCGCAATCCTTTGCGGTCGGCGGCAGGAGAGAGCACAGCCAAAACAACTCCGGCGATACGGCGCACATCGACGGCTTCCGGCTGCAGCCGAACATCGAAATGCTTCAGCCGGTACAGATCCAAAATATCGTTGACGAGCCGCAAAAGCCGGTTGGAACTGGACAGGACGAGCTGCAGATTATCGCGCATCCGCTCATCGACCGGTCCGGCGGCGCCTTCCAGCATCGAACCGGTCAGACCGGCGATCCCGTGCAGCGGAGTACGCAGCTCATGCGATGTCGTACGCAGAAAGTCGTCCTTCAGCCGGTCCATGCGGACGAGCGTCTCGTGCTGTGCTGCCAGCTCGCCCGCATATTTTTGCGATTGGCGATATACGTCCAGAAACCGCTGAACGAGCACCATCGCAAGGCATCCCATAAATAACAGCAGGCCGAACGGAAGACTTTTCGTAAGCTTGACGTACAATGAGGGGTACAGCCTGGCGATAGTCTCGGACATCATCGGATAAGCGATTAATACAATATGGTTCAGAAACGACAGGACAAGAACGCCATACCCGAGCAGCAGCCATTTGACCGACGGGGAACGATTGCTCCGGCATTGACGAATCAAATTGATCGTCACGACCAGAAAGACCGGAACGATGCAGTACGGCAAGTAGTCCACCAGCAATTTTCGATACAGCCCGGCGTCCGCCGCAGCCGCAGCCGCGGTTGCGAGCGAGTAGGCCGACCAGAAGCCGATAACGGCTTTTTGGAGACGGCTATGCATGCTTCCCAGCGCCTCGGCATAAAAGCCGGCAAAACCCAGAATACCGAGCGGAATCGCCATATCCCGCCAGTAGTACACCCCATGCAGCGACTCGAACCACATCGGCGTAGATCTCAGCCAATATAGACCCAGACCGGAGGACGAAGCGAACAGGGCGAACCATATATAAAGGCGCTCCTTCGGCCTCCGGACGATCAGCAGGCAGGCGATGGCGGCGGCCAGCAGCAACGGGACGGAGCATAACAGAAGCAGCGCATCGGATTGCATCTGGGAAGCCAGCATGACCGACCGTTCGCCGATCAAATTCCAGGTGCGGGGGAGACTGGAATGTTCCCACGGCAATCGAAGCATCAACTGCTTCCCGGCGTCCTGTTCCTGAAGACGCACCGGATTGAAGGGGATGGCCTGATTGATATAACGTTCGAGTCCGTCGACGTTGAAGGCGTACACGCTTTTGCCGTCCAAGAACAGCTCCATGCCCTTGACGCCCCAGACGAACAAATAGGGGTCGCGCCATGGAATGGAGTCCGGCATCGTCTTGCGAAGCCAGAGCGTTCCCTCGTATTCGGGCAAGCTGGCGAAGGCTTTGTTATCGAGCGGCTCCCATCGGTCGGTATCGGACGGCCGATCTCCGCGAAACTGCTCCCAACCGATCGCGAGAGTATTCATTTTCCAATCCTGATCGGGAATGAACGGACTATTCTCGTCCCGGTCGTCAATTCCGGGAATTCCGGCAAGGACGAAGACGAAGGCCGCGAGAAGGAGCAGCAACGGAACGACGACGTTTTTTACCCGGCTTACCGCTTTTCGGACAACCGCTTTAGGTAGCATCCCGGAGAAGCAGCTCCTTAAGCCTGGCGATCGCGGCTTGCCGGTCGCTCGTACCGATTTTGCTGTAAATGACGCTTATATAGTTGCGGACGGTGCCTTCGCTCATAAACAAAGCGCCGGATATTTGCTTGTTCGAATGCCCCTCGAGCATGAGCATGATCATTTTGCGTTCGCGCTCGGTCAGCTTCAATCCTTGTTTCCTCAATTCTTCCTCATTGAAAGAGTCGGAGCTTTGTTCGGAGAAGACGTATAGACGGGAAGCGAGCTTGGCGGCGATGGCGGCCGGCATGATCAAGTCGCCCCGGACCGCGTCGCGCAGCGTCTGGACAATTTTGTCGGCCGGCATGTCTTTGAGTAGAAATCCGTTCGCTCCTCCCGCCATCGCGTTCACGATAAATTTGTCCTCGGCGAACGTAGTCAGCATCAGCACAATCGTGTCCGGGTAGTCTTTCTTGATTTTCTTCATGCTCTCGATGCCGTCCATGACCGGCATTTTAATATCCATAAGAACGAGGTCGGGGCGGTGAGCGATTACGGCCTCCAGCGCCTCCAGACCGTTCTCGGCGACGGCGACGACGGACATGTCCGTCTCGAGGTTCAATATCGTTTGCAGGCCTTCCCGCAGAAGCGTCTGGTCATCGGCTATTAGGATGCTGATCATGAGACGAAAAACCTTCTTTCGTATAGGTCGTAGTCCAGTTCATTATAACTCATTCCATCTGTATAAATCGTCGGTTTTATTAGCGTCTTCCCCATAATGACAAAAGTGGTGACAGACCGTCACTAGTCGTAAAGTCCCGCCCCTTATACGATTATCGGGTAGGTTTGCCTATGGCGAACCGTATACTGTGGAGGGAGCGGGAGTAAAGTGGGAATGACGAAACGGACAAAACGCGTCAAGCCGCTGCGGTTGACTGCGCTGGCGCTGACCGGAGCGATATTGGCGACGCAAATCGCGATTGCGGCGCCTGCGGTCGCCGCCGGAGACGGAGGAACGCTGACCGTCTATGACGATGCATTGTCCCCCGAATTTGCCAATTATGGCTGGGCGGACACCGAGCTGGCGGAGACGCGGATCGTGCATGGAGGCGGCAAGTCGGTCCGGATGGACCCCGATGGCGGAAAGGCGTTGTATTTCTATAAAGACCGGATCCTGAACGCGGACGATTACGATACGTTCCGGTTCTGGATTCACGGCGGATCGACCGGCGGGCAGAAGCTGAAGCTCGTTTTGACGCTGGGCGGTCAGGAGGTAGCGGCGCGGGAAGTGGGCGCTTTGCTGCCGGGCGGAGTGAAGTCCGGTCAATGGTCGGAAGTGACTGTGAAGCTGAAGGATATCGGAGTAAACGGGCTTCTGGACGGTATTCAGCTATGGGGAGACGGCGAACAGGAGCCGGTATATCTCGACGATATCGCGTTCCTGAAAGGGCAGGGCGGCCAGCAGCCCGGGGGTCAGCAACCAGGCGGACAACAGCCTGGAGGACAACAGCCCGGAGGGCAGCAGCCGGGCAACCAACAACCGCAGCTTGTCGGCTTGAGCTTCGGCGAGCAGGCGGCGACGGTCAAAGAGGGCGAGCAACGGCAGGAACGGTTGACGGCCGCGTTGTCCGACGGATCAAGCCGCGATGTGACGGCAGAATCGGTCTGGTCGTCCGCCGATGAAACGGTAGCCCGCGTATTGGCTGGGCTCGTGACCGGTGCGAAGGCGGGATTGACGACGATCCGTGCCGTATACGGCGGCTCGGAGGCGGTTTTGCCGGTAGAAGTCGTACCGGCCGTTCCATCCCAAGGCATTCCGATCGAGCCGGTTGACGGCATCTATGTATTCGACGACGCCTTGAACGGGCAGTTCACCGATTACAGCTGGGCCCAGCGCAGCCTGCAGGAGTCGTATACGATCCGCTCGGGCAGCCGCTCGATCCGTTTCGAGCCGGACAACGACAACGGGCTGTATCTGTACAGCAGTTGGGGCATTACGACGAAAGACTACGAGAAGCTGCAAATTTGGATAAACGGCGGCCCGGCAGGCGGACAGAAGGTCAAGCTCGTCTTTATGGCGGGCGGTCAGCCGGTGTCCGAAAGGTTGCTGGGCGATCTGATTCCTGGAGGCATCCCGTCGGGCGGCTGGTCGAAGATCGAGCTGATGCTCGCCGATCTGGGGCTTCCGAACGGCTTGTTCGACGGCATTTTGCTCGCGGGTGCGAACGCCGGAGATCAAGCGCCCATATATCTCGACGATATCGCGCTCGTGAAAAAATATGTGGCTCCACCGGCCATCGTGGAAGTCCGGATGAACACCCACCAGCTCGTGCTGCTGCCGGGAGAGACGTTCAGGCTGGATGCCGAAGCGTTTCTGGATAATGGAGTTACGGATATTGTATCGAATAAAGCGGAGTGGCAGTCCGATCGTCCGGATATCGTGCGGATCGACGGAGGGCTGGCGACGGCTAAGGCGGCGGGTATTGCCAAAATTACCGCGTCCTACAAAAATCATACGGCATCCGCTTACGTGCAAGTCGCGCAAATCGGTCAGGAGCCCGTATACGAGGACGGCTTGACCGCCGGCTATTTCAACCGCAGCTGGCACGAGAAAGATTTGGCCAATACGGAGCAGGTCCACAAAGGAACACGATCCGTGAAGTTCGAGCCGGACGGCTGGGACGGCGTATGGTTCGGCAGCCAGACCAAGCGCGAAATCGCCGACTATTACGGCATCGAGTTTTGGATCCATGGCGGGACGACGGGCGGACAGAAGCTGATGGTACACGCCTACGATAACTATACGCCGCTTGGTGCGGTCAATTTGGCCGATTATGCGCCGGAAGGCAAGCTTCCGGCGGGGCAATGGACCCGCATAGTGGTCAATTTCGCCGACATGGGCTTGTCGGAAGGTCGCTTCGACGGCATCATTTTCCAAGCGGCCACCGAAGACAACCAGGCTGCCGTATATATCGACGACGTCTTCCTGCTGCGCAATTTGCAGGCGGGACGGCTGCCGCAGCCGGAGCTTCCGACCGTGCAGGTCGGTATCGACACGTCGGCGGAACGGCGCGTGGTCAATCCGGACATTTACGGCATCAACTTCAACGATATGCATCCGAACGATTCTTCTCTGGCTTTCCCGGTTCAACGGTGGGGCGGCAATAATACGACGCGCTACAACTGGGAGCTGGACGTGGCCAACCGCGCATCGGACTGGTATTTTATCAATTATCCGTACGAGAACGACCGTCCAGAGCAGCTTCCGCACGGTTCCACGTCCGACCGTTTCGTGGATGGAGTGCTGGCTCAAAACGGGAAGGTGCTGCTTACCGTGCCGACGATCGGTTGGACGCCGAAGGCAAGGGCGATCGACTATGGATTTTCCCAACAAAAGTACGGCCCGCAGCAAAGCAGGGCGGACGAACGCCGCGACGCCGGCAATGGCGTGCGGCCGGACGGCACGCTGATCGAGAACAACGATCCGTTGGATACGTCCAAGCGGATCGGACCAGACTTCGTCACCCGCTGGATGGACCATCTCAAAGGGCGTACGTCCGATAGGGTTAACGACTATGCGCTCGACAACGAGCCGGAAATATGGCACGTCACGCATCGCGACGTTCATCCGAATGCGCCGACGTATGACGAGATTTGGGGCTTTACGGAGCAATACGGCAGCGCGATCAAGGCGAAGGACCCCAACTCGAACATCTACGGTCCGACATCGTGGGGCTGGTGCGCGTATTTCTACTCTTCCGCCGATAACTGCGCGGACGGTCCCGACCGGCAGGCGCACGGCGGCAAGCCGTTCCTGGAATGGTACCTCCAGAAGATCAGCGAGTACAAGAAATCGAAGGGCGTACAGCTGGTCGATTATCTGGACATTCATTTCTATCCGCAGGAAAATGTCGTGACGTCCGGCGAGGAAGGTCCGGCAGCCGCCAAGCGCCGCTTCCAGTCGCTGAAGTCGTTGTACGACCCGAACTTCGTCGACCAATCGTGGATTCAGGAGCCGATCCGGCTTATTCCGCGAATGAAAGAGATGATCGAGCAGCATATGCCGGGCATGAAGCTTGCCATAACCGAATACAACTTCGGCAACGGCGACGGCATCACCGCAGGCTTGGCGCAAGCGGAGGCGCTGGCGATATTCGGACGCGAAGGCGTCGATCTCGCTACCCGCTTCGGCGCCATGAAGGCCGGTACCTATATCGAGGACGCGTTCAAGCTGTACTTGGATTATGACGGTCGCGGCTCGAAGGTGAGCGGCACGAGCGTCAGCACGAATTCGAGCAATGAAAACGCCGTCGGCGCTTACACGATCGAAGGCGCGGATGGTCGACTGTATGTGCTCTTGTTCAATAAAGACACGGTAGTCCGCAAAGCCGAGGTGAAGTCCGACGAAGCCATGAGCGGCTCGGCGCAGCTTTACCGCTTCGACTCGAAGACGCATGTGGCTCCGGCGGGCACCGCAACGGCAGGCCAGGGCGGCGCGATTGCCGTACAGCTGCCGGCCCGCTCGGCAACGCTCGTAGTATGGAATCCGTGATCGGAAACGATCCGGATGCAACTCTATAACGGCATCAATCCCCCATTCCTTATGTTCGAGGAGTGGGGGATTTTCTTTCGTGCATATCCGAGATTTGCATTCCAAGAGGACTAATGGCCGTTATCGTCGACTTGGGGACTGCCGCAAGCCAACGATTTGCGGAATTCGCCCGGGGAGATCCCGTTGAGCTTTTTGAACGCCCTGGAAAACGAGAACAAATCCGGGTACCCGACGGACAGCGCGATTTCGGTAAGCGTGCAGGAGGTTTGTCCGAGCATTTTCCGCGCCGCGCTCATCTTGAGGCTTTGCAAATATTTGCTCGGCGACGTCCCGTAAGCCGATTGGAACGTCCGACTGAAATGGGCGCGATCCACTCCGACGAAGGAAGCGACCTTCTCGATCGTAATCCCTTCCGCATAGTGCATCTCCAAATAATCGACGCCTTTCGCAAGCCAGCTGACGGAAGGTCCACCGGCCGAGCTCTCGGTTTTCGCCGCCGGGTCCGCCAGCGACTCGAAGAGCTGGAACAAGATTCCCAGCTTGGCGAAGTCCGAGGCGTTATGACCATTAGCTTGAACTAAGCCGAAGAATCGGGTCAATAGCTCCCGCACCCCGGGACGCACGGCATTCGGAGCATACGGGGCTGCGGGACGAATATTCAGCCGTTCCAAAATCGGCAGCGCCTTTTTGCCGTCAAAGGCGATCCAGGCCATTTTCAGAGGCTGACTAACCGACGTGAAATATTCGTGAGACCGGTTCGGGAATAGGCAGAACATATCGTTTTGGCTCAAGCCGTAGCTTTTGCTGTCTTGAATAAAGGTGCCTGCGCCTTCCAAAACGAAGTGGAGGCTGTAATAGGGAGTCGTTCTCGGTCCGACGTGATAATGCGGCTTTGCAACGTTTTGTCCGAGACGAATCGGCCAAACGGCATTCGACTTCTCGATGACGGACGGGGTAAAAAAATATCGTTCCACATATTCCATAGGGTCGTCCTGCACGGCGTCCACTCCTTATGCAAGCAGTATAAGGGACACGGTGCGGCGAGTACAACAAGAAATTCGCGATTGCCTATCACAAAATGACAAATAAAGTCGAACACATAATGATATGGACGGAGGCGGGACAACCCTGCTATAGTTTATATATCCGATAAAACACAGTGTAATTATGGGATATGGGGTGGCGATAACATGAAATTTTTGTTCTCGACCGAGTTTGCCTCCCGGGAGGAGGCGCTTGCTCTGCTTCCCATCATTCGGCAAGCGGGCTTCGACGGGGTCGAGCCGACGTTTTTGCCGGACGGATTTCCTTCCGTCCGTTCATTTCGCGAGGATGCGGCCGAGTTCAGACTGCTGGCCGAAGCCGAAGGACTGGTTATTCCGAGCATGAGGGGAGGACCGCTGTTTTGGCCGAGGTTCGGTGCGACGGATCCGGATAAGCGGCAAGAGGCGGTTGCTCTCGCGGATAAGGCCGCGGAGACGGTCCGACTGTTGGGGGGGCAAGTGCTGCTGCTCGTTCCGGGAAGATGGGAGCCGGATCAGCTGTATGCCGATCTGTATGCGAATGCTCTCGATACGGCGGTACGTTCGGCCGACGTTGCTTTCCGACACGGCATTACGATAGGGCTGGAAAACGTGGACAACCAGTTTTTGCTCAGCCCGTCCGAATGGCGCCAATTTCTCGATCGGGTGAACCGCCCGGAACTCCGTTTGTATTACGATATCGGCAATACGGTATATTCCCGGCTCGGACATCCCGCGCAATGGATCCGCGAGCTGGGCATAGAGCGTATTTGCCGCATACACGTAAAGGATGCGACGCGCCAAGGTCAAATCGTGCCGCTTCGCTCGGGCGAGGTAAATTGGGCGGAGGCGGCCCGCGGGTTGGCGGATATCGGTTACGACGATTGGATCGGGGCGGAGCTTCCTCTTCCTCCGGCTTCACCGCTGGCTTTTCTGATACAAACCCGTTCGGCGCTGAAAGAAATATGGGGCGAGTGACTTGCGCAGGTAAGAAATCGTTTCAAAAGACAAAAGGATAACGGATGTCAACCATTCCAATGGGACATAGAACCGCCATACGGCGAGCCTATGTCTTTTTTGCATAACGGGAGGTAAACGATGAATCAAATGAATTCGGATCGCGGACGACAGCTTCATCTGGGCGTATTCCTCGACGCCGCGGGGCACTACGCCAGCGCTTGGCGTCATCCGGCGACGCCGACGGACATGTTTTTCCGGTTGGATTACTACAAACGATTGGCCCTCGCGGCTGAACGAGGAAAGTTCGATATGGTATTTTTCTCCGACCGGTACGGCATTCCCGACCGGTACGGCGACAGCTTCCGCGCGACCGTTCGATCGTTGCATTCGGCGCGTCTCGATCCATTTACGCTGATCACCGCTTTGGCGGGTGTGACCGAACGGGTCGGCTTGACCGCCACCGTGTCGACGAGCTTCAGCGAACCGTTCCATGTGGCGCGTCAATTTGCATCGTTGGACTTGCTCAGCGGCGGACGCGCGGCATGGAACGTGGTAACGTCCACAAGCGATAACGAAGCGCGCAATTTTGGCGAAGAGCGGATACCGGATCACGATAGCCGTTACGAGCGGGCGAGAGAATTTCTGGACGTCGCGAACGGTCTATGGGACAGCTGGGAGGAGGACGCCCTCGTATTCGACAAAGAAGCGGGAGTGTATGCGGATGGCGACAAAGTTCATTACCTGCATCATCGAGGCCGTCATTTCGGAGTACGCGGACCGCTGGACGTACCGCGCTCGCCGCAAGGCCGTCCGGTTCTCGTGCAGGCGGGCTCGTCGGACACCGGACGGGATTTTGCCGCACGCGTCGCCGAAGTCATCTTTACGGCGCAGCCGTCGCTGGATGGAGCCCGCTCCTTCTACGCGGATATGAAAACCCGTGCAGCCGCTTACGGCCGTTCGCCCGATTCGAACAAGGTCATGCCGGGGCTTATGCCGATCGTGGCCGGGACTGAGGCGGAGGCCCGGGAGACGGAGGCGCTGCTGGCGGAGTTTGCGGATCCGTTGGCCGGCCTGGCGATATTGTCCGATCAAATCAATTACGACTTGTCCGTTCACCCGCTGGACGGTCCGGTTCCCGAGCTTCTCGAGGCGACGGGCATGCAGAGCCGGCTTAAGCTGGTAGCCAAGCTCACGCAGTCCGATTCGCTCACGCTGCGGCAGCTCGGCCGGTTTTACGGGGGAAGCCGTCTGCACCGGAAAATTGTCGGGTCGCCTGTTCAGATTGCCGACTTTTTGCAGGAGTGGTTTGTGAAGGGGGCGTGCGACGGCTTTAACATCATGCCGCCGTATTTGCCGGACGGTCTGGACAAGTTTGTGGAGCTGGTCGTTCCCGAATTGCAAAACCGGGGCTTGTTCCGTGAGGAATACGAGGGACGCACGCTCCGCGATCATCTGGGATTGCCGCGGCCCGCAAGCCGATCCCGTTCTTGAATACGCAGCAAGATTCATCAAAACTTGGAGGGATACAAAATGAGAATACCGAAAGTCGCGATCGGCTCCACCCTGATTGGCCTGCTCCTGTTGACCGGCTGCGGCGGCAGCGGTCCGAATAATGGGCAAGCGGATGCACCGGCGGAAAAAGCTTCGTCGCCCGTTACGATCCGGGTACTGCAATACAGCACCGATATTACGGACGCAGATTTTCAGTCGCTGTTGGCCGAGCCGGTCAAGAAGAAATATCCGCACATTACGCTCGAGCTAGTGCGTCTCGCCAAAGGAACGACGCTGCAGGATTTGGTCGCAACCGGCGAAGTGCCGGATCTGATCTATACCGGCTCTCGGCAAATCGAAAATTTCAAAAACCTCGGGATTCCGGCCGATTTGAACGAGCTGATCAAAAAAAATAAGTACGACCTGTCGGCCTTGAATACCGACGTAGTGAATATCATCAGACAGCGGGGCGAGAAGGGCGAGCTTTACGCGATGCCGATCTTCTTGAACTTCTCCGCGCTGTACTACAACAAAGACATTTTCGACAAGTTCGGGGTGTCGTACCCGACGGACGGCATGACTTGGGAGGATGCGATCGCATTGGGCAAAAAAGTCGCCCGGACGGAAAACGGGGTCACATACAAGCCGTTGAACCCGAATGCCTTCGTCAATTTCGGCGCGCCTTATCAGGTTAACTATGTCAATCCGGACAATCATACGGCCGTAATCAACAATGAAGCGGTGAAGAAGGCATTGACGCTGTACAAGCAAGTTGCCGATTTGCCCGGCAATAAAGATTCGGTCACGAATGCGAGGAGCCGGTTCCAGAAGGAGCAGGATTTGGCGATGCAGCCCGACTTCGCGGAAATACTCGGAGAGCTGGCCGAATCGGGTAAGACGGGCAATCCGATCAACTGGGACGTAGTCTCCTATCCGAGCTTGGCGGATGCGCCCGGACTTGGTTACGAGACGATCGCCTTCATGCTCATGCTTTCTTCATCAAGCAAGCACCCGGACGATGCCTTCGCGGCTATTCAAGCGATTACGTCGGCGGAAAATCAATTGAAGCTGACCCGAGGCGGGAAAGTTCCCGCACTCAAGGATCCGCAGCTGCTCGAATCGTTCGGCGCCGACGTCCCGGGATTAAAAGGAAAAAACTTGAAGGGCATTTTCAAAAGCAAGCCGTCCCCGAGTCCGAAGCGTTCGAAGTACGAGGATGTAGCCCGGCCCGTCTTAAACGCGTATGTGCAAAAAGTCATCAAGGACGAAATCGACATCAATTCCGCGCTGCGGCTGGCCGAAGAGGAAGCGAACAGCAAGATCAAGGCGCAAAATAATCAATAAAGGAGCTCGGAGAATGAGCAAAGCGTATCGCATAGCCGTCATCGGCACGGGAGCAATGGGAAAAAAGCATGTGGAAGGGTGGCAGCTGGCCGGTCATCGCGTCGTCTCCGTTACCGATATCAATCTGCAGTCGGCAAAGGAGGTTGCGGACAAATTCGGAGTCGGGGAAGTGTATGCCGACTACAAGGAGTCCATCGCGAGGCCGGATATCGATATCGTCTCGATCTGCCTGCCGCTGAAATTCCACGCGCCGGTTACGGTGTTCGCAGCCGGGCAAGGCAAGCACGTATTTTGCGAAAAGCCGCTCACGGGTTCTACGGAGCAGGCGAACGAGATGGTGGCAGCGATACGCGAGGCGGGAGTGCAGTTCGGCATCGGCTTCCAGCGCAGCTATGCATTGGATGCCGAGCTGTTCACGCAATACGTCCAGGAAGGGAAGCTCGGCAGACCCGTGCTGTTCAATTCCGAAAACCTGATGGAGGTCAGGCCGAAAATCGCGATGCATGATTATTACGGCAACATGGGACCGGTCATGGACGTATGCTGCCATTCCTTCTTCTTGTGGAGGACGGTGTTCCGGTCGCGGGCCAAATTCGCATACGCGAGCGGACGCATCTTCGCCAAGGATCGTCAGGAGCTTGTTTCTCTGGAAAAGCTGGCGATCGACACCGCATCGATCACCGTCGAATACGAATCCGGCGACGTTGGGGCAATGACCGTATCATGGGGACTTCCCGCCAAGACGAAGCTGCGCAGCCGGTGCCCGGACCGCGTCATCGGCCCGGAGGGGGCTGTCGAAGCGGCCGGAGGCGGCAAATGGAACGTGTTTATCGGCAGCGGCACGGAGACGGTCCAGCTCGAGAGCGGGAACTTGCACGAGAAGCAATTCGCGCAATTTGCCCGCTGCTTGGATTATGGCACACCTTATCCGATCGGTTTGCGCGAAGGGCGGGAAATTTTGGCTTTGACGGAAGCGGTGTTTAGGTCCATCGAGGCCGGCAGCTCGGTCCAAGTCGTCTACGATTTCGATTGATCGCCGATAACGGGCAAGGGAGGAACGAAAATGAACATTGCGCTATTTACGGGTGTTTTGCGCGACGCTCCGTTCGAACACGTGGCGAAGACGGCGGCGGAAATCGGGTACGATGCCCTGGAGCTGAGAGCTTTGTCCCATTTGAAGCCTGACAGCTCCATAGAGCGGGTGAAGGAAGTAAAGAGGATCGCCGAACATTACGGATTGGCCATACCGGTCATTTACTCGAACATCAACGGCCAGTACGCCAATTCGACGGAGCAGGAAGCCGAGGGGAAGCTGGAGCTGCTGAAGCGATATGCGGAATGGGCGGCCATTGTCGGAGCTCGGATGGTATGCCATGGCCCCGGAGGCCCTTCTCCGCACGAGGCGGCTCAGGAGCATTTCGACAAGGCGTCCTATTGGCTGGACCGGGCGGCGGCCATCTTGTCGGATAGCGGCGTCAAGCTTGTATTGGAAATCCATCATAAATCGCTGGTCGAGACGATCGACTCGACGCTCAGATTGCTGGATACGATCGGGCGGCCCGATGTCGGAGCGATACTCGACCCGGGAAATATGGCCATCGCGGGCGAAGATTACGGCGAAGTGGCCGTCAGGAGGCTCGGTGACCGATTGTTCCACGTACATGCCAAGGACGTATGGTTCTATACGGACCCGCAGGATGAAGCGAAAGGATATGCCGGCCGGCAATACAGAGTCGAATTGATGGGCAAAGGCCATGTCGATCACGCCCCTGCCTACCTGGCGCTTCTCCATTCGGGTTATGAGGGTTATGTCAGTTTGGAAGCGCAGGTAGCCGGCGTCGAACCGGAACGGATCGCGCGCCACGAGTATGAACAGGCCCGGCGTACTTTGCAGCGCCTTCATGTCGATAAAAATGCTTTCCGGGGAGGTGCCATCAAGTGACGGTACGATATGGACTTATCGGATATGGCGCATGGGGGAGCCACCATGCCAAGACAATTCAATCGACGCCGTCGGCGCGGCTGGTCGCCGTCGCCGCCTCGTCCGAGGCATCGGCCGATAAAGCGAAGGCCGAGCTTGGAACGGACGTGTACACGGACTACACGAAGCTGCTGGAGCGCGAAGATATCGATGTCGTAGATATTGTCGTGCCGAATTACTTGCACCACGAGATCGCGCTGAGGACGCTGAAGGCCGGAAAGCATATCCTGCTCGAGAAGCCGATGGCGCTGACCGTCGAGGAATGCCGGGACTTGATCGACGAAGCGGCAGGTCGAGGATTGACGATCCAGATCGGCTTCGAGCTCCACTTTTCTCCGCTGTGGGGAAGAGTAAAAGCTCTTATAGACGAGGGCAAGATCGGCGAGTTGAAAACGGCCCATGTGCATTTGTCCCGTTTCCCTTACCGGAACGGCTCCGGAGGCTGGCGCAAGGACGCGAAACGGGTCGGCAACTGGATTTTGGAGGAGCCTGTCCATTTCTACGATTTGGTCCGTTGGTATTTTGCGGGCCAAGAGCAGCCGGTCAGCTTGTATGCGCTTGGCAATTCCCGTGACGCCGGCACGGAAGCCGATCAGTTGTACGAAAATATTGCCACAGGCATCTCGTTCTCGAAAGGCGGATATGCCACTGTTAATCAGACGTTGGCCGCATACGGGCACTATTTGTCAGGCGAGTTTATCGGGACGAAAGGGGTGCTGAAGGCGAAATGGTCGGGCTCGTCCGATCGGATCAGGGACCCGCGGTTCCGACTCGAGTATTACGACGGGGAGCACCGGCATGAGCTGGAAGTTGTCGATAAACCGGGCGAGTTGTTCGAGCTGGAATATCAGATCGCCCAATTTACGGAAGTCATCGCGAAGGGCGAGAGGCCGATCGTCAGCGGAGAGGACGGCTTGTGGGCCGTGAAGCTGAGCTTGGCGGCCCAAGAATCGATCGTGGGCAAAAAAGTCGTTTTGTTCGATAGATAACCGGCAGTCTAAAAACCCGCCGATCCCTGCGGATTGGCGGGTTTTTATTAATGCCATTAATAAATATTTATTAACAGTACCAATTCATATTTATTTATAGCATTAATTAATAATTAAACCGCGAATGGTTTTTATTTCCTCGAGTGCAGGATATGAAGAGGCGGGAGAGAATAACTAGCTTTGGAATGTCTTTCAAGTACGAATCATTTTGCCGAAATCATATTAGCGGGAGGAATCGAAATGATCAACGCTCTGACGGAAGAAGAAACGCAAAAAGGGATTCGGCTCTTGTTCGACGGGAAAACGCTCGAAGGCTGGGTCGCTACCAAGTACCCCGAAGGCTGGCTCGTGCAAGATGGAAACCTTGTGTGCAAAGGGGAAAGCAACGGATATTTGCATACCGTCGATCAATTTGAGAACTTTATTTTTCAATTGGAATACAAGGCGGCTTCCAAAACGAACAGCGGCGTTTTTTTCAGATGGACCGACCTGGCGGATCCGGTGAATACCGGACTGGAAATGCAAATTTTGGATACGCACGATCAGGACACGATGCTCAAAAACAGCTCGGGCGCCTTGTACGATCTCGTAGCGCCTTCCTCTAACGCTGTTCGGCAAGCGGGGGAATGGAACCAAATCGAGATTCGATGCGAGCGCAATCAAATTCGGCTCAGCCTAAACGGTATAGTCGTAGTCGAAGCCGATATCGATCAATGGACTGCGGCCGGCAAAAATCCGGACGGAACCGACAATAAATACAAGTACGCCTGGCGGGACCGGCCGCGCAAAGGGCATATCGGACTGCAGGACCATGGCGGCTATATCGAATTTCGGAATATTAAAATCGTTGACTTGTAGTTCATTGTCCCGAATGTTACGAGTAATATCGCATTCCCATAATGGCC
Source organism: Paenibacillus hemerocallicola (assembly GCF_006265175.1). Lineage (GTDB taxonomy): Bacteria > Bacillota > Bacilli > Paenibacillales > NBRC-103111 > Paenibacillus_AB > Paenibacillus_AB hemerocallicola. The sequence continues at coordinate 24,713 of NZ_VDCQ01000073.1, read as the reverse complement.
GTAGTTTTTGAAGAGCGATATCGAACCTTCAGCTGCGGCGGGCGACGCCCGGCTCGACGTTTTAAACGTCCCAGCCGGGCGTCGCGCTTCAGAGCGTTCTGCCATCCCATTCGAATCGCTGGCCCGTCACCCCGTTCCGAACCCTTCAGAATCTGTTCAACATTGCACGAGCGGGAAACCCGTCGCGTCTCCGAGCAGTTCACGGATTATTTGCATCCGCCCGTGCGGCGACCAGCTCATGGCAACCCAATTCGGGACGGAGTAAGTACAACCGCTGCTGACGGCCCGGGTCGAATGCCATTGCGGAGCCTGCCGGATCGGCCGGAACAACCGATCGTCACCGGGATCGATCGAATGCTGAATAAACAGATGATCGGTTCCCATATCCGGGAACTTGTCAAGCGCAAACTCCACTATCGCGTCGTAGGCGGGAACGCATGCTCCGGGTCTTAAACCAAGCTCCGAGTATAGCAGCAAATTGAGCGGATGGCGAACGGTTCCCTGTACGCGTATCAGCTTATGGGCGAGCTTCATTACCGTTACGGTCTCCTGGCCGAAGCGACGCCTAATCCGATTGCCTTCTTGCTCGATCGCAGCGTTCATCCGTTTTATATCTCGCTCCGCTTCATTCTCCCTGCCGACGACTTCGGCAATCCGCATATGGACCGCACGCCAGTCGGCGACCAGTTCAAACGTTACGGTAGGCGCTATTTGCTTCAATTGCTCCACATAGGGCAAATGATGCTGATCGCACAGTATTAGATCGGGCTCCGCCTGGCGAAGCTGCTCGATCCGCTCTGCCACAAGACGCCGGTGGTCCTCGACGCCGATCATTTTACTGCGGTGGCAATTTGTCGCGAAGACGGATTCCAGCCCGAGCGAATGCAGGTTGTCCTGAACGCGCATGCAGGAAGCGACAGCCACTTTCGTATGCTTGCGCTTCATGTACAGAGTAGGAGGGACGCCGGTCTCCCGCTTGAACATGCGGCTGAAGTAAAACTCGTTCGCGAAGCCGCTGGAGGCGGCTACGTCCTTGACCGAACGGTTGCGTTCCCCGAGCATTTGCTTCGCCTGGGCAATCCGGAAATCATTTAAGTATTCGAACGGAGACAATCCTTTCAGCTTCTTGAATTCGCGGGAATAAGAGGTAGGCGTGAAGCCGGCGATGCGCGACAACGTCTCCAGCTTGATTTTATCCATATAGCGGCCATGAATATAAGTGATGCTCCTCTCGATTCCGTCATCGGGTTCTGCATGCTCGGCATTACCGTTCAGCCCTGAAACGATGCAATGAAGCAGCTCTTGGAAGCGGACATTCAGCAAGAAGCCCGAGCTCGTCAATTTCCGGTACGATTCAAGGAGCTTGAATAGCTTTTCCGGCACGGGAGACGTATGATTCAGCTCGATTTTGCCCGGTGCAAGCGGAAGATAGGCCTTGTCATAATCTATCCGGGCCGGTGATTGCCCGAGCTGCGCGTCAAACGCCACGCCTTCGAGCGCGAGCAGGAAATATTCGGCATCTTCGGAATCCGACGTCGCTTCCAGCACAGTGCCCGGCGCGATGAAGAACAGTTGATCGGGTTTTGGCCGAAATAGTGTATGATCGATCCGCAGCGTCCCGGTGCCCTTCAGCATATAGCACAGCAAGGGCACCGGGACGTTCCGCGCCCGCTTCGTCCTGCCTTTCGCCAACTGCCGTATATGGATCGAAGTCAACAACAGCATGATTCGTTCGTTGGCGTTCAATCGGGTCATAAGACCGGCTCCCTTTCGTTTGGATAAGATGACCCATGTGTGATAATCATTCTCAGTAAGTATACCATACATTCGTCTGCAGCGGTTTGCAAAATTGTGTATGAAATCCGGATACAATGCTGTATGTACAAGTTTGGCTGCTCGTCCTTATAATTGATAAAGATTCTCAATATCAATCGAAGGGGACGACAACTATGAAACACATCAGTATCCTATTGTTATTTGCGCTAACCCTGCTGATCATGGCAGGCTGCGGTTCGGCTGGTCCAGCCGGTGGAAGCGGAGCCTCCGGAGCGGCAACCGTTTCGAAGGAAACGGGGGGATCCAAGGAGAGCTCCAGTCCGAACAAGGATTCGAGCGGAAGCAAGGGCGCCCAGGCGGAGAGAACGATCAAACACGCCATGGGTACGGCGACGCTGAAAAAAACGCCGGAGCGGGTCGTCTATTTATTTCAAAGCATGAACGACGTAGGCGTGGCGCTGGGCGTGAAACCCGTCGGGGCGGTCGAGTCGACGGACCAGAAGCCGTGGTTCAAGTATTTGGGAGACATGAGCGGAGTGAAAAGCTTGGGGGATGAAGGGCAGCCGAATCTTGAAGCGATTATCGCCCTCAAGCCGGATCTGATCATCGCCACCAAAACCCGTCACGAGAAAATCGTGCCGCAGCTGGAGGCAATCGCGCCAACCGTCGTTACCGAAGATTTGGCTGATTGGAAAGATAATTTGCGTCTCGCCGGCGAAGCGCTCGGCAAGCAGGAGCAGGCTGAGAGCATTATGAAAGAGTGGAATTCCCGCGTAGCGGATTTCAAGAAGAAGATGGGGACGAAGCTGGAGACGACGACCGTGTCGGTCATTCGGGTACAGCGGGACAATAGCGTCAAAGTATATTTGAAAGGCTTTCCGGGCTTGTTCATGCGGGAACTCGGGCTGGGCATACCGAAGGCGCAGCAGGTGACATTCTCCGGATCGGGTCTCGACATTACGTCCAAGGAGCATATTCCGCAATTCGATGCGGATTACATCTTCGATATCACGACCCCGCTGCCGGGACAGGAAAACGTGCCGAAGCTGCAAGAGGAGTGGACCTCGCACCCGTTATGGAAAAGCTTGAATGCGGTTAAAAACGGAAAAGTGATCAAAGCCGATCCGATCACGTGGAATTTCGGAGCCGGACCGCTTGCTGCCAAAGCGATGTTGAATGACATGTTCCGCTACTTTGGTCTGGAATAGCGCCACGGCGGCTGGAACGGGAGAGTTCGGACATGAATCGATTCAAGTTGCGCGCTAACGGTTTCAAAACGGCAGGCTTGGCGGCGTCCGCCGCGATGCTTCTGCTTTGCCTGGCGGCAAGCATCATGCTCGGGGCAACAAACTATAGCTGGGGGACAGCCTGGCAGGCGATGTTTCAATATAACGAAGCCATACCGGAGCAAATCATCATTCGGACGACCCGGGTGCCGAGGGCGCTTATTGCCGCCGCAGTAGGTGCCAGCCTGGCCGTCGCCGGCGCTCTTATGCAGGCAATGACCCGGAATCCGTTGGCTGCTCCCAGCGTCCTCGGAATCAACGCTTCCGCGACCTTTTTTCTGGTCGCGGCGGCGTTGGTTTTCTCCGTGGACGGGCTGTATCCGCTGCTATCGGTTTCGTTTCTGGGCGCATCGGTCGGAGCGGTGTTGGTGTACGCTCTCGGGGCGGTCGGCCGGGACGGGCTGACACCGCTGAAAATCATTTTGGCCGGATCGGCGATTACCGCCCTATTCTCGTCTTTTACCCAAACGCTGCTCGTCCTTAACAAGCAGGGACTCAATACGGTATTGTTTTGGCTGACCGGTTCGATCGCCGGACGTTCTCCGGATCTGCTTATTGCCGTGTTGCCATTCATGCTGGCCGGCTGGATCGCGGCTGTCTTGTTGGCAAAAGATATGAACCTGCTCATGATGGGCGAAGAGACGGCCAAAGGAATGGGACAAAGGATCGCTTTCGTCAAAATAGCCATTGGCATTCTCATCATCGTGCTGGCTGGAGGTTCGGTATCCGTAGCCGGACCGATCGGCTTTATCGGCATCGTAATTCCGCATATAGCGAGGTTTATCACCGGTGTCGACAACCGCTGGGTTATTCCGTATTCCGCCTTACTCGGAGCGATCCTGCTCATCATTGCTGATTTGGCTGCCAGATTCGTAATGGTGCCGGAGGAAATCCCCGTCGGAGTCATGACCGCTGTCGTAGGTGCCCCGTTCTACATCTATATCGCGCGGAAGGGGATAGGCAAATGATGAACCGGTTAATGTCCTTTCATGCTCGAAACGTACGGGCGTTATTGTCTATCCGCTACAAACCGGCGGCGATCGTTTTGATGCTGTTGATCGGATGTCTGTTGACGTCTATCGTCAGTATCGGCTTGGGGGAGATGCGCATATCTCCGGTCAACGTCGTGCGCGGCGTTATCGGAATCGGCGGGGATGACTATACGCTAGTGATTCGCAAGCTGCGATTGCCCCGAGTCGCTGTAGCCCTGCTCGCCGGGGCGTCGCTCGCCGCGGCGGGAGCGATACTTCAAGGGATGATCCGCAATCCGCTCGCATCGCCCGATATTTTGGGCGTAACCGGAGGGGCGTCGGTTGCGGCTATCGCTTTTATGAACTATTTGCTGGGGACTGTAACGATCAGACTGCTGCCAGCTGCCGCGATGCTAGGTGGAATCATCGTCGCGGGCTTGCTGTACGCGTTGGCGTGGAAAAGAGGCGTGACTCCGATGAGGCTTGTGCTTGTCGGTGTCGGGGTATCGGCGCTCATGTCGGGCATGACGACGATGCTGCTGCTGTTTAATCCGAGAAACGAGGCTAGCCAAGCTTATTTCTGGCTGACGGGGTCGGTATACGGAGCGAACTGGGAGCATGTCCTTACTTTGCTCCCATGGACGGCGCTGCTTCTGCCTTGGGCGTTTATGTTGGCGAGGCAGATCAATGTGCTTCAGCTCGGCGACGAGGTTGCGACAGGCGCGGGGAGTCATGTCGAACGCAACCGTCTGCTGCTGCTGCTGATCAGCGTGGCGTTGGCCGCTTCGGCCGTCTCCGTCGCGGGCGGGATCGGATTCGTCGGTTTGATCGCGCCTCATATGGCCCGCAAGCTGGCAGGTGCGAATTTTCGCGTCATTTTGCCCGTCGCCGTCTTGCTTGGAGCCATCGTTGTCGTGTTGGCCGATTTGGCCGGAAGAGTATTGTTCTTGCCTATGGATGTACCTGCGGGCGTATTCACATCCGCAGTAGGAGCGCCGTTTTTCATTTATTTGCTGTATTCCAGACGAAATGCCCGATAAGGGAGATGCTCAAACCGTGTTTGTACCGGAAGAGCAAATCCCTATACGCATATGGCCGGGGGAGTGAAAGTGATGCACGAGGAACAAAGTTATCCGAGCTATCCGATCGCCGAGCTTATCCGCAATAGGAGAACCGTGAGGAGTTTCAGGAGCGATCCCGTTTCGCATGAGCTGCTGATGGAGCTTCTCGATATCGCGAATTGGGCTCCGACTCATGGAAGCAGAGAGCCCTGGAGATACATTCTGTACCGGGGCGCTGCTCGTTCCGCTTTCGCGGAAGCGGTAATGGGTGCCATGAGCGCCGAAGAAAAGGAGAAGTATGCCGAACAAAGGTTATACGACTACGGTCGGACTCCTCTCCATCTGATCGTAGTCATGAAGGAGGACCCGCGACAAAAGCAATGGGACGAGGATTACGGAGCCGTATGCTGCTGGATTCAAAATTTCCAGCTGGCGGCATGGGAGCGCGGGATCGGAGTCGTATGGAAAACGAATACGTACATATACGCTCCCGCTTTCCGGGAAGCGGCTGGCGTGCGCGCCGGGGAGAAGGTCGTCGGCGTTCTGCATATCGGCTACCCGGAAACGGTGCCGGTTCCTCGAGTCCGAACGTCCGCCGCATTGCGGCTCGACATACGCGAATAGCCGGCAGTTGACGAAAAACTTCGGTTGTTTTTTTGGAGGGCTGACGAAATTTTTCAAGAGTTCTGATTTTTATATATTAATTAGGATAACAATCTGATTCATATAACGTCATTGACAGCTGCGAAAAATTGATGGTATATAATAATATAGATAAAATATCGATCAATAAGTCGATAGTTTTACTCGTCGATTCAATTTAATGAATCATATTGATGATTTTTTGTATTATAATGAATCAGAATGCTGAGAAAACCGGAAGAACCGGCGAACCGATATTGCGACGCCTTGCCGAGGCTCCGGCCGGTGCAGGCCGACCCGAATCGGGGAAGAGATGAGAGAGACATCATATCGTGAAAGGGAGAGAGCATACATGGGGAAATCGTATTCGGTCGCCGTGATCGGCGCAGGTCAAATTGTAAATGTTCATTTGGAAGCGATACGACAATCGGAACGAAGCCGCTTAACGGCGATCGTCGATCTTATGGAATCGAGAGCGGAGGATTTGGCGGCCGAGTTTGGAGCTAAAGCGTATACGGATTATCGCGAAATGGTGCTAAATGAAAAGCCGGATATCGTCATTATCAATTTGCCGCATTATTTGCATAAATCTACGGCAATCTGGTGCGCCGAGCAAGGCTGCCACGTATTGCTGGAGAAGCCGATGGCGTTGAATGTCCAAGAATGCAAGGAGATTAACGAAGCCGCCAAACGGAACGGCGTATTGCTTGCCGTCGGACATATGCAGCAGTTTTTTGCGGAGCACGTCGCGGCGAAAGAGATATTATCGTCCGGCGAGCTCGGCGAGCTGGTCATGATTAACGATCGGCGGTACGGCGGGTATTTCAGAGAGAGCAGACCGGGATGGTTTCTCGACAAAGAGAAATCGGGGGGCGGAGTCATCATTAATTTGGGGAGTCATTCCATCGATCGGATTCAATGGTTGACGGGGAGCCGCATCGCCAAAGTGAAAGCGATATTGTCGCATTATGGGGAACAAGGAGACGTGGAAGGCAGCGGATCCTTGTTCATGGAAACAACGGGTGGAGTTCCGGTTCATCTTTCCGTATGCGGTTATACCGGAGCCCCGGCCAACGAGACGGAGCTTCTGTTCACGAAAGGCAGCCTGCGCATCCGTCAGCGTGCAGAGCTGCTGATGAGCAAGGGGGGCAGCTACGAACCGATCTCGGTCGCCAAGAAGGCGGATCCGTTCACGGAACAATGGAAGGTTCTCCTGGACGCATTGGAATACGGGAGCGAGCTGCCGATTTCCGGCGAATACGGGCAATCCGTCTTGGCGGTCGTAGAAGCGGCATACCGATCCCACGTTACGGGAACGGAGCAGAAGGTCGAGCTTGATTCGTGTTCAAACTCCGAATATCAAATATCCCAAAGTCATGTACAACACCAGAAATAACATCAGCAGCCCGTGGCCGATCGAAGCCCATACTACGACCATCGGCGCTTTTTTGGGTTCTTTGGGAAGCCCCGTCAAGGCGAGCAGCAGACCAATGGGGCTCGTAATCATTATAAGGAAAAACCAACTCCCTTGCAGCGGGTGTCCGGCCTCGAATGGAAACAGAAAACTATAGACGAGCGTCACGGACGTAACGATAAAAAGCGCAAGAGAGAGATAAGCCATTGCGGATCTAACCATAGATCGTCACCTCTTCCTAACAGTTTAATGAACAGGGAACAATAGTAAAAGTGCTAACTTTGCATAGTACCGGCATTGAATTGGAATTTAGGCTTAGATTCATCATATCGATAAGAGCGGCTCCCCGCTGACGGACAACCGTTCGGGGGCTTGGCCATTTAAACGTATCAGTCGGAGAGCACAGCCCGTCTACGGACGGGGATGTGCTTTTTGGCGTTTGCCGGAGAGGAGTTGTTCGCGGATAAGAACACAAATAAGGGGGCAAGTACGAAATCTATAAGATGCGGAGTATCCGATTCCCGCAGGAGAAGGCTCCTACAACCGGAGGAAAGGAAGAATTATAGTGAACCAGCGTATCATAACGGAAGAAGACATGATTCGGGAAGCAGAGCTGTTTCAGAACATTTATCCCATTTTCGCCGAGGAAATGGACCGGGTGGAGGCGATCCGCGGAAGGCTGAACGATTTCCAGATCATGATCGCCGCTTCGCGGGCCAAGGACGCTATGGGGATACTCAGCTGGGAACGCCGTCAAATCGTAAACGCCATTTTCGAAAGCTATATGGAAAAGTACAGCCGGTACGGACGGCAAGAGGCGGACGAATGGGTAATCGAATCGTTCGGCTGCCGCCCTTCGCCGAGGCTGGCGTTCGGAGACAAGCGTATCGCCGGCAATCGGGAAACGGACGAAATGACCGGGTTAAAGATCGAAGGGCTGTCCAGGTTCATTCTGGAGAAGGAAGCCGAGCTGCTCCAGCTTTATCGCGAGCTGTTCGAGCTGATGGAGCTGGAAAACCCGAAGAAACCCGATCATGAAGCCTAGTCGAATAGTTCGTCATCAAGCTGACCTTCACCCGGGTTGGCTTATTTCGCGAAATGACGGTTTCCGCTTGACCGTCGTTCGCGCAATGTGCTAACTTTGATATGATAATGATTATCATTTTCATAAAAAGCGAGGTGTTTACTTTGTCCCAAACGCTTCAGGATAAACCTGTGCCCGCTTTTTTGGACGACCTTTGGTTTAAGCTTCGAAGCGTCGACATGCTTCGGGACGGCAAGATGGAGCAGCAGCTCATCGAATCGCATGCCCTGATCGTCGTAAAATCCGGGGCAGGCCTATTGACAGCGGATATTCGCGAGAGCCGGTTGAGGCAAGAGGCCGTATTCATCGCGTTGCCGGGGCAAACGATGGGCGTATCGCCGGAAGCGGCTGCAGAATTGGAATTGTACATAATCAAGTTTGACGTTTACAGGGACGACGAGCCGATCGAAGCGTTCCCGCTGAACGGCGAAATCCCGATATATGCGGAAACGCATACGTCAGGACTCTGCGAAGCGATGTATGGCTATTCACGCAGCGAGCACGCCTTGGAACGATTTCGCGGACAGTCCGCATTCCAGGAGCTGCTGTATTGGTTGATGAAGCACATCAGACCGTTGCCCGACGCAGATTCCCGATCCGCGCTGGACCGGACGAAGGCTTATATCGATACGTGCTATAACGAGAGCTTGACGATCGAGCAATTGGCCCGCATGGCGGGAATCAGCCCGAAGTACTATGTCGATTTGTTCAAGAAGACATACGGTATAAGCGCCATCGATTATGTAACGGAAGTGAGAGTCGAACGTGCCAAGCAGTTCATGTTCCGATCGGACGCCCGATTGCGGGATGTCGCCCATCAGGTCGGCTATCACGACGAGTTTTATTTCAGCCGAAAGTTCAAGAAAGAGGTCGGGGTTTCGCCAACCGTCTATATGAAAAACCGTAAACGGAAAATCGCGGCCTATACGTCGCCCGTATTGGGCCATTTGCTGGCGCTCAAAATGATACCGTACGCGGCGCCGCTCCACCCGAAATGGACGGCCTACTATTATAAAGCGTATCGGTCGGATATTCCGCTGCATCTGAGCGCCTACCGGTTCAACCGCGATTGGGAATCGAATATCGAAGCGCTTGCCCAGGCTCAACCGGACATGGTCATATGCGGCGATATTTTGCATCCGGACGAGAAGAAGAGGCTGGAGGAACAATTCCCCGTATTTTATATTCAAGGGGAGAACAACGATTGGAGGGAGCAATTGAGGCTGACGGCGCAAATCGTCGGAGTCCCGCTGGAAGCGGATTCCTGGCTTCGTTACTACGACCGGAACACAAAGTTTGCCCGGGAACGAATTGAACGCGAATGGAGGAACGATACTGTTCTGGTCTTGAGCATTTACAAGCAAAGCTATTACGTCTGCCCTACCCGGGGCATGAGAGACGTGTTATATGAGGATTTGAAGCTGAACCGTCCGAAAGGGTACAACCCGTCCGTGTACAATCAAGCGGTTGCATTGGAGCAATTCGCCGAATTCGACGCCGACCGGATTTTGCTCAACGTATGCCAGGAGTCGGAATCGTTGAACCATTGGCGATGGCTGCAGGCCTCACCTGCGTGGCGGGACCTGAAAGCGGTCCGCAGAAATCATGTCTATGTAATCTCCTCCGACCCATGGCGGGAATATTCGGCACACGCCTGCGAACGCATGGTTGATGACTTGTTAAAGCTGCTGGACGGGGAACGACAAGCCGTCTATGCTTATTGATTCGGATTGGCAGTAAAGGTTAGAGCCTCCCTACCGATTATGGTAAGGGAGGTTTTTTTGCTTGCATCCGTACGTTTCTGGATATTGTCAAAATGGATTTCAGGATATCGTCCATGGTCGGGATGGATAGCGTGACTTATAATCAATACTGATAATCATTATCAATTAAATGTCGCATAGACGTTTACATGAGGAGGAAGCGCAGCAGTGGATCTCATTCGGAATGAACGAGCCGCAGTCTTGAACCGGAGCGAGGAACGCCGGGGGGTGATGATTCCCCGGACGGTAGAGAAGATCATGTGCTCGCGGGATGGCAAACGCGAATATCGGATCATGGTGGCCAAGCCGGCTGCGGAACCGCCGCCATCGGGGTATCCGGTCATTTATTTGCTCGATGCCAACTCCGTATTCGGAACAATGGAGGAAACGGTGCGGGTACAAGGCGGCAGACCCGAGAAAACGGGAGTCGTGCCGGCCGTTATCGTCGGCATCGGCTATCTGACGGAAGCTCCGTTCGCCTCTGCCCGCTATTACGATTTTACGATGCCTTCGGCGGTCACAGAGGCGCCCGCGAGACCGAACGGGGCCGCGTGGCCGGAGCAAGGCGGGGCGGAATCGTTTCTCGCTTTCATCGAAGAAACGGTAAAGCCCGAAATCGAAAGGGAATATACGATCGACCGCGGCAGGCAGACGATATTTGGCCATTCCTTAGGCGGACTGTTTGTATTGCAAGTGCTCTTCACGCAACCCGGGTTATTCCAATCGTACATTGCCGGCAGTCCGTCGATTCATTGGAACAAGCGGAATTTGCTGGAAGCCGAACGGAATTTCACCGCACGGTCCGATGTGGACTTCGGGAAAATCGGGCTTATGGTCGCGATAGGGGAATTGGAGAAAAGCCATAAAAGCGGAATATACGATAACGCCAAGGAGCTTGCGGAGCGGCTGTCCGGGCTTGCCGACCGGGGGCTAAGGCTTCAATTCAAATCATTCGAAGGAGAGGGACACGTATCGGTATTGCCGGCATTGGTCAGCCGGGCCGCGAGGTTTGCGTTGTCGATGTAACAGTTCGCGGGAGGCGAAGAGATGAATCATCTGGGAATTAAGGGCAAAGTCGCGTTGGTGACGGGGGCCGCCCAAGGCATCGGGGAAGCGATCGCCCGCGCTATGGCGCAATATGGCGCTCATGTGGCTGCCGTGGACAGCAATGCCGAACGACTGGACGCAGTCGTAAACGACATTCTCGCGGAGGGTGGCCGTGCCGCAGCGTTCCGGCTGGATGTGCGGGACGGCAGTTCCGTCGAAGAGATTGTGGAACGGATCGAGAAGGAGATAGGACCGATCGAAATTCTCGTTCATGCAGCCGGCATATTGCGAACGGGGCCGATAGCCTCGCTGAGCGACGAGGATTGGTCGTCGACGTTCGAAGTGAATTGCACCGGCGTATTCCGACTATCCCGATCCGTAATGAATCACATGATGCCGCGAATGAAGGGATCGATCGTAACGGTCGGCTCCAATGCGGCGGGCGTACCGCGAATGCAGATGTCCGCTTATGCCGCCTCGAAAGCGGCTGTGACGATGTTTACCAAATGCATGGGATTGGAGCTTGCCCGTTACCGTATCCGCTGCAACATCGTGTCCCCGGGCTCGACGGATACCGAGATGCAGAGGTCGTTATGGAAGGACGAGCAGGGCGCCGAGGCAATCATTGCCGGTCATACGGATTCATATCGGCTCGGCATTCCGCTCGGTAAGCTCGCTGCGGCGTCAGACATCGCGGAAGCGGTTATTTTCCTGGCTTCCGATCTGGCCAGCCATATTACGATGCACGATTTATGCGTCGACGGGGGAGCTACTTTGGGAATATGACCTATACGAAGGAGTGAGGAGATTATGCACTACGATGTTATCCCTGCGACGCCAGCCGCGCAGCTCCTTGACGATTACCGCGCCGGTACGTCTTTCTTCCTGTCTTCGCCGCAACGGACACTGCTTGCTGAAGGCACGTACGCCGTTGTACCGAGTCAGGGCGGACCTGACGAGCTGAGCCGATTGCCCGGGCGAATCGCCGATCTGATGGGCGACGCAAGACGCGCCGCGTCCGGAACACCCGTTGTTGTCGGCGCAATACCTTTTGATCGTGCCAAGCCGGCGCACCTCATTGTTCCAAATACGATCCGATGGGGGAGTCCCCAACGGTTCGATTCGCCCGAAGCTTCGGCTGGGGCTCCAACATCCCCTGATTATGTGATCCGGCCGGTTCCGGAGCCGGAACAATACGCGAGAGGGGTGGAGCGGGGAATAGCGCGAATGAAGGCGGGCGAATTGGACAAAGTGGTTCTGTCGAGAACGCTTCACCTAACCTCGGCGAGTTCGGTCGATGTCCATCAGCTGCTTCGCAGTCTTGCCCGGCATAACGTTCACGGCTATACGTTCGCCGTCGATACGAATGACGGACCTTATTACGGGAGCGGTCCGAATGCGGTATCCCGGCCTCGCATCGGCAAAACGATGATCGGGGCGAGTCCGGAGCTGCTCGTTTCGCGGAAAGGACTGCACATTTCGTCGAATCCGCTGGCGGGTTCTAGCCCGCGCAGTGCCGATCCCGTCGAAGATCGGCAACGTTCGGCCAATTTGCTTCGATCGGCCAAAGATCGTCATGAACATGCACTTGTCGTGGATGCCGTCGCAGCCGCGCTTCGACCTTACTGCGTCAAGCTGGACGTTCCGCCGGAACCGTCGCTCGTGCATACGGCCACAATGTGGCATTTGTCGAGCTTGGTCAGCGGCGAGCTCGCCGATCCGTCGATATCTTCGATGGAGCTGGCGGCCGCGCTTCATCCGACCCCGGCGGTTTGCGGCTCTCCGACACATATGGCCCGAGCGGTCATCAATGACATCGAACCGTTCGATCGCGGCTTTTACACGGGAATGGTCGGGTGGTGCGATGCGAACGGCGACGGGGAATGGATCGTTACGATCCGGTGCGCCGAGGTGGAAGGCCGCTCTCTGAGATTGTTTGCGGGAGCGGGAGTTGTCGCCGAATCGAGTGCGGAGGCCGAGCTTGCGGAAACTTCCGCGAAATTCCGCACGATGCTGATCGCGCTTGGACTCCAGCACGGATAATTTGGAATAGAGCTGAGGAGGGATGATTCATGTTGTCCGGATGCCCCGCGTGGCCCAAGGAATTTGCCGACTTGTACCGGGAGACGGGTTGCTGGAGCGGAGAATCGTTCGGAGCCATGCTCCGGAGACAGGCTGCCGAACGACCGGGATGTATCGCCGTAATTTGCGGCGAGAGACGTTGGACTTACGGCGAGCTTGATTCCAGAGCCGACACTCTTGCGGCAGGGTTGCTCGGCTTGGGAATTAAGCCAATGGACCGCGTCGTCGTGCAGTTGCCCAATGTAGCGGAATTTTTCGAGGTCATTTTCGCATTGTTCAGACTTGGGGCACTGCCGGTTTTCGCGCTTCCGTCGCACCGCAGCAGCGAGATTTCCTATTTTTGCGAGTTTGCGGAGGCGTCAGCTTATATTATACCGGACATGCACGCGGGCTTTGACTACAGGGAGTTGGCTGCTCAGGTTCGGCAAAAGGTACCGTCATTGCGGCATGTTCTTGTCTTGGGGGAACCGGGAGCATTCGCAGCGTTGCGCGATCTGCGCTCCACCCCTTGCAGCCTGCCGGAAGTAAGGTCGCATGACGTCGCCTTCCTGCAATTATCGGGCGGAAGCACCGGGCTGCCCAAGCTGATTCCGAGAACTCACGACGACTACATGTACAGCCTGCGGATCAGCGCGGAAATTTGCAAGCTGGATTCGGCTAGCGTGTACATGGCCGCACTCCCCGTTGCCCATAACTTTCCGCTCAGTTCCCCCGGTGCGCTAGGAACGTTGTATGCCGGCGGGAAAGTCGTTCTCGCTCCGAGACCGAGTCCGGACGAGGCTTTTCCGCTTATCGAGAGGGAAGGCGTTACGATTACGGCCCTGGTGCCGCCTCTCGCCATGATATGGATGGATGCGGCGCCTGCCCGCCGTCACGACTTGTCCAGTCTTCAGGTGCTGCAGGTAGGAGGAGCGAAATTTGGCGAGGAGGCGGCCCGTCGGGTGCGCCCGTCGCTCGGCTGCTCGCTGCAGCAAGTATTCGGAATGGCGGAAGGGCTGGTCAATTACACCCGACTGGACGATGACGAGTCGATTGTTCTTCATACCCAAGGCAGGCCTATGTCTCCGTACGATGAAATCCGCGTGGTCGACGACGAAGACCGCGATGTCGGGCCGGGCGAAGTAGGACATTTATTGACTCGCGGACCTTATACGATCAGAGGGTATTACAAGGCCGCCGAGCATAATGACAAGGCGTTTACGACCGACGGTTTTTACCGGACAGGAGATTTGGTAAAGGTCGATTCGGCCGGGTACTTGGTCGTAGAAGGGCGTGCCAAAGACCAGATCAACCGCGGAGGGGATAAGGTTGCGGCCGAGGAGGTCGAGAACCACCTGCTTGCGCATGAAGCCGTACACGATGCCGCCGTCGTATCCATGCCCGACGAATACCTCGGCGAGAGGGCTTGCGCTTTCATCATTGCGAGGACGGCACCCCCGACGGTCGGAGAACTGAGATCGTTTCTGCGGCAGCGCGGATTGGCGGCCTATAAAATACCGGATCGAATGGAGTTTGTCGATTCGTTTCCGCAAACCGGAGTAGGGAAAGTGAGCAAAAAGGCGCTGCGGGAGGCGATCGCCGGAAAGCTCTCCGCCGTTGCCAACAGGCATGTCTGATTGGAACCCGAAAGAGGCAGATCAAATTCAAGAATCGAGGGATGAAAATGGCCATACCCGCCATTAAGCCATATCCGATGCCTGGCGCATCCGAATTGCCGATAAATAAAGTAGCTTGGACGCCCGATCCGAAACGCGCGGTTCTGCTCATCCATGACATGCAGCAGTATTTCCTGGATCCTTTCACGGCTGGCGAATCGCCTGTCGTGGAGTTGATTGAGAACATACGGTTGCTGTATAACCGTTGCTCGGAGCTCGGCATACCGGTTGTTTACACGGCCCAACCTGGCGGTCAAACTCCTGAGCAGCGTGCATTGCTGCAGGATTTCTGGGGTCCGGGAATCAACGACGGACCTTATCAGAAGCAAATCGTAAGCGAGCTGACCCCGGCGAACGCCGATATCGTGCTGACGAAATGGCGATATAGCGCGTTTCGCAAGACGAACCTGCTGGACAACTTGCAGGAGAAAGGACGGGATCAGCTTCTCATTTGCGGGGTGTACGCCCACATCGGCTGCCTGCTTACCGCTTGCGACGCCTTCATGCTGGACGTGCAGCCGTTTTTCGTAGCCGATGCGGTCGCCGATTTCTCGCTGGACAATCATAAAATGGCGTTGAAATACGCGGCGGAGCGTTGCGCGGTCACGATCCCTACGCAGCGTCTGCTCGAGGAGCTCGACCAAAGCTCCACAAAGGCGAATGATTCTGCCACGGTTTCGGCAAATGGCATGCTGACGGAGCGCATGGTTAGAGAACAAGTCGCGGAGCTGCTGCAAGAAGCGCCGTCGACTATCGGCGAAAGCGACAATTTGATCGATAGAGGTCTCGACTCGGTCAGGCTGATGAGCCTGGTGGAACGATGGCGCCGGTTCGGAGCGGAGGTGGCGTTCGTGGAGCTGGCGGAACGCCCGACGCTCAAGGACTGGTGGAAGCTGTTGTCCTTGCGCCAGCAGCTGGTGCTGCCGAACGCGGACTATTTCGCTTTATAAAGGAGGAGCCTTATGACAATCGGTAAGGATGGTCGCCGGCCTTTGTCGGGGGCGCAATCCGGGATATGGTTCGCCCATATGCTCGACAAAGAAAGTCCGATATACAACACCGGGGAATGCATCGAAATCCGCGGATCCGTTCATGAGTTATATTTCGAATCGGCGGTTCGTCAAGCCGTTATGGAGGCTGAATCGCTGCATGCCCGCTTCGGAGAGGATCAGGATGGACCTTGGCAAATGGTGGAGCCGTCATCCGATTGGCCGTTTCATTTGTTCGATGTCAGCGAAGAGACGGACCCGTCGACATCGGCGGAAGCTTGGATGAAGGAAGACTTGACCCGACCTGTCGACTTGAGCCGGGGGCCGCTTTTCACCGAAGCCCTGTTCAAGCTGGCATCCGACTCGTACGTATGGTATCAACGCATTCATCATATCGCGATCGACGGATTCGGGTTCTCGTTGATCGCACAGCGGGTGGCCAACATTTATACGGCGCTGACCGAAGGGAAGACGGTGCCGGAAGGCGCGTTCGGCTCCTTTCACCGGATTCTGGAAGAGGATGCGGCTTACCGGTCATCGGAACGGATGGAGGCCGATCGTTTATACTGGCTCGGGCGTTTTGCCGACGAACCGGACGCGGTCAGCTTGGCCGATAGAGCGCCCCGGACATCGAGAAGCTTTATTCGGCGTACCGAATACTTGCCGCCCTCGGAAGCGGATCGGCTGCAATCGGCGGCGAGCGATGCCGGTGGAGGCTGGCCGGATTTGGTGCTTGCCGCGGCCGCCGCATACGTCCACCGTCTGACGGGAGCGCAGGATATCATTCTGGGCGTGCCGATGATGGGCCGTCTCGGCTCGGTATCGCTGCGGATTCCCGGCATGGTGATGAATTTGCTGCCGCTGCGCCTGCAAGTTCGTCCGGACATGACCCTATCCGAGCTTGTCGGACAAATCGTCCGCGAAATCCGCGAAATCCGGCGGCATCAGGGCTACCGGCATGAGGAAATGCGTCGGGATTTCAAGCTGGTGGGCGACAACCGAAGACTGTTCGGACCGCAAGTCAACATTATGCCGTTCGACTACGGCTTGAGCTTTGCCGGATCGCGCGGTTATACGCGCAATTTATCGGCCGGTCCGGTCGACGATCTGTCCATCAACCTATACGACAGGGCTGACGGCAGCGGGCTGCGTATCGATATGGACGCGAATCCTGCCGTTTATGGCGAAAATGCTCTCGCAAGCCACCATATGAGATTTATCCGGTTTCTCCAAACGATCGCGAAGGCCGCTCCCGCCCAACCGATCGGCCGGATCGAGCTGCTGCTGCCCGAAGAACGGAACCGGATCGCGAACGAATGGAATTCGACCGGACGTCCGTCAACCCGATCGAGCGTTCCCGAGTGGGTCGAGGAACAGGCGGCGCGCACACCGGATGCAACTGCCGTCGTATGCGAAGGAGAGACGCTAAGTTACGCCGAGTTAAACCGAAAAGCGAACCGGCTTGCCCGCTACCTCATAGCGAATGGAGCGGGACCCGATCGGATCGTGGCGTTGGCCCTCCCACGATCCTTGGAGATGGTTGTCGGAGTGCTGGCGGTACATAAGGCCGGTGCCGCCTATTTGCCTTTGGATCCGGAGTATCCGGCGGACCGGATCGCGCTCGTGCTCGCGGATGCCCGGCCCGTATGCATCATCACGACAATGCGCGTGGCCCCGGACTTGCCGGATACCGGGGTAGCCTCCCGTATTATTTTAGACGAGACCGATGTGGTCGGCGAGTTGGAGAACTACTCCATGTCCAATCCGACCGATGCCGAACGTCTAGCGGCTCTGTCGACACTGCACCCGGCTTACGTCATTTATACATCCGGTTCGACCGGAAGACCGAAAGGGGTCGTCATACCGTTCCACGCCCTGCTCAATTTCCTGGCGGCGATGGAGGAGCAGTTTGAGCTTGGTCCGCACGATCGGCTGCTGGCCGTTACGACGATCGCTTTCGACATTTCCGTGCTGGAGCTGTTTCTTCCGCTCATACGGGGAGCAACGATCGTGATCGCCAAAAGAGAAACGATACAGGACCCGCCGGCGTTGGCGAAAACAATCGCGGACAAAGGTATTACGTTCATGCAAGCTACGCCGACATTATGGCATGCGCTTGTTGAAGCGGTCCCGGACATGCTCTGCGGCCTTCGCGTGCTCGTAGGGGGGGAGGCGCTCCCCGTTGCGCTGAAATCCGCCCTTCAGGATGCCGGCTGCCGCGTAACGAACTTGTACGGGCCGACGGAGACGACGATCTGGTCGACTTTGGCGCCACTTCTCGATAGGAACGGGAGCGTCCCGCCAATCGGCCGTCCGATATGGAATACGCAGGTATATGTATTGGACGCCGGGATGCAGCCGGTACCGTCCGGGGTAGTGGGCGATTTGTATATCGCCGGTGCGGGTTTGGCCCGCGGTTATATGGGACGGCCGGATTTGACGGCCGAGCGTTTCGTTGCCGATCCGTTCGGGCCGCCGGGCTCGCGGATGTACCGTACCGGAGATTTGGCCCGATGGCTCGAGGACGGTTCGCTGGATTATGCGGGACGTGCCGATCACCAGATCAAAATTCGCGGTTTCCGGATCGAGCTGGGCGAAATCGAGGCCGTGCTTGCCCGACATCCCGGCGTGTCTCAGGTTTCCGTCGTCGCCCGCGAAGATCAGCCCGGGGATAAAAGACTCGTCGCCTATATCGTCCCTGCAGCCGATTCCGTACCGGGCCAGTCCGAGCTGCGGCAACATGCGGCAGCCAGTCTGCCGGACTACATGGTTCCCTCGGCTATCGTATCGCTTGATGCTCTTCCGCTCACTCCCAACGGTAAAATAGACCGCAAGGCGCTTCCGGCACCCGACCAAGCTTCGGCAAATACGGCCCGGGGACCGAGGACCCCGCAGGAAGAAATATTGTGCGATTTGTTCGCCGACATTTTGGGCTTGCCCAAAGTCGGTATCGATGACGGCTTTTTCGAGCTGGGCGGTCACTCCTTATTGGCCGGCCGACTAATGATCCGTATTCGAGACGCTCTTGGCGTCGAGCTGGGCATTGCCGCTCTTTTCGACGCTCCCACCGTCGCCGCTTTGGCGAAACGGCTAGATCAGGCGCAGCATGCGCGACCGGCCGTACGACCGGTCGCGAGAACGGAGGAGGTTCCGCTTTCTTTTGCCCAGCGCCGGCTATGGTTTCTGCATTGCTTGGAAGGACCGAGCCCGACTTACAATATTCCGCTTGTGGCGCGTTTGACCGGCAAGCTGGACCGTGGGGCGCTGGATGCGGCGATTCGCGATGTAGTCGTCCGGCACGAGTCATTGCGTACCGTATTTCCGAAATCGTCGGGGACGGCCCGACAGCTCGTTCTGAATGAGGCCGATGTCCGAACCGGGCTTCTTGCAGTAGACGGCAATGAAACGGATTACCGCTCGGAATTGGCCTCGGCCGTGCGCTATTGTTTCGATCTTGCTTCCGAACCGGCCGTTCGTTTCACGCTATTCTCGAATGGGCCGGACGAGCACGTGCTGCTTGTGCTGCTGCATCATATTATCGGGGATGGATGGTCGCTGAATCCTCTTGCGCGCGATCTTGCCTCCGCCTATACGGCCAGAAGCAAGGGCGGTATTCCGACCTGGTCGCCGCTGCCGGTTCAATATGCCGACTATGCGCATTGGCAGCATGCGCTTCTGGGAAGCGAGAACGATCCGGATAGCCTGATCGCCAAACAGCTCGACTATTGGACCCGGACATTGGGGGGGCTGCCGGAACAGCTGGAGCTGCCTGCCGATCGTCCGCGGCCCTCGGAGTCGAGCCATCTCGGAGGAACGCTGGACGTGCGGATCGAACCGGAGCTGCACAGCCGTCTTCTGGCGCTTGCCCGGGAAAGCAAAACGAGTCTGTTCATGGTGCTGCAGGCCGGTCTCGCCGCTTTGCTGACGAGGCTCGGAGCCGGTACCGACATCCCGATCGGGAGCCCGGTCGCCGGACGATGCGACGACGCTTTGGACGAGCTTGTCGGATTGTTTGTCAATACGCTGGTGTTGCGTACCGACACGTCAGGGGATCCGAGCTTCAAAGAGCTGCTCGGCAGGGTCCGAAAGACCGATCTCGATGCCTATGAGCATCAGGATCTGCCCTTCGAGCGTCTGGTCGAGGTGTTGAATCCGGTACGCTCGCGGGCCAGACATCCGTTATTCCAAGTCATGCTTGCCTTCCAGAATACGCCCGATCCCGAGCTGGAGCTGCCCGGAATCGATTCCGCTCTTCATATCAGCAGCGTGGGCTCCTCAAAGTTCGACCTTACCTTGGAGCTTCGCGAACGTCGCGCCGCCGATGGAGCCCCAGGCGGCATCGAAGGCTTGATGGAATACAGCGCCGATCTGTTCGACCGCGATACGGTAGAGTCGATTGCGGCGAGACTGCTAAAGCTGCTGGATGCGGCTGCATCCGATCCGGACGCACCGATCGGTCGGTTGGACGTGCTCGGTTCGGAGGAGCGGAAGCGTATTGCTGCGGAATGGAACGAGGGCGATGAGGCATGGCCGGAATCGACTGTGCCCGAGTTGTTCGAAGCACAGGTTATCGACAGCCCCGATGCGATTGCCATTGCATGCGAAGGCCGATCGCTTCGCTACGATGAGCTGAACGCGCACTCGAACCGGCTGGCCCGATTGCTGATAGAGAAGGGCATAGGGCCGGGGCAGTTCGTGGCGCTGGCGCTGCCGAGGTCGCTCGACATGGTCGTCGCGCTGGTGGCCGTACTCAAGGCGGGTGCCGCATATGTGCCGCTTGATCCGGACTATCCGGCCGAACGAATCGCTTTCATGCTGGCCGATACCCGACCCGCATGCGTCATTACGAGCTCTTTGTCCGCCACGGTTCTGCCGGTTGGTTGCGAAGCTCCCCGTGTCGTGTTGGGCGAGCAGGACATGGCGGAGACGCTGCTGCGTTATCCGGATACCGATCCGGACCAGACCGAGAGAGTTCGGAGCCTTTGCCCTCACGACGCTGCCTATGTAATCTATACGTCCGGTTCTACCGGACTACCGAAAGGAGTCGTCGTCCCTCATCAAAATGTCGTACGGCTGTTCTCGGCTACCGAGCGATGGTTCCGTTTCGGCGCCGACGACGTGTGGACTTTGTTTCATTCCTATGCATTCGATTTCTCGGTATGGGAAATTTGGGGTCCGCTTCTGCATGGCGGACGACTCGTAGTCGTGCCCCATGCCGTCAGCCGATCTCCGGAACGGTTTTTGCAATTGATGGCAGACGAGGGCGTCACGGTACTGAATCAGACCCCGTCGGCGTTTTACCAGCTGATGCAGGCGGACCGGGAGCATCCCGACGTCGGCCGCTCGTTGCGTTTGCGATTCGTCATATTCGGCGGGGAGGCGCTGGAGCTCAGCCGTCTGGACGACTGGTACGACCGGCATCCGGACAACGCTCCGACGCTGATCAACATGTACGGCATTACCGAGACGACGGTTCATGTCAGCTACCACGCACTCGATCGGCAGATGGTCGGTCTGAAGAGCGGCAGTCTGATCGGCCGGGCAATACCAGACTTGCGTATTTATGTGCTGGACGATTATTTGCAGCCGGCACCGTCGGGAGTAGTAGGTGAAATGTACGTAGCCGGCGCTGGCCTGGCGCGAGGTTATCTCGGTCGCCCCGGACTGACCGCGGAGCGTTTCGTCGCCGACCCGTTCGGTCCGCCGGGGACTAGGATGTATCGTACGGGAGATCTCGCCAGAAGGCTGGCGGACGGCTCGCTGGACTATATCGGCCGCGCGGACCATCAGATCAAGATCCGCGGGTTCCGTATCGAGCTTGGCGAGATCGAGGCCGTGCTGACGCGGCATGGCGACGTTTCCCAGGCCGCCGTCGTAGTCCGAGAGGACCGGCCGGGGGACAAGCGGCTCGCGGCTTACGTGGTCCCGGCCGCACAAGCCGTTCCCGATCCGGCGGAGCTGCGCAGGCATGCATCCGGCAGCTTGCCCGAATATATGGTGCCGTCTGCTATCGTCGCGCTTACCGAGCTTCCGTTGACGCCAAACGGCAAGCTGGACCGCAAGGCGCTGCCGGCTCCCGATTTTGCTTCGGCGGCGGAAGGGAGAGGTCCGCGAAATCCGCGCGAGGAAATATTGTGCGACTTGTTTGCCGACATCCTCGGCGTGCCGCGAGTCGGTATCGACGACGGATTTTTCGATCTGGGCGGACATTCCTTGTTGGCCGTCAGATTGATGAGCGGTATCCGTGACGCTTTGGGCGTCGATCTCGGTATCGGCAATTTATTCGAGGCTCCTACTGTCGCGGGGCTGGCCGAAAGGCTCGAGATGGGTACCAGCCACAGCGCGTTGGACGTTCTTCTGCCGCTGCGGCCTTCCGGCGGCAAGCCGCCGCTGTTCTGCGTGCATCCGGCCGGCGGGCTAAGCTGGTGTTACGCGGGGCTGATGAAATCGTTGGGCGCCGATTATCCGATATACGGCTTGCAGGCTCGCGGCATCGCGCGGCGGGACAATCTGCCCGTTACGCTTGAGGAGATGGCTGCAGATTACATCGGACAGATTCGCAGCGTGCAGCCTGAAGGACCTTATTATGTGCTGGGCTGGTCGTTGGGAGGAAACGTCGCCCACGCGATTGCGGTACAACTGCAGCGGGAAGGCGAGGAAATCGCGCTTCTCGTCATGCTTGACGCTTATCCGAGCCATTTCCTGCCTTTGCGGGACGGACCCGACGAGCGGGAGGCATTGATCGCATTGCTCGCATTGGGCGGATACGATCCGGACAGCATGGGCGACGCGCCATTGACGCTTTCCAGCGCCGTAGACATCCTCCGACGCGACGGCAGCGCATTGGCGAGTCTCGACGAAGCTACGATTTTGAATTTAAAAGAAACGTACGCAAACTCCGTACGCCTATTGGGCGCGTTCATGCCCGGACGATTCCGCGGCGATCTCCTTTTTTTCAGATCGACGGTCATTCCGGATTGGTTCGACCCGATTGAGCCGGAAACATGGACTCCATATATCGACGGAAGGATCGAGCGGCTTGATATGGAATGCAGGCATAAAGACTTGTGCCAGCCCGGGCCTTTATCCGAGATCGGGCAAGTACTGGCAGCCAAGCTGCAAGCAATGAGCAAACGAGCCGATTCACCCAACGGGAGGGAATTCATCTATGGCAAATCCTTTTGAGATTTCGGATGGAAGCTATTATGTGCTGATTAATGCCGAGGGACAATATTCCATATGGCCTTCCTTCGTGGAAGTGCCGGCCGGCTGGACCATTTTCTACGGGCTGGAAACCCGGCAGTCCTGCCTCGATTATATCAATGCTCATTGGAACGACATGCGGCCGAACAGTCTGATCGCCGCCACCGCGGCAGAAAGGGAGAGGAAATGAGGGTTCGGCCGAACCCGAAGGCAGTCGTATGCATCGTGTACGTGGCGGCCATGTTTATGGCGGCCATGGACGCTACGATCGTGAATGTGGCGTTGCGGACGATCGGCAGCGACCTTCAAGTTCCACCCTCCGCCATGGGTACGCTGAATATAGGGTACTTGGTAAGCCTTGCCGTGTTCCTGCCGCTATCCGGGTGGCTTGGAGACAGGTGGGGGACGAAGCGCGTTTTCTTGATCGCGCTCGGGATCTTTACCGGGGCCTCGGCACTGTGCGGGCTAGCGGATAGCGTAGCGTCTCTTACCGTTTGCCGAGTCATTCAAGGCGCCGGAGGCGGTCTGCTTACGCCGGTCGGAATGGCGATGTTGTTCAGGACTTTCGCGCCGCAGGAAAGGGCCAAACTTTCACGGACACTCGTGCTGCCTATAGCCGTAGCTCCGGCGCTCGGTCCCATCGTCGGCGGGGTGATCGTGGATGCGATATCTTGGCGATGGATATTTTACTTCAATCTTCCCGTAGGCATCGCGGCTTTGCTGTTCGGAATGGCGTACTTGAAGGAGCATGTCGAGCCCGAGGCCGGAAAGTTTGACGCGCTCGGCTTCTGGTTGTCCGCGCCGGGCTTTGCCATGGCTATGTATGCGCTGAGTCAAGGAGCGATCAGGGGATGGAGCTCGCCGGAAATTATCGGCACCGGACTATGCGGAGCGGTCTTATTGACGATGCTGGTCCGCACGGAACTGCGGGTAAGCGAACCGATGCTGAACCTGCGTCTGCTGGGCGATCGGCTGTTTCGGACGATGGGCTTGATTTCTTTATGTTCGGCAGCGGGATTGCTCGGCATGCTATACGTTTTTCCGCTCATGTATCAAGACGTCTTGAAGGCGTCGGCATTGGAGACCGGTCTGACGACCTTCCCGGAAGCGCTCGGCTTGATGGTAGCCTCCCAAATCGTGCCATGGTCATACCAGAGAATCGGCCCGCGTCGACTCATCGCGATAGCGCTCTTGTGCGCCGCGTTCATTTTCGTTATGTTGAGCATGGTCGGACAGGAAAGCAGTCCTTGGTACATCCGATCGCTATTGTTCGGCGTCGGCTTATTTCTGGGACATGCGGTCGGAGCGGTGCAAGTCGCTTGCTTCGTCAACATTCCGCCGGCTTCGATGGGACGGGCTTCGACCTTGTTCACCGTCCAGAACCGGCTCGGTTCCGCAATCGGAGTCGCAGTGTTGGCCGGACTGCTGGCAGCATTCGGTACGTTCGCGTCCGACTCGGCAGTCACAGTCCAGGCCAATGCCGGCGCATATCGGGCCGCATTGCTCGGAGCCGCCGCGTTTCTGGCGGTGGCGCTGCTATTCGCGCTGCGAATTCGGGATACCGATGCAGCAGCCACGATGCGCAAACGAATCCCGGTCAAAACCCCGGACATAGAGCCGGCTGCGACAGCGGGCAAATAAGCGGGATCGCCAAAGTGGATCCGCCTCTTGCGATTGTAAAGGACCGGCAGCATGGGGCTGAAGTTGCCCCTGTCAAGTAGACATTGAAGAAGAACCGTC
>NZ_VDCQ01000072.1 GCF_006265175.1 Paenibacillus hemerocallicola | reverse complement strand
GGGAAGATGCCGCCGGCAAATTTGGACGACGGATAGTTCGGGTCGTCACAATCGATGATCGGCGCCATGTCTCCCGTGTACGTGTACGTCTTCGCATTCTTTGCATACGCCGCACGAACGCGAGCCGTACAATCTACGCCGGACTGGACGCCGACTTGTTTCATATCGATGCCGTTCGACAGATCCATCACGGCGACTTTTCCCGCTGTACTTAATGCATGATCCACAAAACCATCCGGAGTCCCCGCGTAGCTTGTACTCGCCACAATGCGATACCATGCGCCTCCGCCGTCGCCTGATGCATAGTAGCCGCTTGTCCTGACCCATTGTCCCTCATCCACACTGCTTAGCAGCAGCATCTGCGCAACCGTGTCAACTAGCATACACGACGAGCTTGCCGCTTCGGCGAGATTAAGCGGCAGCATGCTCCCTGCCAACATCGTGCCTCCTGCAAGCCCCAACGTACCAAGCAATGCACGACGACTCATCCTTTTGCTCTCCATCTTTTTCCCCCATCTCCTATTAGATTTGATCCAACAGCGACCATATGCCTGCGAGATTGGCCTTTGCCGTGTAGGTCTCCTGCGCAGCTACGATCTGTTGCGTACTGCTTGCCTCCCCGTTTCGCTTCAACTGGTCCGATCCGGTCGCTTTGATCCGCACCTGACCACCCGCTTGGGACGTATTGACAATCGTATACGTCAAACCAAGCGATACCGCCGACGCAGGCAATTCGACATCCAGCACGCCCGTCGCTGCCGCAGGCAAGCGCAGCTCGTACCCTGCCCAAGTCCCCGCCGCACATACAAGCGGCTGATCAAGCAGCTTGACCGGACGGTCCCCCTCATAGCGAACGGTTACACCTCCCGCTTCATTGACACGAACAAATCCTTTGTTGCCATCCAAATCGTTCTCCCCGTATGCATCCACAATCGTCAACCGCCGGATGGATGCGCCTGGCGCTGTCTGCATCCAGAACGGCGCCATCATTTTCGGTGTGGTTCGCGTATCGATTGCTTTCGGGCGAATCAAGGTCACTTTGCCAACCGTCGTCATGCCTTTCGTCACATCGTCCGCAGCGATCATCATGGAAAAGGCACAGCGCGCGTGATAAGACGAACCGCCGACACCACTCGTGTTCGCATCCAATACTGTAACGTCCGATGCGATCACCTCCGGCGCGGTATGGACCCATCTGCTCCAATCGACCCCTTTGGCGGCAGGACGCTCAATCGTTGCTTTGTGAATGACAATAGAGCCGTACAGCTTGCGATTGATATTGATGCTGCCGGACAAATCCGGATACGCAAATCGCATCGCGCCGACATTGCCATCTTCGACTGAACGATAGTTGCTCACGTAGACGTTGTAGAACGGCAGCTCCGGCAGCGGCGACGACAAAAAGCCGGGTACGAACTGCAAGCCGCCGCGCGAATTGCCGCGTGTCGCGACATCGATTAGCGACACATCGATGTATGACTTCGTTTGATTGTTCGGCTCAATATCGATGCCATAGGCAGGGTTGGCAGAAGCGATTTTTCCTGTATTGCGATACTCGCCGCCGACGATACGACCATGCTTGACCGCCGTAATGGATAAGCCTTGTCTTCGGTTGGAATCGGCGACACAGTTCTCCAGCGTAATATGCTCCGGGATCGGCAAATTCGGATTCGCGGGGTAAATCCCGATGTAGTAGCCATCGCCCCAAAACTTCTCTGCCAATCCTTCTTGAATCGTAATATGCTTCGCACCGGAAACGAGATAAAACCCGAAGCCCCATTCGCCGCCCGTACCTGTATGTGTCGTACCGACATCGCCTACAATCCACGGACGATACATCGTCACATGCTCACGGCCTTGAAAATTAAACAGCACATACTCCCCGTTCGCGCTCCCCTTTGCCTGAAAGCGGAATTGCCCGTCAAACCAATGGCTGCTAAAGCTTGGCGGGAAGATGCCGCCGGCAAATTTGGACGACGGATAGTTCGGATCGTCGCAATCGATGATCGGCGCCATGTCTCCCGAATACGTGTACGTCTTCGCATTCTTTGCATACGCCGCACGAACACGCGCGGTACAATCGACGCCGGACTGGACGCCGGCTTGCTTCATATCGATGCCGTTCGAGATATCCATCACGGCGACTTTTCCCGCTGCACTTAATGCATGATCCACAAAACCATCCGGTGCGCCTGCATAGCTCATACCGGCCACGATGCAGTATAACGCACCTCCGCCGTCACCTGATGCGTAATAGCCGCGTGTCATCACGAATTGCACTTTCTCCGGATGTGCCAGCGCCTTCAGTGCGGTTATATCATCAACCACAATCAGTTGTTCCTCTTTGGCAGCTTGCACATTGCTCTTCGCGAGCAGACTGCCCGTTACCAACATCGCACCCGCCGCTCCTACTGTGCCGAGCCATTTTCGCCGGCTCATTTTCTTGATCTCCATCGCAATCTCTCCTTATGATTGAATAACCGTAAGCGTTTGCATATCATTAGCCTATCGCAGCGGTTCCCCGCCTGACCATTGGCGATATGGACTTTGCGCAAGGCAATCCGGTCCTCCATAGGTTCACCGGCAACTCTATAATACGATTTACCGAATACAAAAAAGCGCACATCATTCAGATGCGCGCTGCGGTAAAACACTCTAATTCAGTTCCACGAGAATCCCAAAGCGACAAATGACCGTATAGCGACTATGGGGCGAAAAAAACAAGCGGGCCCCGCTGTGATACGGAGCCCGCTATATGTGTTACAAGCCTTCAGCCGAAGCTGCCGAGCAGGAAACGCGCCAGTTCACCCGCACGGAGCGGATCTCCGACATGCCGGAGTACGAACGTTTTGCCGAGCGCGTCATACTTCTGCTTGAGCACGTAGCCGTGCATCGGATGGTGGATCACAACGCTCACCGGAGCGTCCGCCGGAATGCGCGGAAGATCGAACTCGTAATCGTAGCCCATAAGGAGCGGAGGCGCTTTCTCGGACATGAACGTAATCGCCGAAGCTTCCTCGGCTAGCTTCAGAAATTTCGGAGTGTACAGGTCCTCGATCGAATCCATTCCGTAGAATGGCTTAGACTACTTTTTTTCTGCATGCAAATGTGAACGCCCTCGCAAACAGGCTGCCTGCTTGCGAGGGCGTTGTTTCCAGAAAATATATATTGTTACTTTTGCGATCCCCCACGTGGCATCCTGCGGCGCCCATTGCCATGCCAAACAATTACGGCGATTTTCCTGCATGGATTTCGTCAGTCAGCGGCGGACCCGCCCTCACGCTGCGCAACCAGGTCGCCCAACTTGCGCTTAGCTCTCACATATACCGGCAGGTCGATCAGCCTGCCTTCCAACTGAACCGATCCGCCCGAATGCATGCTCTCATACAAACGGACTGCATTGCGACACCAGTCCATCTCCTCCTCCGGTATCCGGTAGGCATCCCTGACCCAGTCGATATGTCGCGGATGAATGATCATTTTCCCATAAAAGCCGATCCGTTTGCCAAGCTCCGCATCTCTCATAAACGATTCCTTGGCGTCTAGCAGCGGAAATACGGCGTCGATCGGCGGCTCCAGTTCCGCTACCCGCGACAGCAGTACGATTCGGCCCATCGCGTACACCCGCTCTTCACCGCTTTCGCTCCAATCCGCACCGATATCGAGCGCGAAGTCGACCGCACCGAAGGCAACCCTGCGGATGCGGTTGCTAGCCGTGCCGATCCCCTCCACCTGCTGTACGCCCCGGGCCGATTCGATGAGCGGAATGAGCTCTGCAAGCGGGGCTGCTTCGTTCGCCGTGCGCAGCTCATCCGCACTCTCGCACTTCGGAATCATCGCTCCGACAGCACCGCATTCGCGAACAAGCCGCATATCCTCGGCAAAATGCGGACTGTTCGCCGGATTGCAGCGAATGACGAACGAGTTGTTCCGCCCGGCTTCTCTCCGCTTCTCCTCCAGGAAGGCGTACGCCTGCCGGCGGGCAGAAGCCTTGCACTCGGGGGCTACCCCGTCCTCCAGATCGATGATGACAACATCCGCGTCACTTCCTGCCGCTTTCTCCAGCTTGCTACGGTTGTCGCCCGGGGTAAACAAATAAACCAAACTCATGACATGCACTCCTTTACGAACCGTTTAAAATGCCGGATTCAAAGGGAAAATAGGCGGTCTATCCGATTATGGAGCAACGCCTTTGCGCTACCGTTCCCTCCCTTCCGTCGTTCCCGGCAGCACGGTGGCCGCAATGCCTGCATCCAGCTTCTCGTAATCGTAATACCGGATCGCTTCGTACAGCTCTTTGCGGGTCAGCATCCGATCCAGCGCGCCCACTTGGGTGCCATGCTCCATAATGTCCCGGAATACGAGCTCGTACGCCTTGGCGGCTACCCGCAGCGACGTGACGGGGAACAGCACCATCCGATATCCCCACTCTTCGAACTGCCGCACCGTATAATACGGCGTGCGTCCAAATTCGGTCATGTTGGCCAGCAGCGGCGCTTCGATCGCGGCGGCGAACCGGCGGAACTCCTCCTCGGTCGACAACGCCTCGGGGAATATCGCGTCCGCCCCCGCCTCCACGTACCGCCGGGCCCGCGAGATGGCCGCGTCAATCCCTTCAGCATCTTTCGCATCGGTTCGGGCGACGACGACAAGCGACGGACATACTTCCTTGATGACCCGGATTTTTTGAACCATTTCTTCGGGAGTGACGAGCTTCTTGCCGTTCAAATGGCCGCACTTTTTCGGCAAATCCTGATCCTCCAGCTGCACGGCGGCTACTTTCGCCTCGACCATTTCCTTCGCGGTACGCGCCGCGTTCAATACGCCTCCGAAGCCCGTATCGATGTCCACGAGCAGCGGCAAGCCCGTGGCGCGTATCAGCTCGCGCGCCCGGTCGGCCAGCTCCCCCGAGCCGACGATGCCGAGATCGGGCAAAGCCCGGCTAGCCGTATACGCCGCACCCGACAAATACAGCGCCTCGAACCCGGCAAGCTGCGCCATCCGGGCCGCCAATCCGTCGTGAGCGCCGGGCAGCTTCAATACCGCGTTACCTTGAATGAGTGTCAAGAAACGCTCGGCCAATTCCCGCTGCGATATGTCCCGTTCCATAAACCAAGTCAACCGATTCCCCTCCTGACGGAAGACGGGCGAGTCGGCCTATGCCGGTCCCGCCCCGTTTCCTTTACGATCAAATAACGAATTGTTCCATGAAATGATGCGCCGGCGTCGCATCCAGACGCTCGGTATCGACAAACAACCGGATGATGTCCTGCTGCTGCTTTTTCGGGAACCGGGTCGCTATGGCGCTTTCGAATTTCTCCACCAGCTTCGGAATGCCTTCCGTCCGTCGTTCCCGGTGACCGATCGGATATTCGCAGATGACTTTCTCCGTCGAAGTGCCGTCTTGGAAAAACACCTGGACCGCGTTGGCGATGGACCGTTTATCCGGATCGAGATAGTCGCGGCTGTATTGCGGATTCTCGCTGACGACCATCTTGTCGCGGAGCGCGTCGATGCGAGGATCGCCGGCGATCCCGTCCTCGTAATGGTCGGCGGTCAGGTCGCCGAACAGCAGGCCGATCGCGACCATATACTGCAGGCAATGATCGCGGTCCGCCGGATTGTGCAGCGGCCCTTTCTTGTCGATGATGCGGATGGCCGACTCGTGCGTGGTCAGCTCGATCCGGTCGATCAGCTCCAACCGGTCCTTCACGTGCCCGTGCAGCCGGAAAGCGCACTCGACGGCCGTCTGCGCGTGGAACTCGGCCGGGAACGATATTTTGAACAGCACCCTCTCCATGACGTAGGCGTCCAGCTCGCGGGCGAGCGTCAGCGTGTTGCCTTTGAACAGCACATCCTGGAAGCCCCAGCCTTTCGCGGTTAGCGCGCTCGGGTACCCCATCTCGCCCTTCAGCGCCATGAGCCCGAGCCGCACCGCCCGGCTCGTCGCGTCGCCCGCCGCCCACGATTTCCGCGAACCCGTATTGGGAGCATGCCGGTACGTGCGCAAGCTGGCATTGTCGATCCAGGCATTGGACAATGCGTTGATGACCTCATCCCGGCTTCCGCCCAATAGAGCGGTCACAACGGCGGTCGAAGCGATTTTCACGAACATGACGTGATCGAGGCCGACCCGGTTCATGCTGTTCTCGAGCGCGAGCACGCCTTGAATTTCATGGGCTTTGATCGCGGCCGTCAGCACGTCACGCACCGTAAGCGGCGCTTCTCCCCGGGCCGCGCGCTGGCGGCTGATAAAGTCGGACACCGCGAGAATGCCGCCGAGATTATCCGACGGATGCCCCCATTCCGCCGCCAGCCACGTATCGTTGTAGTCGAGCCAGCGGATCATGCAGCCGATATTGAACGCCGCATGGACCGGATCGAGCACATATTGCGTGCCGGGAACGCGCGCTCCGTTCGGGACGACGGTACCCGGAACGATCGGTCCGAGATGCTTGGCGCATTCCGGGTAACGCAGCGCCAGGAAGCCGCAGGCGAGCGTATCCATCAGCACGTAACGCGCGGTATCGTAGGCTTCCGCGCTATCAATCCGTTTATCGAGGACGTAATCGGCGAGTTGGACCAGCAGTTCATCCGGCGTTCCGCGGGATTGCTGGGCAAATTCATGATGCATGTGCAACATGCTCCTTCCATAGTAATATTTCGAAGCCGGGCAAGCCGCTTCGCCAACGGAGACTCGGTCGTATCCGCTCTTTCGCGCACCGCGCGGATCCCGGCACACAGTGCTGCATTGCACAGCGACGGCCGAACGTTTGCCGCCTCATTGCAGGGTCGGCCGTAATCCTCTCGGTCCGTTATACAGCACGCGCGGGCGAAACAGCCGGTTGTTCGCGTGCTGCTCCATGACATGGGCGCCGATGCCCGCCGTTCGCGAGGCCAGGAAAATCGGCGTATACAGGTCGATCGGTATGCCGAGCAAGTAGTAAACCGGGGCGGCGTAATAGTCGAGGTTTGGGTACAGTCCCTTCTCCTCGCGCATGATCCGCTCGCCCAGCTCGCACATCTCGTAAAGCTCGCGACTGCCCCGCCGCTCGCACAGGTCTGCAAGCGCTTCCTTCATGAGCAGCGCGCGCGGGTCCATTTTCTTCATGTATACCCGATGGCCAAAGCCCATAATGCGTTCCTTGCCCGCAAGTCTCGCCTTCATCAGCTTCTCCAGCCCTTCGGGCGTCTTCGCCTCCTGCAGCATGTACATGACCGCTTCATTGGCGCCGCCGTGCAGCGTTCCTTTGAGCGAGGCCACGGCGCCGGTCAACGCGCCGTACAGATCCGACTGCGTCGAGGCGATAACCCGGGCGACGAATGTCGAGTTCGGCATCTCGTGCTCGCTGTATACGATCAGCGACTGGTCGAATGCCCGTTCCTCCCGCTCGTCCGGCAGCCGTCCGGTCAGCATGTACAGGAAATTGGCGCCGTAAGACAGCTCCCGCTTCGGCTCGATCGGAGCTTGCCCCGTCTGCAGCCTGTAGCCGTTTGCCACGAGATTCGGGACTTTGGCCAGCAGGCGCAGCGCCTTGCGGCGATTCGCCTCCCGCGACCGGTCTCCCAGCTCTTCGTCAAAGGCGGCGAGTGCGGATATGCCGGTCCGCAAAATATCCATCGCTTCCTTGTGCGGCGCCGGGTAAGCGACAATGGGCCATATGGCGTCCGGCAGCGCCGCTTCCGCGGCCAACTCCGCCGCCAATTTCGTCTGCTGCGCCTCATCCGGCAGTGTCCCGTCCAGCAGCAATCCGACGACATCGACATAGGTGACGGTGCGCGCCAGCTCGATCAGGTCATAACCTCTAATGACGATTTGCTCGGCCGCAACGTCCAAATACGAAATGTCCGTTTCGCTGGCGATAATGCCCTCGAGGCCCGGGCGAAATTCCGTTTGTTCCGCCATCATCTTTCACTCCTTGTCATGGAATGGGATTCGGTTTCGGCAGATGGGGTAGCGCCCCGTCAGACGATCCGTTCGGCGGCCAGCCGGTCCAGCTCGGCGCGGGATAAACCGAGCAAGCCGCCGTAAATTTCTTCGTTATCCGCGCCGAGGGCAGGCGCGGCCCGGTAATCCGGCTTCCTGCCCGATACTTTGATCGGGGTGCCGATCATGCTGACCTCTCCGAAGGACGCATGGTCCACGCTGACGATCATGTCCCGCTCCCGCAGCAGCGGGTGCTTCATCGCTTCTTCCACCGTATTTACCGGGGCGACGGGAACGACGCCCTGCAGCTTCTCCAGCCAATGAGCCTTGTTCTCCCTCTCGAATACGGCGATCAGCTCGGCCACAAGCGCTTCCTTATGCTCGAACCGGGACTCGAAGTTCGCAAATCTCGCATCCTCAGCCAAATGCGGAGCTTCGATAGCCCGGCACAATGCCGGGAAAAACTTTTCCTTGTTGCACATAATGACGATATGGCCGTCTTTCGTCGGAAACAATTGGGACGGCACGAGGCTCGGATGGGCCGAATGCGCCGTTTTTTGCGGAACGTAGCCTTTGTTCAAATTCCAGATGGCCAAATAGTTGAGTACCGAAGCCGCCGTATCGAACAAGCTCACATCGACGTCGCAGCCTTCTCCTCGCGTCTTCGCCCTTAACAAGCCGACCATCAGCCCGAGCGCGGCCATCATGCCGGTCGAGAAGTCGATCATCGATAGCCCGTACTTCTCCGGAGGGCCGGAAGGATCGCCGGTGAGCGACATATGCCCGAGCATCGCCTGGAGCAAATAATCGTAGGCGGGCTCCGCCTTCATCGAGCCGCTTGTGCCGAAGCCGGACAGCGAGCACGTGACGATGAGCGGATTGACGTCTTTCAATTGCTCGTAGGTGAGCCCCAACTTCGCCGGCACATCGCCGCGCAGGTTGTTGAAGACGGCGTCGGACTTGGCGGCCAGCTGCCGGAACAGCGTCCTGCCGGTCTCCGATTTCAGATCGAGCGTGACGCTTTTTTTGTTGCGGTTGAACGCCTGATAATACAAGCTGTCGCCCTGCTCCGCATACGGAATGACCGAGCGCGAGACGTCGCCGCCCGTATGCGGGTCCTCGATCTTGATCACTTCCGCGCCCAGGTCGGCCAGCTGCAAGGTAGCGTATGGTCCGGCGCCGTACTGCGACACGGACAGCACCCGAATGCCTTCCAACGGTTTCATGCTTCTGCCCCTT
Source organism: Paenibacillus hemerocallicola (assembly GCF_006265175.1). Classification (GTDB taxonomy): domain Bacteria; phylum Bacillota; class Bacilli; order Paenibacillales; family NBRC-103111; genus Paenibacillus_AB; species Paenibacillus_AB hemerocallicola. Next base: position 38,794 of record NZ_VDCQ01000072.1, on the reverse strand, counting down.
TCCTGTCCGTCATTTCGGACGGGTATGCGTATGCGGTCGGATCGCGAATGCCCGCTTGGGCACCATCAGCCTCCTGCGGAAGCGCAGCACATCCTCGTTCCGCTGGTTGCTCGCGATCGTCTCGACATATACGACACCGCGGTCTTCCTTGCTCTTCGACTCCGTCTTGGACAATATTTCCGTACGTGCGTACAGCGTATCTCCATGAAAGGTGGGCAGCAGATGCGCGACGTTCTCGTATTCGAGATTGGCGATCGCCGCGCCGCTAATATCGTTAACCGTCAGTCCGACACTAATCGAGAACACGAGCGTGCCGTTGACGACGTTTTGGCCGAAAGACGTCTGAGATGCGTAGTGCGCATCGATATGCAGCGGATGCTGGTTCAGACTGAGCAGACTGAACAGCAGATCGTCCGCCTGTGTAATCGTTCGGCCCGGCCAATGCCGTATGACGTCTCCGACTTCGAAATCCTCGAACACTCTTCCGTAGGGGGTATGTATTTCCGCCATGCCGGTTTCCTTCCCTTCTCGCGATTACAGTCGCTTCCTATAGCAGCCGCCCGTTTCGACCCGATTGCCCGCCGGGACAGACCACTTCGTACCACTGCTTTCAACCTAATGACGCCGGCCGGGGATAGCACCAACAGTCCGCCGCCATCCCCTTCCCTTTCCCCGTATGCGAATCTCATGTTGTCGCCTACATGCTCCTGCGGAAGAAGCTGCGCCTCGATGCCGATCCGATCGCGGAAAGCTCCTGCAACACCCCGCCGCAAAGATCTGTCAGCCGTTTATCCAGAGAAGGAGACTCGGCCCGGACAAGCGGTTTCAGGTCGGCGAGCAACTCGTCTTGATTCGCTTTCAAATAAGCATATACATCCGTCATGCCATGCCCCTCTCCTTTGCAGGTCAAGCTTTGCAAACTCGCTCAATCATAGTATACATCTTTGTATACAATATTGAACAGACTTTTTTGCGTTTTGCGATCGTCTTTTTTCCTCGATGGTTCATGAATCCGAATATTTCCCAGCCACACAAGAAACCGAAGTTCTCCTGACCGAGAGAACGTTTCGGCTTCATTGTCTCTAAGTTCGGTGAATCAGTCGAACAATCTGGAAAACATGCAGTTATTTCGTTGTAGACTTGCCCTGCTGCCGTAGTGAACTGGAATACATACAGTTATTTTCGCTCATCAACGCTCCCTTTTCGGCCTGACGTCGATTTACCTGTATGTTTACCGGTTTTTTCGGCGAATTTTGCGTTTTTCCTGAAAATCACTACATATTTTACAGGAAACATGTTGGTAACGGACTGGCGGCAAGCTTCCGTTGACGTCATTCGGTCGGCTGTCTGAAGTTATCCACCAGCCTTCTGTACTCGAATCCTTAGCTTGTTTCGAACGGCGCCTTCAACGGTACATGCAGTCTTCTCAGCTCTACTCGCTCGATCTTCATCGCAAGTCTCCCTCTCGCCAATTCGCTCGTTAAGCTCCCTTATGCGCAAGGGTGCCAGGAAGACCGTGATTTACTCCTCTGCGGGTCTCTGAATAGGTCTTTCAAAAGGCCCGAATTAGTGTTATAAATTGCGCGATGCATTTAGTATACATCTTTGTATACATTTTTGGAAGAAAAAAATCGAACATCCGCAACCGGCGGATGCCCGGCTTGCTGCCCTTATTTGATAAAGTACATTTGCAGCGTTTCTTTGACGGTTTCGAGGCTTCGGCTCACATGCGCCACCATCGTACGCTCCGCCCCGTCGGCGTCGCCCGCCCGAACGCGGGTCAATATGGCCTCATGCTCCTCGACAGGGAGGTTGGCCGCATAGTGCGGGTGCTTGTACCCTCCGATTCGTCTATACCGCTCGAGCCGGCTTCTGAGCTGCTCCAGAAAACCGATGGCCGTCCCGTTTTGCGATAACTGGTAAAGCAATTGATGGAACTCGCTGCCGCAGCGCACGACCTCGGCATGATCGTGCGAATCGGCGGCAGCCTGCATTCTCCGCATCACCTGCTCCAGCTTCTCCAGCGTCGTCTCGTTCATGTTCCGTGTCGCATGACGGGTCAGCAGTCCCTCCAGCGCCGCTCTTACCTGAAACAATTCTTCAGCCTCGACGATCGTCAGTCTCGCTACTACGATACGTCCGGTAGACAGCTTGGTGACAAGCTTCTCCAGCTCCAGCCTGTGAAACGCTTCGCGCAACGGCGTACGGCTCACCTCCAGCGATTTGGCCAGCAGCTCCTCGCTAAGATGTTCGTTCGGTTCGTATTCGAATTCGATAATTTTCCGCTTGATTTCGGTATAGATCGCATCACTTGCTTTTCGACGCTTCGTTTGTTCCAAACTCGGTTCGCTCCTTATATCGGCTTCACTCTTCTCGCCCTATTGTGTACAATAATGTATTTTTACATTTTAAGTCGATTTGGGCGCATCGTCAATCCCGGGAGCGAATCGGGGTTGCGCCGATCAAGTTCGGCGATCCTGCTCGCTTCAAATGTCCCGAATGGCGCGGACAGTGCAACCGTCAGTCGTTGACCTCCCTCGAATCCGAGTACGTTGCTTGCCGATCGAACCGTAGCCTCCGCCTGCGACCGAACGGGTACTCGGCACTCTCGTGCCGGGCCCGGTCAGTTGCACCAGTATCGTTTGGAACGCGGGACTGCGGACTATGATCTGAAACTCCCGACCCTTGCCCCGACAATCTCGCCGCTTCGCTAACTAAAAGATGTAATCGAAATTCAAGAGTAAGGCAAACGCAATAAAGCCTCCGTCCCTGTTCCAAGGCGGAGGCTGGCTATTGCCCGTCAAGCGTTATCCGTTTCATGCCGATCGGTTCGGTTCAATCGATGGTTTCCTTTACGGGTTCCGAGACGGCTGTCACTTCGCAGCCAATCTAAGCTTGCGGCAAATATGATCGCCCACGTCCCGCGTACTGGCCTTGCCTCCGAGATCGGGCGTGAGCACCTGTCCTTCCTCCAGCACGTCCTGCACCGCTTCCAGCACCGCCTTGGCCGCTTCCGCCTCGCCCAGATGCTCCAGCATCATGCTGACGCACCAGATCGCCGCGATCGGATTCGCGATCCCTTTCCCGGCTATGTCCGGTGCCGAACCGTGAACGGGCTCGAACATCGAGGGGAACTCCTTCTCGGGGTTAATATTCGCCGAAGGCGCGATGCCGAGACCGCCTACGATGGCCGCTCCGAGATCGGTCAAGATGTCGCCGAACAAGTTCGACGCGACCACCACATCGAACGTATCCGGCTTCGTCACGAAGAAGGCGCACAAGGCGTCGATATGGACATTGCTTACTTCCACGCCGGGATATTCGGCCGTGATCCGACCCACGTACTCGTCCCAGAACGGCATCGTATGGTTGATGCCGTTCGATTTCGTCGCCGAGGTCAGCCGATTGCGCTTTCCGTTCGCTTGCGCCAAGCGGAACGCGTACCGCAGCACCCGCTCCACTCCGGTCCGGGTGAAGACGCTGTTCTGGATCGCCATATCGAGCGGCGTCCCTTCGTACATGCGGCCGCCCATGCTGGAATACTCGCCCTCGTTGTTTTCGCGAATGACGATGAAATCGAGATCTTCGGCGCTCCGTCCGGCAAGCGGGGACCGAATACCGCGGAGCAGCTTGACCGGCCGGATGTTGATATATTGCCGGAAGGCGCGGCGAATCGGAAGCAGCAGCCCCCACAAGGAAACATGATCCGGCACGCCGGGATAGCCGACGGCGCCCAAGTAGATGGAGTCGAAGCCGCGAAGCCGCTCCAGCCCGTCGTCCGGCATCATTTTGCCGTGCCTGGCGTAGTGCTCGCAGCTCCAGTCGAACTCGGTATAATCGAATTTCAGGCCGCCGTCGATTTCGCATACCGCTTCGAGCACCTTGCGGCCTTCGCGGATGACATCGACGCCGATCCCGTCTCCGGGAATAAGCGCGATCGAATAGTCTCTCATTGGTCGTCTCTTTTCTGCCGATCATTCGGCTCCGCCCCCGGAATAACGGGCAGTAGGATATGGGTCGGGCGAATCGTGTCGTGATAGATTGTCTGACGGGCGATCCGAACGTCCCGCTGCTCGGCGGGCGGCCCGAACGTGTTCAGGTTGCGGTTAAAGCGCGGAAAATTGCTGGACGACAGCTCAAGCTTGATCCGATGGCCTTTGAAAAACAGTTGGCTCGTCGCCCACAAATCGATCTCGTACGCGTATACGCGCCCCGGCTCGACCGGATGCGGATCGGCAAGCGACTCGCGGAAACTCGCGCGGATGACGCCGTCTTGAATGTTGATCTCCGTCCCGTCGGGATAGACGTCGATCAGCTTTGCCGTAAAGTCGGTATCTTCCGCATCCGTAGCCGCCCACAGCTTCATCTTGATATACCCCGTTACTTCCATGTCGGCTTCCAGCGGCTTGCTGACATACGACAGCACATCGTCGCGCGGAGTGTCACGTCGCTGATCACAAGGTCCGATATTCATCCCGATGCGCAAAATATTGCCGCCATTCGTCTGAACCGGATGGTCTGGGTCATACGCGTATTGGTCGGGCGGTTCGTCCACGGGCGGCTCGGGCGACAGCCAACCGCCGCCCCTCGCCTCATTCGCGGTCCCGTCGCTGTGCACGTACCAGCTCTGGTAGTCCGTTCTGGCGAGCGGCCACTCCCGCTCGTCGCGCCACCGGTTGACGCCCATAATAAATAAACGTACGGGCGGCGTCTCCGCGTAGCCGTTGTCGATCCCCTTCAGCCAATAATCGAAGTAAGCGGCGTTCAGATCATTGATGTATCGTTCGCTTTCGTCGATTTCCGGACCGAAATCCACATCGCCGATATTCCGCGAAAACGAGCCGTGAATCCACGGACCCATGATCAGCTTCTGCGAAACGCGTCCGGCCTCGCTTGCCAGGTGACGGGAAAATCCGACATAGTTGTCCAAAGTCGACCGGGCGAATTCGTCATACCATCCGCCGATATGAAGCATCGGCAGACGAATCCGACCGTACTCGTTTTCCGTATTGATACGCTGCCAGTAGCCGTCGTCCTTCCAATGGTCGAGCCAATCGAAGAAATATCCGCCGAGCTCTTCCGGAATCGGCAGCTCCCGCAGCGGCACCGGATTCAGCAGCCTCGACAGCAAAGCGACGATGCCGCGCTCCAACTCCGCCACATCCGATCCGGCTTCCGCGGAAGCCGACTTGCGAAGCTCGGCCATCGCTTCGGCCAGCTCCTTCAACGGCTTCGGCATCCCGCTTCCTTTGCGGGCCGCCGTATCGACCATCATGCGGACTACCCAGGTGAACCGGGTGAGCAGATTGAACGCCCCTCCGGCGTACACCCATGTATCGTAATGACTGGAGCCGGTGAAATACGGAAACAGCGCCTGCAAAGCCGGCGGCTTGGCGGAAGCTGCCAAAAACTGGGTCGCCCCCATGTAGGAGCCGCCGAACATGCCCACCTTGCCGCTGGACCACGGCTGCGCCGCCGCCCACTGAACCGTGTCGTAGCCGTCCTCCGCATCCCGCTTGTACGGATCGTACTCGCCTTCGGACTTGAATCTGCCTCGCACATCCTGAATGATGACGGCATACCCGCAAGAAGCGAGAAAAGCGGGGGACGGTCGGAAATTCGTTTTCGGCCATGTTTCCACAGTTTTGTTGTAAGGAGTTCGCTGGAGCAGAACGGGATAACGCCTGTCTACTTCCGGCCTGTACAGGTCCGCATAGAGGCGGGTTCCGTCTCTCATCGCGATCGGAACATCGCGGCTTACGCTTACGCGGGATCGTTGCTCGGACATCCGCTTTCAAGCGCCTCCTTTCCGGGTGAAGCCAAGCCTTGCAGAGCGTGCTCGACGAACAAGTCCCCGGCTCCCGACGGTATGCGATGGTTGCGCTTGAGCTTCGACTCGTAGCCCCCTTGCACATACGCTTCCTTCGTGCAGACGTATCCTTGTATCGAGCCGTTGCACAGCGTATTGATCATCGTATACTTGTACGATGAATGCCGCTTGAGGCGAAGTCCGAATTCGGCGAATATTTCGCCCGGAAGTCCGACCACCGCGAGCTCGCCCAATCGAAACGTCTGCACCTCGACCATGGCGGTCTTCTCCGGGTCGTTCAGCATGTTCAACAAATGCTCGGCGAAGTAGCGCTCCTTCTCCGTAGCCCCCTCCGAAGCGAGCGTCCGATGGGCCTCGTCGGCCTCGGCTTCCGTCGGCAGCCGGTACGCGATCGGAAAGAAGGCTTGCCGTACGGATACGGGCAGATCACCCGATTGAGACGGCATGATCGTCCGCCACACCTTCATCGTTTCGTCCGCCAGCTTGCGTCCCATGACGCGGTAATGGCCGGGCTCGATCGATTTGGGCTTCGTAAAGTCGTAATGGTTCAAATCCCCGCTCGCGCCCTGCACAAACAGACAAACCGCTTCCGAACCGAGCTCCCGTTTCAACAGCCGACTCAGCTCGCCCGGATAATCCGCGCTTAGTCCCAGATTGCCGCCTCCCAGCGTGTCGGTATGGCAAGCGAAATTCGTCACCGCCCCGATCGGACGGCCCTCCGTGTCCTCGATCCGCACGACCAGCAGTTCCGGGTCGGCCGGTCCGGCGGGACGGACAAGCTCCGGATGCCGGAAGCCCGGATTCGTACGGACCGTGCCGTCCTTCATCCAATACCGGCGATTGAAGGCGATGCCTTCCGCCCGGCCGATTCCGGAGCCGATTCGCGCCTCCCGCCTCCGATTATAGGCCAGAATGACCGCATCCGCCGTTCTCTCCACCATGTAATTGAGGTAGGAAGGGTGGTCGAAGCCGTCGAAGCCGGGACGAATCGGCGGGCCCGAGTGCGAGTGCGTGGCCGACACCATGACCCGATCCGGCGGAATCGGGGTATGGCGGCTTATGCGCTCCCGGATCTTCTGTACTTCTATCCGCTGCACGTACAAGGCATCCACGACTACAAGCGCCGCAACGTGACCGTTCGAATCGATCACCAACGCTTTCGCGTACAGGTCGTCAAGCACTTCGGCGGCCTTTCGTTCTCCGGCATGCCCCGGCATGGAGCTTCCCAGCGGAGGCGTAATAACGGCTTCATACATTCCGCAGCGGATCATCGAGATGCACCCGATCCGGCTGAGCGGCCCTCGAATGCGCTTGCGTTTATCCCCATGTCCTGACCCATCGCTCGAGCTCCTCCTTTATTCAAACGGCACTCTTTCAATATACATTTTTGTATACATTTTTTTGACAACTAAACAGCACCTTTTGACCTCGCGACGCCGATTCCGTCTCCGGGAATAAGCGCCATCGAATAGTGTCTCATATATTCTCGACCCGAACCGCTTCGCCGCGTCGCGCCGATTCGTACACGCCGTCGACAATTTTTTGCACGACAAGCGCCTGCTCCAGACCCGTGCTCGGCTGGCGGCCCTCCAGCACGGCTTGGGAGAAGTCCGCGAACACCCGCTGGTGCACCGTGCTGAAGGTTTCCTGCCCTTCCCACAACACTTGTTCGGCGATGCTGCCGTCCGCTTCCGCATATTGACTCAGCACGACGCGGGCATTCGATGGCACGACCGGGAAAGTCAACGTGCCGTCCGTGCCGATCAGCTGGCATTCATGCACCCGCTCCCCGACATAATGCTCGCCTTGCTCGATCATCAGCACCGGTCCGTTCTTGAAGCTGACGAGCGCCGACGTCAGAGTCTCCCCGTCCGAGCCCGCTGGTACATGGTCGGCGAACGAATCCGCGATCGTCCACGTGCGGGCGAGAATCGTATCCGGCTCCAGGCTCCAGCCGTTAATGCCAAGAAAGTAGTCCAGCATATACGTCCCCAGATTGGCCAAATTCCCCCCGCCGTTCACTTCCTTGGAGAACCGCCATAGCGGCGGCATCACCTCCGGCTTCGGCTTGGCGCTCGTCTGCCAGCGGCAGCGCATCATCCGCAGCGTGCCGAGCTTCCCTTGCGCGAGCGTATCGGCCACGACGGCCGCCGAATCGAGCAGCCGGGTTCTGGAGGAGGCGCAGCCCGCGATCAGATCGCCTCTCTCCCGGATCAGCCTGCGCACTTCGTCCGCATCGCGGGCGACCGGCTTCTCCGTCAGCACATGCTTGCCGGCGCGAAACGCCTGCACCGCCAGCTCCGTTCGCGCGATCGCAGGCAGCGCCAGCACGACAGCATCGACGTTCGGATCGGCGAACATCGCCTCCGCATCCGTGTAAACGGCGGCGACGCCGAACGTTTCCGCCGCTTTCCTCGCGCTCGCCTCGACCGAGTCCGCTACCGCAGCGGAGCGGATAAACGGAATTGACCGCGCCGCGTTCAAATAGACTTGCCCCATTACGCCGCAACCGACGTACCCGACATTCAGCACTTGTTTCATGCTCTCGCTCCCGTCTTGTCAAACCACGGAGCGATCGTTTTGGCGATAATGCCGCGCACCGTACCCGTCATCTCGTGCAATAATTCGGTATTGCCTTTCAACGTCACGGCCAGCGCGAATCCCGGCTGTCCGACGATCGACTCGATCCCTTCGGCGATATCCCGGCGCAGGCGGTCATGCTTCTCTCCGATCCGGTACAGCGCCATCAACGAAAAGGTGAAATATTGGAAGTAGTAATCGTCATCCGTATTGATAAATTCCGCATCCGTGGACGAATTGACGAACGATTCCCGGTCCCGCATAATCGCCAGCAGTTCGGGGACGATTTCCGCATCCCCCAGCGTGCCCAACAAATAGATCGCCGCATAGCCGCGCACCTGATTGTACTTCCGGCTCGTTTTCGGCACGAATGGATCGCGCGATTGTACGATTTCCCGCAACACCGGCATCGCCGCTTCGTCGCCTTGCAGCGCCAAAGCGAAAGCGCAGTTTTTAGGCAAATGCTCCTCCCATGTCTCGGTCATCCATTCCCGCAGCTGATTGTTCAGGCGCTCGGCGAGCCGCTTGGCCGACCAGATGGCGATTCCCGGCTTCATACCCGATAGCCCCTCGCGAATGGCCGACGGGTCGGTCATCCAGATCGAGGAGGCATCCCTTTCCGAGATCGCCCACGTTTCTTTCGGCAAGCTGGTGTCGCGGAAACGGACATAACCTTGCTCGTTCAGACAGCCCGTCTTTTTCAATTCGGCGGCCAACGGTTCGTAAGGCACTTCTCTCAATGGAACGCCCAGTTCGATGGAGAGCGCCGCGGCGGCGGCGGCGGCTTCGCCTGTCTTATGCATTTCCCGCTTCATCCGGATGCAGCCGGATATATCGTGATCGATAGCGAGGCAACGTCCGGCGGCCAGAAGCCCGTCGTATCCCTTCGGAATCAAAGCCCCGAGCGGGATCGGCACCGAAAAGTTGAGTCCCCACAGCCCCGCGCCGACAATCCAATCCTGCTGATTCGTACTTTCGAACGCAATGTCCTTGCTGTGATTGTCCAGATTGGAATAGGCATAAAACAGCGGACGGTCGCTCGTCGAATCGGTCAGAATAGCTTCCAGCGTCACCTGCTCTTCCCCTTCGATAAACCGGCCTTCGCGAATGCCGAGCAGCGGAGCAACCCGCACGATTCTCGAATGGTCTTCGTACTTGTCCTTCAGATGCGTCGGCAACAGTGCCGATTCGATAATCGCTCGGGACACATCCCCTCCATCGGTCGGATCGACATAGCCGGAGTCGGTATAAAAGGTCGCGATCCGATTGCCGTTGACCATCTCCAGCGCATTGGAGAACGGCTGCGACCGGCCGTCGCTTTCCCTTCCCCGCCGTATCCCGCAGCCCGCCATCGCGCACACCTCGGCGTTGCCGGTACAATCGATCACGATCTTCGCGCCCGCCTCCTGCTGCCCTTCCGGTGAAATCCAGCGCAGCCCCTTCACCGTATTGCCTTCGACGTACACGCCGACTACCGTCGACTCGTACCGAATGTCCATACCCGCGTCCAGAGCGTGGCGTTCCAGCACGAGCTTTTTCAGATCGCCGCTGCTTTTGCCCCGCTTCGGGTATCCGTCGCTCTCCAGCTTGGCGATCTCCTCGTCGAACTCCTCGTGCAAGCCGCCTCTCAGGCCGAAATAATAGCTGAATATGCCTCCGGCCGTTCCGGCCCCGCCCATGCAAGTCAAGCTTTCGATGCCGAGCACGGTCAAGCCGCGACGGGCCGCGGCGATGGCGGCGATCGAACCGGCCGTTCCGAGGCCGGCCACGATTACATCGTATTGGCGGGCAAACGCCGGCTGACCGACTTCCCGCTGTTCCACCCTATTATGAATGCGTTGAGAAAGTTTCATGCCGGATTCCCTCCTTTCCGAATGCAAAGCCCGCTTCAAACGACTGTAAGGCATTGTCGTAGGCGCAAGACGGCAGCCATATGCGACGTTCGCCGACGGCATGCGGTCCCGCTGCCGTACGAACTTCCATGGTGTCGGCCACGACGCCCAGCGTCCAAGCGCCGAACGTTTCTCCGCGTCCCGCCCAATACCGGTGCAGCTTGTTTCTCGCCGCGGGCATGTCATCGTCTGCATCGACGTGGAGCTTCAATATCACTTCGCCTGGAAAACGGCCCTGCAGCACCTCGGCGATTCCGTCCCCGACGACCGGCAGAACGGCTTGCGTATCGACATTGTGCAGCATCGCATTTATTGTTTTGCTTGCGATAACGGGGCGCAGCTCCGGCGAAGACAAGCAGGTTGAAGTCGTATCCACGATTTGATGCGCCAGAATGTGCCACAAGCCGGAGGCGTCAAACAACGTGACCAAATAATCGCCCGTTTGCTCCAGCTCCACGTTGACGACCTCCGTCAAAAAACGTATACGCAAACCGTCCATGGCGATCCGGTTCAGCAGTACGGGCGCCAGCGCGCCGAGATGCAGCCGGCCATCGCCCGACAGCAGGTTGCGCCCCGCAAGCTCCTCCCGCAACGCCCGGCCAAGCTCCGAGGCCGCTTCCCGGACCGGAGTGCCCGGATGGAAGCAAGGAATAAATTCCTGGCCCGGTCCCGACGTTCTTTCGACTGCAAGCGTCCGATCCTTATCCGCATAGGCGAGTCCGATCCCGGCCAGCGTCGCCCCTATTATGAGGACCGACACGGTCTCGGGAGCCGGTCGCGCGCCGGTCGCCGTATATATTTCGCTTGTCAATGCTATCGTCACCTTTCTGTCGCGAATTTTCCGCTAGGCTTTCCTATAAGCTCTGGGCGAAAATCCGGTTTCTTTGGCAAATACTCTCGCGAAGTAAAGCGGGTCTTGAAAGCCGACTCGGAGCGCGATCTCCGAGATCGGCAAATTGCTGTTGCGCAGCATATGCTTGGCGTTGTCCAGCCGCACTCTGGCTATATACTGCATCGGCGAGTAACCCGAGTATTGCTTGAACAAAAAAGAATAATGATTGATCGACAACGACACGCTTTCCGCCAATTCATGCCGTTTGAGCGGCTCGTTATAGTGGCTGCGAATATAATCCATGCTGCGAATAATCGATTGCGTCGTCTCGAGATCGCCCTGCTCGATCCGCTTCTGCTCGCTGATTTGGCAGAGCGCGTTCAGAAAAGCGACCCTCGCCTTCCATTCGAACCCCGTGTCCTTGCCGTGCCACACTTCGTACAGTCGCTGCATCCCGGAGGTGAACAGCTCCTGATCGTGCAGCTGCATGACCGACTCGAACGGCAGACCGGCATAAGCCGGCTCCAAACATTGCCCTGTCTCTCCTTCCCATTCGATCATTTTGTAATCATAGTGGACGGAATAATAGAGAAGAGGACGATCCATGGTACTGCTGAGCAAAAAACGGCAACGAAGCGGGACGTGGAACATGCTTCCGGAAGAGAGCATATGCCGGACGCCGTCCAGCTCGACATGCCCCGTCCCTTCGAAAATATAGAAGAAATTCCGGATGCTTGCCGATCTGACGAGCACCGAGTAATTTTTCTCTTGCCAGTACGAAGGATCGCGCTTCTGCACGCTGATGACTTTGGGATAAAACCGTTCGAAAAATCCCGGTTCCATTATGAACGCTCCGCTCCTTTCATTCTCGACACGCCGTATATGTCCGGTAAGCATGCCGGTGAATCGTCCGCTCTATCTGCATTATAGGGCAGCCTCTCCGGCAAGGAAATGGATGCGCGCATGTCAAATATGGACAATAACACGAAGTTTTGGAACCGATTTCAGCAATTGCCGATACGATCGGGCTATTGTCCATGTTTATCGGGTTGCCCTCCATTTACTTTGCGGCCGTCCGCTGTATACTGAGAATGTAACCGTTTCCTCGGCCGGGTGACGAACATTCGTTTCAGTTGAAGAGGGGGATCTTTCTTGCAACTCGTACACAAAACAAAATGGCTGGCGGCCATCGCCTGTTTGAGCGGAATCGCCACGGCCTGCGGCAGCGGCGGCGACTCCTCGTCCGCGCCTCCGCAGCCCCAGCAGCCCAAAGTCGATTTGAGCGCCCCGGCGGAGCTGTCTATTTTCACGACGATTACTTCCCAGCAGAAAGCGTTCGAGGAAGCCATCGCCAAGCTGAAGACGAAATATCCGCAGTATACGATCAAGCTGCTGCTGCCGACCAAGGAAATTACGCTGGACAGCCTCATCGCCTCGGGCGTCATCCCGGATATCGTGTGGGATTCCGCTTCGGGCATGAAGACGAGCTTGATCGACAAAGGCCTGCAGTACGATATGACCGAATTGATCAAGACATACAAAGTCGATCTGGAGCGCTTCGACCCGTCGACGATTCAAATGATGCGCGAAGCTTCCGGCCAAGGCCGCATGTACGGGCTTCCGGACGACGTCAACGGGACGGTCCTGTTTTACAACAAAGACATATTCGACCGATTCGGCGTCAAATACCCGAAGGACGGCTTGAGCTGGGAAGAGGCATACGATCTGGCCAAGACGTTGACCCGCACCGAAAACAACATCAACTATAAAGGGTTGGGCATGTTTTACAGCTTCCTGATGTCCAGCAATCAGTTGTCGCTGCCCTTGATCGACCCGAAGGAAGACAAGGCGTCGGTCAATACGGACTCCTGGAAGCGGCTGTTCAATACGTATAAGCAGTTCTACGAAATTCCGGGCAACCAGCTCGACAGCAAATTCAACAACTTCAACGGACAGTTGAACGCCTTCTATCAGGATCAAAATGTAGCGATGGTGATTTCCCCCTTGTCCGGCTCCGGACGGTTCGCACAAGCCCAGAACCTGAAGTGGGATATGGCGGCCGCCCCGACGTTCAAGGACGCTTCCAAGACGGGATTTCAAGCCGGCCCCCGATACTTCTTCGTCACGAACGGCAAAAACAAAGAGCAGGCGTTCCAGGTCGTCACGCACTTGCTCACCGACGAGGTGCAGCTGCAAAACAACAAAGAAGGCCGGGCGACCAGCCTGAAGGACGATAAAATTCGCCAGACGTTCGGGCAAGAAGGCGAGCAATTCAAAGGCAAGCATGTCGCGGCCGTATTCTATAATCAGTTTGCGGTATCGCCCGTGCCGAATCCGATCTCTTCCCTGGTCAGCCTCGGCGATATCAATACGGAATTTCTGAATGTGATCGAAGGCAAAAAAGACGTTAATACGGCGCTTCGCGACGCCGATGAGGCGATCAACAAGAAAATCGCGGAAGCAAAGGCCAAGTAAGACGACGAACATGTCAAGGATGCTCATCAAAAAAAGTATGCTCCCGGGGACGCACCTGCGGAGCATACTTTTTTGCCGCCGACTCTACCGCATTTGATTCATATATGCCGTCTCGGAATACAGTCAGTCCCTGCCGCTTTACAGGGCAGGGACTGGCTGAGGTATTGTCCGACGCAACGGTGATCGTCCGATTTAATCCATAGCAGACTCCAGAGCGTCCAGGATAATATAGTAGTTTTGTGCCGAAGCATGCTTCGTCCACGCCGCTTCCACGCGCATCACATGCAGGCCTTCACTCAGCGTTCCGGTATCGTACAGCACTTGCTGGTAGCGGGTCGACCCGCTGTACAGATCGATCGTAGCCTGAAATACTCCATCGATGTAAATGTTCGCCTGACCGTTGTTGACGTGACGGGTGCCGAGCAGTTGGGCCGACGTCCCGTAGAACGGAATGTCCGCATACGCCCCGTTCGATTGCCCCCGATTGACCGTGCCTTCCCAGTAGTTGGTACTGGAAAGACGCGTCCATGTTCCCGAATACGAAATAATCGGAGCCAAATCGTCGATTTTGGCCGCTGCTGGCTCGACTACCACGATCCCGTCGGAACCGGCCGTTACGCTGCCCGATGCATCGACCCCATACGCCTTGTACAGATCGGTCGCAAGACCCGTCGTACTTAATGTCCCGGCCACTCCTGCGGTTACGCTCGTCGATCTGCCGTTCGCCGATGCTCCGGCGGCTTCGATGGCGGTCTTCGTCGCAGCCGTAGAGGCGGGCACCAAATAAAGCGTGCTAGCTTTGGTGCTGGTCGCCTTTACGGACTGCCCCGCGACAATCGGTCCCTCCGTGACGCCGTACAAAGCGGGCTGGCTGAATACGCGCAAAACGTCCAGCGGCACATAATAGTTTTGGGCCGACGCCTGCTTCGTCCACGCGGCTTCCACACGGATGACGTGCAATCCTTCGTTCAGCGGTCCCGTATCGTACAACAGCTGCTGGTACTTGGTAGAGCCGCTGTACAAATCGACTGTCGTCTTGTAGACGCCATCGACATATATATGGGCCCGACCGTTATTGACGTGCAAGGTGCCAAGCAGTTGGGCCGACGTCCCGTAGAACGGAATGTCCGCGTACGCTCCCGCCGATCCCCCGCGATTGACCGTTCCTCCCGAGTAGGAGCCGCTGGAGAGACGCAGCCATGTTCCCGAATACGCGATCACGGCCGAATCGTCTTCGACATCGGCGGCGACGGGCTCGACAACGGCGATTCCGTCCGATCCGATCGATACGTTGCCGTTGCCGTCGATCGCATACACCCGATACAAATCCGTAGTCAAGCCGGTCGTATCCAAAGCGCCGTATACCCCTGCGGTTACGGCGCCCGTTCTTCCGGCCGCCGACGCGCCCGCCGCTTCGATGGCCGTTCGGGTCGCTTCCGTCACAGCCGGGACTAGGTACAACGTGCCATTTTTCGAGCTTTTGGCCGACACGGTGGCGCCCGCTGCAACAGGGCCCGCCGTTATGTTCGTCAGCTTGGGCGGTATTTGATTCGCTTGCAGCACCCGCACCGCATCCAGCGTCACATAATAGTTGGCGGCTTCCTCCCGCTTCGTTCCGGGCACGACGATCCGGAGCGTATGGACGCCTTCCGGCAGCTCGGCCGTTTCATAGAGAAGTTGCTGGTACTTGGTCGACGAACTGTACGTATCGATCGTCGCCTGCCATTCCCCGTCGATATAAATTTCCGCATAGCCGCCATTGAAGCCTACACTGCCGATCACTCTCGCTTGGCTTCCGTAAAACGGGATATCCGCATATGCGTCGACGGACTGCGCCCGCCTCACCGTGCCGCCGTAATAGTTCGCGCTTGAAATATTGGTCCATGTCCCCGTATACTGAATGGCCGGGCTATTGTCGTCGATCACATCGAGACCGGCTTGAATCAGCTGTACGGCTATCCCTGAAGATAAGACACCTTGCCCATCCGACGCGAATACCCGATAAAGCCCCGGCGCCAGTCCCGACGTGCCGATCGATACCGGCACACCTGGCACGGACGCATAGGCGGAGGCGCCTGCCGTTGCCGCGGCCGTCTGGATCGCGGACAAATAAGGCAAGGTCGAGTCGGGCACGAGATACAGCGTACCGTTTTTCGAACTCGTCGCCGATACCGGCATGCCCGCTCCGGCCGCCCCGGTTACGTCCGACAAGCGCGGAGGCGCTTCGCGGAGCAGCGGGATGGCCGTAAATGCCGTCTGACCGGAAGCTACATACACGGCGGCGGATACTTCCCTGCTGTATACGGCTGTGGCGACGGTTGCTCTTCGCACGCCTGCCGGTACGTTCGCCAGCGTGAAGCCGCCGTTCCCGTCCGTATTCGCGGAAAGGCCGGTATAGCCGGATATGTTGACGACGGCCCCTTCCACCGGAGCGCCGTACGGGTCGTATACGACTCCTGTCACCGTGCCTGTCGGCAGCGTCTCGGAAACGGAGCCTCCGCCCCAAGTTTTGTCATGGGCAATGCGGAACGTATGCGTTCCGGTCCATTGCTTGGCCGGGTAATAATTCAATTCGGAACTGCCGTCGCCCCGGACCGTGAAGCCCGGATCCTGCTCCGCCAGCACGATGTCCGTTTTGCCGCCGGACTGCGTAATGCCTCCGACTTTATATCCCCGCGTCATTTGGTCGGGGTGCCGGACGATGACGTATCGGCCGATCAGGTCTGTCGATACGGCCGTATCGGTGACGAGCGCGTTGTACGGATCGCCATCCGCCGTCCGCTTCGTCTCCAGGATCGTTCCCGCAGTAACCCCTGTATCGACGATCTCCGCGCTCCCTTTTCGGAGCAGCGTGCCGCCAATCAGGCGCATTTCCTCCACGGCCCCGCCGTTCAGTCGGATAAAGCCCATCTCGCCTCTCATCGAGATATCGCCGACCGTAAGCAGTTGATCCGGATGGCGGAGATTGCTCAAAATAATATCCGTCGTATTGCCGTACGTGATCCGGATGGCCGTGGCTCCCGCGGGAGCCTGCTCCGGCACCAGTCGGTCGATCCCCTCGATGCGCGCCGTCCCGCCGTCGGCATAAGGCTCCAGCACCGTCGCGAACGTGCTGGTCAAGTTCGTTCCGTCCCGCCGCAGCACCAGCTTCGGCATATCGTGCAGAGAGACGTCGTCGTTATTGTCAAAATCCCGTCCTCCGAGACGGGTAGATCGGATCGAGGGGGAACGGCCGAGAAACAGCTCGTTCGAGCCGTCTTCCAGCAAGCCCGTCACATTCAGCTTCGCCGTCTTTCCCCCGGCGCCGTAGGTAGCCAGCGTGACCCGGTAGCGGTCTTCCGACAGCTGTGCCTGCTTGACGTCCTTGACATATATGTACCCGGGATAATGCCCCTCCGCGCTACCGATCTCGCTTTGGGATTGGGCTTCCTGCGCCTGCACGCCCGGCGGCAGCAATCTCGGACCGTAATCGCTGAGCGGCAGCCCGGTCTGGAAGTAGGCGTCCCGGTTCGCATCGCCCTGCAGCGTATATTCATGGCGATCTCCGCCCGACACTCGGAACAGGTCCAGCACGTACCCTTTCCCGTTTTCGTCCGGGAAAGAGATCATCCACGGCTCCCGGCTGTATTCGCTCGTCTCCGGATAAGCCTCCGCCTGGCTCGCCCGCATCGCCTGGAACGGTCCGCCGCTTGCGCCCGTTACGAATTGCTCGACCTTGCCTCCCGGTCTGGAGCTGTCGTTTATCGTCATATTCCGGCTGTTGACGACAACCGTGTTATGGCCGATGGCGGAGATGGAAAAGTACCGGTATTTGGAATGCGTATATCCGAGGTCCGGGAGCAGTTCCTGACCTTCCGCATACAAATTGATGCCGAGCGGATCGTAATGATTATGTCCGTATTTCGGCGAAAACTGCATGTACAGCTGCGTTTGCTCTTTTCCCTCGCCGAGCGTCAGCCGTCCGATGCCCGAAGAAGGCTGCAGAAGGGCGCCTCTGTCCGGAGCCGGATCGGAAACGTTGGTCGATGCCCACGTATCCTGAATCGGCAGCACTTTATTATCCGGGTACACGAGCGTTTTCGGGAAGCTTCTGGCCTTCTCCAAAATCGGAAACTCATTGTACAGATTGAGATTGTCGAACCTTCTGCCGGTTCGCGGCGATACATAGCCCGCCGGATCGCTGTAGCCTTCCAGCAGCTTGATCGAGCTGATCAGACCGTTCGTCGCCTGGTTATGATACGAGACCGTCACTTCATACCAGGCGCCGTCTGGCAAAAATCGTTGTTCGGCATACCCGTTCATCGACTCGACGGCTATATGAATATATTCCGGCTGCTTCAGCGCCTTGCCGGCTTCGATCAGTCCGTTCCATAAGTAGGAGGACAAGTTGCCGAGCGTCTCCGGGTAGCTGAGCACGTAATCGATCGAAGGCAGGAACATGTCACCGACGATTTTCTGATCGACATCCACCCCGAGCTCGTTGCCGAGCACTTGCAGCGCATCCGTCTGCTGAATATTGGCGAATGCTCGGAACAGCGGACGCAGACTGTTCAGATCGTTGATATACCAGGCATTCCACATGCCGCCCCAGTAATTGAAAGGCGGTCCCGACGTAATGTTCAGCGGCCGGTTGTGCCATCTTTGGTCCGCGGTCGGCACATAATTTTCGTACGCTTGGGCGAATCGGTACAGCAACCGCGCGGCTCCGAGCGGGTCGGTCTTGGAGATCGTCTCCGTTTGGGCGATCGCGCGCGTTCTTTGCAAATACCATAGATGGGCGGTCAGAAAGTACCTCTTCCCTTCGGGGTCCTCATAGTAAGGATACTCCACTTCGACGTTGTTGCGCCCGATCGCCGTCAACACCTTGTTCTCGGGATAAGCCGCATTCGGGTAAACGGTGCTCGTACGATTGGATACGATGCTCTGCCCGTCTTCCGATAGTGTGTACATATCCTCCGGAGACAGCTCCGGCATTTCCGGCAAGCCGATGAAGTCGAACCCGTTCTGGTCCGGAATGAGCTGCAGCGTTTGCTCGACCAGAGAAGAGGCCGGGGCATACGTAACGGCGGTTGCTCCTCCGAACGAAGGCACGTAGTTCAGAGACGTTAAACCGGCTTTTACGAGCTGCTCCTTGTCAAAGGAAACGATCGCCATATACTTGTCGGCCGAGCCGCTGTCCTCCGCAACAAGCTTGAGCCGGTACATGCCGTTTCGCTGGGGAAACGGATGCGCGAAATCGAGCGTCACCTTCGAGCCTGAGGTCGAGACCGCGACATCCTCCAGCTCCTCCCAGTGTCCTCCAGGCCCTTTCCAATCGAGCCGGTACGTGTAGGCGGCCGATGTCGGACGATCAAACGCCAGACGCATTTCCGTCAAACCGACAAATGCCAGCTCCCGATTGGCCGGCAGCCAACGCTCTCCCGGGGCTTCCCCGAAGAAGACGCTTCCAAGAGCGCCGGCGTCGACGACATTGCCCAACAGCGTAACCGCCCCTCCCGAACGATCCATATACCGGGCCGTACGGATCGGCATCCAGGACGACATCGGCTGGGTATTGATGTTGTATACATGGATGATATTCATTCGCCACTCGTCGCCGGGCGATATGCCGCCGGAGAGGCCGAACGAAGAAAGAGGGATCGCCGCTTCTATGGAAAACAAGTCCGTTCCCGGGTGCTCCGCCGACACCGAGGGAAATCCGCTCAGAGCGATGCGCTGCGGCACATCCGTCGGCGCGATCGTCATGTTCCATTCCGTCGTGATCGACCGTTCCGGGTGAACCGGAACGCTGGCCACATAGTGAATCGGCTCCGCCGCCGACGGACTGAAAACGATCTCAATTTGTGAAAGCGCTTCCGAGTAAGGCAAAGACAACGACCCGCCGATATACAAGTTCGTGCTGTCGTAAGCGATCTTGTACTCGGCATTGCCGGCGGCGGGCTCGAACGAGTATATATTTCGGAAATCGCCGAGCGACTCCCCCTGCTGCCATACGGGCTCGTCCAACGTTCCGTCCACGACCGGAGCTTGGCTCCATTCGGGCAATACGGCCCACTTGTTTGCAAAAGGATACACCGGCCCTTCCTCCCCGAACGGCGGCGCTTGTTCCCCCCGTGCCGCATCGGGCAACGCGATGGGCGGAAGCAGCAAGCTCGCCGCGATCAACATCGAAATCCACTTTCGCAATTTCCATTCGCCTCCCTTTCCACGATCTGTTCTGCTGAAAACGACACTGCTTCGAGATCCTCCTTGTCGTCGGAAATACCCGCCGCCCGGCCGAAGCGACGAATTCGATTTCAGTGTATCATTGCGATGCGGAAAGTAAATGGAGGCACGAACGGCGTACATGGACGCCAGCACGTAGATGCGTATAAAGCTCACTTTCGCAGCCTGAAAGAAGAAAAGCAGGGCTGTTCTCTATGCCCCTGCGTATATTTGAAGCCAACTTCGTAGTTCTGTCGATCGGGACACAAACGATGACTTTGCCAAAGTATTGTCGCTCAGCTCGTCGCGTGCCCATAATCTGTTAAAAGGTGAAACATCAGCTTAGTTGCTTCGTGAAACGGACCTTAACATCATGTCGATCGCCGAAAACGTTGGCATTCACGATTCGAGCCATTACTACCGCTTCCTCGATCGCCCGATCGATATCTGTCATAATGACGTAATCTTGAATACGAGCGCTTGTTCCGCGCCAAGGTCAACGATCGATTCATTTTCCCTACTCCCCCGATACCCGAAGGGACTACGACAAGGGATGTAGGCGACATTCGGGGAAGAAGTATTATTTTTTTGTCGTCCCGCTCTATATGGCGATTTCGCCGCGAATGCAAACCGACCTGCGGTTGTAATTGCCGCAGGTCGTGCTTGATCGAAAAAAGCCCGAAGTTGGCAATGCTTGATTCCTTAAGGAATTCATGAACCGTTACTCGTGATTATCCGCACTAACCTCCATTCACGGAACGCGGGCTTGGCAAGTACGTCCCGTTGCCCGCGAGCTGGACCAAAAACGTCTGGGTGGCCGGGCTGCATAGTAATTTGATGACTTAAACGTTGGCTTCGGAGAGACGGTTTGCAAACACGCCCAGGGGGAGCGCCGAAATACGGGGACGAAGCGGAACAAAAAGTTCCGCTATCGGCTCGCGAAGTCAGTGGAACGGGCCTTAACGGAACGATTTTTTCCGTTATTTCGCGAAAAAGCCTCGGAAACGTGCCCCGAGACTACAATAAAGGAACTAATTGTTCCGCTAAGCCCATTTTCCGATACCGTGATGCGGATTAGCGGAACTTTTCGTTCCACGCCCCCATTAGCAGGCAATTCTCCTACTCAACTACAAACTATTTCTACACAAAGGAGGGAATGCCTTCCTTCCGGAGAATCTAGATTGGAGGGGTTAAAATCGCTCTCACATCGGTCAAGCCCCCGGAATCATCAACCCTTACACCAAGGAGAATCGGAATGAACGAAACAAATGACGCTGCTCAAAGATGGCTCGATAGGATCGGCAAGCCGAATCACTATGACTACAAGCCCTATCTGCGGCTGATTCGCAAATTCGAGACGGCCGAATTTGATGGCGAGTTGTATGAGCAGGCAAACGGTCCGGGTACCGTGCAAAGGACATTATTGATGCTCCCGAAAACCATCAAAGAAAAATTGCCTGCGGTAGTCGTTCCGTTTTACTACCCCGACCGGATGGCCGGATATAACCCGGACACGCTCGAGCCGACCAACGAACCTAACCTGGCGATGGCTCTGCAACTTGTGCGCCGCGGATATGCGGCTGTCACGGCGGAAGCCTATCACCTCACCTACCGGAGCCTCGAACTGGAACGCCAAGATTTTTCGCGTTGGCGGCTGTCCGCCGACGCCCTGCTTCGCGACCACCCCGAGTGGACCGGTATCGGCAAGCTGATTGCGGATACGCGGCTTCTGGTGGACCTCCTATGCTCCGACCCACGCGTCGATAACGAACGTATCGGTATAGCCGGGCATTCGCTTGGAGGAAAAATGGCTTTATACACTGGCAGTTTGGACCGCCGTATCAAAGCTATACTGGGCAGCGACTTCGGGTTGGAATGGGATCGGACGAATTGGTCGGAACCGTGGTACTGGGGAGACAAGCTCGACAAACTGAAAGCCGCCGATATGGACCATGCCGAGCTTCTCCGCATCGGCGGACTCAAGCCGTTTGTGCTGATCGCGGGACTTTACGATGACGAAGGGGCGTTGGACGTCCTGAAGCGGGCCGGCTATTCCGATGCGTCGCAATATCTCTTCATCAATCATGCAACCGGCCATCACCCGCCGCTGGAAGCCCTTGAACAAGGATACGATTTCTTGCAAACATGCTTCTAACCATTCGACGGCACAGGTCCTTCCGGCGAAGAGGGAATCGACATGGACACGACCGTTCCGAAGCCGGGCTTGCTTCTGAGCTGCAGGCCGTAGGCTTCGCCATACGTAAGCTTCAGTCGCTTATCGGTATTGAATAAACCGATATGATCGGAATAGTCTTCCGAGTCTTTCAGCTTTTCCTTGATCGTCTTCATCGTTTCCGGGTCTATACCGGCGCCGTTGTCGATAATGGAGATGCGGAGAAGGGAATTCGCGGCAAAGGCTTTTACTTTGATCAGGCTTTTCCCTTCTTTCTCTCGAATCCCGTGATAGATGCTGTTTTCAATAATGGGCTGCAGGATGAGCTTGATTACCGTATGCCGGTTCACTTCTTCGTCGACATCCCATATAAGGTCAAATTTGTCTTTGTAGCGTACTTGTTGAATATCCGTATAACTGATCGTCCTCCGTATTTCCTCTTCCAATGTGACCCGTTCCTCGGGCTTGCTCAGAGAATAGTCCAGAAGATCGGACAAATTTTCGATCATTAAACTGACGTCGTTCTGTTTTCCCGAGAGCGCAAACGATTTCCAATAGATCGTTCTCAACGTATTAAACAGAAAATGAGGGTTGATCTGCGCCTGCAACGCCGTAAGCTCCATCGCCTTCATCCTGAACTTTTTCTCGGACAATGTAATTTTCAAGAAGCTGTGCTCGATAAACGTTTTCAGGATATTATTGATGATATAGCTGTATTCGTCCGTAATGCGGGTCGACATGGGAGGAAGCGGATTTCCGCTTTCCGCCGAATCGAGTATATGGACGATTTTGGATATTTGTCCGTAGTTTCGTCGCGTAATAATATAAGCCAGCCCGAGGCCTATTAAAAATGCCGCCACAAGCAGCATCAGCATGAGCTTGCCGAGCTGGGACGGGAATTCGTAGAGCGTATGCTGCGGGACGATCGACAAGTATTGCCAGCCATATCGATCGGATTGAAACTTGGAAATGATATAGTAACCGCTTGCAAATTTCAACGTAAAAAAGTTCAGGGGCGATTCGCTTATTTGATTCAGATCGATATCTTGGAGCAAGGCGGCATTCGAATTTTTAAATAGGACCTGCTTGTCCGCATTCATAATGAGCAGGCTTTGCTCGGGAAGCGGCGTAATGCTGGTAAGAATGTTCTCGATATATTGCGGCAATATATTCAGGATAATAACCCCGTTGCGCGAAGACATGCGATGGTAAATCGTCATAATTTGCAAAGGCTTTTCATCAAAGGAAGCCCGCTTGATTTCTCTCGCTTCCGTCCAGAACGTTTTGTTCGGATCTTGATTCCGGTAGCTTGCGTACCACGCGTTATCCGCCTCCTGAGCCAGGTTGACGACGCCCTCGCTGGACGAGAAAAACCGGCTGCCCCCGCTCTCGTAATAAACATAGATGGAATTAATATAAGGTCTTGCGCTGGGGTCGGCATTCATAAACCCCTTAATTATTTTCGTTACGGCATTTCTTTCGTAGGTGGTCGAGTAGCTTTGCAGGATGGCATCCATTTCAAACCCGATGTCGGCGTTTGTATCATAGACCAGACTCAATTGATCGATTTCGTTTAAAACAAGCTCGACGTTTTCCTTCGTTTGTTTTAATATACTGTCGTTATTTGTATTGATATTGTTTTTCAGCTCATTTTGTGTCAGCGCAATGGACGAGGCTCCATAAATGATTAACGGGATTAACAAGAGGATCAGGAACAGGGCTAGGTTTTTTAAAAAAAATTGTTTTTTCATAGGCTGTCCCGCCATGCCGTGTTACTCCTCCCGATTGACGTTTTCATTCGTTCGAAAAGCTCGCGGACTTTTGCCGTAATAGCTTTTGAACCTTCTCGTGAAATTTTTCACGTTACTGTAACCGACTATAGCGCTTACATCAAACGTTCTATATCTTACATCTTTAAGCAGCTCGACCGCCTTTTCCATTCTGACCGTTAACAGGTAATCGGAAAAATTTTGTCCCGTCTGTTTCTTGAACAGCTTGCTGACATAATTCGGATGCATATGCACAAGCCTGGCTACGTCGTCGAGCTCCACATCTTGATAATGCTCCTTGATATGGTTTTTGATGGTGAGGATCACCCGATCGTAAAAGTTTTGGACTTCTTCGGCATCTTCCGCAGCTTGTTCTTTGCCGGACGGATCGGTTGCATACGCTTCCTGATCGAGCTCGTCCTTTACCTTTTTAAACACGTTGACCAGCTCGCTGAATTTGGTTGATTTGACCACATAGCTTTTTACTCCGAAAGACAAAGCTTTTTGGGCGTATTCGAAATCTCTGTGACCGCTGAAAAAAATAATTTTGATTTTGGATTTTTGTTTTTGCAGCTCCTCGGCCAGCTCGATCCCGGTCATCACGGGCATTTTGATATCGCAAAGGATGACGTCGACGGTGTGACTTTTTACGAAATCCAGTGCCTGCTTGCCGTGCTCCGCCTGTCCGGCAATCTCGAAACCGATCTCGTCCCAAGGGAAATATTGGCAAAGCCCCGTTCTTATTTCGTATTCATCGTCCACTAAAAGAAGCTTGTACAAGTTAACTCCCCCTGGCGGTTTCATCATGTGCTTTTCATGGTATCCATCTCTATGCCGATCGTCAAGTTAATTTTAGGGCTGAAAAGATCGCGGCAGCAGCCGGACTCGCCAAATGAAAGTGCTTTAGGATGCGGTATTATCCCATTATGATCGGATAAAATCCGTTCGTGAGGCGATAATATCATTTCATGATACCCTTTTCATTCAAGAAGCCGGACAACTGGCTAAATAACGATACCTTAAGTGAATTGCGGTCCGTTATTGGAACAAGAGCCAGCTGTTATACTTAAACACAAGGTTGATCGATCACCGATAGAAAACAAAAGAGGAGGTCAAATATGAAAGGGCTTTCGAAAATAGTAAGCGCAGTATGCATCGTTCCCATGTTGGCTTTGGCGGTGGCCGGATGCGGTGGCAGCGATTCGTCTTCATCCTCTGAAGGCGCAAAGGCTTCCGGCAACAAACCCGTCACCTTGCGATTTTCCTGGTGGGGATCGGACCCGCGTCATAAAGCTACGCTGGATGTCATTGCCCTGTACGAATCGAAAAATCCGAATGTAAAAATCGAAGGCGAATATATGGGGGCGGACGGCTACAAAGAGAAGCTGATGACACAGCTGGCGGGAGGCTCCGCGCCGGATATCATGCAGATCGACCCGCCATGGCTCGCCGATTTTACGAAGCAGTTCAACTCCTTCGAGGACTTGAATCAACTGAAAAGCATCGATACGAAAAGCTTCGATGAAGCGTTCGTGAACAATTACGGTGTCGTCAACGGCAAATTGGTCGGTCTTCCAACCGGAATCAGCGGCATTACGATGCTCATCAACAAGGATGTTTTGACCAAAGCTGGCATTAGCCCCGACACCGTATGGGATTGGGATACGATCCTGTCCGAAGGGGCGAAAGTGAACAAGGCGGACCCGAAATCGTATTTCCTCGTAACCGACCAATTCGCTACGGTCGTGCAAATTTTGCCGCCCTATTTGAAGCAAAAGACCGGCAGCCAAATCGTCAAGGAAGACTATACGCTCGGGTTTACGAGGGCCGATCTTGTTGACGCTTTCATCTACTTGAAGAAGCTGTTCGATCAAAAGGTCGTGGAGCCTGCCGCTCAACAATATATGTTCAAGGCCAAATATTTCGAAAACTCCGTCTGGACGAACCAACAGGCCGGGGCGACGATCGAATGGATTGCGGCCCTTGGTCCCAGAAAGGAACCGTTCAAAAACTCGGCGGATGTCGTCCTCCCTCCTGTCGCCAAGGATGCCAAGGATACGGGAATTATTGTGAGGCCCGCTCAAATGATCAGTATCAACGGCAAGTCTGCCAACAAAGAAGAGGCGGCCAAATTTTTGAACTTCTTCTTCAACGATAAAGAAGCTCTTGCCATCTTGAAGGATACCCGATCGGTGCCTCCGACCGAAATCGGCAGAAAAGTAAGCGCGGATTCAAACCTGATCGATCCCCTCATCCTAAAGGCGATTGATTTGGCTACGAAAAAGCAAGGCATGGCGGACAATGTGATCTCGCTCAATATCCAGCTGCAAAATATTATGATGGATGCGGTTGAAAAAGTCGGGTTCGGCAAAGCGACGCCCGAAGCGGCGGCAGACGAGATGATCAAGCAGTTCCAGACCAAGCTGACCGAATTAAGAGCGGCGGCCAAATAAATTGTGAACGACTGTTTGGCGGAAATTCAGGGCAGAGCGACGTACCTGCTCTCTGACGACCGGGGCTTGCCGGAACCGGCAAGCCCGTTGTTGTCAGTCTTCTCCCTACTTTATGCGAAAGCTGGCTGATAGGATGAATTACAGGGATTACAGGAATTACACAGGATTGTTTTATATTTCGCCATGGATTATCGGTTTTCTTGTTTTTCAGTTTTATCCGATTTTTGCTTCCCTCTACTACTCTTTCACCGATTATTCTTTGGCCCGGGACCCGAAATGGATCGGATTGAAAAACTACACGGATATGTTTACGATCGATCCGAACTTTCTGCTCTCATTAAAGGTCACTATCGTTTATGTTTTGATGGCCGTGCCGTTAAAGCTGATTTTTGCTCTCCTCGTAGCCGTTATTTTGAATCTCAAGCTGAAATTCGTCAACTTCTTCCGGACCGTATATTATATCCCCTCCATTCTCGGAGGAAGCGTCGCCATCGCCATCTTGTGGAGGGCCATGTTCTTGAAAGACGGATTGGTCAACCATGTGCTCGCTTTTTTTCATATTCCGCCGGTGGAATGGTTCGGAAGCACGTATATGGCGCTATTCACCTTAAGCTTGCTGACCGTCTGGCAGTTCGGTTCCTCCATGGTGCTGTTTCTGGCAGGACTGAAACAAATTCCGCAAGAGCTCTATGAGGCGGGAACGATGGATGGCGCGTCCAAATCGAGGATGTTTTTTACGATAACCGTCCCCATGCTGACGCCGATCATATTTTTCAACCTGGTCATGCAGCTGATAACGGCTTTGCAGGAGTTCACATCCGCCTTTGTCGTCACCAACGGCGCGCCAATGAAGGGAACTTATTTGTTCGGGATGAAATTGTACGAGGAAGCGTTCTCCAATTTTAAAATGGGCTATGCCTCCGCCCTCTCCTGGGTCCTTTTTATCCTTATTCTGATTATATCCTTCTTGATATTCAGATCGTCCAAAAGCTGGGTGCACTATGAAGACGGAGGTCATTAACGGTGAGCATCAGGGGAAACCGCTATATTCAATATATTGTATTAATCCTGTTCGGAGCCATTATCGTGTATCCGCTGATATGGCTGTTTCTGGCCTCGTTCAAGACCAATGAGGAAATATTCGGCGCGGCGAACAGCTTCCTGCCGGCGAATTTTTCCTGGAAGGCGTATGCGGCCGGTTGGAAA
This sequence comes from Paenibacillus hemerocallicola, assembly GCF_006265175.1. Classification (GTDB taxonomy): domain Bacteria; phylum Bacillota; class Bacilli; order Paenibacillales; family NBRC-103111; genus Paenibacillus_AB; species Paenibacillus_AB hemerocallicola. Next base: position 11,380 of record NZ_VDCQ01000072.1, on the reverse strand, counting down.
GGAAGCGGTCAGTTTACGTACGGCGACTTTTTTATCAATACGTTCAAGCTGGTCATTCCTACGGTTCTGTTTACCGTTGCCTCCAGTATTTTGGTGGGCTACGGGTTCGCCAGATTCAAGTTCCCTTTAAAGAATATATTGTTTTCCATCATGATCTCGACGCTGATGCTTCCCAATGCGGTTATTATCATTCCGAGATATATTCTGTTCAAAAAATTGGGCTGGCTGGACAGCTATTACCCTTTCATCGTTCCGGCCATATTTGCCTGCTACCCCTTCTTTGTATTTCTGATGGTTCAATTTTTCAGGGGACTGCCCAAAGAACTGGATGAGTCCGCTCATCTGGACGGGTGCAATTCGTTTAAAATTTTGACCCATGTATTGCTGCCTTTATGCAAGCCGGCGGTATTCTCCGTGGCGCTGTTCCAGTTTATATGGACATGGAACGATTTTTTCAACTCCTTGATCTTTATTAACAGCATTAAGAAATACACCCTCATGCTCGGCCTTCGCATGTCTTTGGACGCGCAAGCGGCCGTAAACTGGGATCAGGTCATGGCCATGGCGATTGTAACGATCGTGCCGAGTATTTTGCTGTTCTTTTTTTCGCAAAAATATTTTGTGGAAGGCATTGCGACAACTGGTTTGAAAGGGTAACGATCCATCGAATGTCCGCAGAGGACCAATTAGGGAGGAATTTGGATGAAAGCTCGAGTAGGCGTAATTGGTGCAGGGATTTACGGGACGAAAATATTAAAGGCTTTCTCGTTCGCCGCCAAAATGGGAGACATCGAACTGGTCGCCTTGGCCGATCTGAAAGAGGAGGTTGTCGATCAGCAAGCCAAAGCGTTTGCCATCAAAGGGTACCTGGACTATAAGGAAATGCTCCGCAAGGAGAACCTCGATGCGGTCGCCATCGTCACCCCCGACTTCCTGCATCGGGAGATTACGCTGGAAGCGGCCAAGTACGGCGTGCATGTTCTGGTCCAGAAGCCGCTGGATACAAGCAGCGACGGCGGTCGGGATATGATCCGGGCGGCGCGGGAGAATAACATTATGCTGTTCGTCGATTTCCATAAACGATTTGATCCGGCGCATATGCAGCTCAAAAACGATATCAAAAACGGAAAGCTGGGCAAGATTCAGTACGGCTATGCTTATATGGAAGATAAAATCGTCGTGCCCTCCGTCTGGTTCAAAAATTGGGCGCAGCACAGCTCTCCGGCGTGGTTTCTCGGTATTCACTTCTATGATTTGATCTATTGGCTGCTGGAATCCAAGCCCAAGAAAGTATATGCCACCGCCAACAAGGACAAGCTGGCCGGCATGGGTATCGATACGTATGACTCGATTCAGGCGAAATTCGAATTCGAGAACGGCGCTCAATTCTCGATGGACTCTTCCTGGATTATTCCAGACGGGTTCCCGTCCATTGTCAATCAAGGGATTCGCGTCATCGGCTCGGACGGGATGACGGAAGTAGACAGTCAAGATCGCGGCGTGCTGAGCGCCTTCGAGGACGAAGCGGCCTCCATCGTATCGAACCCTTATGCGGCGCTTGAAGTCGAACGGCCGTTTTACGGCATCGCTCCGCAAGGGTACACCTTCGAATCGATGCTGTACTTTACGAAACTGATCGGCTTGCTGAAAAACGGAATGAAACTGGAGCAATTGGAAGGGGCTTATCCTTGCGGAGAAGAAGCCTTGGTGTCAACTCAAATGTGTGAAGCGGTGCATCAAAGCGTGAAATCGGGGCAAATCATTCAGTTGTAAAGGATCGGAGCAAATCAGGGAGAGTGATCGGCCGGTGACTGTTTTTTATGATTTGTTAAATGAAGTGCCTATTCCTAAAATGGTCAAGGTCAAGCAGAAATTCCCGCGTCCTTCGATTCCTCCGGATAATATTCCGCAGAAGATCAACGACATTTTGGGACAAGACGATATCTCGAGCATCATTCTTCCCGGCATGCGGATCGCCATCACGGTCGGAAGCAGGGGCATACGCAATATTGCTCTTATTACACGGGAAATCGTCAGGGTTCTGAAAGAAAAAGGAGCACTTCCCTTCATCATTCCCGCCATGGGCAGCCATGGCGGAGGAATTGCGGAAAACCAGCAAAAAATCATCGAGGAATTTGGCGTTACGGAGGCGTACTGCGGCTGTCCGATCAAGTCGACGATGGATACGGTGCAAATCGGCACGACGCCTGAAGGTCATTCCGTAGTCATTGACCGGTATGCTGCGGAGGCTGACGGTATTGTCGTGCTGGGACGCGTGAAGCCGCATACCGCATTCCGGGGGGAATATGAGAGCGGCCTCATGAAAATGATGGCAATCGGTTTGGGCAAACGAGAAGGAGCCAACGCCTGCCACGCGGCAGGCTGGAAACATATGCGCCGGTTAATCCCGCTTTTTGGAAATACCATTTTAAACCATGCCAAAATCCTGTTTTCCGTAGCCATCGTAGAAAACGCCTTTGATGAAACCTGCCTCCTGGAAGCGATTCGAAAAGAGCATATTGCCGAAAGAGAGCCGGAGCTGTTAGTGCAAGCCAAACAATTCATGCCGCGTATATGGATCGAGGAAACGGATGTATTGATTGTCGATAAAATCGGCAAAAACATTAGCGGCGACGGCATGGACCCCAATATTACAGGAACCTTCGCTACGCCCTATGCCAGCGGCGGGCTGAAGTCGCAGAAAGTGGCCGTGCTTGATGTTACGGATGAAAGCCACGGGGTTATCATCGGAGCCGGAATGGCTCATGCAACGACCCGAAGATTGTTTGACAAGGCGGATTTGGAAGCTTCCTATATCAACGCTTTAACCTCCACGGTTTTTGACGTCGTGCGCATCCCCATGATCTTGAACAGCGATCGGGCCGCAATCGCCGCGTGTATCCGGGCAAGCAATGAAATCGATGTTCGGAAGCCAAAAATCATTCGCATAGCGGATTCGCTTCATATGGAATATATTTATATTTCCGAAGCGCTTTTGGACGAGGCTGCCAGCCATTCGAATTTGGAAATTGTCGGAGAGCTGCAAGACATGCCGTTTGATGAAAACGGAAATTTGTGGTAATCAAGTAAAGTCGCCGCACCGTCCGCTCAAGACGCGGAGAATGAACCAGCTCGGGGTGTTGTTTAACAATATCGGCAATTCGTTCGAGACCGGCAGTGGCGTCGCCCGTAACGTTGACACCCGATATGCGACGCCATCCCTCCGCCGGGGCCGACTAGTAGAGCGTTCTAAAAATTCGTTCCCCGAAAGCAACCGTGCCCTCGAGAACACGGATGAGAAGGCCATTGTCGGGATTCAGGCCCAAGGAGAGCCAGATGATGTGGCCCCTGCGCCGTGGCCAGCTTCCCTGCTCTGTAAAGGGACGAACTTCGGAAATGGCGCACTAGCTTGCAACGACGCTACCAGCCAGGTGAACCGTCACGCCTTCCGGTGCCTTAATCGCCGTCGCAATTGTGCCGTCGCTCCGTTTCCGGTGCTCGACCGCGAGCGTACAAAACGGGGTCGGGAAGCTACCCGCCGCCCAATCCAGATCGGCTTATTACAGTTCCTGCGATCGAGTCATAAACCGTTTGTTTCTTTTTGCTCCATAGCGGGCTGATCAAATAAATAAGCACCAGACCGTAGACCGTCCCCAATAAAGAATAGATGAAATAATCCGGATACTCGGAAGGAAGCACCATGTGCCAAATGGTGAAATGAGCCAGTTCCCAAGGGAAAAATTTAAGGGCGGAACGAAAGAGCGAGGTTACGAGTCCGATCGGTTGACCATGCACGCCCGCCACCGCAATCCCCATTTTTCGTTTCCCCCATGTTGCGTGCGATTTCGTCCCCTCGCATATGGCAAAATAAAGATAGACGGGCAGTGTAATGAAGAGAAACCCGGAAATCTCTGCCAACAAGGGACTTGTCGTAAATAGCGGACTCACCAGCGGTCGCGCAGGAAAGGATACTCCGATCAGTAGGAGGATATAACCCAAAATGATCACATAATCCCACAAGAAGGCAACGATGCGGGTGCGAAACGGTACGCTCTTCGGACTTTCATCTATCCGTTCGTCCACTGGCTCCAGCCTCCCTATACAGGCAAGTATGACAGCAGCGATATGGATGTCAAGACGGAAAACAAGTCGCTGGTTTCCATACTAAACTGCGCGTTAGTTTCAACAGGCTGCTGGTGATGCAAGCAAGGTCTGATCATTCGTACCTCATTAAACAATATAAACCTTCTGCGCTCTCAGCTTCCTGTTCGATGGTCCATTGGTTTGATAAATAATAATTCAAAGCGTCGGTATTTGCCTTTACACATTTAAGGGTTAATGGCAGCCCTAATCTTCTGCTCACTTCTTTTACAAGAGCTGTTCCTATACCACGACCCTGGAACTCTTTTCTAACAAACAAATTATGTATAAATCGGTCCGGCTCCCACACGGATACGAATCCTGCAAGTTCGTTCTCTATAAAGGCGGCAAGTATTAATTCATCCTTCGTGCTTTTATCAAAATCGGATAAACTTAATGTTAGAGGATCCACCCAGTGGAAAGAATCGCGACGGACCGTAAAGAAGATGTCACGCAATTTTTCATAGTCGAAGTCTTTAGCTTCTGCAATGGTCACCTTATCCTGCATGTTGTACCACCTCGATATTGATTATCATAATGGATCGTAAGCAATGCGGTCAAAAACGATATGGTGCTTCCGATTGTTTTTTAACAAATGACAGCCACTAGGCCGTCTGATCCATCATTTTCGCCAAAAAGCAATGATTGAACATGAGAATTCATTTGTAAGCAACATGCAATCGTCATAGTAAGATTGTCTTCAACGCCTACTATCTGCTATTCTCCTATTCTGTTACTCTCAATAAGCTTGCCGGAGTTTCGGACTTGAACGATTCTACGACTCAATTTTATAAAAAGACAGCGACGGCTGCAAAAAGTGTCAAACCGGCGAAAACGAACCAAGCCTCCATCGCCGCTGGGCTTTGGAAGGCTTGGTTTGCTTACATTAATTGGAAGGCAATTTACAAGTTATATAATTTTTTGGCGTTATCGTAATATATTTTTTGCTTATGTTCCGGACGCAGCTTCTTCAAAATTTCCGTCGGCATATCGTTATCCCAATGCGGATAGTCGGTCGAGAACATAAGGAAGTTTTCGGCGTCGATCATGTCGAATATAGTCATTAGCTGCTTCGGATCATCCGGCTCCTCGATCGGCTGCGTAGATAAATAGCAGTGATCGCGAATATATTCGCTCGGCAATCGTTTCAGCCACGGCATCGTAGCGCGCAGCTGCTTGTAAGCTTTGTCCATCTGCCACATCAGTCCCGGCAGCCAGGCGATGCCGCCCTCCAGCAATACAAACTTCAGTTTCGGAAATTTCTCGAACACGCCTTCGCATATTAAGCTGGTCAGTTGGGCCATATAGTTTTGGGACAAGCTGGTGTGCCATTCCAAGTACCGGGTCGGATAGCCGTGCCCCGTCGGCGGCGGCGTTCCTCCGGCGCCTTCGTTGCCCGGATGAATCGCTACAGGCAGACCGTGTCGGGAAGCCGCCTCATAGATCGGGTAAAAATTGCGTTGGCCGAGCAAGTTCCGCTGGCCGCTGCACATAATGACGCCGACCATCTTCGGGTGATCGGCCATCCGGTCGATTTCTCTCGCCGCCAAATGGGCGTCGAACGAGGAAACGAGTATCGAACCGACATAATGCTCATGCTTCGTATTCAGCCAATATTCGACGAGATGATCGTTATAGGCCGAGGCGATAGCGGCGGAAAAATCCGGATCGTGTCCCGTAGAAATGCCCATCATATCGCCGGTTAAAACAACGCGTTCGATATTGTACGGTTTCAGCAAGTCTTGAACCATAAAATCCGGGTCGGAAGCTGTAGGACCGCCGGACGGCGGACGGCAATCTTGACGGATTACCCCAACCGGGTTGTGCAGGTTCATGCCCGAGCCGCCTGAGCCCGTTTTGGCGTACCGCGATTTCCACGGCTCCGGCAAGTACGGAAGCAGCGCTTGCCCGCTGGGCAGCATTTGATGCACATCGACGTCAATGACTTTCTGTATTTGACCTGCCATCGAATCGGACAACTCCTCTCATAGCCGATACAGCTTCTTGGCGTTATCGTAAACTATTTTTTTCCGCGCTTCCGGGCTTAAACGATTCAATAAGTTCGTCGCCGTACCGTCGTCCCGGTTCGGATAGTCGCTCGAATAAAGCAAAACGTTCTCGGCGTCGATCATATTGAACAGATCGAGCATATTTTGCGGGTCGTACGCTTCTTCCAGCGGATTCGCAGAAAACAGGAAATGGTCGCGAATATATTCGCTCGGAAACCGTTTCAGCCACGGCACCGTAGAGCGCAGCGCCTTGTAGTTTTTATCCAGCCGCCATAGCAGATGCGGTACCCAGGAGACGCCGCCCCCGAGCATCGCGAATTTCAAATTCGGGAACTTCTCGGGAACCCCCTCGCACACCAAGCTGATCATGTGTCCGAGGAAGCTTTGCGAGGTACGCAAATGATATTCCATAAAATGGGTCGGATAGCCGGACGGCGTCGGCGGATACGTCCCGCCCCCTCCGTCTGCTCCCGGATGAATCGCGATCGGAAGACCATGACGCGCCGCCGCTTCGTAGATCGGATGAAACCGTCGCTGCCCGAGAAGCCCTGGCTGGGCCGTGCTTAACACGACGGCTGCCATCGACGAACGTTCGGCCATCCGGTCGATTTCCCGCACCGCCTGAAACGGGTCTTGCGTGGCGACGACGATTGTGCCGCGGAACGACGCATGCTTCGGCAGCCAATCGTTCGCCATATAGTCGTTGTAGGCGCTCGCAATCGCCGCTGCATGATCGGGATCGACCAGTGCCGATACGTCGAAATAATGGCCGGTCATGATGGCGAATTCGATATCGTTCGGCTCGATCAAATGCTGCACGATATAATCGGCGTCGGAAGCGGCCGGCCCGCCGGACGGCGGTATGCTGTTTTCGCGTTTGAAATCGATCGGCGAAGGATAACCGCTTGTGGGCAGCCCGGCCCCTTGGGATTTCCACGGCTGCGGAAAATAGGGATAAATATCTCTCGGGCTTTTCAGCGCATTATGCACATCGACGTCGATCTTTTTCATAGTGGCGCTCATCTGTTCTAACTCCTCCCCCGAATCAACCGCTGCATATAAAGTTTCCTGGCGTTGCTACTGCCTAGGCCCGACGCATAAGCAGCAGCAGCAATCTTGTCATCATTCATTGTAAATCGCTTGCTAACAGAATACGATTGGTAATCGTTCATTTTCTTTAGTAATTCTTCGATTCCCCTATATTGATTTATCGATGGTTCGGCGGTATGCACGATATGACAAACAAGCCCCGGCACCGGGGCTTGTTCGCATTTTGATAACGGAGGATTTTAGGCCGACTTACGGCCACTCGTCCATATGGAACTAATTAGGCGATGCACTTCTCACCGTTCCTGCATGCCCTTTCCGCTGTTCCAATCTACCGGCTCCTCTCTTTCCTTCTTATCTGAAACTACAAACACGGTTGCCATTTTCAGGGCAGCCGTGTTTTCTTCCAGCTGGCGGACCGACGGAGACCGGAGAACAAATTAAGTTTTCAACATCGATTATCTGGTTCGGTATAACTGACCGCAAGCCGCGTCAATGTCCGATCCGAATTGGGTTCGAACCGTGACGTTGATTCCCTTCGACTTTAAGACCCAAACGAACTTTTTGATCCGGTTTCGGTCAGATTGCCCGAAGCTTTCGGGCGTTACATCGGTTGAATTGTAGGGAATCAGGTTGACGTGATACAGATGCTCCCCAGATCCCCTACCCCGCAGCAGAACGGCAACCGCTTCCGCATGCTCAGTCGAATCGTTAATCCCTCGAAGCATAATATAGGCGATATATACTTTTCTCCCCGTATCCCGGATATGCCGGTCTAACGCCTTCATCACGTCATGTAACGGGAAGCGGTCGTTGATTGGCATCAGCTCGCTTCGCTGTTCATCAAACGGCGAATGCAGCGAGAAGGTCAGGTTGACCTGCGGGAACTCCCTTGTCAGCCTGTCAATGCCCGGCATAATGCCGATCGTGGAAACCGTAATTCTTCGATGGCCTAAACCAAATATACGCGGGTCGGTCAAAATCGTTAGCGCATCGAAAATATGCGGGTTCGCTAGAGCCTCTCCCATTCCCATAAATGAGATGCTGTCCAAAGTTTGGCCGTTCAAATGAAAGTACAACAGTTGGTCAGTTATTTCATTAGCGTTAAGATTTCGTTTCAAGCCGATAGCGCCGGTGGCACAAAACCGGCAGCCGAATCCGCAGCCGCACTGGGAGGAAATGCAAAACGAATTCCATCCACGCTGATAGCTAAGTCGAACTGTCTCCACTCGCTCTCCGCCCGCAATGGCAAACAATACCTTGCTGACCTGCTTCGACGATTTTTCGAGTATCGGCGTAACGCTGGAGACGTGCCGACCAAGCGTCCGAATCAATTCGTCGCGCAACACCTTGGGAAGCATGGTCATCCGTTCGTATTCGCCGATTTTTCGCTTGAATATCGCATCCAAAATTTGCAGATACCGAAATTCGGGCAACTTCAGATCCGACAACATTTGTCGAATCGTTTCGTATTTCGAGGTTGGTTTCATTAATTCTCCTTCCAGCCGGAGAACAACGCTAAAAGCATCCGTAACCTTTGCTTTCGAGCGTCCATTAATCAACTATGCTGGAAAGGACACGAAGCGTATGCAGACTGATTCGCTACGTGCATTTGTCGATAAATGGATAAATCTCCGGCATTCGTGTAATTTTATGATGAACCGCGTCAATCGACAGTGACCGGTTCACTTGATCATCTACAACCTCAATCATCATCGCTTTCATCCTCCTAGAAATAGTTAGCTTTTCAAATCAACGATCTTTGATGTTGTCTCAGCTGCCTTCATGGGCAAACGTCAGTTTCATCACCATGAACTCCTTTTGATAAATAAAAAAGCTACAAGAAAGTTACCTTTCTTGTAGCTCAATGAAATACAGCGATTCAAGCCGATACAGGCCAAATCAGAATATATTTATTGAGTGAAAAGAATAAGTAACTTTCTTGCCGGATAAAGAACAGAACAGAGCTTGATTGTTCTTTAAGCGGTAAGCAAGAAAGATTACATTATCCTCTTCATCTCCCATCGTTAAGCGTTAGCGAAATTCTAACATACCTTATTTCCCAATGCAACCAAATAGCGGGACGACTCATTGGCTAGGCGGAAGATAAAGTAAATTTGCGATGCAGATATCCTTTTACTTCGTATATGAAAGATTGATTAATACAATCCGGCTCTGGATACGGGAGCGGCGTATCCACCCGGATTTGCAGCCGCTGAAGCGGTGAAGGGCGGGGCGGTCAGCCGCCCCGCGTATCACTGTTACGTCGCGATCCCTGCACGCTTAAGGACAGCCGCTCCGCCTCCTATTCATCAAATTCTCCCAGCCAGCCTTTGGTCCAATCGGCTCATTTACGCAACAACAATCTCCCTATTTTGTTCCAGTATTACTTCTTGCGTATGATGCCGATCCACCACTTTCGTCTCGAAGCTGTTGCGCAGCCCAAACAAACAACGAGGTTATGGCTCGTTTATCGCCCGAAGCGCGTCAAAGTGAACCAAATAGTCGCTGGAGGCGGGGTTTTTCTCGCCGATCCGCTCGTATCGGATCGTATGCAGCCCTGCCGGCAGCTCTCCCGTATCGAATATGACCTCCTGCGCCTTCCAGCTTGCGAGGTAGTTGTCTACGGTCGTCCGGTACTCGCCATCGATGTAAATCGCGGCTTTGCCGTGCGTATGAAAGCGAATGCCGAGCAGTTGCGCCCTTTTCCCGTAAAACGGAATGTCGACATAAGCCCCATCGTTCATCGCAGTCACCGCGCTATTGCCAATATGCCGAATGTCATTGCTTGTGGTATACCACGTACCGCTATAGTAGACAACCGGTCCTGCGCTGTCTACAATCGTTTCGTCGGGATCGATCACGGGAATCGGCGGAAGCGCTTCGGATACGTCGCCCTTCGCATCGATCGCATACACGCTGTACAGCCCCGGCGAAAAACCGATCGTGTCGAGCAGCCCGTATGCCGCAGCCGTCACCGTTACGCTTGCTCCGTTAGCTGCTGCCCCTGCCGCTTCAATCGCACTGCGGGACACGCTCGTGCTTCGCGGGACAAGATAAAGGGTAGCGCTCTTGGAGCTTGCTGCCGCTACCGGCGTGCCGATGGCAACCGGTCCTTCCCCGACGCGATTCGCAATAGGAGGCAACTGCGCCGCAGTCATGATACGCAACGCGTCGAAATGGATGAAATAATTGCTGGAGGCGGGGTTTTTCTCGCCGATCCGTTCGTACCGGATGATGTGCGCTCCCTCCGGCAGCGGTCCCGTATCGAATATGACCTCCTGCGCTTTCCAGCTTGCGCGGTAGTTGTCTACCGTCGTTCGGTACTCGCCGTCGATATATATCGCGGCTTTGCCGTGCGTATGAAAGCGAACGCCGAGCAGCTGCGCCCGTGAGCCATAAAACGGAATTTCGAGAGAGGCTCCGTCCGTCGTCGCCGTCACGGCGCTGCTGCCGATATGCCGGTCGTCATTGCGTGTCGTCGCCCATGTCCCGGCATAACGAACGAGCGGATCTTCATTGTCCACGACCGATTGGTTGGCCGATAGCAGCAGCACGGGCGATCCTGCCGATACGCGTCCGCGTCCGTCTACCGCATACAACATATACCGCCCCTCGACGAAGCCGGATGTATCGAGGAAAGCCGGGTTATGGGCCGCAACCCCGGTGCGGACGGCGTACACCGAAGTGCTGACGGCAGCCGCTTCGAGCTGCGCCGGCACCGGGAGCACCGATTCCGGTACGAGGTACAGCCATCCGTCGCGGGACACCGTCGCCTGTACCGGTTCCCCGATTCCCTCGCCTACCGCCGGCGTACCGGTCAACACCGGAGGCGAGCTGTCCTCCAGCTCAAGCATGATGCTCACAGTTTGACCTGCTTCTACATAGACGGCATCCGAAACTGTCGTGCGATAGTCGTCTTTCCTTGCCGTTATCCGTTGCCAGCCGCCAGGAACCCGAGGCATCACGAAGGCACCGTCCGGCCCGGTTACGACTGATAAAACGCCGTAGCCGCTCACATTCACATTCGCGCCTTCCAACGGTTCAAGACCGGGACCATACACCGTTCCGCTTACGGTTCCCGCTGAAGGTTGCGGAAGAGCAACAAACCCGCTTGACTCCAGATTGGCAATATGCAGCGCGTGAACGCCGGTCCACTGCTTCATCGGAAAATACAGCTGCCG
>NZ_VDCQ01000071.1 GCF_006265175.1 Paenibacillus hemerocallicola | reverse complement strand
ACCGGCGCTACCGGACCGACGGGCGCTCAGGGCATTCAGGGCATTCAGGGCATTCAGGGCATTCAGGGCATTCAAGGCGTTACGGGGGCTACCGGCGCTACGGGGGCTACTGGGGCTGATGGAGTCACCGGTCCCACTGGAGCTACCGGGGTTACAGGTGCTACGGGTGCTACGGGTGCTACGGGTGCTACGGGTGCTACGGGCGCTACCGGACCGACGGGTCCGACTGGGGCAGGCGTTACCGGCGCCACTGGTCCGACCGGACCTACGGGGGCAACCGGACCTACTGGCACGGGGGGACTCTCGGCCTTCGGCTATAACTATCAACTGGCAACATTAATCGATGCGACTGTTCCTGGCGGCGCCGATGTTCCGTTTTCCAATAACGGGCCTCTAACAGCTGTATCGCATACAGCTGGTGCCACCATAATAACCATCAATACTCCCGGAACATACGCCATCAGCTACATGGTGAATATTACGGCAGGAATCGGCTCCGCGCTCGCGATTGCTGTAAACGGAGCTGTCGATGCGAGTACCCCGATCCCTGTACTTACTTCAACGGGACAAATCAGCAACAAAGCCATTCTTACTTTGGCAGCAGGAGATATGATTACTCTGCGCAACAATTCTATGACAGCATTGACGCTGGCACTCGCTCCTTCGTTAGGCGCATCGATCGTTGTCGAGAAGCTCGACTAAGATCGGCGATTTCGACACCAAATTTGATTTCAGGCACGGATGGAGGAAGATGCAATTGCACAACAAACGAAAAGCAACCGTATGGGCATCGGTAGCGGTCTGCTGCATGCTGGCGCCTTCCGCACTCGCGTACGCGAATGCCGGCCAGTCGGTGTCGTCGTCCGTTTACGGAAACGCCGGCGGTTCGGCCAGCCAGCCGTCGGTCGGGTCCGCAACCTACGTGAGCGTACCCGCCTCGCCTCAATACGCACCTGCCGTGACTTCGGTTACGTATGCCGCCTACAAGCCCGTTCCGGCAGTGACCGGCATTCTCCGGATCGGGCTGGAGCGCAGCTCGGCCATAGACGAGAACGGCACCTTATGGCTGTGGGGGCATAGCGTATCGGCGCAAGGGGAATCGACGCCGAGACAGGCTTTGGACAGCTATAAAGTGATCGATGCTTACGCCGGCAGCCACAATGCGGCTTTGCTTCAGGACGGTTCCGTGCTGACTTGGGGAGATAACCGTTTCGGCCAACTAGGGGACGGGACCACGACGTCGCGTGAAGTACCCGCGACCGTTGCCGGATTAAGCGGCATCGTCGGATTGTCGGCCGGAGCGACACATACGCTTGCGCTGAAGGATGACGGAACCGTATGGACTTGGGGAGCGAACGCCTTCGGGCAGATCGGCGACGGCACGAATTCGGTGCGGACATCGCCCGTACAAGTGAATGGCCTTGACGACATCGTCTCCGTGACCGCAGGAGGACAGTTCAGCTTGGCCGTATCGCGCGACAGAGCCGTATGGGCCTGGGGCGCCAACCAGCACGGACAGCTCGGAGACGGGACGATCGTATCCCGCAATGCACCCGTCCGAATCGGTTCCTTGAACGGCATCAAGGCCGTTTCCGCCGGATACGATCATGCGCTCGCTCTAACCGAGTCCGGTGCGATATTCTCATGGGGACATAACACCTATGGCGAGTTGGGCGACGGTACGATCGAGAGCCGAACCGTCCCTGTCCAAGTTACGGGACTGCAGGACGCAACCGCGATCTCCGCGGGAGCCTGGTTCAGTATGGCGCTCAAACGGGACGGCAGCGTCTGGGCTTGGGGAGCGAACGGCTCCGGACAGCTCGGCAACGGAATCTCGAAAAATCAGAACGTTCCCGTACAAGTACCCGGCCTAACGGCTACGGGCATATCGGCCGGACTTCATGCCGCCGGCGCCGCGGGAACGAACGGTGCGTTCTATACTTGGGGCTCGAACGTAAACGGGCAACTCGGCATTGGCGGCGCGAGCAAGCACATTCAGCTCTCGCCCCAATCCATGCCGGGCTTGCGGGCAAAATCGGATAGTCCGAAATAAGCGGGAATCCTTACCATACCAAACAGCCTCAGCTTGCCGCCACGGCAGGCTGAGGCTATTGTCGCATCCGGCGGTCCGGATTGAGCCGGTAACGGCCTCTCTTTAGTCCGCCTAAACATGAAATGGAATACATGCAGTTAAACCGGAACACTATCGAAGAAATCGGAAGCCGACTGGAAAACTTCCATCTAATCTCGCTTCAAAACGGAAAAAGGACCATACCGCTCTGAAATACATGCAGGTTTTCCATTTAAACCGTGACATATCGAGGAAATCGCCGAATTAACTGTACTTTTTGAGGCTGTTGAAAAAGTCTGTAAGAGAGGAAGCGCCGAAGTCAAGAGGTGGGGGAATGCGCTCCACATTCGATAAAATGTGTTGTTTTTAAGATTTTAGGCGGTTACAACACGATTTTAAATTGTGGTTGACCGACCGCCGTCATGCAGCGAAACACCGCGCGCTGGGAGATCCACGCGGTGCGAAGTCAACCGCTTCGCTTTCCTCAATTTCCCCTACCTCCTTTTTGTATGACAATTCTCTCTTTTTGACTTTTTCAACAACCAGACTTTTTCCATTTAACGTCGCCGCCCAGCTTGTCCACTCTTCTACGGAGGATGTGCATTGCCGCCGCAACTTGCGAATATAGGGAGCTCCCTGATGTAACCGGAAGGCGATTCGTACTACAATAGGAGAAAGGCTTTCCTAAAAAAACTACGACAGCCTAATCCGCATACAAGCTGGAGGCGTTTGGTGGGCGTGACAACACGTTGCCTGTATATAGCGGCACTGGATTCCGTTATGGTCTCGAATTTCGGTACAATCCCGAATATAACGGCACAGGTTTCCGTTATTTCGATCTCTCGGGGTGAAACTGGGTAGTAAACAGCGTAATAGAGGAATGGTTTTCCGCTAATTTGCTGTCGGCACTGCTTTTCGGGTCAATAACATACGCCAGTTCCGCTATTTTATGGATACACGGTCTCGCGAGAGCCGGCAAAGGCGGCAAGACTTCAACGATCATGCGAGGTGTGTACTTTTGTATGCGAATTATGCTGTCGCTCAAAAATCCCAAAATTCCTGCGAGGCAAGGAGACTTTATGTCGAGGTTGATTAAGGCTATCGCCGTTACAGCTGCACTTGGCATCCCCTTTTTATTGCCAACCGTACTTATTGCCGGAGCATGGACCGCTGCGCCGCTTGCCTTGCTGGAATCGTTCACCGCATGGATCCCCATCCTGATCTTCATAGTCGGATCGTTTGCGTATAGAAAAGAAACGTTGTCCGAGATGAAGCTCACTCAGAAAAAAGAGCGGATGGCCACGTCGGTATTCGAGCATATAACCGAAGGCATTATGGTTGCGGACAGCCTCCAGACGATCCAGTACGTCAATCCGGCCTTCTCCTCCATCACCGGCTACACCGAGGAAGATATTGTCGGCGCTTCGCCCAAAATATTAAGCTCAGGCAAGCACAACCGGGAGTTTTACGATAATATGTGGAGCAGCATCAGACTGCGAGGAAGCTGGCAGGGGGAAATATGGAACAGGCGCAAAAACGGGGACATATTCCTCGAATCGATCACCATTACAGCCGTGAAGGAAAGCGCGGATTCCGTAGCGTATTACATCGCGGTGTTCAAGGATATCACGGTCCAGAAGCAGTTGGAAGCCCGGCTCCGGCATCAAGCTTATCACGATACGGTGACAGGGCTTCCGAACAGGCTGCTCCTGAATGAACGGATCGCCGAGGCGATCCAGCATGCCGACCATAACCGCAGAATATTCGCCGTATTATTTCTCGACTTGGACCGGTTCAAGCGCATTAACGATACGCTGGGGCATTCCGTGGGAGACCAGCTGCTGAAGACGATCGCCGAACGGCTCGTGTCCTGCTTGAGGGGCAGCGATACGATAGCCCGTATCGGCGGGGACGAGTTTGTCGTGCTGCTCTGCGGAATGGCCCATGCGGAGGACAGCGTCGCCATCGCGCAAAACATGATCCAGTCGCTGACGTCCCCGATTTTTCTCGGCCGGCATGAGCTGTATGTGACGGTCAGCGTCGGGATCAGCTTTTATCCGAATGACGGAAGAGATGCCCACACGCTGATCAAGCATGCGGACCAAGCCATGTACAGGGCCAAAGATCAAGGCCGCAACAACTACCAGCTCTACACCCCGGCCAAAGAGGATCATACTCCGCAGCTTTTATCCATGGAGACGAGCCTTCGGCGCGCTATCGCGAACGAACAGCTGCACCTGTATTATCAGCCGCAGTTCGATGCCGCCACGAGAAAAATGATCGGAATAGAAGCGTTGGTGCGCTGGTCTCATCCCGATTGGGGGAACATTCCTCCTTCCCGGTTCATTCCTCTTGCCGAAGAAACGGGATTGATCACTTTACTCGATCAATGGGTATTGAGAGAAGCTTGCGCGCAGCTGAAGCGTTGGCTGGACGAGGGCTACTCTCCTTTGCCGGTATCCGTCAACGTCTCCATGCTCCAATTTCGGCAGCCCAATCTGGGGCCGTTCATTTCCCGAGTATTGGCCGATACCGGGCTTCCCGCCCGTTATCTGGAAATCGAGCTGACCGAGAGCACGATCATGAGCAATCCGGATGTCACGCTGCAGACGCTGCACGAGCTGAAGCGGATGGGCATACGCATATCGCTGGACGATTTCGGCGTCGGCTACTCCTCGTTGAATTACTTGAAGAAGCTGCCGATCGACACGATCAAGATCGACCAGTCGTTTGTCAAGGATATCCCCGAAGACGCGAATGACAAAGCGATCGTTCAAACGATCATCCATCTGAGCCAAAACCTGCGCCTCGGCGTCATAGCGGAGGGCGTAGAAACCGAAGCGCAGCTTCAATACTTGCAAAGCCAGCAATGCAAGGGCATCCAAGGATACTTGCTCAGCCGCCCGGTGCCGCATCATGAAATCACCCGCTTTTTTGCATCGTAACGGCAAAAACAAAGCCCGTTCCTTTTGCCCGGCAGGCAACAGAAACGGGACATTCGTGCAGGTCACTTTTGCAATTCGTCCAGCGTACCGAATTCGTAGCCTTCTTTTTTGATTTCCTTCAAAATGCGGTCCATCGCTTCGATGTTTTCCTTCGAAGCCTGATGCATCAAAATGACGTTGCCGTCGTGCAAATTGCCGATGATGTCGTTGTACGGGTCATCGGCTCCGTTTTTGCGCGGCTCCCAATCTTTCATCGCCGTGGACCAGAAATACGACGTATACCCCATATCCGACAGCAGGTTCAGCAGATGCAGGCTATAGCTCCCGTATGGAAAACGGAAATATTTGACCGGCTCTTTGCCGGTTATATTTTTGTAAAGCTTCTCGTACTCCGCCACTTCCTGCTTGACCTGCTCGTCCGTAAGCGTCGTGAAGTCTTTGTGGGTGATCGTATGATTGCCTACGGTATGGCCTTCCTCCAGCAAAAGCTTGATGTAGTCCGGGTTGTTTTTCAAGTTATAGCCGGTTACGAAAAATGTCGCCTTGACGTCGTTATCCTTGAACGCCTTCAGCAGCGTCTTGTAATCGAGCAGTTCGCCGCCGACATCGATCGTCATATACACTTTTTTGCCGGTTCCGACCCATACGGCTTTTTGTTCGGGCTTCAGCTGCTTGATTTCGGCCGGGAACCCGGGCACCTCGCCCTTTTTCTTCTTCATGTAATACCAGGAGACGGCTTTCTTGTCCGCCGCAGTCGCCGTTCTGGGCGGCTGGTACGTCTGCGACGCCACGGTTTGCTGCTGTGCGGGCGTCGGGTCGGGCTTCGGCTCGGACTTCGGCTCAGGCTCCTTTTGGGTCTCGTCGGCGGGCTTCGTTTCCGGCTTTGCCGGCTGCTGCGTCGTAGAGGACGAAGCGGGAGGCGCCGTCTTGGTTTCCGTTTGCTGCCGGCTTGGCGTTTCCGCATTGCCCTTGGAGACGGCGGAGCCTTCCTTATCGCCTTCCGAGCACGCCGCGAGCAGCGTTCCCGCCGCCAAGGCCACAGCCAGTATCGAACTTAGTTTGCGCATACAATCCCTCCTCGCATTCCTTATTATTCGACAATCGGAATCATTTTCCTTGTTCCGATTTATCGATCCGCCACAAGACGAGATGAATCGCGGAGATGAGGATGAACGCCGTCAAAGCCAGGAAAGGAATCGTCACGAAACCGAACCAGTTGATATATTCCAGGTCGCACGGCACGATGCCGCACGAGAACGAGTTCGATGGGAACAGATCCGTTTTTTCCATCAGGTAATGGTAGATCGAGATGCAGGCGCCCAGCAGCGTCATCGGCAGCACGTACAGGTAGATCGACGTCTGCTTGCGAACCGATGCTATGCCCAGTAAGAACACCTGGGGATACATCAGAATGCGCTGATACCAGCACAGCTTGCACGGCAAAAACCCTTTGATTTCGGAAAAATAGAGGCTGCCGAGCATGGCGACGAGCGCGATCGCCCATGAGAGATGGAGGCCGTTCTCGGCCATGAATTTTCGCATTGTTCCCGGATTGCTCCTTTGCATAATCGATATAGGGCGGCAAGCTTCCTTATCATTATAGTGGATCGACGCTCCTCTTGGAAAGAACCCGTTCCTCGCAAACGGTTGGCCGGCCCGCGATCGGACTCGTTTTCCATGTCATACCGGAGGGCAAAGTGAAACTTTTTCCCTTCTCATACGTCAATTGTATAGAATCTCCAACATTTATCGGAAAGGAACCTCGATGGATCCCAAACTACGCACCCCAAAGGCCGCCGCTTCCCCGCCCACCCGTCCATGGCGACGCAAAAAGAATAGACGGGTGTTGAGATGGCTGCGCAATTTCACATTACTATTGACGATGTCCGCCGCATTATTCAGCGGATGGTTTTTCCTGACGGCGTCGGGCAATGAATTGCGATACATGATGGCCGACACGCTGATCACGACCCAGCATCGGCATTGGGCGAAATATTTGATCGGACAGGAAGGCTTGAACCGCCAAGTCGCCAAGTATATGAAGGAATTCGAGGAAATGTCCGAAGTGCAGAGCACCATATCGGTCAACGTATATACGCCGCCGGCAGAGACGAAGCAGCCCGACAAGAAGCTCGTCGAAATCGAGCCGATCGAGGGGGCCAAGTTCAAAGGCCACCTGCTCATCGTCCGCGACCCGAAAAAAATTCGTCTGGCCGTTCCCGCCAAAGTCGGCAAGGGCGAGAAAGTCTCCAGCATGGTGAAGCGAACCGGCGCGATCGCGGGCGTCAATGCCGGAGGCTTCGTCGATCCGGAATGGATGGGCAACGGCTTCCAGCCTACCGGCATCGTCATCTCCGGAGGCAAAATTTTCTATAACGACGGAGCGATGAACACCTCCACCTCGATCGTGGGAATCGACAAGGACGGGCGGATGGTCGCAGGCAAATATACGCCGAACCAAATGCTCGCCATGGGCGTCCAGGAGGCGGTCACGTTCACGCCGAAGTTTATCGTCGACGGCAAGGGGCTTATCCCGAACCAGGCGAGCGGCTGGGGCATCGCGCCGCGCACGTGCATGGCGCAGACGGCCGACGGTACGATCCTGTTCGCGATTATCGACGGACGCCAGCCCCACAGCATCGGCGCCACGCTGTACGACATTCAGGAAATTTTGCTGGAGAAAGGCGCGGTCATCGCCGCCAACCTCGACGGAGGGTCCTCCACCGTTCTTGTGCACGACAACGAAATCATCAACAAGCCGGCTAGCCCGCATGGCGAACGTTACCTGCCGACAGCCTTTCTCGTCTTCGACGAGCCGGATTCGGCGCCGATCCGCAACATCTGGGAAGGGCTCGACATCAGCAAAATCGATCCTTCCAAGTGGTAATCGCATAGTTGCAAAAAAAGAGGCTTCCCAATCGATGGGGGCCTCTTCTATCGTTTATCTCAGCTGGCGTTTCGACAACACTTCGGCGTCGGCCGGCATCATTTCCTCGTCGGATACCGCCACTTCCTTGCGCGATTCTTTCCATGCCTTTACTTCCTCCGAAACCGTATCGACGACTTCCTTCGCCTTATGCACCCATTCGTCGGTATGCTCTGATACGTGCTTCGCCAGCTCCTGCGTTTTGGCGCTGACCGTACCGGCCAGCTCTTGCGTTTTGGCGCTAACCGTGCCGGCGAGCTCCTGCGTCTTCGTGCTGACCGTACCGGCCAGCTCCTGGGTTTTCTCGCTAATATGATGAGCCTGCTCGGAAATATCCGCCCTCAGCTCTTTGCCGCTCTTCGGGGCGAACAATAGAGCCGTTACGGCCCCCAGTACGCCGCCCACGATCGCTCCCAGCAAAAAGTCTCTTCCGTTATGTTCAGACATTGATCCCATCCCTTTCGTTCGTTTTGTCGAGTGGTGAATCGTTACCCTGTTTTCGTCGGGATTGCCATTTGCGCCACAAATGAAGGCCGAGAGACGCAAGCTCCATCCATTCCGCCGTCTGGTTTCGGCTTCGTTCCCGATTTGCTTTATCCCCGGCTCGCCGGACGGAATCCGATACGGTAGCGGATACCTGTTTGACGGAACTCGTAATTTGATGGACGGATTCTCCTACTTGCCCGATGGAATGAAACAACGTATCCACGGACTTCATTTTGCCCTGTACGTCATCGGCAATGTTCTGCGTCGTATGCATCAGCTTTACGGTTTCCTGGCTGATCGCGTCCACCTTCACCTCGAGATGGGCCAGCGTCTCGCTCACTTGCTTCAAAGAAGCTCTGGCGGACTGCAGCGTGGCGATGAGAAAGGCGACTAGTACAATGAATGCTACGGCGATGCAAGCTACGCTAATTTCAATGATCAAAACGCTTCACCTCTCTTGTGGAGCAAATCGACTCCTAGACGAATGCCCAGTTCTTAGTTATATTATAAGTTCATCGGGGGGGATTTGACACAGCCGGAATGAAAAAAGTTGAAAAAACTTGACTGTGCCTGTCATTCCGACCGATTAGACGTCGGCCCGGCGTCGAGCTATAATGGTATCATTAAACGCCATTTTGTACAAAGGAGCCCGATTATGGAACGCGAACAAGGCTTGGCCGAAATAAACCGCACCCGCATTATCGCCATTCTTCGCGGCGTACGCGAATCCGATATCGACAGCTTGGCCGGCGCCCTGCTCGCCGGAGGCATCACCGTGCTGGAAATCACCTTGAATACGCCGGGCGCCCCGGATATGATCCGCAAGCTCCAGAGCTCGTACGGCGACCGGTTGTACATCGGAGCCGGAACCGTGCTCGATTCCGACGATTTGCAGGTCGCTATGGACGCAGGCGCGTCGTTCATCGTCACTCCGAATACCGATGAGGAAGTGATCGGCCGCTGCCGCGATGCGGGAATTCCCATTTTCCCGGGAGCCATGACTCCGACGGAAATCGTCCGGGCCTGGAAGGCCGGCGCAACCGCGGTGAAAGTATTTCCCAGCGCAAGCCTCGGGCTCGGCTACATCAAGGAGCTGCAAGGACCGCTCAAGCACATTCCTATGGTCGCCGTCGGCGGCGTCAGCACGGAAAACATCGCCGATTTCATCCGCGGCGGCTGTCAGGCCGTCGGCATCGGCGGCTACGTGATCAACTTGAAGGAAATCGAGGCGGGCAACTTCGCTTGGGTGACCGAACGCGCCTCGCAGCTTACGGACAAGACGAAGCCTTTTTCCGAGTCCGAGTAAAGCGTCCGACATCGAAAAACACCGGCATGTCCATTGGGCTTTACGCCCGGACGTACCGGTGTTTTTGCATTCATTCCTTATTCGCCCCGATATGGTACACGCACTTGCCGCCGCCTTTGGCCAAACATTCCGTACGTTCGACCTTCGCTTCGAGCAGCTTCTCGAACAATTGCTGCTCGCATTCGCACGCTTCGTTGTACTGGTTGGCCACCTGCGAGATCGGACAATTGAACTCTTGGAGGACGAAGCCTTCTTCCGTCCGTTCCCAATCGACCATATACCCGTTCGCGTTCTGAATGTCCGCGAGCTTCTCGACGCGCTCTTCCAGCGTCTTGCCTTCCATGCCCGGCTCATACTTCTGGAGAAGCTTATCTTTGCGCTTGCCGAACAGGTTGCCGATCGTCTGATCGTCACCCAGCTCGCCTAGCAAATCCAGCGTCAGCGTATGATAATTTTTGGGAAACAAGTCCTCCGCCGCTTCGGTCAGCCGATAAACGTGCATCGGCCGTCCCATGCTTTGCCGGACTATATGAGAATCGATATAACCGTCCCGCTCAAGCGTGTTCAAGTGGCGTCTAACGGCCATCTCGGTAATCTCAAGCCGTTTGGCCATTTCGCTCACGCCGAGAGGCCCTCCCGTCTTGAGCATCTTGACGATCGTTTTTCTTGTGGAGGATTCTTGTTCCATATTCAAATCGGATCGCACCACCCGGTGTCTATTCACGTCAGTCGTAGAGACGCGCGCTACCGCTATTTTATCGTATTTTCGGACATAAGTAAATTAATAAACAACATTGTTTCTTAAATAGGGCAAATGCGGACCGGGGCTGCCGGGCCGCTGCCGTCGCCGGCGAATTACGCCAGCTCCTTGGCTATAAACCGTTGCACCGATTGACCGAATGCCGACAGAAGCTCCGGCAATTGACGCGTCAGCGGATACAGGCTGTCCCGCTCCAGCCGGGCATATTCCTGCACCAGCGGCTTGCGAAGCCGTACAAGCTCAAGCAGAGGCTCGAACAGCTCCTCGGGAAATACGCCTTCCGTCCGGAGAATTTCCACAATATCCTCATAGCTGCTCGCGTCGCGCATCAGAAATCCGTCGATCAGCAGGCTGCCCGCATCGGTCACCAATTCCAGCGCCAGATGCAGCAACCGTTCCTGGGCCAGGGCCAGCAGCAGATCGGGGCCGCTCTCCGGCCATTCCGCAACTAGCCGTCCGGCCGCCTCGGATAAGACCGGAATGGTCGCCAGCCTTTCGCCTATTTGCTCATGATTGACATAATACATCGGCTCCCCTACTTTCTGTCGCGCTTGCGCTTGTTCCATTTGGCCCAAACAATCGTCACGACGAAAGTGAGCGCCACGATCAAGACGACGAACATCGCTTGCCCGATATCTTCCATTTCCAATTTGGCTTCCAACGGCCGAAAAATCACCCTTCTCACCATCCCACCGATTGAGCCGACCGCTCATTCAAATGCGAATGCGTCCGGTCTCGTCTTATCCAGTTTAGCCTCGGAGTTTGCCAGCGTCAAGAAACGCCAAAAAACCGCATTTCGCGTGCGGAAATCGCTTGGGCGGCATACAAAAAAGGCGATACGCGCGCAAGATCAGC
This sequence comes from Paenibacillus hemerocallicola, assembly GCF_006265175.1. GTDB lineage: Bacteria > Bacillota > Bacilli > Paenibacillales > NBRC-103111 > Paenibacillus_AB > Paenibacillus_AB hemerocallicola. Next base: position 36,736 of record NZ_VDCQ01000071.1, on the reverse strand, counting down.
TTACTTTTGTATAGCAAATATACCTTTTTTAACAAATATCGTGTATAGTAGTACTAAAAAACTATGAAGTACGGACCGGCAAGGAGAGGATTTGCTAGATGGTCGGAATATGGGTTTTGCTTGGCATCATGACGGTCGTTATCGTAGGGATTTTCATTTTCGCCTTAAACAAAGGCTATTCCAAGAAATGGGACGAATAATTTGTCCGACATGACCGGACAGGTATTGTCATAACTTGGGAATTGTTGTAAAATAGAGCTGTAAAAGACTTTAAACGGAGGAAAGAGCTATGATGATCCCCGTCCTGAAAGCGAAAAACGAGCACGAAACGGAGCTCGTAATGCTAGATTTGGAAGACGTACTGTATATTAATATCGAGAAGCGCAACATCGTCTACCATACATTGGATGAAAAGTATTTTCATCTATCGACGCTATCCGAGCTGTACGATCATTTTTTCGACAGCGGCTTCGATCTGCTGGACAAGACCAATCTCGTCAATTTGCACAAAATCAAGAAGCTCGACGGCAAGCAGGGCAAAATTTACTTCGAAGAAAATCCGACGGGCGACAGCAAGTACGCGACCGTAGCTTTTATTAAGCAAAAGCTGTTCCACAACGTGATCTCCCGCGCAATCGCCAACAACACGAACACAAGTTTGGAATATTCCGCCAAGCCGCCCAAGGAAAGCTTCCGCATTCTCCCCCGCACTTCGGAAGATTAATCGTTCTTAAGGTCCAATACGCTTCCATAGAAAAAAGAACCTTTCCGAAGAAAAGGTTCTTTTATTTTGTCTCGGCCAGCGCACCGCGGACAAATGCGGGCGCGATCGACTGTGCGTTTTCTTTTACGATTTCCAGCTGCTGGAAGCAGCGGCTCAAGACGAGCAGCTTTTCCTCCGCTTCGTGCTTCGAGAGCGGCGAGCCCAGCTTCTTTCCTTTATAACTTATGTAATAAGGCATGTTGACAAGCCTCCTTTTGACTTTGTTTGGCAGTCCCAAAAATACCTCCTTATATTCTATACGTGAGCGATCTGAAAAATGTTACCGTACCCCGGTAAATTGTCATTATTTATTTTTAAACACATTGTCGAAAAATGACTCAGGAACGAGCGAATTATTTTCGACCGTCCCCTTTATCCTTGAGCACCTCGATCAGCTTGCGTATGATTCCGGGCAAAGGCAAGCCGAGACGGCCGCAATTTTCGGTAATCGAAATGAGCTCGTTCGCCAAGTAGAAATAGGTAAAGCCGACCATGAAGATCTCCGTTCCGAGAAGCAGATCGAACCGGTGGCCTACCATGACGATAAGCACCATCAGTCCTTTTCTCCATATCCCCCAGAAGCCCCTCTCGCTGTTCAGCCCTTTCCCAATCTTGATCGAAGCGGCCAGCCCGGTCACATAATCCAGCGCAATGAGCAGAAACAGCAGCTGCGTCAATTCGTTCCATCCACCGAACATGTAGTTTAAGACCGCCCCTCCGATTCCGAATAAAGTGTTGAAGCCCAATTGCTGCATGGCGTCGCGTCCTCCTTTCCCCGTTTCTATCAGGTTATGCGCGAATTGATAGAGAGGTGACGCAAGTCGCAGCGGAAATTGTCGATCCGTATCGCAAACCAATAGCCCCGTCCAACGGACGAGGCGGCACATGGGATGAGCATTTGGCGAGTATCGCGATCAGGAAACGTTTCCGCCGTCTTCCATGCGGAGCGCTGCCGCCCATTCCTCGGGCGTGTTCGTATTGACTGCAAATCTCGTATCGATCCCTTTGCTTGCAAACTCGGCTTCCGGCATAGGCTCCCAACGGATTTTCCCGAGCAGCTCGGTAACCCGGTACGTTTCGGACGCCAGCAGCTCGGCAACCGCTTTCGCGCATGTCGAACGGTATACGGCATGCAGCGGATGAAGCCTGCTATCCAGTCGGGGAACGACAGCGTCGAGCTTCATGTCCACCGCTTTGTCGAGCATAAGGTCCGCCGCAGCGGATGATAGGAACGGCATATCGCACCCGACGACCCAGGTATATGCATCGCCGTCCAAAGAAAACGCGGCGTGCATTCCCCCCAGCGGCCCCTTGCCGGGATCGAGGTCCGTAATGATCCGGGCGGATCGGCCGACGACCGGCACGTACAGCCCCGGCTCGTTCGTCACGACGACGATTTCCGAGCAGATCGGGGTCAGCAGCCGAATTTGCCGCTGGATCAGCTTTTCCCCGCCTATCGGAAGCAGCGCCTTGGGCTTGCCGCCCATCCGGCGGTTTTCCCCGCCTGCCAGTATGACCCCCCTCAACATGTTCCCATTCCTCCTTCCGGTACCGTGAATCGTACTTTTTACCCATTTTAACGACTGACCGTCTCCCAGTGACATGCGTCACATCGGTATGCTCCTCGTTCGGCTATACTAAGGCCGAATAATCGCTGATTGGAGGCAAGAGCCGATGACATCATTCCAACCTCACGCCGGCGAAGACAATGCCATGAATACTTCCTGCTTCTCGCCGGACAGCATGGATAAGCTGAAGGACATTATGCATGAAATCCATGTCGAAGCAGGCGCCGGCATTTATTGGGAAGGCGATTTGGCGGATAAACTCTATTATATCGGATGCGGCAAAGTCAAGTGCACGAAGACGAACGAGCACGGCAAAGAATTCGTCATGTACTTGTTCCGCGAAGGCGATTTCATGGGACAGCTCGACCCGTACGCCGATTCCCGGCAAAGCTTTACGGCGAGAGCGATGGAGCCGTGCACGATCGGCGTCGTTCAAAAGTCGGACCTGGAGATGCTCCTGTGGCAGCACGGCGATCTGGCTGTCGAGTTCATGAAGTGGATGGGCCTCATGCATCGGATGACTCAGACGAAATTCCGCGACCTGATGCTGTACGGCAAGCCCGGCGCGTTATGCTCCACCATCATCCGGTTGGCCAATACGTTCGGAAAGGCGACTGCGGAAGGAATCCTTATCACGGAGAAATGGACCCATACCGATCTGGCCGATACGATCGGCGCTGCGCGGGAAAGCGTCAACCGGATGCTCGGCGAATGGAAGCGCGAAGGCGTGATCGATCAAAGAGACGGTTATCTGCTCATTACGAATTTGAACTATTTGCAGCAAATATGCCATTGCGAGCTTTGTCCCAAGGAAATATGCCGTCTGTGACGAATACTGTCCGGTTATTTTGCTTCTGGAACAATAAAGTATACTTCTAATAGAGCATATTTTTCGTTTTTTTGCTAGAATAGAAGTCAGTTAGTTTTTTCGACGCACTCGTGCCGAACTACTTCTATGCTCTATTCAAGGAGGAACACTGCAATGTCCAAGGCAAAAATGAGATCGGACATGATCAAAAAAGGATTCGACCGGGCGCCTCACCGCAGCTTGCTGCGCGCTGCCGGCGTCAAGGAAGAAGATTTCGACAAGCCGTTTATCGCGGTGTGCAATTCGTACCTCGACATCGTTCCCGGTCACGTTCACCTGCAAGAATTCGGCAAAATCGTCAAAGAAGCGATTCGCGAAGCCGGCGGCGTTCCGTTCGAGTTCAACACGATCGGCGTAGACGACGGCATCGCCATGGGACATATCGGCATGCGCTACTCGCTGGCGAGCCGGGAAATTATCGCGGACTCCGTGGAAACGATGGTGAACGCCCACTGGTTCGACGGTATGGTTTGTATTCCGAACTGCGACAAAATTACGCCGGGGATGATGATGGCCGCCCTGCGGGTCAATATCCCGACCATTTTCGTCAGCGGCGGACCGATGAAAGCCGGGCGGACGAAGGACGGACGCGCGATCTCGCTGACCTCCGTATTCGAGGGCGTCGGCGCCTTCATGACCGGCAAAATCGACGAGCAAAGCTTGCAAGAGCTGGAACAATACGGCTGTCCGACTTGCGGCTCGTGCTCCGGCATGTTTACCGCCAATTCGATGAACTGTTTGGCCGAGGTGCTCGGCTTGGCGCTTCCCGGCAACGGCACGATTCTCGCCGTCGCCCCGGAACGCCGCGAATTCGTGAAAAAATCCGCCAAGCAGCTGATGGAACTGATCAAGAAAGATATCAAGCCTTGCGATATCGTGACGAAAGAATCGATCGATAATGCTTTCGCGCTCGATATGGCGATGGGCGGCTCCACGAACACGGTGCTGCACACGCTCGCTCTTGCGCACGAAGCCGGTATCGAATACCCGATCGAGCGCATTAACGAGGTGGCGAAGCGCGTTCCGTATTTGTCGAAGCTCGCTCCGGCATCCGATCATCACATCGAGGACCTGCACAACGCCGGCGGCGTCAGCGCCATCATTAACGAGCTGTTCAAGAAGGAGGGCGCCCTGCACGGCGACGTTCTGACCGTATCCGCCAACACGCTGCGCGAGAACGTGGCGGGCTGCGAAATTACGGACCATAGCGTCATCCGTCCGATAGACGACCCTCACAGCAAGGAAGGGGGCCTGTCCGTCCTGTTCGGCAACTTGGCTCCGGGCGGCTCGATTATCAAGGTCGGCGCCGTAGACAAGTCGGTCGGCGGCTACCATCGCGGTCCGGCCATTTGCTTCGATTCCCAGGATGACGTGCTGAAAGGTCTCGCGGAAGGCAAAGTAAAAGAAGGCCACGTTGTCGTCATCCGCTACGAAGGACCGAAGGGCGGACCCGGCATGCCGGAAATGCTGGCCCCTACGTCGCAAATCGTCGGCATGGGCCTCGGCACGAAGGTCGGCCTGATCACCGACGGCCGTTTCTCCGGTGCGTCCCGCGGCATCGCCATCGGCCACATCTCGCCGGAAGCGGCTGAAGGCGGACCGATCGCCTTTGTCCACGACGGAGATATCATCGAGCTTGACATGAACAACCGGACGATCAAGCTGGAAGTAAGCGACGAGGAGCTGGAGAGCCGTCGCGCGGTTTGGACCGGCTTCGAACCGAAAATCAAACGCGGCTACCTGGCCCGTTATTCCGCGCTTGTAACGAACGCCAGCAAGGGCGGCGTCATGAAAATGTAAGTTGGCAATACAAAACCCGGCTTTCGCCGGGTTTTTGTTTTGCCATCCATCAGGGGAGGGTTAGCCACTCCGCCCCTCCCTCCCCTTTCTTTATTTGGTCATTACCGTTCTTTTCTCCTGCAGCTTGGCCAAATGTTTGATCATCGGGTACAGCGCATACAAGTCGGGAGCACCGAGCTCCGAGATCAGAAATACGATTTCCTCTTTCAAATCGAGGTTTTTTTTGTCAGGCTTGGCCGGCGGCATAGTCGCATCGACTTCGGAGGACGGTCCATTTCCGTTGCCGGTCAAAGCTTTTTCTTCCTCCGAGCGTCTTTCCGGAGCAGCTCTCGCCGTTTCCTTGGGCGATGCTGTTGCCGCGATGGCGTCCTCGATTTGGGAGAGGGAGATGTTCTCCACGCTCTTCCGGTCCTCGTCGTAAAATAAAAGTTGCTGCTGATCCGGATCGAACGAATAAATCCGGCCATGCACTATTTTTTTGGCCCCCGCATGAATGTAGTGCAATCCGATGATCGTCTGCGAGTCCTTCCACTGCCTCAACAAATCGAAAATGTTCACTCGCCCAACTCCGCATAAAGTCCCATTTTTGTTACTATTGTACTACACCATACTCCCGCTTGCTGTTAAGCTTGTGTAAACCCAGACTTTTCTGAATTTTTGTATTTGCATTACTTTTTGCGCGCAGTTGCAAATGCCCGGACATCTGTTGTATACTAAAAAAGTCGCTCGGGGCCTTAGCTCAGCTGGGAGAGCGCATCGCTGGCAGCGATGAGGTCAGGGGTTCGATCCCCCTAGGCTCCATAGAATGAAAAACCGCGGTCCTTCGGGATCGCGGTTTTCGTTTCTAGGAGTTTGTTGGGGAGTGAACCCCTGCAAGGGGTTCAGGCCGCACGGACGGAGCGCAGCGAGCACGGCGTCTGAATCTAAAACTAAAGGTAGGATGGGGTTATTTTGTTCTAAAAACATGTAATTAGCGGACACAAATGACCGATAGAGTTAATTTACCCCGATTTCGGTTCCCCAACGGTTATTGATGACCATTGGGAAGGAAAAACAGAAAAAAACCTATGATTTTCGAGTCTGACGGTCATTAATGTCCGTAACCACTGTGAAACTTCGTACTGTAGAGCTTTAACAGTCATTGGCGACCGTCTGAAAGGTGCGATACCGCTGTTGTCCATTGTGTACAATCAATAGATTCATATCCACGAGCTTGTCCAATATACGCCTCGTTTGTCTGTCTGATCGCTTCAAGTGCAAAGCCAACTCATCAGAACGAAACGAGCGAATGATACCACGCGCATACCGCAGAGCTTCTGTTTCAACCCAACTAAGCGAATGATTCTCCGACATGGATACAAACTTGCCGATAAAAGAGAGCACTAGCTGTTTGAGGACCTCTGGTTCTTCGTTGATCGACAAATACGCAACGGGTAGAAATAGCCAGTCATCCAATACAAGGTATGCTTGTTTTTTGCACAAATCCCTGAATCGCCAAGCTTCAATATCTCTGGCATGTGACCTGTAGCCGTGGATTTCGATGCAGCCTTTTGCACCGCCAAGCATATAAGCAAGATCTAGATAACGACATCGGTTGCCGTAATCCCGCACTTCCCATTCCGCATACAAATGATTAAAATTGCCCACAGCAGGATACCATATTGCCCTCAAAAACTCCTTCGTACCATGGCCAATTTCCTTCTGAAGTAATTCGCGTCTTCTCGGATTTCTCTCTGAAGCAATTTGTTCGGAAAGCCATTTATACAACTTCGCTTCAAAACCAGCCATTAAGAACCCCGCCTTTTATGTCCAGATGATGAAAAATGCCGCTTTGATGATAAGGAGTCGCGTGCAACTTTCCTTATCATCAAAGCGGCATGTGCTTCACGCCGTTGCTGAATTTTATTTATAATATATTTCAAGTGTTTAGAAATAGCAATATCTTTCTAGGTCAGGTCATCTTGGTTTTATTTATTGGAATCATTAGTTCCTAGAATAATTGCCTCCATGCTAACGCCCCCAAAAGAGTCAAGACTGTTCGTGGATAACGACCTAATCTAACTCCGATCCATTTATACGTCAGGTTGACAAGGGAAGGACTGAGACAATGCCGCAGTCAGCCCTGGTTAGAGCCTGAAAGGGTGATGTGTTATGAAGATCATGCATACATTGACACTGTGATCGATAAGAGCGAAGTCGAATTTATATCCAACTATTTTCTCCAATTAGGTACTGCGGCCAAAGTCATTGAGCCGCGTGAAATAGTCGACCGCATTTATACATTATCCCAAGAACTTGTCCGGCATCATTCTGATAGTTAACCGTGCGGTCCGAATTTCTCCCGGACGATAAAAAGGAGGTATGGTTCTACCTCATCCCCTCGGGACGTAACGTTTATGAATTGCATAAGTTTCTGCACCATCACATCGAGCGCAATACTCATGGCATTGCAGAATCGATTTCAAGGGAAATCTGACGGCCGATAAAAGTCAATTTATCCGGATTCGCCGTCACGTAAATCCTTTGAATCCGGTTTGTCCGGAGCTGGAAGGAAAACACGTATAAAATACCCGATCCCGTCGAGAGAACCAGTCCCCAGCCGCCGTTTACCCGTTTGAACTCGGTTCTCATTTCTGGCGGGATCAGGCTAGAAGTCTTCATCAGGAATGAAGCGACACGTTCGGAAGTTCGAACCGGCACAAGCGATCCTTGTTGCTGTCCGCCGCTGTCTGCGGCAAATAAAACATCGTCGGAGAGTAGCCCCAGCAGCTTCTCCAAGTCCCCGTTTTGCAGAGCGTGAACAAACGACTCGATCAAGGGTTTCGCGCGGGCCGCCTCCGCTTCCGGGCGGAGCTCGTGATTCTCCAGCGCTTTTTTTGCCCGACGATAAATTTGCCTGCAGTTGGCTTCGTTTTTTTCAACAACATACGCAATGTCGCTATAGCTGAATTCCCCTGCCTCGCGGAGTATGAATACGGTTCTTTCCGTTTCCGAAAGCTGCTGCAGCAGCAGCAAATACGCCATAGCCAGCGATTCCCGGTGCAAATATTGCTCGGAGGGATCGGTCAAAAGCGGCTCCGGCAGCCAGGGGCCGACGTAGGCTAATCGTTCCTTGGCCGCCGCCCGTATACGGTCCTTGCATTTGTTATATACGATCTTGCATAAATACGCCTTCATCTTGTCCGCTTGCGGGCGCGCTTGAAGCAAGTCGGCGAACGTTTCCTGCACGATATCCTCCGCGTCGGTCGCGCTGCCGAGCGTCCGATAGGCGATAGCGAACAACAGCTGCTTATAGGTTTGAAAATATTCCGCCTCGTTCATCATGTAGCCTGCCTCTCCCGAACGCCGGTTCGCCGATATAGTATCATCATAGCTTAAAACGGCACGCTCGGAAAAGAAAAAGCATGTTTTCGCAAGGCGTTTGTCACATTTCCAGGCCAAATCGAGACTTTATGGCAAGACCAGAAAATGAGGTGCTTGCCATGAATCTTTTCAAACCGAAAAACACCATCCTCCAATACCCCGGCGGTCAAACGGTCACTTGGTTGGAACAAGGCGCTGACGCCAACGGCGAATTTTTGATCGTCGAGCACATCTTGACCCGGTCAGGGGCCGTCAACGGACCGCATTGGCATCCGATTTTGTCGGAAACTTTCAGCATCGAGCAAGGAAGAATCCGGTTTAAAGTAGACGGGAAAGAAACCGTTCTCGGACCGGGAGGGAAAGTGACGATATTTCCCGGCCAAGTGCATCAGTTTTGGAATGAGAGCGCCGACCCGCTCATTATGATTCATGAAATTCGTCCCCCGGGCCTCCATTGGCACATGTTTAGCCTAATGCATAAGCTGGAAAGCGAAGGAAAGTTGAGCCGGAAAGGGATTCCCCGAAATCCGCTATGGATCGGATTGGCCTGGGAAGCGATGGACGGCTACATGGCCGGCCCCCCGATCCCGGTTCAAAAAATCGTATTCGGGAGCTTGGCTCGATTGGCGAAGGCTCTCGGGTATAAGATTTGACGTCGCCTGTGAGCAATCCCGATAAGGAACCCGGATAGACCCCTTTGGAACTTGAAGGGGGTCTGAATAAATCGAATGCCATTTACAAACCCTTTATTCGATACAACGATTAAAGGAGGGTTTTATTATCAAACCGTATATCGCATTAGCGGCGTTATTACTCATTGCAGGTTGTTCGAGCAACAACATGACAAAAATGCAGCAGACTCCCAATCAAACCAAGGTCGAGACCCATGCCGGCAATGCGGCTCCAACGTCAACCTTAAGACAAGCGTCGTCCACCTCTACGCCGGGTGCGGACAATTCTTCGATCGCAATGCAACAAGCACCCCAAGGCGGAACGAATTGGATGGATTGGTTCAATGGCGCACCGGCGAATAACGCTCCGAATCAGGCGGGAAATCCGCAAAGCCCCGCCGATTCGTCTCAATTCGCCCAACAAGTATTGCAGCTGGTGAATCAAGAGAGAACGAAGGCGGGCTTGCAATCCTTAAGCATGAACGACAGTCTCTCAAACATGGCCATGACCAAAGCGCAGGATATGTACAACAACAATTATTTCGATCATCAGTCGCCGACTTATGGTTCCCCGTTCGATATGATGTCAGCATTCGGGATCACCTATAACACGGCAGGAGAAAACATCGCCAAAGGCCAGACGAGCCCGATGGAAGTGATGAACCAGTGGATGAACAGCCCCGGGCATCGCGCCAATATCCTGAATAGCAGCTTCACCCAAATTGGAATAGCCTATTACAACAGCGAGTGGGTTCAAGAATTTATTGGCTAGGGTCATCTCCATACAAAGAAAAGCCGCTAACACAAGGGTTTCCGGGTGTTTGGCGGCTTTTTTTATGATAATCGCCCTGCCTTGTTCACAAGGGCAGGGACGATTATTCAGCTTTGCTTCACTTTTTTTTATCGATGATCATTTTCGTCAGCAGTTCAACCTGCTTCGTTACGGCAATCGGATCACTCTGCAAAAACAAATCGTAATCGATCGTATACACCTTATTGTTTTTGACCGCTCCCAGATTACTCCATATTCCTGTTTTTTTGAAGCTTTCGAAGGCTGCTTTGTTGCCCTCATTCACAGCCACGACAAGGTGGTCGCCTGCGAAATCGGGAATGACTTCCGCCGAAACCTCCGTGTAAGGCGGCTTCTGCTGACTATTGATTAAATCGCTCAACACTTTCTGCTGAGGCTTCAGCCCCAAGTACTTGTACAGAACATTGCCGCCCATGTTCTGATCCCTATACACTCTGGGCGATTTTTCAAAGAAACTTACAATGGTAAATGTTTCGTTCGAAGCAATCGTTTCATTCACCTGCTGCTTGGCAGTGGCAACCTTTTTCTCGAAATCCTTGATCCAGCGCTCCGCCTCTTCTTGTTTCCCCAGAATGTCGCCCATCAGTGCAATATCCTTTACCGGGTCATAGTAAGGCTCAATGACGATCGTAGGCGCAATTTTGGAAAAAACTTCATAACCTCCGCTCATTTCTACGTATGCATCGACCAAAATAATCAAATCCGGATCAAGCTTCGTAATTTTCTCCAGATTAAGCGGCACGCCCAAATCCTCCATACCCTTTGTATCCAGCACCGGATTTTGCAAAATGTAGGTGGATGAACCTAGCGGCTTTACACCAAGCGCCATCAGCTGTCCCAAATGAAAAGCCGTAACAATCCGCTTGGGCTGTTTCGGAATAACCGTCTCTCCATGCAGATGTTTGAACACTCTCGTCGCTGCTGTCTTGTTGCCGTAGTCCCCAGGGGCCGTTTCATTTTGTGCCGCAGACGGAGCTCCCTGCGACGATCTCTCATTGGCATTGCTCGCCGGGTTCCCTCCCGCTGACATGCACTGAGGAACAAGGTCAAGCATAACAACATGACTGCGGCCATCGATGGTTTCCTAGTTCGATACATAGCTGCTTCTATCTCTCCCTTTTCGTAATAATGATTTTCATTATCAGTACCACTATAGGGGAAGAGGTCTTCAGGAGCAATGGACGATGGTGAACTCGCAAATGGATTATGCTGAACCTCTCGTTCTTTTGCCACCCTTTTTCGGTACTGTACGGGGGAGAGACCGGTTTGCTTCTTAAACAGTCGGCTGAAGTAATACACATCCGAGTACCCTACGGAAAGAGCGATTTTCTGCAGGCTCCACTCCGACGAGGCCAGCCGTTTCCTCGCATGCCCAATGCGCACCTGGATCAAATAGTCATTCGGGCTCGTCCCGACCTGCGCCTTGAATACTCTGGACATGTAACTGACGCTGCAATCCAGCAATTGCGCCAAGTCCTCCATCGCAATCGCTTGCTCATAATGCTCATGGATATACCGCATCGCCTGCGTCACCAGATCCGGACTGCTTCCCGCCGATCCGCTCGCCGACAGCTGTCTCAAAAGCTCATGCACAAATCCATAAAACAGCGATTTCACCTGCAGATGCTCCAAACCTTTCTCTTGCTGCCATAACCGGTCCATCTTGCGTGGCAGCAATCGTGCGGTGGACGGCGTAAATTTGAACGTACGCGCCGGTACGATTTACGGCGTACTGGGTCCGAATGGGGCAGGCAAGACCACCACAATCAGCATGCTGGCGACCTTGCTTCGACCGGATGCGGGCTCGGCTCGAATCTTCGGATACGATGTGGTGAAGGAGTCGCAAATTGTCCGTCAATTGATCGGAGTGACCGGCCAATACGCCTCGGTCGATGAGTCGCTAAGCGCTACCGAGAACCTGATCATCTTCTCCAGACTGCTCGGGCTGGGGCGTGCAGAGGCGCGGCAAAAAGCGGAGGAGCTGCTCGAGGAATTTGGTTTGACGGAGGCTGCGAAGCGTCCGTTGAAAAATTTCTCCGGCGGCATGCGTCGCCGGCTGGATTTGGCGGCGAGCCTCATTGCACAGCCGCCGCTCATCTTCCTGGACGAACCGACTACCGGACTGGACCCGCGCACGCGCGCACAGATGTGGGATACGATCCGCCGTTTGGTCAAGACGGGATCAACGGTACTGCTGACAACGCAATATCTCGATGAAGCGGATCAGCTTGCCGACCGAATCGCCGTTATCGACCGTGGCCGCGTCGTCGCCGAGGGGACCGTGGATGAGCTGAAAGCGTCAGTCGGTACCTCGTCGCTGCAATTGAGAGTCCAACATCCGCAGGACATCGAGAACGCCCGACAAATCATAGAACAGGTGCTCAAGGTCCAGTCTAATGTATCATCTGAAGCCGGAAAGATTACCGCACCGATGGCGAACGCGGACCGGGTTACCGATCTGCTTATCGCCCTCCGCGCGGCCGGGATTCACTTGGCCGAGATGAGTGTGCAGAAACCTACCCTTGACGAAGTATTTCTATCCATCACAGGCCATGGCGTGAAGGAGAACGCGTCATTAGCGTCCAATGAATCGAACGAAGCGGAGGAGGCAAGAGTATGAGAACCACTTCCATTAAGCCGGTTGCCGAGCTCCGGCTGAAAAACTATACGAGCTTCGGCCAGTCGGTGCGAAACTCGTTGACAATGGCTTATCGGGGTCTGTTGAAGATACGGCGCACACCCGAGCAATTGTTCGACGTTACGCTCCAGCCCATCATCTTCACCCTGATGTTTACCTATATTTTTGGAGGAGCCATCTCTGGCGACGTACAGAGCTATTTGCCCGTCATCATTCCCGGCATCCTCGTCCAGTCGGTGATCACGACTTCGATCGTTACCGGCGTCCAACTGCGCGAGGATATGGATAAAGGCGTGTTTGACCGCTTCAAGTCACTGCCTATCGCGCGAATCGCACCGTTGGCCGGAGCTCTGCTGGCTGACACCGTCCGATATACCATCGCTACTGTGCTCACCTTTACTATGGGATATATTATGGGCTATCGGCCTGACGGAGGCCTTGATCATGTCGCTGTCGCCGCGGTTCTTGTCATTTTCTGCTCTTGGGCTATCAGCTGGATCTTCGCCTTCTTCGGCGTAATTGCCCGTACGGCCTCTAGCGTGCAGGGGATATCGATGATTGTGCTGTTTCCGCTCACGTTTCTTTCCAACGCCTTCGTACCGGTCAAGACCATGCCCGGCTGGCTTCAGTGGTTTGTTAACATCAATCCGATCTCGCACCTCGTCACGGCCGTCCGGGATCTTGCCGACTCCGGAACCATCGGTTGGGATCTCGTTATCTCCCTCATTGGCGCCGCCGTCATTGTTGCCATCTTTGCACCCATTACAGTGCGTGCCTATATGCGACGGACTTAGCGCGGCTCGCCCTTTCCCTTATTTCAAGGGACAGGGCGTTTTTTTTGAGGAAAATATGGTTTTAATAAAGCTTGGGGGTACTCCCGGGTTTGCGGCGGCTGATATAATCGGCTATGGGGACTGCATGTCCTTTATCCGATTCAAGGAGGCTTTGGCCCGTGTTTTGCATCGCATTTATTCGCATTTGGTAATGCAAGGTACAGATCAGGTATGCCCTTCCTTTTATTTTTTGAAGTAAAAGGATTAGGTTTATTTGTCCTGTGCCTTTTTCATTCACCAATACGAATGAATGGGGTGTTTTTTGTGTCCAATTTTTCTGCGCAGCATTTGCTGATTCATAAACGTCTCGTCGAACAAATGATCGACCTGGCGAAGATTACTCCGCGCGATACCGTTCTGGACATTGGTGCGGGGACCGGTGCTATCACCCTCCCGCTGGCGGCGAAAGCGGCAAACGTGCTGGCCGTCGAGAATGATCCCGAATATGTGCGAAAGCTGACAAACAAGCTGAAGGATCAAACCAATATTCGATTAAAACAAATCGATTTTTTGCAATTGCAGCTTCCGAAAGATCCGTTTTGCGTAGTCGCCAATATTCCTTACTCCATCACGACCCCGATATTCGCAAAGCTTTTAGGCCGGCCTGCGGCCGTCATGCTGCAGCGGGCCGTGCTTCTCATAGAAAAAGGCGCCGCCAAACGGTTCACGGCCGCTCCGGTTACCGATCCGCGCATTTTGGGCTGGAGAATGTGGTACGATATCCGGCTTGTGCGGACGGTATCTCCGAACCACTTCTCGCCGCCGCCTCGCGTGGACTCGGCCGTAGTAACCGTCAGCCGAAAGATTCAGCCGGCGGTCCCGCCACACCACCACGAACGTTTTTTCGCTATGGCCGCCTATGGACTCCGCGATCCGAGGCTGCCGTTTGACGAGTCTATGGCCGGGGTCTTTACGCCTCCGCAGCTGGCGCGCCTGGCGAAAACGTTGAAAATAGATCGGCAACAATCGGTATGCCTCTTGAATGAACGACAGTGGGGCGAATTGTTTCTTGCGATGCTTCAGCACGTTCAACCGCACCGTTGGCCCAGACGATCGATGCGTAAACAGCCGAAAAACGGACGATTCTAACTAGCAAAGAGCACCCTTCGGGGTGCTTCAGGTTGTTGAGAAAGTGTATAATAGGACAGGAATATAATCCCAATATAAATCGAGGAGGCAGCCATGTCATCCACAAAAAGCAGCTTTCAAACCGTAGAAGAGTATATCGTTACTTTTCCGGACGATGTACAAGCAACGTTGGAAAACATTAGACAAACCATCAAAGAGACCGTACCGGAAGCGGAGGAAGCGATCAGTTATCAGCTCCCGGCATTCAAATATTATGGCATGTTGATTTATTTCTCCGCTTACAAAGACCATTACTCGCTGTCATTTCCCCCGCCTTTTACAATATTTGAGGTGTTCAAAGAACAATTATCTCCTTACGAGGTATCCAAAACGGCGATTAAATTTCCTATGAAGGATCCTTTTCCGTTCGAATTGTTAAGGGATATCGTGAAGTTTAGGGCAACGGAAAATTTGGAAAAAGGAAAGAAGAAGAAAAAATAGCCGATGATCGTGTCGCCTAGGAAAGCAAGTCCGCCTTTTCTCCAAACAAAGCAATCCGTAAGAAATCCCGGTCCATGGATTATGTTACGATAACCTTATCAATCATTGGAGAAAAGGTGGATGAACATGGGCAACACTATTTCAAAAGGCCGGCTGTGGACGGCATGGTTTATGAGCGGGCTTGTCATTTTATTTATGCTGTTCGACAGCATATTCAAATTGTTTAAGCCGGCCCCTGCCGTAGAAGGAACGGTATCGCTCGGATTTTCGGAGCATCACGTGGTCCTCATCGGGATTCTCGGACTTCTATCTATAGTTCTTTACGCCTTTCCTCGTACATCCGTCTTGGGCGCGTTGCTGCTGACCGGATATTATGGCGGAGTGATAGCTACGCATGTCCGGATGGATGCCCCGCTTTTTACGCATATCCTGTTCCCGGTCTACCTTGCCGTATTCGCTTGGGGAGGACTTTGGTTGAGGGATGAATATGTGCGCAAGCTCATCCCGTTGCGTAAAAAAACGGATCGTTAAGGGGAGCATCGAACCTTAGAGAATGCAATTGCTTCCCGTGCCCCACCGGACAAGCCGGCCCTCCGGTACGGGAAGCATGGCATCAGCGATTGAACCTCTATCGATTGCAATCGCCTCCTCCATAGGCGAGCCCAAGCTCTAATCAGTAAAATCCGGTCCGCGGATGACGCGCTTACGATGAAACCGTTCATCAATTGTTATAATACCATCCGTTACCGATGACGGGCTGCTGGTAATAAACGTTTTGACGAGGCTGATGCCCATACTCGGGCTGGTTGTAATATCCCGGATTCGCGAAGGCCGGATTGGCCAACGGATTGACTGCGGGATAGGCTGTGGGTTGGACCGTGGGACTGGCCATCGGATTGGCCGCGGCTTTGCCTTGAACCTGGCCCGTTTTGCAGTCGTTCGGCGGTCCGATGAACACCGTTTTTGTAATAGGTGCCAGCGTTTCCTTCACTTGCGCCTCATCCAGGCAGTACGTGTGGGCCAACACGCTTGCCGGCGTCAGTCTCAGCAGATCCGAGCCGCCTATAAACTCCGGAATCGGCGCATCGAAAATGGCCAATAAATGCGTGTTGTCGACCGAGGCGACTTCGTAATGCCACCATCCTTGAGGCACGTTGGCCACTTGGCCCGGCTGGATCGGGAAGTTCAGAAGCTCTTTCGTAAACGGGTTGATCAAGGAAACGACAGCCGCGCCGGAAATGCAATATACCAATTCGGAAGCGTTCTGATGAATATGGGGCTCGACTACGTTTCCCGTGCTGAGATAAATGTCCAGCAAAGATACATTGCCCAATGTGTTCAACTGGTTGATGGAAAGAACGTTAATAAAATTCCGGCTGTCCTTTTTGAAAAACAGGCTGTTGTTCACATCATACGCAAACTGTACATTCGGCGAAGTATAATCCATATAAGATATCGACACTTCATTCCCTGCCCTTCTTGATAAGTAATAGGCGTTTGACCTGATGGGGTATCTTATGTGTACCGGAAAGAAAGTGCGCCTACTTTTCTACGCAATTCGCAAACAAATTAACAGGGTTCCTTTAGAGCAACCCAGGATCAAGGAGAGACGACAATGAGCAAAGAATTATGGCTGAACCTCCCGGTAAAAGATCTCAACAAGTCAAAAGCGTTTTTCAGCGAGATCGGATTCCCGTTACATCCGGAGCATGTAGGCAGAGAAGATATGGCCGGCTTGGTGATCGGGGATAAACAAGTCATGGTGATGCTGTTTCCGGAGGCCACGTTCAAAGGCTTTACGGGAAACGAATTGGCGGATACGAAGCAAGGCACCGAGGTTTTGTTTTCCATCGATGCGGAGAGTCGGGAAGAAGTCGACGAATTGCTCCGGAGGGCGGAGCAGGCTGGCGGTACGGTCTATGGCAGGCCGCAGTGCGAAGGCTGGATGTATGGCGGCGGATTTGTCGATCTGGACGGTCACCGATGGAACGTGTTGTATATGGACATGAGCAAAATGCCGCAGGCATGAAATATCCCCGGAAATGGCGGAACGATCCGCGCTTCCGGGGGTCTTCTGCAAAAAGGATTTGACAAACCGTTTTCGATACCCTATAATTACGATTAAATTTTATAATCAAATGTTGCGATTAGAAATAGTAGAACTGAGATGACCTTTCAGAGAGCCGTTGGTCGGTGCGAAGCGGCAGCGTCATTCATTTCGAACTCATCTATGAACAGCTGCCCGACATTGTAGGGTAAGACGGAGTTCCACCGTTACAGGGATAGATGGTGATGGCCATCGAAGGAGCTCATTTCGCATGAAATGAATTAGAGTGGTACCGCGGGTTCAACCTCGTCTCTATACGTAGAGACGGGGTTTTTTTGTTGGTTAAATTCCGGGTTTAACCAACACCGCTTCACATAAATATTTCATAACTTTCCAGGAGGACATCCCGATGAACCGTAAAATTATCGTATTCGACACGACGCTGCGCGACGGAGAGCAAGTTCCGGGCGCGAAACTGAACATACAGCAAAAAGTAGAGATCGCACAGCAATTGAAAAGGCTGAACGTAGATATTATCGAAGCCGGCTTCCCCGCTTCTTCCGCCGGCGATTTTCAGGCGGTCCGGCAAATCGCCCGCAGCGTAGGAGACAGCGTATCGATTACCGCGCTTGCCCGTGCGGTCAAAAGCGATATCGACGCCGTATACGAAAGCGTCAAATTGGCCCAAAATCCGCTCATCCATATCGTCCTGGGCACCTCGAACATCCATGTGGAGAAAAAGTTCAACCGCTCCAAGGAAGCGATTATGCAAATGGGGGTCGACGCGGTCAAGTATGCCAGCACGCTGCTGCCAAATGTGCAATACTCCACGGAGGACGCGTCGAGGTCGGATTTCGAATACTTGTGGTCGACGATCGAAGCCGTCGTCAAAGCCGGAGCTACCATGATCAACGTACCCGATACGGTCGGTTATGCCGTTCCGGAGGAATTCGGCGAGCTGATTCGCAGAATCAACGAACGGCTGAAAAATGTGAACGACAAAGTGATCCTCAGCGTGCATTGCCATAACGACCTCGGACTGGCGACGGCCAATACGCTTAGCGCGGTCAAGAACGGGGCGGAAAAAATCGAGTGTACCATCAATGGGCTCGGCGAACGGGCGGGCAATGCCTCGTTGGAAGAAGTCGTAATGGGGCTCAAGGTGAGGGAAGGCTACTATAATTGCCACACCGATATCGATACGAAGGAGCTGCTCAGAACTTCAAGGCTGGTGAGCCATCTGACGGGCTTGGATGTGCAGGTGAACAAGGCGATTACCGGCGAGAACGCGTTCGCGCATTCTTCCGGCATTCATCAGGATGGGCTGCTGAAGGATAAGCAAGTATATGAAATCATGGCGCCCGAGGAAGTCGGGTCGGACAGCATGGAATTGATACTGACCGCCCGCTCCGGCAGACACGCTTTCAAAAATGCGGTTGAAAAAATAGGCTTCGACACAAGCGACGCTACGGATTTCGAACAGCTGTTCGAAAAATTCCTCACCCTAGCCGACGCCAAAAAAGAAGTATACGATCATGACGTGTTCTACCTGGTAACGAATCACCGCAACCTCGATGCCGGCGACAGCCATCTGTACGAGCTGGCGTCCTTCCAAGTCATAAGCAACGACCTGCATCCCACTGCAACCGTCAGATTGAGGAAAGGGGCCGAGACGACGGAAGGCAGTGCCGTCGGAGACGGTCCGATCGATGCCCTGTACACCGTCATCAAAACGTTGGCGGGTCTGGACGTACAATTGAAGGATTATAAAATCAACAGCCTGTCCAGAGGCAAGGAAGCGATCGGCCGGGTCAATATTCGTCTCGAGTACGAAGGCAAAGTATACTCCGGACGCGCCATGGACATGGACATTATCAAAGCGAGCGCCCAAGCTTTCTTGAACGGCATTAATGCCGCTGTGCTGGATGCGGCGAAGTCGGAGTAAGCATCAGTCCTGCCGCGGTTCGGGAGGCGTCCGGGATCCGGTTGCCTCCCCGCAGGATCGGCTTTTCCCTGCGCTTGAAGCTAGCCGATCAATCCCGCAAACCTCAGCCCGTTGCGGATGCCGCCTTCATCCACATGCGTCGTGACATAATCGGCGAACGGCTTGAGCTCGTCGTGCGAGTTGCCCATCGCGATGCCGAGTCCGACCGCCTTGAGCATTTCCTTGTCGTTCAGCCCGTCTCCGAACGCGACGGCTTCTTCCGGAGCCACGCCGATATGCCTCAGCAGCGCTTCGATTCCTTGGGCTTTCGACCTGTCGCTCGGAATGACGTCCATCGCCTTATTATGCCAACGAATATATCGGAGACCCGGGACGACTTCATCGTATAAATGCTCTTCATGCTTCTCGCAAAGTAGGAAAATTTGATAGATCGATTCGTTTTTCCAGAAATGCGGGTCGAAGCCGGGGAAATCGACCTTCAGCGATGAAACGGACTCCACCATATGGGGATGGGACGATTCATTGGCGTAATAAGAAGAATGGCCTTGAAACACGAGCGAGTGGTTTTGCTTGGCCGCATGATTTACGAGCGCCTCGACGCTCTCGCGCGGAATTTCCCGCGAGAAAATCGGTTCGCCTTTATAGACGACGTACGCGCCGTTCAGGCTTACGAATGAATCGATGCCGAGCCGTTCGGCAAGCGGCGCGAAAAAGTAAGGGGCGCGACCGGTCGCGATAACGGCTTCCACGCCTCTGCTTTGGAGCTGGCGGACTGCCTCGACCGTATCCTCCGGAATTTGTTTGTCTTCATTGACCAAAGTGCCGTCGATATCGAAAAAAACGATTTTATAAGTCATCGGTTGCGTCTCCTATTCCGTTTTCTGCGGTGTTTTATTGTCGTACTATATCACACATGTGCCCGATTTGCATCCCATATTCATCACTCGGGTTCGGCCAAAGCGTCAATAGCCCCTGCTCGTCACGCATGAAATATGCATGGCGGCAGGGGCTTTCCGGTTCTACCATATATATCTTTTGTACAGCCAGCTTCCGATCAACATGAGAACGCCGAGGACCACATTCATCCAGCCCGAGAATAAGGCCACTTTGCGTTCCTTATTCATCCCTTTGTCTTTGTTGTAATGGGCGATGTCCACCCAAAGGGTAAACACGCCGGTAGCCAAAAACAAAATGACGATGTAATTCAAATAGCCGACGTAACTCGTTCCTCCGGCCATGGAGCTCCCTCCGCTTCTTAGCGGCTTCCGATCGGATCGGTCAAGTCGTCTTGCCTCCGACTCTTCGGACGCTATACGTAATTTCCAGCTTCACGTCGACCTTCTTGTACATTTCCTCCCATTTCTCCTTCGTGCGTATTTCCTTGTCCCAATAAGCGGGCTCTTTGGCCCGTACGTGTTCTCCGAAGCCGAAAATATCGGAGCCCTTCTGCTGGGTTTTGCGGACGAGCTTGCCGTAGCCGCTCGGACCGTTTTCGGTCAACTGCTTCTCGATCCGGGCAATAATTTCCGGGGTAATCTGAATGTTCTCATTCGATTTTTCGAGAAGATTGCCTTCATTGTGGATTTTTACATTAATTTCCGGTTTGCCATTGCGGATAGCGACATCGATACGCGATTTCCGATGCGTAACCTGGTACATGACGGATGTATCGGTTCCCGGAATTTGCACCAGAACGGCATATCCTCCCGCCTGTATATTTTTGATCCCCATATAAGCTCCGATTTCCAGCGGCTCGGTTTTTCCGACCATTCGATCCGACTTGAAAAAGGCGAGACCCGCAACCTCGAAGCTGCCGCTTCGGACCATTCGGATATAAGGCAAGTAGGGATCGGTGCCCTTCGACGAAGAAGCGGTCCAATATACGCCCGCGAATGCGTTCGGCAGCTTGCCCATCTGGACGGCATGATCCATCGTGCTTAATATGTAGAGGATCGGGACGCGCTCCAATTGGGGGACCACCCTCATGAGTTCGCCCGCCTCACCCTCGGAGATCACCATCCAGCTCGTACGACGCACTTCCGGATTGCGCCGCAAATATTCGTTAATGTTCGCAAGCCCCTTCTCCGCCACATCTTTGGAAATGACGATAACCCGCAGATGTCCCCAGAACAGCCGGTGCGCCACTTCCTGCTGGGCGATATTGAAGGCGTCGTCGATCGTATGTCCGACGGCGCTTACGACCCAGACCGGCTTTTCTCCTGCTTTCCCCCCTCCCCCCGCATCGCTGGGGCCGAGCGGTATGCGCCCGGGAACGGCTATTTGCATCGTGATCCGCAGTGCCGGGGCATCGGTCTTGGGAACATTTTCCCCTACAAACGTAATATTTCTAGGCTTTTCGATTTCGCTGGCCGGCGCTTTATCGATAGCTACGCCCAAAATAATCGCCCGCTCCTCGATCTCCAGCCTGTCCCAGCAGCCCGTCAGGATCGTCGCCATGAAGGCAATCGCAAGCAAGGGCATGAAGGCGAGCTTACGCCGGGTTCGGCTTCCGATCGGAACCTCCTCCTTTAGCCGATCGTTGCTTTTCACCGGTGCCCCCTCCTTTCTTGCGCACTAGCGCGATAATCAACAGCAGCAGCGGGTACGCGATCGTCAGAACGAGTCCGATTCGGCCTACCGACGATATGATAAAGTACATATCAATGACGTTTTGCGGATACATGGCCAGTGTAAACACGAACGGCAGCAGCAGCATCGACAAAAATTTATGGTCTTTCAGTCCGAGCAGCTGGCTGATGGAATGGATCGTGAAATAATACGTCGAGTATAGAGTAGTAAATACAGCCGTTACCCATATCGCCAAAAATGCCGCATCCAGCCGCTCCAAAATGTTCGCGGGCAAAGAAGTCACTTTCGCCAGCTCCAGTGTCGGCCACAGCAGCAGCTTCGTCTCCTCCGGTCCGAATACGGAGACCGTCGCCGTCACGATCAAAACATAGAAGCCCCCGGCTATGATCATGCCCCATATCGCGGCTTTCACCGCTCTGGGCGGATTGCGCATGGCCGGAATAATCATCGTCATGACGAAAGCGCCGTTGAACAGCGACGTTATCGTGCCGAGCTCGCGCGTCACTTGGTGCATATCCTGACCCCATAAGGGCTGGAGATACAGCCCGTTGGCGTTTTTGAGCGACAGGGCGATAATGAGCAGGCCGGGGAACATGATAAAAGGGACGTAGAACTGGTGGATGTAGGCGAACGTCGTGACGCTGGATCGGGTAGACAAGGCGGCCATCAGCAGCATGACGATAACCGTAACGTCCAGCGGCGTTTTTTTCAATACGGACGTAACGACAACTTCCCCGAATTCTCGGGATGCGAGAGCCGTCAGTTCGCCGAAGAACACGATGATCAGGACGGCCCCGAGCCGTGCCGGCCATTTCCCGATCAGCTCCTGGCTGTATTGGATAATCGTCTGCTGCGGAAATCTCTGTCCGAGCTTCGTGATAACGTAAAGTCCGACAAACGCGACCAAAGCCGAAAGCGCCGTCAGAAGCGGCGCGCCGGTACCGGCTCCGCGGGCGGCGAACAGAGGCAGCGGCAGGACGCCGACCCCAATGATCGTACTAACCAGAATGGTCGCCGCCTGAATCGCCGTTATTTGACGAGGATTGTCCATCTTTGCCCTCTCCTCCTCCTCTCTTGTTGGCTGGCGTCAGCGGGTCCAGCGTATTTTGCTTCGAATGCTCCAATTCATTGAAGCTCTCCGTACCTACTCGTGTATGGTTGAGCGTATGGAGCATCGTCGGACGCCGCTTCATCCACCAGAGCGGAGCGCGGAACACCGTATCCTTCATCCCTTCGAAGTTGCCGGGCACGATCGGACTCAGGTAAGGTACGCCGAACGATTTCAGCGACAGCAGGTGGTTGTTGATTAGAATCAGTCCGATCATAACGCCGTACAAACCGAACATGCCGGATATGATGATGATCGGAAAGCGCAGCAGCCGGAGCGCAAGTGCGGCATTATAGGCCGGAGTCGCAAACGAACCGATCGTCGTCAACGCAATGACCACGACGGTGATCGGGCTGACGAAGCCGGCGGCGACCGCCGCCTGTCCGACGACAAGCACCCCGACAATCGAAAGGGCGCCGCCCACCTGCTGCGGCAGCCGGATGGTCGCTTCCCGCAGCACTTCCATGGAAATTTCCATGACAAGCACTTCCACGACGGTCGGAAAGGGCACGCCGGATCGCCCCCCCGCCACCGCAACGGCGAATTCGGTCGGAATGAGCTCGGGATTGAATGAAATAACCGCAACGTACAGCGCCGGAAAAGCAAGCGAGAACAAAAGCGCCAACAGCCGGGCGAGCCGGATGAAGCTGACAAGCAGAAACCGTTCCGCGTAATCTTCGCTCGTCTGGTAAAATTGGCTGAACACGGTAGGAGCAATCAAGGCCAGAGGGGAGCCGTCGACGATAATGATAACGCGCCCTTCCAGCAGGTTCGCCACCGCTTTGTCGGGACGCTCCGTAATTTGGATCTGAGGGAACGGCGAGAAATGATTGTCCTCGATGAATTGCTCCAAATAACCGGAATCGATTATGCCATCGATTTCGATCAAGGACAGTCTTCGCTGCACCTCCTCTACCAAAGCCGGATTGACGATGCCGTGTATATAACATACCGCTATGCAAGTCCGCGTATATTTGCCCAGCTTATTGATTTTGACTCTCAGGTCGGGCGTCTGCAGCCTGTACCGGATTAGCGAAATGTTGGTCATCAAGTTTTCGATGAAGCCTTCCCGCGGTCCTCGGATCACCTGCTCCGTCTCCGGTTGGGTGATCGAACGCTTCTCGACATTTCGGGTGCAGAAGACGAATGCTTCGTCCATTCCTTCCACATGAACGACAGTACTGCCGTTTAGCAGCTCCTCGACTATCATTTGCAGGCTTGTATCGGTTCTGCCGTCGCTCGAGAACAGAATGTCGTTCAACAGCATGTTTTTCAGAGCCTTGCCCAAATCGGGCGCGTCACCCATACGGTTCCCGATCGTCATGAACGATTTCAGCGCTTCCTGATGCCCTCCGTCCGTCATCGGAGGAAAATAGCATACGACGGCGGGAACTTCCCCCATCACGTGAAACCGGCGTATAATGAAATCGTCGCTGTAGTCGAAGCACTCCCTCAAGTACGAGATCGTATCCTCGATATTCCTCGTTATAAGCTCGTCCTCGGTTCGTTCCTTGACGGAATTCGGAACTTGCCCCTTGCCGCCGTTTCTCGTTTTGGGTCTTGTTCGTTTGCTCCAAGGAAACCTGATCATCGGAATGCCCCCAATCGTCCACCCTTGTACGATTTCTGATTATGGAAATCGGATGACTTTTTGCTTAGTATGGGGACTCTTCCCATCGGCTATGCATCCGGCTGGAGACGCAATAAAGCCGCGCGGAAGAAATTGGACTCCTCCGTGCGGCAATAAATGGTTTCAATGAGATCGATCTATTCGGCAGGAACATTGTCGCCGGCAGCTCCTTACCCCGCCAACTGCCGAATTAGAAGCTCTAATTCCGCGCGGTCGAAATGCTCGCCGATAAAAACGGCGACATCCGGCACCTCGCCTTGCGGATTGATTTTCATCAAATCGAGCTGCTTGTATGCATACTGGAACATGAATCGGGATGACGTATCGGTAAATGACAATATCCCTTTCGCCCGATAGACGTTATCCGGCAGCCGGCCCATCATCTCCTCGAACGCCTCGCTATTTACGGGATGATCGAAGTAACGCGTATACGCCATTACATGCTCGTGCGAATGATGGGCGTGCTCGTGAGCTGCATGCTCGTGTGCTGCATGCTCATGTTCCGCATGGGAATGTGAGTGTCCGCATCGGCAGGCGCCTTCGGGCTCTTCCGTTATTTCCGTACGACCGGACGCCGCTTCGCTATTGATACGTTCCAGTAATCCGATGTCGATCTGTGACCCGACGGTTCGATATATAGGGGCAAACCGGTTCCATTCGCGGATTAACCGTTCCAGCTCGTCCGCTTCCGGATCGGTCACCAGATCGGTTTTGTTCAGAATCAAGACGGTTGCGCAGCGGATTTGCTCTTTCATGAGGCGGAACGTCTGACCGGTTCCTTTATCGCGCTGCGCTTGCAGATGCTTCGCATCGACGACGGTCACCACTTGCTTAAGCTCCACCCGCTTCAGCATGGAAGCGTCCCCTATCGCATCGATGATGTCCATCGGATTGGCCGCTCCGGTCGACTCGATCAGCAGCAGATCGGGCTCGTGCTCCTCGACCAGCTTCAGCATTTCCATTCCCAAATCGCCCCGGACCGTACAGCATATGCACCCGCCCAGCATCTCGGCCATTCGGACGTCCCGCCCGATTTCGATGCCGTCCAAATTCACGTCACCCAGCTCATTCATGACGACCGCGGGTTTGCGTCCCGCCGCTTCGGCCGCTTCCAGCCAACGTTTGAGCAAAGTCGTCTTGCCGCTGCCGAGAAAGCCGGATAGCAAATATACCGGAACTGTCCGCTCCCGTTTGTCCATGTTGTTCTCACCGTTCTTCCTTCGATTGTCGGTTATTGCTATTACTTTAATGCAATTGCAGTTGCGAAGTCAATAAAACGTAATTATTTTGATTAATCCGAATCAAGCTTGCGCGCCCGCCAACAACTGGCTCGTATTTTGTCATCCGCTTTCGCGAAAGCCTACGTAAGGAGTAAAGGAGGATGATCCGCTATGGATGAAGAACAAATCCGCAAGCTGGAGCCGAAATATACCGGCAATATGCGCCACCTTACCGAAGGGGAAGCCTACGCGATCGTGAACGATCCGAACTACGAAGGCGATGACGACGATAGTTTGCTGGAGAGTATTCCGGGCATTTTACTGGCCGGGAAGCGTCCGAACCGTCCTCAGTGATCAATGGCACTATGACACGAAAAAAGAGCCTTTCCGAAATGGAAGGCTCCTGGCTCACGCTATTTTCCGGGAAGATCGGTATGCTTGCCCAGAAGCTGGGTCAGTTCTTTCATAAACATGTCGATATCCTTGAATTGACGATATACGGATGCGAAGCGGACGTATGCGACCTCGTCCACGGGGTACAGCTGCTCCATTACGAGCTCGCCGATATCCCGGCTGGCGACTTCCGCATGGGCTTGGCTGCGCATATCTTTTTCCACCTCGGAGACGATCGCTTCGAGCTGTTCGACCGATACCGGCCGTTTCTCGCAAGCCCGGATCAAGCCGCGCAGCATTTTGTCGCGGCTGAATTCCTCGCGGCTGCCATCCTTCTTGATGACGATGAGCGGCGTTTCCTCCACCATCTCGAAGGTGGTGAACCGTCGCTGGCATTTTTCGCATTCACGGCGGCGCCGTATCGATTTGTTGTCGTTGGCCGGCCGGGAATCGAGCACTTTCGTTCCGGAATAATCGCAAAAAGGGCATTTCATGACGACGGTTCCCTCCTAAGAGCTTTTGCGGAGCAAAAGCTGACTTCGTTAGCATGCACCGAGCTTTTGCGGAGCAAAAGCCGGCTTCGTAAAAGATTACCATTCAATACCTGTTATGAACTTCCGAAATACGCACATAATACAATTACAATCGACAAGGAGGTGAAACGAAATGGCACAAGGACAATCCCGCAGCAGCAACACGCTTGTCGTACCTCAAGCTAACGCTGCTCTTGACCAACTGAAATATGAAGTAGCTCAAGAGCTGGGCATTGCGATCCCGCAAGACGGTTACATGGGTAACATGGCTACCCGCGACGCCGGTGCAATCGGGGGTAACATTACCCGTAAGCTGGTACAAATCGCCGAGCAACAACTCGCCGGCCAATCCCGTTAATTTTACCTTTGATACATGAGCAAGTGCCGAGACGAGTTCCCTAACCGGAGCTTGTCCGGCACTTCTTTATTTATGCGTATGTGCTCGCTTTCTTTACGCGGAGAACCGCCCGGCGTAAAGCTTGGCGTATTTGTCATAGTAATAAAGAACCCGCTGCACGTAATGCCGCGTTTCACCAAACGGAATTTGAGCGATATTTTTAAGCGTCCCGTCCCAGGTTCCGTTCTCCAGCCATTTTCTGGCATTACCGGGTCCCGCATTGTAAGCGGCCAGCACGGCGATTTGATTGTCGTCAAATTGATTATACAACGAATTTATATACCAGGCACCTACTTCGATATTGACATCCCCCCGATGCAGCGAACGCGACGTTTCTTCCGCATAACCGGCACGCTCCACGATCCATTCGGCCGTGTCCGGCATAAGCTGCATCAATCCGACCGCCCCCTTCCGGGAAACCTTGTCGGCATTGAAATTCGTTTCCACACGGATAATGGCCGCAATCAGAAAAGGATCCACTTTATAATTCTTCGCGCTGACGGCAATATCCTGCTCATACCGGATCGGATAAATCCATTTGCCCAACCAATCGGAGTTGTAGAACAACAGGATAACAAAAAAAACGAACAACAGCGCAAATACCCGCTTTTTACGAAAAAACTTCATTCCGATTCCTTTCGTTTACAATATTCATCCACTTGACGCTCGGTCTCGGCAATCGTTCCGCTATTGTCGATGATCGCGTCGGCCAGCCGACGCTTGTCGTCGATCGGCATTTGCGCGGACAGCCGGCTCTCCGCCTGCTGCCGGGTGATTCCGTCCCGGGCTTGCAGCCGGACAAGCTGCAGCTCTCTCGGTATGTATACGAGCAGCGTCTCCTCAAACATGCTCGCAAGCTTCGATTCGAACAGAAGAGGCACGTCGACGACGACAAGCTTGTCCGGCTTTTGCCGCTCGGCCGCCTCCATCCGCTCGCGCATAAGCGTCCGAATGCGGGGGTGCAGCAGTCCCTCCAAATCTTTGCGGGCCGCTGCGTCCCCGAATACGATTTCTCCCAATGCTTTACGGTTCAGGCTGCCATCCTCCAGCAGCACCTCTTGTCCGAAAAGCTCGGCCACCAGCGCCAGCGCGGGGCTGCCGGGAAGCACGACTTCCCTGGCGATTTGATCGGCATCGATCAATAGGGCTCCGCGCCTCACCAGCATGGAGGCGACCGTACTTTTCCCGCAGGC
This sequence comes from Paenibacillus hemerocallicola, assembly GCF_006265175.1. Lineage (GTDB taxonomy): Bacteria > Bacillota > Bacilli > Paenibacillales > NBRC-103111 > Paenibacillus_AB > Paenibacillus_AB hemerocallicola. Next base: position 8,797 of record NZ_VDCQ01000071.1, on the reverse strand, counting down.
GATCCCTCCGGTCAATCCGATATTCATACGCCTCAACGCCCCTACATCAATTTCATAATGCCCATGGCAATCAAAATGCAGCCCGGCAGCACGGCGAGCCTTTGCAGCCACCTCGTATCGGCATAAGTCAGCCCGACCCGCAATCCCGTTGCAATGAACAAACCGCTGGACAAGGCTATGACCGCTGCCGTAACGAGCGGAGCAAAGCCGATGAACGCCGCGCCGATTCCCGCGCCGAAGGCGTCCAGCGACAGCGCTACTCCCAGCAGAACCGCTTCCGAAGACGAAATGTAGCCCGAACGGTCTACGTCCGCGAGAGACGGCGTACGCAATATTTCGATGACGAGCCCCAGCCTTTTCAGCTCGATCCTGAGCACGGTACGGATCCCGCCCGTCGGAGCGGCCAACCCGGTTCGGGTGTCCGATGCGGCGGCGCTTTGCCCCGCCGCGGCGCCGCCCGGCCCCGTATCGGCATCGTCCGACGAACCGTTATCCGGGCGCTGTCTCCACATTTGAACGATGGCCCATACGCCGATTCCGATCAATATGACCGCACCCGTCGATTTGGCGACAGCCGGAGACAGAAACTTCGCGGCAAAGGCGCCGATCTGCATGGACGTAAAAATGACCAAACCCGAACAAACGGAAATAATAGCGATCGAAACGAGCGGAATGCGAATTTTCCTAAGCCCATACATAACCCCGACGCCGAAGCCGTCAAGACTGACTGCCAACGCCAAAATGGCCAACGAAAGAAAAGGCAGCATAAACACCCTCCTGTTCCTAAGCATGCGTCTATAGGCGACCGTACCATACGATCATCCTATGAAGCTTCGAACGAATGAGTGTCAATCCTGCGATTTCTATTGCCGTTTTACACCGAACGTTTGCTCCCTCTTTTCAACGACTGGCATTTCGGACAATAGTGGGTGCCGCGTCCTCCTACTACGGTTTTGACGATCGGCTCCGCGCAGCGGCTGCACGGCTCTCCTTTGCGGCCGTATGCCGACAGCTGCTGCTGGAACATGCCCATCTCGCCTTGGCCGTTGACGTAGGACTTGATCGACGAGCCCCCTGCCTCCACCGCTTCCCGCAGCGTAGATACGATCGACTCGTGCAATGCCGCAAGCTCCCGATTCGTCAGCGTTTCCGCAGCGCGCTCCGGATGAATGCCGGCCTTGTAAAGCGCCTCATCGACATAAATATTGCCGAGCCCGGCTATATATTCCTGGTTGAGCAGGAGAGGCTTGATTTTCGTCGGTTTTTCCGCGATAGCCGCCTTAAATTTCTCCAGGCTGAAATCGGGGTCAAGCGGCTCCAAGCCGAGCTTGTTCAAAGGAGGCTGAGTCAAATCGGCGCCCGGGTCGAACAGGTGCATCGTGCCGAATTGACGAACGTCCTTATAACGCAGCTCGGTTCCGTCCGTAAAGCGGAATACGACATGGGTATGCTTCTCCATCGCTTCCCCGGCGGCATACACTCCGTATCGGCCTTCCATCCGCAAATGGGAGACGAGGACGAGTCCGTCCAGCAGCAGCCGCAAAAATTTCCCCCGCCGCTCCACGGAGCCGATTGTCCGTCCTTCCAGCATCGTGCAAAATGCCGCGATGTCGTCCGGACGCTGGATAATACGGGGCAAGAACACGGTTACGCTCTCGATCGTTTTCCCGGCCACGAGCCCCTCGAGCGTCCTCCGGACCGTTTCCACCTCCGGCAATTCCGGCATGGTCGCAATCTCCTCCTGTCTTTATTTCGCTTCGTACCAGTTCTCCCCGTAGCTGACGTCTACCTTGAGCGGCACGTCGAGCGCGAGCGCGCTCTCCATCACTTCCGGAACGAGCCTCTTCATCAAGTCCAGCTCGTCCTCCGGGACCTCGAATACGAGTTCGTCATGCACCTGCAGCAGCATCCGGCTTCTCACCTTCTCGCGCTTCATCCGCCCGGCGATCTGCACCATCGCCAGCTTGATAATGTCCGCGGCGGAGCCCTGGATCGGCGAATTCATCGCCGTCCGTTCGGCGAACGACCGAAGGTTGAAGTTGGACGCGTTAATTTCCGGCAAGTAGCGGCGTCTCTGCAGCAGAGTCGTAACGTACCCGTTCGTGCGCGCCTGCTTTACGATATCGTCCATATAGTTCCTTACGCCTTTGAAGACGGAGAAATATTGCTCGATAAATTGGCCCGCTTCCTTGCGAGTAATGTTCAGGTTTTGCGACAATCCGTAGTCGCTTATGCCGTACACGATGCCGAAGTTGACCGCTTTCGCCTGGCGCCGCATATTCGAATCGACTTCCGTCTCGGACACGCCGAACACGTCCATGGCCGTCTTCGTATGAACGTCCATATCGTTCAGGAACGCTTCCTTCAGATTCTCATCCCCGGATATGTGCGCAAGCACGCGCAGCTCGATTTGCGAATAGTCGGCTGCCAGCACGCTCCAGCCCGGCTCGTCCGGCACGAACACCTTGCGTATTTTGCGGCCTTCCTCCAGCCGGATCGGAATGTTCTGCAAGTTCGGGAACTGGCTGCTGAGCCTTCCGGTAGCGGCGATCGTCTGTTGATAGTAAGTGTGCACCTTGCCCGTTTCCCCGCGAATTTCTTTGAGCAGCCCTTCCACATAGGTGGACTGCAGCTTCGCCAGCTGGCGGTAATTCAAGATGCTCGATACGACCTCGTGATACGGAGCCAGCTTCTCCAGCACCTCGGCGTCCGTCGAATAACCGGTCTTCGTCTTCTTGATGACGGGCAAGCCGAGCTTGTCGAACAAAATATCGCCGAGCTGCTTCGGGGAGTTCAGATTGAACTCCATTCCCGCTCCCTTGTATATGCCTTCGGCAAGCTTCTCGATCGATTTCCCGAGATCGCCTCCGAGCTGCCTCAGTCCGTCCGCGTTCACCCGGATGCCTTGCTTCTCCATGGAGGCAAGCACGCGGGCAAGCGGAAATTCCAGCTCGTAATAGAGCGGGTTCATTTCGTTTTTCTCCAGTTCGCCCTTAAGTACCGGCTTCAGCTTCGCCAGCAGGTCGGCTTTGCGGCTCAAATGCTCGCTAAGCGGTCCGATCTCGGGCACCTTGAACTTCGCGCCTTTGCCGAACACGTTCTCGTCCGCCGAAATCGGAGAAAGATTGTACCGTCCGGCCAGCTCGTTCAGCGTATGCGTCGACTCCGTAGGATCGAGCAAGTAAGCCGCGATCAGCACGTCGAACGTAACGCCCCGAAGCGGAATGCCTTTCCAGTGAAGCGCCACTTCCGTCCGGTGCATGTCGTATACGGTTTTGGAAGCATGCTCGTCCGCGAGCCAGTCGCGCAGAGCCCCGGCTTCTGGCGTATCCAGCAATTCGGCAGGGACGAACAGACTTTTGCCCTTCGAGGTAAGGAGCGCCAGACCGATGACATCGGACACGTGCGGATTTTCCCCGACGATTTCGATATGGACCGCTTCCACGTCGGGAAACTCATTTGCCAGTATGCCCAACGTTTGTGTCGAGACGATCTCGATTTCGACAGTCGCCTGCAATGCTTCGTCCGCCCCGTCACCCGAGGACAAATCCATCTTCTCGAGCAACGATTTGAACTCCAGCTTACGGAACATCGCGCCCAGCGTCGGGCCGTCAAAGCCGGCAAAATGAAGCTCGTCCAGCTTCATCTCCATCGGCACCTCGCGGAATATCGTCGCGAGCTCCTTGGACATCCGCGCATCGGCGGCATGCTCCTTGATTTTCTCCTGCATTTTGCCGGTTATCTCGTCCGCCTTGGACAGCACTTCCTCGACGGTGCCGTATTGGTGCAACAGCTTCAGCGCCGTCTTCTCGCCTACGCCCGGAATGCCCGGTATATTGTCGGAGGCGTCGCCCATCAAGCCTTTCAAATCGATAATTTGCTTGGGGACGAGCCCGTATTTTTCGGAAATGGCTTCCGGAGTGTAACGGTCCACCTCGCTGACCCCTTTGCGGGTCAATGCGATGGTAACGCGCTCGGAAGCGAGCTGAAGCATATCTTTATCGCCGCTCACGACGATGACGTTCAAGCCTTTCTCGTCCGCGAGCCGCGTCAGCGTGCCGATAATGTCGTCCGCCTCATAACCGGGCAGCTCGAACTGGGGAATGCCGAACGACTGCACCAGCTCCCGGATAAGCGGGAACTGCTCGGACAGCTCGGGCGGCGTTTTCGCGCGTCCGCCTTTATACTCCTTGTAGTCGGCGTGCCGGAACGTCACTTTTCCCGCGTCGAATGCCACGAGAAAATGTGTCGGCTTCTCTTCTTCGATCAATTTGAGCAGCATCGTCGTGAAGCCGAATACGGCGTTCGTGTGCAATCCGCTGGAGTTGCTGAGCAGCGGCAGCGCATAAAACGCCCGGCTCGCGATACTGTTGCCGTCGATCAATATCAACTTTTCCAATGCCACACCCCATTCCTGTAATCCTCCCTCCATCATAGCATAACGGGTTCCACATATGAACAACCCCGCCCCGCATACTTATAGGTGAACGGAAAGGAGGCGGGGCTGGTGAAACGTCCGTTTACGCCGCGGAACACGAAAGCCGTCTTTTTCGATATGAACAACACATTGATCGATCCTGCGGCATCGTTCGACTCGTGTTTCTTGAATGTGCTGGTCGATTTCGCAGGACGTTGGGATGACGGCGAAGGACAATTGGAGCCCAGGCGCGTACTGGAAACATACAAGACCGAATGGAGCAAGACAGCAAGCCGACTCCGCGCCAAGCCGGCGGCGATCGAGGCCGTGAAGAAGCAATGTCTGGAAGCGGCTTTGCGACACTACCCGTTTCTGGTGAACGACGCGTTCGTCGCTTCGTTTTTCCGGGAGATGCGCAACCAGGTGCGCGAGCACGCCGTTCCCCTCCCGCACGCCCACGAGACGATTGCGAAGCTGTCCGCGTTTTACAAAATCGGGATCATTACGAACGGCAGCAAAGAGCATCAGGAGAAGGTGATCGGCAAGCTGAACTTGTCGTCGTATGTGACGGTGGATCGGATATTCGCTTCGAGCAAAGGGGGCGTGCGCAAGCCGCATCCGGCTATTTTCCAAAACGCGGCGAGAGCGATGGGCGTCCGTTCGTCCGAAGCGGTCATGGTAGGAGACTCCTGGAAAAACGATGTGACCGGAGCGTTGAAAAGCGGGATGAATGCGGTATGGCTGAACCGTTCGAGCGACAAAAAAAGCTCCCCGCGCAAGGTCGGGAAGCTGGAGGTGCCCGTCGTGAGCGGGCTCAAGCAATTGGGCGAGCTTTTCGGAACTTAAGCGCCCGCCCTTTATCGGATCGGGATTGTGCGGAAAAGCTACCTTTTGCGCGTCTCGGTCACGCGGAATTGACCGACGAGCTGCTGCAAAAGCGAGGTGATCGCCTCAACGTTATGGGCGGTATGCCGCACTCCCGTAATGTCGGTCGTCAGTTCCTGCACCTTCCCCTCCACCTCGGCGGATATCGTTCGATTCTCGATACTGATGGCGGCGATCCGTTCCATCAGCAAGACGACCTCGTCCACGACCTGCGTCTTGAGCGTATCCCCGGCTTTCGCCCCGCCGAGAGTGTCGGTCGCTACGGCGACCAGCTCCGTCCCTTCGGCAACGACCCTCGTCCCTTCGATCATGGAGTCGTGCGCCTCCCGGGCATGCTCGTATATGTTCTCGACAATAACGTGAACCTCCTTGGTCGACTGCCTCGTCATGTCGGCCAATTTGCGTATTTCGGAGGCGACGACGGCGAAGCCCCGGCCGTGCTCGCCGACCCGGGCCGCCTCGATCGAGGCGTTGAGCGCCAGCAGGTTCGTCTGTGCGGAAATTTGCTCGATTACGTGCAGAACGCCGCGAATTTCGTTCGCAGTCTCCATAAATACGCGGGTCGTCTCGTTCGTGCGAGCCACCGTCTCGGAAATATTCGCCATCTTCTCTCCGATGCGCCATACCTCGCACTGCGCGACGGCGATTTGCTCCGACGCCTTCTTCTCCAGCACGAGCAGCGTGCTCCGCATTTCATCCGCTACGTCTTTCGCCACATCGATATCTTCGAGCTGCCTGCGCAAACTGACGATCATATCGTTGATTTTGCCGCCCACCCGTTCGGTCGAGCCCCCGGCGGTCGCAGCGGATTGCTTCAGCAGCTGTTGGCTCTCGGTTACGTCGCCGGTCGCAAGCTTGACCTTGAGCATGATTCCTTCCAGCGAGTCGATCATATTGTTCACCCATTTGGCCAGTTCTCCCGTCTCGTCGTTGTCGAAATCGCCGGAATCGAGCCGCTTCGTCAAATCCCCCTTTCCTTCCGCATTCAATCGGATGAACCGGCTTATTTTGCGCAAGGGCGTTGCGATCCGTTTATCGCTTCGCCTGTGCAGCAGCCAAGACGAGCAACCGATCGCGACCGCTTGAAGGCCCAGGAAGGCGGCTGCCGTCAGCGCCGGCGACGCTATACCGGCCATCGCATACACCGCAAGCGCCGAAGCGGCAGCGAAGCCGCCGAATACGAGAGCCTGCGATCCGCTTTGGCGCAGCGCGATCCCGCGAATCCGGTACACCTCCTCGAGATCCCCCTCGCACATCATCCCCCATGTATCCGGGCAATGGGGCAATTGAAACGTCACGCCTTTGCCGATGACCGGAATGTGCCGATAATCCGAATAACCGGGAAATTCCACGAACAGGTTGCTTCCGTTCCGGATCGTGTTGGCCACGCCCGGATGAAGCATCCCGGTAGCCGGATCGGTAAACATAAGCTCCAGCTCCGTGTGCTCCTTCACCGACACGATACCCCAATCGGTCGTAACCCCGTCCTTCAGATTCTCCCCTTGAGTAAACGTGCGATCCTCGAATCGGCTGCGGGACAAGGCGGTGCCCGGTGCGATGTGCGCAAGGAGCCGCGGCTCCGCCATAAACAAATAGTTATCTCCGGAGTCCGTGTAGACGTGGCCCGATTCGCGCTGGATCAAGTCGCCGAGCACATCGCCCGGCACCCGGCCGCATAACGCGCCGCTCCATCGCCCTCCGTCGACGACCGGAATAATGAACATCAGCGTCATTTTGTCGTGAAAGGTGGAGGAACGCGGACCGATCTCGACGGTCAAAGAGTCCGCATACGGACCGAACAAGCATTTGCGCGCCGCCCCGCCGCCCCCCTCGGCGTATGCCAACCCGACGGCGATCGGCATCCCGGCGGAATAACGCTTACCCTCATGAGGCGCATAGGTCGAATAAGCGACCTTGCCTTCCCGGTCGAGCACGAACAGCTCGGTAAAATCGTGCGCTCGCCCATAGGTGACCGAGAACAACGAATCCCAGACTTCCCGGCAGCCTTCATTCCGATCGGCTGCCGCCATCTCCCCTACGGAACGCATTTGCTCCAGCAGCCGGTCCAAATGGCGCCAATAGTCCGTCGTCCAATCGTTCAACAGCTGCATGCGCGTTTCGGCAATGCCTTCGAAGATATCCGCGACGTCCGCCTTCCATCGTCTGTTCAGTTTGTACGACCACCATAGCGGCATCCCCTTCTTCCAGCCTATCCAATCAAACATGTCTCTCTCCCCCTATGTATCTATATATAACGTTATAATGTTAGTTATTATACCATAAGTAACAGTACTTTTGTCATAAATTTCTGATAATACTGAAAATTTAATTTATTACGTTACAATAACTGACATAACCATTACAGCCCGGTTCGTTTCTGCAGTTTCGATGTGCCGTTGATTGACAATTTTCATTTATTTCCAATATAATAAGCCGTAAGAGACGAAGAACGTCCCGATGACCCGTAGCGACGGATCATTGGGACGTTTTTTTTCGTTCCCGGCTTCATCCTCAAACAGTCGGTCGCAATAGGTACCCCATGCAGTACAGAGAAAGCCATACAAAATTTCAGCAAAGCGGAGTTGAACCCATGAATTTCGAAGAAGCGCATGAAGCCTGGATTCGCCATCATGTCGGGAAACGGACCGGGGAACGCAAAGCCCGGCTGGAGAGAGGACACGGTCACGGAGAAGCGCTGTTTTTGCGCAATGTCTGGTGGCCGCTGCGGGGAAGCTTGGAGCACGTCCATCCGGAATACGAGGTGCTGGATTGGCGGGGCCGATCGTATTTCGCCGACTTGGCGTGGCTTCCCGGTCCGATCAAGCTATTATTCGAAATCAAAGGCTTTGCCGCGCACGTGCGGGATATGGACCGGGTAAAATTCTGCAACGAATTGAACCGCGAAACGTTTCTTCATGCGATGGGTTACCGGGTTATTTCGTTCGCTTACGATGACGTCGAGCAGCGCCCCGACGTATGCGTCGCGTTGCTCCGGATGGTGCTAAGCCGATACCAGCCTCATCCGTCGCCGGTGTCGCGCTCCCTGCTCGCCGAGAAAGAAATCGTCAGGTTCGCCATCCGGAACGTCCGGCCGATCCGGCCGAAGGATGTAGAGCGACATTTCGAAATCGACCACAGAACCGCCGTCCATATGCTGCAACAGCTGTGCGCCAAAGGGTGGCTTCAGCCGGCGTTGTCGGGCGACGGATCTGATAGCCGCTCCGACGGCGGGGCGGGGCCGGTTCGTGACAGAGGTAAAAGAATCGTCAAGTATGAACTGGTCCGTGACGTTATGGACTTGGTCGAATGACCGCGAGGAGGGCAGCAAGCTCTTTGGATGGCCGTGGTAAACAAGTCGGCGATCCCGGGCGGAGTACCTGGGAAGCAGGCGGATGCAGTAGTTGGGTTGGGTCAGGTGGGTTGGGTTCAGGTCGGTTGGGTCGGTGGGTTTGATCCGGTCGGGTGGGGCCGGTCGGGTGGGGCCGGTCGGGTGGG
>NZ_VDCQ01000070.1 GCF_006265175.1 Paenibacillus hemerocallicola | reverse complement strand
TGGAAGCCGAAGCTTCCATTATTTTAGAGCAGATAGCTCAAAATCTTAACACTTGCGTGTTTTTGCTTTTCACTCGTTGTGCAGTTTTCAAAGAGCATTTGTTGTCTTGCGACAGCGAAATTTACTATACCACATTTCACCGCTGCATTGCAACTTCTTTTTTTACCCATCGTTCGAAGCTTGAATCATGTTCGAGCGACAGTTTCATATACTACCACGTTGTCATCCAAAACGCAACCGAAACTTTTCCTCCGGGCAAGGGTAGTTGAATACCGCGAGCTTAGAGCCATTCGTATTCGATTCGTCTCGTAAAAGACAACGAAAACTAATATAGCATACTTGCTTGTCCATCGCAAATGGAAATGTTATAAACCTTAAAAAGCGGGACGGCATACTGTACAGACACGATGCTACGAGCGCTTAGTCCGACTGACGGCCAATCTCGTTTTGTCGAGCAACGGGATTACTTTATCCTGCTGACGGCTCGCGATCGTGATGAACAAAATGTCCACAACGTTCAATTGCGCGATTCTCGATGCCATCGCTCCGCTTCTTATGCTTTGCTCGACGGAGCTCGTGAACAACCGGATATCTCCCAGCTCGGCGACGGGGGAAGAACCGAATTTGGTCAACGTAATGATGGTCGCGCCTTGCTTCTTCGCTTCGGTCAGCGTCTCGATGATTTCATCGGTTTGTCCGGAGTACGAAATGCCGAACGCGACATCGTTCTCGGTCAAAGTAACGGCTGACGTCAACTGTGCATGGAAATCGGCATACGCTTGACACCACCAATTAATCCGACTCAGCTTCTGATGGATGTCCTGGGCGATGACGGCCGATGCCCCCATTCCATACACGTCGATTTTGCGGGCTTTGGAGAGCGCCTCCGCGGCTTTCTCCACCTCTTCGATGGAAAGCACCGACATCGTGTCCTGAATCGATTGCTTGTTGTTGTTGCTCACCGCCTGGATAATTTCCTCGACGGTCGCGCCCATCTTGATCTCCTCATAGCATCCGGCAGGAATGTTGGAGCTGAGGTCCCCGGCAATGCGCAGCTTCAATTCCTGAAACCCTTTCATATTCATCGTCTTCGAAAGACGAATAATCGTCGCCTCGGAGACGCCGCTATATTCCGCGAGCTTCTGCACCGAAAGCTTGACGACATCCTTAGGGTATTCCAATATATAATCCGCAACTTTTCGTTCGGACGGTTTCAGTTGATCCAGTATGGCTCTCAGCGCCACTAACCCGCCGTTCATCTAATCACTCGTTTCTCTGGCGTCTCCCGAAGAGGATGACAGTTGGGATGGAACATTTATTTAACAGTAATAAACATTCTCACTGTCTAGCTTAACCGATGCGAACAGCGTGCGCAATATAATTTCCAGCCATATTGAACACGAGGCGGCTATAGATCCAATATAGTTGAAGGAGGCCGGCCCCTGATGAATGGCCAACCCAAGAACGAGCTGCTGCAGCGCGTACGCGACGGAGACCGCGAGGCGTTCGGCCAGCTGTATGAATCGATCGGCGATCAAGTGTACCGGACGGTTTAAGGAAGGATTCCGTGCCGACCAATGACGATTTGACACTATTGTACCGCAAAAGCTCCTCGCGGATTCACCCGCCACGGCGTATCGCCAGCCGCATTGCCGGGACGAAGGAACGTGCATGTAAAGAAGACGGGACAAGCATCGCTAGCCGCATGAAAACGTCCATCGGCCGACGCGCACAGCAACCGCGCGATTAATAACATAAAATCAAACCATTTGCACTATGAAATGAAATAACTTCAGACCCCACCGTTGCTCTGAAGCATACGACGGGGGAACATATTCGCGGAGCGTCGGACGGGATTTGAAAATCCCGTAGCACCATTAGCGCGTACGGGATTTCGTTTGGCCCATTACAGCTTAGATCGATCAAAATCTCGGCGTTCGATTAACGAGATTAAACATCGCCGTTATGCTGAAGCCTGCGAACGATTCTTCTTTTCCGGTACATCATTTTGCCGGCTTCCGCAACGTCGTTCACGGTGCTTTTGTTCAGCAGCGCCCCGAACAGCATCCCCGCGACCGGAACGAGCTGGAACAGCTTTTTCCAACCGAAATTGTCCCGATACGTCGCCACAACCTCACGCCAACCCTGAAGCTGGGAGGCGAGCTGCCGACCTTCTCCCCCGCCGTCGAATGCGGCGAGCTCCTCCAGAACGGCCCGTTTGCCAACGATATCGGACGAGCTGAACTGCAAGCATTTGACGATAAATACCCGTTCCCTCGGATCGTTCGGGTCGAATCCGTAACAGATGGCCGTCTCCTGAAGCACCTTGAGCGACAGTCCGAGCAGCGCCGGAATATCGACCGCGAGCGTAAATATCCCGCCGAATCCGGTCGTCGCGCCTTGCACGGCTGCGATTTTCTTGCGGCTCTCGGCCAGTTGATCCGCCGCCAGATCCATCACGGCCAGCGGCAGCTCGCCGGCCTGCGCGACAGTCTCGACGGGAATACCGTCATATCCCGTTTCCGCAGCAGTACGTTTCAGGGACGATAGCATCGACTTTTCCGAGACCAGGTAACGCCCGCCCGTCTGCACGTAGCCGCCCAGCTCGTCGATCGCTTGCCCGATCTTGTTCTGGATCGCCTGCGGCGTCAGCTTGTCGAGCAGCATGAACGGGATGCGCCCGAGCTTCTCCCAGAACCATAAATCTTTCTGACCGCGTTCCCATCGAGCTATGGTCTCGAGCTCCTTTTCCAGGTGCTGCTTCGTTTCTCCCTTATATCTCGGAGGCTCCCTCAAGGAGTCGGAAGCTCCTTCTTCGAAGGCAGAGGTTCCATCGGGGTGCAGCTCCATATGATCATCCACTCCTGTCCTTTAATAGTATGTTATACGGATCGGAAGCCATTCGGGTGCATCGCGTCAGTTTCTGGAATTGCGCCTACCGGTTAACCATCGTGTTCCTTCAATTGTTTCAGCCGTCCGCTCAATTGTTTATATCGCCCGTCGAGCTCTTCCTTTACGTCATGCTTGCCCGGTGCGGACAACCGCCCCAGCAGCCCGACCAGTTCCATCTCGAGCCTTAGCATTTCTTCTTCCCTTTCGACTCGCGTTGCCGGCATCGCATTCGAGTCGGGATCGGAATTCGAATCCGGCATGCGGGGGATACCTTTGCCCGAAAGCGCACTTGCGGCGGTATTCGTCACGGACGTCTTGCCGTTGTCGGCGGACTCCCGCTTTTGCTTCCGCTCGCGGAACTCCGCATAACCTCCGTATTCGAACGTCCATCGACCATTCTCGATAACAAGCAGGTGAGTGGCCAGCTCGTTTAGAAAATGCCGGTCGTGCGAGCAAAATAAAATCGTCCCGGGATATTCCTTCAACACTTGCGCCAGCTTCTCCCTCGCGAATATGTCCAAGTAGTTGGTCGGCTCGTCGAGCAGCAGCACGTTATGATCGGCCATAAACAGTTTGGCCAGCGCCGCTTTGACTTTCTCGCCTCCGCTCAGCACCGCCGCCGGCTTGAACACGTCGTCCCGCTTCATCAGCATGCGGGCCAGCACGGTCCGGATACTGGCCTCCGGATAGTCGCTCGTCTCCGCCACTTGCTCGAGCACCGTACGATCGTCGCGCAGTACGTCCAATCGCTGGTCGAAATAACCGATCTTGGCGTTTGCGGCCAATCGGACTCCCGCTCCCCTATCCATGATCGTGCGCATCAGGGTCGTCTTGCCGGAGCCGTTCGCGCCGACAATCCCGATCCTCATTTCAGGCGCCACACTGCAGGAAAATGGCAAGTACAATTGCCTCTCCCCGAACGAGCAGCCCACTTGATCGAGAAAGATCGCCTCCTTCGCGTGGATCGGCGAATGATACCGCACATCGAATACCGGCTGTTCCCGGTTTCTCGGCTTTTCCTTGACGTCCAGCTGCCCGATTCGCTTCTGAATCGACTGCACCGTCTTCTCTACCTTCGATTTGCGCCTGTTGAACTGATCTTTCCCGAGTCTGGCCTCGCTGTCCACTTTACCGGTCGGCTTCTTCTTCATGCCCCGCGCCTGTTCCGCTTTGTCGATAGCCGCCCGCTCCAGCCGCCTCCTCTCCTTGGCGTATTGGTCGTATTCGAACCATTCGCGCTCGCGCTGCAGCTCCTTCTGCCGCAAATATTCGGTGAAATTTCCGGCGTAATCGCGCAAGGAGCCGTCATCAAGCTCGAGAATACGGGTACATACCGCGTCCAGCAGAGCCCGATCGTGAGAGATGAGCACTACCGTACCTTCGTACTCACGCAGCTCCTCTTCGACCTTCGCCGCTTTGTCGGTGTCGAGATGGCTGGTCGGTTCGTCTGCGAACAATATCGCCGCGCGTTTGTGCAGAGCCTGCTCCCATTTCCACCTCGTACGCTCTCCCCCGCTCATCGTGGCGAATTCGTCGGGCACGGCGTCCCCCGCTTCATCCGGCCCGGAATCGACGGTTGCGTCCAACGGCGCGTCCATTTGCTTCACTACCGCAACGGTGCCGTGCCGCACTACCGTGCCCGCGTCCGGTTCCTCCAAGCCGGCCAATACGGAGAGCAGCGTCGTTTTGCCCGCCCCGTTCACGCCGACCAGGCCGACCCGTTCTCCTTCATATAGACGCAGCGCGCCCTCTATCCGAAACAGCAGCCTGTCGCCGATCAGACGCTCGATTTGATTCGCTTCCAGTCTTAACATACAAAAAACCTCCCCGTACCCGGAGAGGAGTTCGATCGTTTCTATTCCATGCGCCATTGGGCGCAACCAAATACACTGATACACTGCTGCCTCCGAACGATCCGAGAAACGACGCCGTTCATGCACAAGCAAACCCGCCGGGCTCTTGGCATAAAGCAACAATCGTATACGAACGAATCGTGCAGCACGCCGCAAGGGCGGCGATCGGCACCAATAAGGGACAGTACTTGGCGTATGGACAGACGTATCCTAATCTCCGGGTCAATTCGAATTTGAACATTTACGAAACATGATCAAATGAGCTGCCTTACGATTGGGATTCATGGTCCATGGCACCGGGTACCTTGCCCTTTCCTTCGTTTTAGCCGCTTGTTTTGCTTGGTCCTGCGGCTTGCTCACAGTATAATGGAGCATGATAGTCGTGTCAATGCGCGACGGAGCGGGTCCGGCCGGGGTATGACCCGATTGGCGACACCCTGCGTTGTGATATGAAAGTAAATTCAGACGGATTTGGTAAGCGTTCGAACGTAGCGGTTCCATATCGTACAGCGAAAAAAGGAATTCCTCGACGGACGCGCAACTCTTGTATCTTCTTAATCGTGCCAGAAAAAAGCTCAGTAACGTTAGAAAGGAGCCGTCACATGTCCCGCGATCCTTTGTATACCCCGCTCTGCCGTCTGCTCGGCATCCGGCTGCCGATTATTCAGGCCGGCATGGCCGGAGGACCGACGACGCCGCAGCTCGTGGCCGCCGTCTCCGAGGCGGGCGGCCTCGGCACGCTCGGCGCGGCCTATATGGAGCCGGAGGCGATCCGCGAAGCGGTTCGCGCCGTCCGGCGGCTGACGGCCAAGCCGTTCAGCGTCAATTTGTTCGTCGCGCCGATGCGCGACGATTATACGCGGCAAGCCGAGGTGCAGCCGGTGATCGACCGGCTCGGCGCGGAGCTCGGCGTGCCCGCGCGGGCCGGCACGGAGCCGTCGCCGACGCCCGATCGGCTGGAGCGGCAGTTCGCCGTGCTGCTGGAGGAGGGCGTTCCCATCATCAGCACGGCGTTCGGTCCGCTCCCCGGGCCGCTCGGGCAGGCGGCGCGCGAAGCGGGCCGGCTCGTCACGACGATGGTGACGACGGTGGAGGAGGCGCGGCTCGCCGAGGCGGCGGGCTGCGACGTCCTCATCGCCCAAGGCAGCGACGCCGGGGGCCACCGGGGCACGTTCGATGCCGAACGTTACCCGTACGGGGCCCTCGTGGGCACGTTCTCGCTCGTTCCGCAGATTGCGGACCGGGCGAACGTGCCCGTCGTCGCCGCCGGAGGAGTGATGGACGGCCGCGGCCTGGCTGCGGCGCTGCTCCTCGGGGCGCAAGGGGCCCAGCTCGGCACGCGGTTTCTGACCGCGGTCGAGTCGGGCGCCCATGCCGCCTACAAGGAGGCGCTGCTGGCGGGCTCGGAGGAGGACACCGTCGTCACCCGCTGGTTTTCCGGCCGGCCGGCGCGGGGACTCTGCAACCGTTTTATCGAAGAAGCCGAACGCAGCGGCATTCCGCCCATGCCGTTCCCGAGCCATAATACGGCTACCGGCCCGATCCGGCAAGCCGCTGCGAAGCAGAGCAACCCCGACTACATGTCGCTCTGGACCGGACAGGCGATCCGCCTGCTTACCCGGGATACCCCGGCAGCCAAGATCGTCCGGGATATCGCGGAGCAAGCCCGAACTTTGCTTGCAGGCACGGGCACGGGCGCGGACGAACGCGACCCGCATTAACGGTAAATAACCCCACAAAGCGAAGCTTTTGCCCCGATGCTTGTCCGGGTACTTTGCGGGGACCCTGAAACTTAGATGGTTCTACATGGTTTAAAAAGGCTGTCCGGCCGACGGTGATGAAAACGTCGGTCGGGCAGCCCTTTTGTTTATCCCCGCATCGCTTGCTCGAAATAGTCCCACCCGAAGCCGACCTGCTCCGGTTTGTGCGAATCGGAGCCGTACACGCATTCGACGCCGGCGGCGACGCACTCCCGAATGAACCATTCGGGTACGTACGGCTTGCCGCATGTGGCGACGCGCAAGCCGGCCGTGTTCACGTCCACGCCGACGCCCGTCCGCTTAAGCAGAGGCAGCGCCTTTTCCAGCCTATGGCGAATTTGCGCTTCGTCGACCGGAGGAAGCGCCTGCCGGAACTTCTCGATCAGGCCTATATGCCCGATCCGCTTCCTTCCGGGCAAACGGACGGCCGTTTCGATAGCCTGCTCGACATGATCGAAATATTCGTCGACTACTTTCTCCATCGATCCGTAATAATCCAACAGGTTGACCCGGAAATCGTCCGGCTTGTAGTCGATGCAGCGCAAGCCGCCCCGTCCGGGCAAGTAATGGACCGACATGACGGCATCTTCCAGCACGTCCGCCCAAGGCTCGGCGATCCGCTCGGTAAAGGCGTAATTTTCGTGCAAATAATCGAACTCGAGTCCGATAGCGATGTCCAACCGGCCTTCATACCTTTTCTTGTATTCCCGAACGTAATCGAAATAAGCCGGCATTTCCGCGAAGTCCATTGCAAGCTCCGCCATCAGCCGCTCGTCATCGATCAAACGCTCCGGCAAAGGAGGATGTTCCGTCACCGAATAACGCCCGAAGCCGAGCTCGACCGCTTGTTCCAAATACCGCTCCAATTCGTCCGGATGCCCGTGCTTGCAAAATTTCGTATGCGAATGTCCATCCCATTTGATCATCGGCCGCTTCTCCCCTTCATCCTTCGATTCGGCCGTCCGCCGTGATTCGGATCACGTCCATGCCGACACGTTCCATTGTACCAATTCGGCTGCCGGACCGGTACTGCCCCCGTTATTCCGCCTCGTAGCTATCGGGCGAAGCCCCGCCCAGAAACGGACTCGGCTCCCCCGTATAACAAAGGTGCAGCTCATGCATGGCACGCGTACAGGCGGTGTAAAACAGCTTCCGCTCGCTTTCCCTGCCGTATACGTCACCCGAAGCGTCGTATATGACGACACCGTCGAATTCGACTCCTTTGGCCAAATACGAAGGAATAACGACTGTCCCTTGCTCGAAGGAGCTGGTCTCCGTCCCGATTAGCTTGAGCGACAGCATTTCCTTAAGCGAGGCGTAAGCTTCCCGGCTCTCCTCTACGGTTTTGCAGATGACCGCTATCGAGCGATGTCCTTCCTCCCGCATCCGCCGAATCCTGTCGGCGGCATAGCCCGCCAGCATCGAACGGTCGGCGACGGCTGTAACCGTCGGTTTGCTTCCTCTCCGGTTGAACAGCTCGATGGACTCGCCGCCCCTGACCAGCCCCCGGGTAAACTCGACGATTTCGCGCGTGGAACGGTAGCTGCGGGTCAGCACGAACTTCTCCGTCTCCTCCTCGGCGAACAGCTGAGCTAGCGCCGCGAAGCCGCCGCTATCGGCCTCGGCATGCGCATAGATCGCTTGATTCAAATCGCCGAGCACGGTCATTCTGGCGCGCGGAAACAGCCGTTTGAGCACCGCGAACTGAAACGCCGAATAATCTTGGGCTTCGTCGACGAATACATGACGGACGGAGGAATTCGTCTGAAATCCTTCGAGCCGCTCCAACACGTTCATATAAGGAGCCGCGTCCTCGTTTGCCAGCTCGCGCCGCTCCAGCTTCTCCGTCGTCTGCCCGCATATATCCGCCCACAGCGGCGGCAGCGTCTGATCGTGAGCTATCGAAGCCGCGAAAGCCGGATCAGCGAACAGCTGCCTGTAAACGCCCGGCGCGTCGATAAACGCGAGCTTTTTCGCTTGAACGCGCAGCGGCTTGAATTGCTCCTGTACGACCATAAAGGCGAGCTGCTCCTGCTCTCTGGCGAAATCGTCGAACGTATCCGAGGAAAACCTTTTCTTTTGCTGAAGCTGCTCGAACGCTTGAATATAGGCATCTTTGTCAAGCAGTTCGATTTCGTCCTCGACCCACCGCTTGCGCCGCTCCAGCTTCGCCTGCAGCCTAAGCTCCTTCAGCAGCCATTCCGCAAGCGCCTGCATCCGGTTCGGAATCGATAGGGACGCATCCAGCTCGTAAAACCGCTCGCGCAACCGTTCGCCCGATACCAGCACCTCATCCCGGAACATGACATCGCGAAACTGCATCCCTTCTTTCGCCAAATAAGCCGCGTACGCATCCAATAGGCGCATGAAATCCGCAGACGCCTTGTAGCGGATACCTTCCATCCGCGCCGCATAACCCGGTTCCTTCATGGCCGTCAGCGTATACTCCATCTGCTCGAACGGATCTTCGATGCGGAACGTCCTCCCGAGCCTGTGCTCGACGTATTCCTGGAATGTCGTCTGCTCCATATTTTCTTCCCCAAGCTCGGGAAGCACGGTCGACACATAACTGTTGAACATCGGATTCGGCGAGAACAGCACGATCTGATCGGCCTTCAACGTCTCCCGGTAACGATACAGCAAGTAGGCGACGCGCTGCAGGGCCGCGGACGTCTTGCCGCTTCCCGCCGCCCCCTGCACGACGAGCAGCCTCGCCCGCTCGTTGCGGATGATCCGGTTCTGCTCCCGCTGGATGGTGGCCACGATGCTTTTCATCTGTGCGTCGGACTGTTTGCCCAGCACTTCCTGCAGCAGCTCGTCGCCGATCGTGACACCCGTGTCGAACAGGCTGCGGATGACGCCTTCGCGGATGATGAACTGCCGCTTCAGCTCCATAGTCCCTTTAATTGTCCCTCCGGGCGTCTCGTACTGTACCGATCCCGGACCGTAATCGTAGTAAAGACTCGATACGGGAGCGCGCCAGTCATACACGAGAAACTCGAAGCCGCTGTCGTCCAGCAGTGAGCTCGTTCCGATATAAATGCGCTCCGCCCCCCGCTCGCCCTCCTCCGCAAAATCGATGCGACCGAAATACGGCGTGTGCTTCAGCCGGGTCAATGCCTTCAACTGACTCATCGCATGGCGGTGGCCGCGCTCCCTTTCGGACAGCACCTCCGCCTGCTGCTTCATGCTCGCGAACGTTTCGGCTACCTCGCTATCGTCCTCCATATTGACGGTTACGTCGTCCCAAAACGTTTTGCGGATGTTGACGATATCCGATCGGAGGTCGCCAACCTGCTGCCCGAGCTTATCCATCCGTTCGCTGACGACAGCGACGATCCGATCCACCCTCTGCTGCTCTTCCGGCCAACTTTGTTCCGAGCTCATGCCACCGCTCCTTTACGTCCTGAATAGTTGCTAAAAAGGATTTGACAAACACCGGATTTTTGTGATAATATTAATTTGGGATTATCCGACTAATGTCGAATTCTATTTCTAAAGAATCATTTTTTATTTTACCATGGAGCTTTGATCGATTCAACCTCTTTGGCTTCGATATTGTTTAACCTAATATGCAAACGCAACGGAGACGCGACGCGCCTCCGTTTTTTGTTTTCCCGTCATGAAGAAGCTTCGACCGATTGGATGAACGGGTATTGTTGAATGATCGGCATGAGCTGCTCCGCCCGCATATTCCCCGAAAATTTAAGGTTCATTTCCACTTGAAGCACGGAGCCGGCGCCCCCCGTCTGCTCGACGTGATAGCCGAGTACGGAAATTCCCTTCTCTCCCAGCACGCGCAATAGCTGCTCCACGGCCGACGGCTCATTGGCGATGCGCATGGCGAGCGTTTCCGTTTTGGGCGCCGACAGCCATTTATGCTTGCCGTGCAGCAGTTTTTGCGCCACGAGAACAAGCAGCGTCACGCCGCCCCCCACTTCGTACAAGCCCGCTCCCATAGCCATCCCGATTCCCGCCGTCGTCCATATTCCGGCTGCCGTCGTCAAGCCGCGAACCGTCTGCTTTTGCATGAAAATCATGCCCGCTCCCAAAAAGCCGACACCGCTTACGACTTGGGCGGCGATACGCGAAGGGTCGAACGCCAAGCTCTCCCACCCGATCTGATCGCGAAATCCGTATTTCGAAATGACGACCATGAGCGCGGCTCCTACCGCCACGACAAAATGAGTCCGAATTCCCGCCTCCTTCATCCGATTTTTCCGCTCGTACCCGATGAGCGCCCCGCAGATGCCGGCCACGATAACTCTGAGCAAATATTCCAGCTCCAACATTCGAGTCCCACCTCTCCCATTCGGTATAGTCCAGCTTATTTCCTAGCTTCTATGTTCATGCCGCTTCCCCCCGGGGATGCGGCGGCCAAGGGTATAAGGACGACGTTCTTTCATCATAACGAATTGAAGCGGTTACATCAAACTTCCGGAAGAGACGAATCCACACTTGCAGATATGAAGCAACGTACGATTCGGCGGCTTTTTAGCGAGATTAACTTTTCTCTATTGTTAAGGAATTGTAAATTTCAGCTTTCTCTTGGCGTACATTCAGTTCGCATTCAGTTCAAATTAATAAAAGAATAATAATCGCCGCTTATACTTAGCCATGTCAACAACAAACCGCAACGATGCAGTAACGATATAGGAGCCAGTCCGACGACAAATGGAAAGCAGTGAATTCACCATTACGGCTTGCAAGGTCAGACTCATGGCCGAGAAGGAGGTTACCGAATGAGCTTGAATGCCCCGCTGAAATTTCGCAACGAGCTGAAATTTTTCATCAACCACCATCAATATGTTCTGATCCGGCAACGACTCCGGCACTTGATCGAGACGGATCGGCATGTCGGTCCGTCGGGCGAATACCACATTCGCAGCTTGTACTTCGACGACATCCAGAATACGGCGCTCCACGAGAAACTGGGCGGAATCCGGGATCGGGCCAAATATCGCATCCGGATTTACAACATGGAAGACAGCATCATTCATCTGGAGAAAAAAATTAAACGTCAGGATTACATCGCCAAAGTAAAGGAGCCTCTCACGAGGACCATGTTCGATCGGATCATGGAAGGCGATTACGAGGTGTTGAACGTTCCCGGCAAGCCGCTGCTGCTGGACATGTACGATCAGGCGAAGCATCGGTTATTGCGGCCGAAAGTCATCGTCGATTATGTGCGCGAGCCGTATGTATGCGCGAACGGCAACGTCCGCATCACGTTTGACAAAGAATTGCGGACCGGCTTGCACGCCACCGACATCTTTGACAAAGATTTGGAAACGATGCGGGCTCTCGAAAACGATTTCATGATTTTCGAAGTTAAATTCGACGACTACATTCCCGAGTATATAAAAGCCGCCGTTCAGAATGAAGGCTTGGTGCGGCAATCGGCCTCCAAATACGTCATATGCCGCAAATTTTTAAAAGAAAACAGCTGGGAGGATTATTAATATGGATACTACGACAACTACGAATTTCTCGGATATTATCAAAAACTCGGTGATGGAAAACTTCTCGTCCGACATCAGCATTTGGAAAATATTGATTACGCTCGGCATCGCTTTCTTTATCGGCTTGTTTATTTACATCCTGTATAAACGGATATTCAGCGGCGTTCTGTATTCGAAAAGCTTCAACGTTTCGTTGATCGGCATGACGATGGTTACCGCCATGGTCATCATCGCGATCAATTCCAACCTCGTGCTGTCGCTCGGCATGGTCGGCGCGCTGTCGATCGTCCGCTTCCGGACGCCGATCAAGGACCCGACCGACCTGATCTTCCTGTTCTGGTCGGCGGTCGCGGGAATCGTAGCCGGCGCGGGCTTTTTCACCCTCGCTATCGCGGGCTCGATTATCGTAGGACTCGTCCTCGTGCTCTTTATCAAAAGCATGGCCGTGGAAACGCCCTACCTGCTGGTCGTCAATTGCGACGGCGACGAAAGCGAGAAAGAAGTGCACAGCCAATTGACCAGCCTCGTCAAACGATATAACGTCAAGCAAAAAACTGTAAAACACGGCAACACCGAATTGACGATGGAGGTTCGTCTGAAAGATCGCGAAGGTGCATTCGTCAACCGGATTTCCGAGCTCTCCGGAGTGAAAAACGCCGTACTGATCAGCTATAGCGGCGACTATGCATCCTAAACGATTGGTGGTGATGAAGATGAATTCCAAGGCAGCATTACCGATACTGGCGTGCATCTGCATCGCTATGCTCCTGATCGGCTTTACGGGCAAGACGCTCTCCCGGAACGCGGAGGGCTCCCCCGGCTCGGCAAGCACCTCTTCGTCGGTCAATACGAAAAATATCGCGCAGTATGTATTTCCGAAACATAAAGTCGTCGATGTGAACATTACGATCGCGGCAGAAGAATTCCAGGATATGCTCGACAACGCCGCGGCGGAAGAGCTGAAAACGGCCTCCGTCGAATACAACGGAATCAAATTCGACAATGTGGGCATCCGGACGAAAGGGAATCTCAGCCTAAACAGCGTCGTCCGGTCCGATTCGGACCGCTACAGCTTCAAAATTTCGTTTGACGAATATTTAACGAATCAAACGTTTTACGGAATAAGCAAAATCAATTTGAACAACAACTACAGCGACGCAACCTACATGAGGGAGTTTCTTTCTTACGAGCTGGCCAAGGAAATGGGCCTTCCCACTCCGGAATATTCCTACGTCAACGTTTATGTGAACGGCGAGCTGAAAGGATTTTACTTGGCCGTGGAGCAAATAGGCGACGCCTATCTCGAACGGCATTTCGGCAATTCCAGCGGCGCTTTGTACAAGGCCGTTCAAGGAACCGGTACGGAGTTGAAGTGGCTGGGAGACGATACCGCTTCTTATCCGGGACTCGTGCAAAAGTCCAAATCGTCCAACGACGACATTTTGCTGAACATGCTGGACGAGCTGAATAACGGAACGGATTACGAGAACGTTCTGGACGTCGAGGAAATGTTGAAATTTATCGCTCTGAATGCGATTGCGGTCAATATGGACAGCTATCTCGGCTCCAACAAGCACAACTATTATTTGTATGAGAGCAACGGGATATTCTCGGTGCTGCCCTGGGACTACAACATGTCTTTCGGAGGGCTGGGCTCCTCGCAAATCCTGATTGACGAGCCTACGCAGGGAGCGCTGGCCGACCGGCCACTTGTCGCCAAGCTGCTTGCGGTGGAAAAGTACAAGGAAAAATACCATGAGATTATACGGAATATGATCGAAGGATATTTATCCTCCGCCACATTCAAAGCAAGAGTTCAAGAGCTGTCGGCCATGATCTCCTCTTATGTCGAGAAAGATCCTACGGCGTTCTACACGTACGACCAATACAAAAGCGCGGTAACGCAGCTTATATCGTCCAATTCCAGCCGTGTCCAAAACTATGCGCAGCAGCTCGACGGCACGATCGCATCATCCGGCGACGGAAGCGGTAGCGGCGGCGGAATGGGTGGTCCCGGAGGAGGGGGCGCCGGCGGATTCGGCGGAGGCCGAAACGGCGGCGGTCAGGGCCGAGGCGGAGGTATGGGCGGACAGCTGCCCGGAGGCAATGCGGGAGCGGATGTGCAAGCAATGGCCCTTCCCGCCGGTCAAAACAATGCGAATATTCAAGCCGTGGCGTTAAACGCGGAGCAGGCCCAGAACGGGCAGCAAGGGCAGATAGGTCAAGGCGGCCGAGGCCAATTTGGAGCTGGCGGTATGGGCGGCGGACCCGGAGGAATGGGCGGCGGAATGCCGGGCATGGACAACCAGACGAAAGCCGCCAACACGGCTGCAAACCGGAACGAGATGTATTTGACCGCGGGCATGCTCGTTCTGCTCTTCTTATCCTGCTTGTTTGTCACCAAGTTCAGACGCAGAAGATTATAGGCCAACCTATTCCGGGGTGATCACGACATGTACAAGGTGAGAGAAGTGGCCCGCTTGGCGGGAGTTAGCGTTCGTACGCTGCATCATTACGACAATATCGGTCTATTGAGATCGTCGGAGGTCGGGGAGAATGGCTATCGGTTGTACAGTGAGGACGATTTTATAAGACTTCAGCAAATTTTGTTCTATAAGGAACTGGATTTCCCCCTCCAGCATATGAAGAGCATCATGAACAATCCCGACTTTGACCGCAAACAGGCGCTGCTTTCCCACAAGCTGCTGCTTAAGGCGAAAAAGCGGCGCTTGGATAAATTAATCCGCTCGGTCGAAGCAACGGTCCGGGCAATGGAGGAAGGCGCAGAAATGAGCAAGCAGGAGATGTTCAAGCCATTTGACGTCAAAGCAGGGCAACAACGAAAAAAGTAAGCGTGTCTATTCCCCTCTCCCGCCAAGGCCGCATCATCTATATAAGGCAATCGTCAAACTCTTCGGATTACCGAAGAGTTTTTCTTTTTACGCAATTATCGTTTTATACTTGAATACAATTCGTTGTAGTTATATAATTCCGTTACAAAATATTAGAACGAAAGGAGTGTGCCGGCATGCCCGATCCTACTGCCGTCAGCTCGACTCTCGACGAATTGTCCGAAGGAATGATCGCCTATGAAGAGGAATTGGCCGATGAAATCGGCGAGCTCGCCAAACAGCGCGATTGGCAGGCCATTCAGGACCGTACCGAATATGCCAAACACATCCGCTCTTTCGCCCATAAAATTATGGCGCTTAAGGAAGAGTGGGACCGGCTGAACGGCTTGGATGACGCCACCGCTCCGGAGACGGCCGATGAGGTCGACCATTTGCCCGTAACCGCCCGCACACGCTGGGAAAAAATCGGGGACAAAATCCGCGTCCAAACCGAAGGCGGCCGTTCCGCTTATTCGAACGTCATCCCGGTCTGGCTGTTCAAGGATTTGGCTCTCGCCGCCCTGAATCAGATCAAAGCGAGCGGATATGTGAAAACGGCCGACGTATTGAACGTCAAGCTGGACACGATCGTCGAGAAGAGCGACTACAAGAGAGCCCCGCGCCTTCCCGTCTACGTCACGTTCAAGGTGCTGGTCAAAGAAGGCGTGTTCGAAAACCCGGACCGCAACTCGCACCGCTATACGCTTGTAGGCGGCAACGAAAATTTGCTGCGCCGCTTTCTTGGGGAACTGGGGTAAATGGAACCTCCATCATGGGGTAAAGAAAGGAGCAACTACACGCATGGCCGAAAAAACAATCCGCAAAATCGGCGATCCCGTCCTGAGGGAAATTTGCAAGCCCGTGACGGCCATAACGCCGAACATCATCAAGCTGCTCAACGATTTGGCGGAAACGATCCGTTCGGGGGAAAATCGGGCAGGACTCGCCGCTCCGCAAGTCGGCATCCCGAAACGGATTGCCGTACTCGATTATGGCACCGGACTAATCGAATTGATCAATCCCGTTGTCGTCGAGCGCTCGGGCGAACAGACCGGCTTCGAAGCTTGCTTATCGATTCCGGGCGTATACGGTACGGTGAGGCGTGCCCAGTACGTCAAGGTGAAAACCTTGAACCGTGCCGGGGAAGAAACGTTTGTCGAAGGCGTAGACCAAGTCGCGGTATGCATGCAGCATGAAATCGACCATTTGGACGGCGTGCTGTACATCGACCATGTCAAAAAGGGCCAATTGTTCAACGACCGCAACGACAAGCCGATCGACGTGCTGCAAATGATCCGGATGTCGAAGTCGCGGGACTGGTGATAGTCCGCTTTATAGGGGGAGCTTGATGCCCTCATGTTTTTAGCATCAATAGCTTCTTTTTATATACCTGTTGCGCATAGCATCGCATTTGTATTATGATCTACTCAATCAACAATGAGATCAGTGTGAAGCACACACCGCTCGCCTCCGAAGTCCGGGGGTGGTGCGGTGTTTTTATTTTTCTGGACAAAGTGAAGAAAAGGAGATGAATGAGATGTCGTTCGAACATGATTATGAGGTTTTTCTTAAGATACATCTGCACAAATATTCCGGCGAGAAGCTGCGTCGTCTGAAAGAAGGACACGGTCATGCGGAGAAACTGTTTCTTCAGCATGTATGGTGGCCGGCCATCGGTCACTTCGAGCACCTTCATCCGGAGTACGAAGTATTAGATTTTAAAGACGGCACGAGATACCTGGACTTTGCCTATATCCGTCCTCCTTTTCAAATATGCTTCGAGATAGACGGATACGGCCCCCATGCACGCGATGCAAATCGTCACCAGTTTGCCGACAATTTGATGAGGCAAAATCATTTGACGATCGATGGCTGGAAAGTGATCCGGTTCTCCTACGACGACATTCAAGACAAACCGCGCCGCTGTCAGCAAATGCTCCAGCAGCTTATGGGCCGATGGTTCGGCGACGGCCAGTCCCCGATCCAGCTAAACTGGAAGCAGAAAGAAATCGTGCGCATCGCTCTTCGCAGCAGCGTTCCGGTTACACCTGCGGAAGTTAGCAGCCGATTAGGCATAAGCGATCGGTATGCAAGAGACTTGCTGCATCAGCTCGTCGAAATGGACGTACTGCTTCCCGCATCGGGAACGCAGCGTGTCCGCTCTTACCGGCTAAATAATACCGCACAGCCGTTCTATTTGTAGAGGAAGGAAGTCGACCGACCGCTGTCATGCAGCGAAACACCGCGCGCCGGGAGCTGCGCGCGGTGCAAAGGCTCGGATATACGAATAGCGGAGCCAATTTCCGTTAATTGGCCCACAAAGTCAATTGGAGCGTGAGTAGCGGAACTGTGTTCCGCTATCGAGGATGTGATGGGCTTGGCAGCGCGCAAATTACTATCTTAACGGAACTATGTTCCTCTATTTCAGAAGAATGCCTGAAACTAACAGGAATAGAGGAATAGATTTCCGTTATCTGACCGGGATTTCGAAGGGCTGTTCGATCCTTCGAATGGCCGGCGAGACCGGGCAAGACTTGACCTTGCCCTCACATCATTCACAGCGCAAACGGCGCAAGCCTGAGAAGCTCCTGGCGCGTGCCGACCGCCATGACCGGCTCCGCGTCCGGAGTCATCCACTCCAGCACGCGGAGGACATCCTCCTCCGCAGCGGTGATGCAGCCCGCGGAGCCGGACTCGGGTCCGCTCCAGACGTGAAAAAAGATCGCACTCCCCCGTCCTCTGACGATCGGGTCCTCATTGAAGCGGATAACCGCCGCTTTGCGGTAAGGCGGGATCGCCAGCCTCTCGAACGATTTCCATCGTCCGGACGGATCCCCTTCATAGCGCACCCATGTATTGTAATCGGCGGAGTTCGGGTCGTCCACCCAGTAGTCCCGGTCATCGACTACTCGGTAAGGCCACTTCCCCGTCGGGGAAGGCTCTGCGCCAAAGCCGGTTCCCATGCGGAATCGTCCGGCCGGCGTCCTCCCGTCCCCTTCGCGCTTCAGCGGGGATAATCCTTTTCTGCCGATGGCCGCGGGAGCGCTTCCAACAAGCCGCCAGCCCGCCCCCGCTATCCCCGACTCCCACATGGTCAGCGTCGCCTGCGTCGTCACGTAGTCCTGCGCTTCCACTACCAGAAGCTGCCGGGTTCGCACGATACCGCATACTTCCATGTCCGCCGCCTCCTTTTCTTGCATTCCTAACGAAATCTTCCGGTCCGTCCATTATACGCCGCATCCGGCCCTGGAAGAAGACATTGGCGGAAAAAATGGCACCATGCGTCGCCGAGCGCACTTGCAGAACAAATTCGGGAAAGCTTTCGACAAAAAAACGTCGAAAGTACCAAAAAAGGTCATCTCGTTCCATAGGCTTAAGCGGAGCTTTTCATTACAATGAACCTATCTATGCCCATCGCATAGCGCTATAATGATTTTAGCGGAGGAACAACATGGAACTGACATTATTACCGGCAAAGGAGTCGAACCGATGAACCGTCATCTTCACGCGGATATTGTCATTATCGGAGGAGGAACCGGGGGAACAGCCGCAGCTTTGGCCGCCGCCCGCATGGGACGCTCCGTTATTATGACAGAGGAAACCGATTGGATCGGAGGACAGTTGACCAGTCAAGCCGTACCGCCGGACGAGCATCCGTGGATCGAGCAATTCGGCAGCACCCGCAGCTATCGCCAATTCCGCAACGGGGTGCGCGCTTATTACCGCGATCACTTCCCTTTGACGCCAGAAGCCCGCGCCAATGAAAGGCTGAATCCGGGAAGCGGCGGCGTCAGCCGCATTTGCCACGAGTTCCGCACCGCTCTCGCGGTTCTGAACCAGATGCTCGCCCCTTACGTGCACAGCGGACAATTGACGATATTGACCCGTCATGCGATCGAGTCCGCGGAAACCAACGGCGATCGTGTCGTATCCGCTGTCGTGTCGAACCGGGATACCGGTTCGCGGATTACGCTTACCGCGCCGTATTTCATCGACGCAACCGAGTGCGGCGACGTGCTGCCTCTCGCAGGCGTGGAGTATGTCACGGGAGCCGAATCGCAAGCGCAGACGGGCGAGCCTCATGCGCTGGAGGGCGAAGCGGACCCGCTTGACATGCAAGGCTTCACCCATTGCTTCGCCATGGACTATATGGAAGGCGAGGATCATACGATCGATCGTCCTGCCCAGTATGACTTCTGGCGCGACTACAAAGCCGACTTTTGGCCGGACAAGCTGCTGAGCTGGTCGGGCGTCCGCCCGCATACGCTGGAGACGGTGCAATATGAACTGTTCCCGGGAACGGATCGCTACTCGCTGTTTCATTACCGGCAAATCGTAGACAAGAATCACTTCACCCCGGGCACGTTTGCCAGCAACGCGACACTCGTCAACTGGCCGCAAAACGACTATTGGCTCGGCCCCGTATTCGAAGTAAGCGCGGAAGAACGCGCGAAGCATCTGGAAGGCGCCAAGCAGCTCAGTCTCTCGCTGCTGTACTGGCTGCAGACCGAAGCTCCGAGGCCGGACGGCAAGCAAGGCTATCCTGGACTTCGTCTGCGTAAAGACATCGTCGGCACCGAGGACGGCCTCGCGATGTATCCTTACATTCGCGAATCGCGCAGAATCAAAGCGGAATTTACGGTTCTCGAGCAGCATGTTGCAACAGCGTGCAGACCCGACGGCAAGGCGGAAACTTTCGAAGATTCCGTCGGCATCGGCTGCTACCGGATCGATTTGCATCCGAGCACGAGCAATCGCCACTATATCGATATTTCGTCGCTTCCGTTCCAAATCCCGCTCGGCGCACTCATCCCGGTTCGGATGAACAACCTTTTGCCGGCCTGCAAAAACTTGGGAGTCACCCATATTACGAATGGCTGCTACCGGCTCCACCCTGTCGAGTGGAATATCGGCGAATCGGCAGGTTATTTGGCCGCCTATTGCGTGGAACGCGGCATCTCGCCGCGCGCGGTGCGCAACACGAAGCCCGATCTCGAGCAATTCCAGCAGTTGCTCGTACGCGAAGGCGTGGAGCTTTCCTGGCCTGTCACCCGGCCGGTCTGATCGTTAAGCGAACGGACACTCAATAAACTTTAAGAGGTGTTTATACCGATGAGTAAAACCGTCAAAATCGCCGTCGTCGGCGCCGGATCGATATCCGAAAGCCATCTGCGCTCCTACAAGGAAAACCCGCAGGCCGAGCTCTACGCCATCTGCGACCTGAACGAAGAGCGCGCACGCGCCAAAGCCGAGAAGTACGGAATTCCGAACGTTTACACCGATTACAACGAACTGCTGAAAGACCCTAATATCGACGCGATCAGCGTATGTACGTGGAACAATGGCCACGCTCCGATCAGCATTGCCGCGCTGAACGCCGGCAAGCACGTGCTGTGCGAGAAGCCGCTGTGCAAAACGGTAGAGGAAGCGTTAGCGGTGGAAGAAGCAGTCCGCAGCAGCGGCAAAACGCTTCAGGTCGGCTTCGTGCGCCGTTACGCCTCGAACACGCGGATCGTGAAGGAATATATCGACAACGGCGAGTTCGGCGACATTTATTATGCCAAAGCGACGTGCATCCGCAGACTCGGCAATCCGGGCGGATGGTTTTCCGATATCGAACGCTCCGGTGGCGGACCGCTTATCGACTTGGGCGTTCACGTGATCGACCTGTGCTGGTATTTGATGGGACGTCCGAAAGTAAAAAGCATCAGCGGCAACACGTACCGCAAGCTCGGCAACCGTTCCAACGTGAAAAACTTGAACTACTACAAAGCGGCCGATTACAACGCCGAGCATAATGACGTAGAAGATTTGGCCAACGCGGTTATCCGCTTCGAGAACGGGGCTTCCCTGCTCGTGGACGTGAGCTTTACGCTGCATGCGAAGAAGGATGAGATTTCCGTGAAGCTGTTCGGGGAGAAGGGCGGCTTCGAGGTCGAGCCGGAGCTGTCTATCGTGACGGAGAAATACGATACGATTTTGAACGTAACTCCGCAAATCAACAACCTGTCCTTCGACTTCGTCAAAGGGTTCCAGGACGAGATCGATCATTTCATCGGCGTATGCCTTGGCGAGCGCGAAACTTTAAGCCCGGTCGAAGACGGCGTAGAAATGATGAAAATGCTCTGCGGTATTTACGAGTCTGCAGAGAAGGGCATTGAAGTGCGATTTTAAGAAAAATCGAATGAGCTCGAATTGCTGATAATAATTATCATTCTTGGCAATACTATTGGATGAAGACAGCAGAAGAGGGGAGATTGCAGCTCCCCTCTTCCCCAAATTCGTCTTACAGCTTCGGTTCAAACGTTTTGCAGTCGGTCTCCTCGGAGTTCCTCGCATGTTGGCCACGGTGGCTGACCACATAAATCGAGGACGCGTTGCATTGGTTGCCCGCTGCCCAATATTTGCAAGAGTTCACTTCGCATAGTACGTCTTTAGCCATGTCTTTCGTTCACCTCCCTCTCCTAAGGGTGGTCTACTTGGGCATGGTTTTATACGTTGGGGCGCAAAATGTTTTTATTCTGAACACGCGTCGAAATGTTGTCTAATTATTGACGTTGAAAAAAAAAGTTTGCTAAGCTTGATACGGGTCTATTTTAGACATTTTCCGTAATTCGTCAAATTGCGACAGTTCCGACCGAGAGGAGGCGGGGTTGGTCCATAAGAAGGCGTAGCGCAATAGCTAAAGCCTTATTAAATGAACCTAAAATTGTAAGCGCTATCAAACAATTGTCTATGCCGACACGACAACTGCAAGGTCGCAATTGCCAAATGAAAAATGTCCGAAATAGGCCCATCATCGGAGCGGCGAATGAACATCCTGCGCGGAATTTCCGCATAGGCGAGGACTGTTACGTATCGATCCGCCCCAAGAGGCGCATTTCGTTGCCAAAGGCAGGCAAAGCGCGCGGCGGTATCTGAAATATTTCTACGTAACAGTTCCCAAGTCGGAAGGGGGACTGGTTTGGTTGAACGGATGGAACAAGTTGGCCGGCATGGCCGCACTCGCGTCGCTCGTTATCGTTAGCGCCTGCGGCTCCGGAGAGCAAGGAAGCGGCAGCAAGGATGCGCAAAATCCCGCACCTCCAAAGGCTGCTGCCGAGCCTGTAGAGCTCGTCTTTTTCCATGCAGGCGGCGACTGGAATCAGGAAGGCTACTTTATGAAGGAGTACGGCGACGCCATCAAAGCGAAATTCCCGCACGTCACCCCCAAATTCGTATCGACGACGAGCGGTTCGCTCGAAAAGCTGGTAGCGGCCGGTCAACCGCTGGACATTATCGTCAGCTCGGTCGGTACCGCCTTCACTTCGGTTTTTCCGGCGGGCTTGCAAACCGACCTCGACCCTTACGTCAAAAAACACCAGTTCGACCTGAACCGCTTCGAGCCGACCAGCATCGATATGATGCGGCAGATGGGCGAGGGCAAGCTGTTCGGACTTCCGTTGTACACCGCACCTGCCCCGATCTATTACAATAAGGACATCTTTGATAAATTCGGGGTCGCCTATCCGAAGGACGGCCTGACCTGGGATGAGCTGTACGAGATCGCCAAGAAGCTGACCCGCAAGGAGGGCGGCCAGTTGTATCACGGGCTCGCCATCTCCCCGAGCCATTATTTGATGCGCCATCAAACCTCATTAAAGCTCGTCGATC
The DNA here is from genome assembly GCF_006265175.1 of Paenibacillus hemerocallicola. Lineage (GTDB taxonomy): Bacteria > Bacillota > Bacilli > Paenibacillales > NBRC-103111 > Paenibacillus_AB > Paenibacillus_AB hemerocallicola. The sequence continues at coordinate 27,169 of NZ_VDCQ01000070.1, read as the reverse complement.
CGTCCACCTTCAAAGTAACGCTGACGACGGACCAGACGAAATTGGCGATGGAAAACCTGCTCCGCTTCTACCAGCTTCCGGGTTATGAGCCGAACGCGACCAAATTGGGTGTGTCCGGCCAGCGCCAGCTGTTCCAGAAAGATCATACCGCCGCGATGTGGCTCCCGTTCAGCACGATGCATACCGCGGAGGAATTGGCCGGGATGAACTGGGACGTCGCCGCCGTTCCGACCTGGAAAGACATGCCGGGCGTCGGGGCGCAAGTATACCCGTACCACCTGTATCTTGCCAGCAGCGGCAAGCATAAAGACCAGTCGTTCGAAATTATCCAATATTTGCTTTCCGACGAGTTCCAGCTGGGGAAATCCAAGCAAGCGCTATTCGTCTCGCTGCTGAAAAGCGATGCGATTCGCTCCGCCTTCGGCCAAGATGCTCCGATGTATAAAGGCAAAAATATTAAAGCGATGCTGCCGGGCAAACCCGCTTCGCCTTCTCCGCAAAGCAAATATTACAGCGCCTCGACATCGCGGATGGCCACGACCGTCGTTCAGGATGTCGTGCTCAAGGCGAAGGATTTGAATACAGCCCTCCGCGAGGCGGAAGAGACGATCGTCAAGCAGATCGAGGCGGACAAGAACAAATAAGCCGGAGCGGAAACCTCCTGCAGCGACGATTTTACGTATAGCTCACGTTCGCTATGCCCCGCGACTGCGCCCGTCCACAATGCCATTCGCCGCGGGCAGTCGCCAAAAGGATGCCTACTGCGTACAAAAGGGGAGCAGTCCGCTCCCCTCACCCTTTCAACGCCCCGACCTTGACGTTCCAGGACAGCTCGAAGCTGAGCCGCTTCATGTTCTCGAATGGGCTGTCCATCGCCTCCCGGAACTGCTGCAGCAGCGAATCGTTCGCTTCGTGGATCTCGTTCTCCAGCATTCGGCCGATTTGACATAGACGATCACGCTCATCATGACGGGGAACAGCAGTACGACTATATACGAAAGCGCCAGGTGAGCAGCACGCTCTTGGAATTGATTCGAAATTTCGCTTTGGGCAAAATTAGCCCCCTTCGCGAAAAACGGTACATTCCGGTGTAATCAGTTTTACTGCTTCGGTTGGATGCGCACAACGATAAAATTGCAGGGAATCTTAAGCGTATAAAGAAAAGCCGCCCCTCGGGCGCAAACTGCGTCCGAGGAAGCGGCACCTCCGATCCGCGGGAGACGCGGAACGGAAATTGCTTATTTTTTCGTGGTAGCATACCAGTCGTTGGCCGCTTTGATCATATCGGCCCCGCCGTCCGCTTTCCATTGGGTCAGGAATTTGTCGTAGTTGTCGAGCGACTCTCCGCCAGCGATAAACTTGATGAACGTATCTTCCATGAACTTGTTGAGCTTTTGGGCATTTTTGGCGATCGCGTCGATCGGCGGCGCGAAGGCGAGCGGATCGGTAACCGTGCTGCCCTTGGCGTTCTCTTGGATTTTGGTGAAAGCGTCGGTCAGAACCGGATCCTTGCGAACGCGCGCTTGCCAGTAGATCGGGTAGTTTTTCTCGTCTACGCCCGTCAGGAAGCTGCTCGCATTGTTCAGATCGTCGTTGAATTTCGGCAAAATCGGCAAGTAGTTGCCGTTCTCGAATTTATGATGCACGCCTTCTTGCCCGATGGCCGCGCCTTTGAAAATGTCTTTGTCTAGCTTCAGATCCAAGTATTTGATAATTTCTTCTTTGTTCTCGGACCATTTCGGAACCGCGATAAACCAGCCGATGCTGCCCCCGGCCACGACTTGCATTTTGCCGCTGTCGCCCTTCATGAACGGCATCGTGGCGATTTTGGCGTTCGGGAAGTTTTTGTTGAGCGCAGTCGTGATCGTCGGCATGTTGTAGTAGCCGTTCATCATGATGGCCGCTTTGCCGCTCGTGAAGTTCTCGATCACTTTGTTGGATTGGTTGATGGACCATTCCGGATCGATCAGCTTCTCGTCATACAGCTTTTTCATGAATGCCAGGTATTGCTTCATTCCCGGGTTTTCGACCATATGGGTCAGCTTGCCGCCGGATTCGTTCCAAGTCGTCGTTACGCCGAATGTGGAAGCGACTTCGGCAAGCATCGGGCTTTTGCCGCCGGTAAGCGGTATAACGTTCTTCTTCTCGCGGATCGTTTTCAGGAACGTATAGAACTCGTCGCGGGTCGTCGGCATTTTCAGGCCAAGCTCGTCGATCCAGTCCTGACGGGTGACGAGCGCCGTATTGACGATCGTGCCGGAGCCCGTTTCGGGAATGCCGTATATTTTGCCGTCCAGCTTGGCGCCGTTCCACGACGTTTGGCTGATGACGTTTTTCATGTTCGTGCCGTATTTGTTGATCAGCTCGTCAAGCGGCTCCAGAGCTCCGGAAGAGGCCAGCTTGGCGTATTGGGTCGCATTCAGCTTCATGAAGGCGTAAGGCTCTTTGTTCGCCATGAGCAGGTTCAGCTTCTCGTCGAAGTTTTCTACCGGCAGCATGTCGTAAGTCGTCTTATAGCCCGTTTTCTCGTTCAAATATTTGGCCACGAACTCGGCGTTCGGATCGAAGCGGCTGTATTGGAGAAGCGCCTTGAATTCCGGCTTAGGCTTATTCGCTTCCGCTTGTTTGTTATCGGCGGGCGTCGTGGACCCTCCGGACGTTTTCGAATCTGTCGCGCTGCCGCATGCGGCTACCGATGCGGCCAGAGTGGCGATCGATAGTACGCTTAATGTCTTTTTGAACATAGGTTGAACCTCCCTTTAGCTGTGCAAATCATAGCCCCATTTTCCTTGGTGCGGTCATGCTCCCTCTCGCCGTAATACGTTTTCCGACCACCCCTTTCACTGTGCGCCCCAGCCCGGTTATCCTTTGACGGAACCGACGAGAACGCCCTTGACGAAATATTTTTGCAGGAACGGATAGACGAGCAGGATCGGCAATGTCGCCAAAATGATCGAGGCCGCCTGGATCGCCTGCGGCGATACGTTCATGGCCGCATCGACGTTGACTTCGCCTCCCGCCCTGAGGAATACGTCGCTCGAAGAAACGAACAGTTCCTTCAAATACAGCTGCAGCGGCTTCAGGTGGGCCGAGTTGATATAAATCAGGGAAGCGAAATAGTCGTTCCAGAACTGTACCGCGAAAAACAGTCCGATCGTAGCCAATACCGGGAGCGACAACGGCAGCATGATTCTCCACAGGATCGTCATATTGCTCGCTCCGTCCAGCTTCGCCGACTCCTCCAGCGATTCCGGCAAACTTTCGAAATAGTTTTTGATGATAAGCATGTTATATACGCTGACCATCGCCGGAATAAAGAGCACCGGCAGCTTGTCGATCAAGTGCAGCTGTTGCATGAGCAAGTAGGTCGGAATCAAGCCGCCGCTGAACAGCATCGTGAAAATGTACATCAATATAAACCATTTGCGTCCGCGCAGCCGCGGCTTCGAGAGCGGATAGGCCGCCAGCGTCGTCATAAACAGCGCGAGCAGCGTCCCGCACACCGTAACGATAAGCGAAACTTTGAAGGCGTTCAGAAACATCGAGTTTTGAACGACATATTTGTACGTCCCCAGCTGGAAGTCGACCGGCAATACCGTAACGCTGCCCGATATGACGGCGGCTTCGCTGCTTAGCGACTTGGCGATCAAGTTCAGAAACGGAAAGATCGTAGTAATGGCCAGCAAGATGAAAAACGTATAGTTGAATACGGTAAATATTTTCTCGCCTACGGATGATTGGATTCCGCGGGATTTTACTTTTCCGGTTGTCAACGCATTTTCAGCACTCATAGCAAATCCCCCTTCCCTGGTACGTCACCAGATACCCCGCTGCAGGAATTTCCGGCTCAAGGCGTTGCCCGTCATGATCAGGATGAAGCCCACTACCGAATCGAACAAGCCGACGGCCGTCGAGAAGCTGTAGTCCTGGTCTCCCAAGCCGATCCGGTATACGTAAGTGCCGATAACGTCGGAGACGTTGTAGACGCTCGGGTTGTACATGACGAGAATTTGCTCGGTTCCGGCTTCCAAAATGTTGCCGAGACGAAGAATGAACATGAGCAAAATAATCGGGACAAGACCGGGAAGCGTCACGTGCACCATTTGCTTCCATCTGTTCGCTCCGTCTATTTTGGCCGCCTCGTACAATTGCGGGTCGATGCTCGTCAAGGCCGCCAAATATACGATCGTGCTCCAGCCCGTTTCCTTCCAGCCCGCCGAAGAAATCAGCACCGAGCGGAATATTTCGCTGTCGAGGAAAAATCGGATCGGTTCTCCTCCGAGCGCGACGATGATTTTGTTGACGAGACCGCCATTCGTGGAGAGCAAGTCGATGAACAGACCGCTTACGATAACCCACGACAGAAAGTGGGGCAAATAAATGACCGTTTGGACGCCCTTCTTGAACGCCAGGTTTTTCAGCTCGTTCAGCAAAACGGCCACAATAATGGGCAGCGGAAACAAAAAGACGATTTTGTATAACGAAATAATCAACGTGTTCTGGAACACGTGCAGGAAGCTGTCATTGGCAAAAAGCTTCTCGAAATGCTTCAATCCGACCCATGGGCTTGCAGCCAAGCCGTCGAATATGTTGAAGTCCTTGAATGCGATCACAATTCCGTACATCGGCGTGTATTTGAACAGCAGCAGGAATGCGATTCCGGGAATTAGCGCCACATACAAATCCCAGTCTTTGCGAATGTCCGACCATAACGTCCGGAAGTACATATTCCGGTTTTTCGCTACGGGTGCCGATAATTCGGTCGTTGCCGGCTTCATCTTGTTGTCCCCCTTCTCGATCGATCGGTACCGGCTGTATCCGGAAGCGCGTCCCGTCGGTCATTATGTCATGCTACAAGCATAACAAACGGCATCCTTATCTGTACCGGACTACTTTTACGTGTTTTGGTACTTTCGTGACAAGGTCTGTGCGCCTAATGGCAGGGGTTGTCCGGTTCGACATGACGGTTCGGTCCGACCGCGCATCCCCTGGCTCTCCGGCAAAATGCGCTCCTCCTTTATCGTTCGCAAAAAGCCCGGAACGAACCGTCCCGGGCTTGCTGCAGCTTTATGCGTTCGACCTGGCTCGACATTCCCGCGCCTTATACGTATGGAGGGGACCATGCCTTTTTGCGCCATCCGAGATTGGTGTCGACGACCTGCAAATCGCGGTTCAACCGGACGACTACCCCGAACGGCAGCTTGCGGTCATACCAGAAACGAACCTCGCTCCAGACGACCTCATAACCGTCCAGCCGTTCGGTCCAAGACACATGGACCCGCTGGGCAAAGGCGAGAAACGCCCGAACCCCATCGGTCGCCATCGTCGCCTGAACGACTTCGTTCTTTTCCTGCTTCGCGTATTGCTGCTCGACCGTAATGTCGCCGAATACGATTTTCCCGGTATAGAAGCTGCTCTCCGTCTCCACGACAAAGCTCCATTTATACCCGATCACATCCGGCAATACGTGATAAATGCCTTCAACGCCCATAAACCGTTTTACTTGTCGCAGCAAAATGCAATGATGCCCGGCACGCAGCCCTATATATCCGAAGCTTAGGGCGTACACCCATGAAAAAACAGCAGCCGGATCGTACCCCATTGCCAGCCATAACACTAAGCCGAAAGCGTGAACGACGAACAAAAACGGTTCGAATATAGTCAATATGTCCAAATGAAGCCACTTCTTGTGAACGGGCCGCATGCACTGGACCCCATATACGTTCAACAGATCGAGGAACACATGGAGCACGGTCGCAATGAAGCTCCATAGGTACAGATGAAGCCACCCGCCCGCGGATGGATAGGCGAAGTAGAGCAGCGATGAAAGGAGGGCCGGCCAAATGAATAAAGCCGGAATCGAATGCGTAATGCCCCGGTGATAGCGAATGTAGAAGGAGAAGCCCCTCAACCGGAAGACGGAATCAAAATCGGGTGCATTCGAGCCTACTATCGTGCCGATCAAAACCGCCTGGGCCAGATCCGGATTATGCGCCACCGCCGGATCCAAATAAGCGAGGCCCGCAAGCGTCAGTCCCATTGTCAAATGACTGCCAGTATCCATGGTCATCATTCTCCTATTCTTAGGCTGTTATCGACTTTCCGTCTTTGCGGCATATTTTGTTGTTCGCTTTCATTGTAGCGATGAAGATCAACGCAAAATCCGAATGATGTTAAGAATTCGTAAGTTCATCAATTCGCAACATTCCGCTAATACTCGGTTAAACATTCGTCTCTACAATGAAAACAACCGAATTTATTGGAGGTGCTGAGATGATTGTATTTGACGTCGTTCTCCACGGACGGATTCAAGAAACATTGCGCCCTGTCAACCAGAGGCATCGGGAAATTTATTGGTTTATCGTGGATCGAATCCCGTCGCTGAAGCAGAAATACGGCCTCGACATGACGATTTGCCGCAGAGTGGTCCAAGAGTAGCAGCTTATTCCCGAAAAATCATCCGCATGGCGCGACCGAACTTGAACGATGATTGAGGAGGGATTTCATGCGCATTGCCCTGTTCTCCGATACCTATTACCCCCAAGTCAACGGTGTGGCGTTAACCCTGAACAGACTGGTTCGGCATTTGGAGCACCGCCGGGTGCCTCATCGCGTATTCGTCCCGAAAATCGCGGACGACGATTTGTTCCGCAGCAACATCCACAGCTTCTCCAGCATCCCCTTGTTCTTCTACCCGGAATGCCGCATCGCGCTGCCCAACTATTTATCGATCCGAAGCGAGCTTCGCCGGTTCCGTCCCGATCTCATCCATATGGCGTCCCCCTTCAATATGGGCGTGTGCGGTCTCCATTACGGCAGAAAATACGGGGTTCCGCACATCGCCTCCTATCATACCCACTTCGACCGGTATCTCGATTACTACCATCTGAAATTCGCGTCCCCTTTGCTGTGGCGCTATATGCGCTGGTTTCACGAGTCGTGCCTGACCACGCTCGCCCCTTCGCGGGAAACGATGGAGCAGTTGATCGGGCAAGGCATACGGAGAGTCGGCCTATGGCAGCGCGGCGTAGACTGCCATCTGTTCGATCCGGGCAAACAGACCGGCTCCGTCCGGGAAAAATACGGAATCCGCGAACGTTATATTTTTCTGTACGTCGGACGTTTCGCTCCCGAGAAGGATATCGATATATTGCTGAGCATCATGGCGGGATTGCCGGAATCGCTGCGGGACAACGTTCATTGGCTGCTCGTAGGCAGCGGACCTCTTCTCAACGATTTGCGTCTGCAAGCTCCCGCAAATGCGACGTTTACCGGTTATTTAAGCGGCGAGCCTTTGGCGGAGGCGTATGCCGCCGCCGACCTGTTCGTCTTCCCGTCCAGTACGGAGACGTTCGGCAACGTCGTGCTGGAATCGTTCGCCTCGGGTACTCCCGTGATCGGAGCACGGGCCGGCGGCGTCAAAGAGCTTGTCGGGGACGGCAAGACCGGCTGGCTGTGTCCTCCTCGCGATGGGGAAGCTTTCGTTCATACGATCGCCCGGGTCATGCAAAATCCTTCGCTTCTGGATACGGCAGGCAGCCAAGCGAGAGCCTATGCCTTATGCCAGTCGTGGGATGCGATCTTCGACGGTCTTATCGAACGGTACGGACAGCTTGCGGGATCCGGGAACAATCCCAAAGATCAGTCGCATTCCGCGTAATCATGGAGGGGGAAGAAACCTGTGAAAATAACGGTAATCGGCTCGGGGTATGTCGGCGTGGTAGCCGGGGCTTGCCTTGCTTCCTTGGGACATGAGGTGATATGCGCGGACAGCGACAGCGAAAAAATCGGACTATTGGCTTCTGGGAAATTGCCCATATTCGAAGAGGGGCTAGAGCCGCTTCTTAAGAAGGCGTTGGCCGACGGCCGCATTCGATTTACGAACGAGCTGGACTGGTCGATCGGGCAATCGGATATTTTGTATATCACCGTGGGTACTCCGTCGCGTTCCGACGGAGAGGCCGACTTGACCGCCTTATGGTCGGTCGTCAACGTCAATCGCATCGCCCATTCCGCCCGGGGCAGGAAGCTGCTCGTCGTCAAAAGCACCGTGCCGGTCGGCACATGCGACAGCGTGGAGCAACTGCTGCGGGACCATGCAGCCCGCTGCCGGATCGTCGATGTCGTCCACAATCCGGAGTTTCTTCGGCAAGGCAGCGCCGTACCGGACTTCCTGCGTCCCGACCGCATCGTTGTCGGTTGCAATACGGAAGAAGCTCGCCTCGCGATGAAGGAGCTGCACGCGGGCATCCCGGCTTCGATCCAATACTGCGACAGACGCAGCGCGGAATTGATCAAATACGCTTCGAACGCCTTTCTTGCGATGAAAATATCATTCGTCAATATGATCGCCAACCTGAGCGACAAGCTTGACATCGATGTCGACGAAGTAGCGGAAGGAATCGGCTCGGACCGCAGAATCGGCCCCCTCTTCCTGCAGAGCGGCATCGGCTACGGCGGCTCCTGCTTTCCCAAAGACATGAAAGCTTTGCAGACTTTGGGCCAGTCCGTCGGCTGCGAGCTCCCTCTGATCGATGCGGCCGAACGGGTCAACGCCGCGCAGCCTCACGTCATCCTGGATAAATTGAAATCCGCGCTCTCCACGCTTCGCGGCGCCCGCATCGCTCTATTGGGCCTCGCCTTCAAATCGATGACGGACGATATTCGCGAGGCTCCCTCGCTGGTCGTCAGCCGGCTGCTTGCGGCGGAAGGGGCGATCCTCAACGCTTACGATCCGATGGTCCGACGGTATCCGATCCGTGAAGTCGCCGTTCATGACGATATGTACTTGGCCATCCGAGCCTGCGATGCTATCGTGCTGCTGACCGAATGGGACGAATTCCGGCTTCTCGATTGGCGGAAAGTGCGGGAAACGGTTCGTGCCGGTCTGATCGTCGACGGCCGGAACATGCTGGCCTTGGACGGGATGAAGGCCGTCGCCGAGGCGTACGGCCTGACATACTTGTCTGTCGGTCGGCCGGCGGTCGTGAACGTCGCGATCGGCCCAGCCGACCCGGGAACGTTCAACCGGTTGTCGGCGCGTCTTTGACGAAACATTCTTTTGCGCAGCTGTTCTGGCGGTGCGCGTCAGTTTTCTATTGCAGCAGCAAAAATAGCGGAACGTACGTACGCTATTTCTCCGAATCTCGCTCTCGACGGAGCGATAACGGAAAAAAAATCCGTTATTCCACTGTTTCGGCCACCTTTCTGCTCAACAATCGGATATAACGGAACGCTGTTCCGCTATTTTCGGAAATATTGCGGAGATCGGGAGCATAACGGAAAACCGTTCCGCTATACTCGGAGTCACAAGCGAATAGAAGCGCTTTGCAGAAATGCATTGAAGAAGCCCTCATCGTCAGTGAGGGCTTCCAACGCAATTTATTTGCAAGCGATCCGGAACCATGCGCTAGGCGCTTCGCCCATTCGCACAGAAGGTGTCACGGTCTTACTTCGCCTGGCGTCATACCCCAATATTTGCGGAATACGCGTGTGAAATAGCTGCCGTCATGATAGCCGACCATGCTGGCCGCTTCGCTGATTTTGGCGCCGTCGAGCAGTGCCGCCTTGGCGCGCTCCATCTTGCGCTCGATCACGTAGGCGGAGAACGACTTGCCCGTTTCCTGCTTGAACAATCGGCTTAAATAGGACGAATTGACGTACAGGCGGTCGGCTACCTGATGCAGCGATATTTCCTGATCCATCTCTTCCTCGACGATTCCGAGCAGCTGCTTCACGATCTGGTGGCTGACGGACATGCGCTGCTTCTGCACGTATATCGCCGCCCGCCGGACGACCCGGATCAGCATGGCGTGGATTTGTTCCTTATGCCCGAGCGCCTGCGGATTGAGGAAATGCGCGAAATCGTCGCCGGTCAGCTCCTTGAACGGCCAGCCTTGCTTCTGCATGATCCGGATGAGCAGCGCGCCGAAAAACATGACATTTTCCTGGACGTCATCCACCGACTCCGCCGTCATGATGCCGCTCATCGCCCACAGCTGCTCGAGCGTTTCCGCCGCCTTGGCCTCGTCGCCGGTCTGCAGGGCGATTTCCAGCGTCTTCTCCAGATTCGCGTCCGCCGGCAGCACCGGCTTGTTGCCCGGCTCCTCGCGAAACGGGATCGCGATGTTCCCGCCGTATACGATCCGGTTCTGAAGCGCGCGAACCGCCTGCCGGTAAAGCTCCGGAACCTCTTCGCGGCTTCCGGTCGTACGGCAAATGCCGCCGCTCGCGGTAAGCTTCAAGCATTCCTTGACCGTGGACAGCAGCCGGGCCACATCCGTATTCACCTGGAGCATGACCGCATCCGCGTCTTTATCAAAGGCGGCCTTGAAAATAAGCGCCGTCGGCCCCCCGGGATCGGAGCATACCCAGAAGCCGGGCATCGCTTCCTTGGCGATACCGCCGAGCGCGAACTGCAGCACGGGCATATCCTGCGAAGAAAATCTCGTCTCCTGCTCCGGCACGGGGTCCATATCGACGGCGACTACCGCATACCGGGCTTCCCGCTCCAGCTCGAGCTGCACGTCCAGGCTCCGTTGCGTGATTTCCCATTCCACGAACTTGCCGTTCAGCCAGTTGACGAAAAAGTTGTTCTGCAGGTTCGGCAAATTGTGCCGCCACTTCTCCTGCAGCACATCCTGGCTGTGCTTGAGCTCAAGCTCGCGCCGTAGCTGCTCGGCCGCGTTCAGCACCGCCTCCATAATGTCCGCATCGCCGGCCGGCTTCAGCAAATATTTGTACACGCCGAACTCGAGCGCTTTTTGCGCATACGTAAAATTGTCGTGACCGCTCAGGATGATCGTCTTCGTCATCGTGCCCTGCTCTTGGACCTTCTTCGCTACGGTCAGCCCGTCGACCCCGGGGATTTGAATATCGAGCAGCAGCAGATCGGGCTTCTTGCGTTCGATCAGCTCGAGCGCATCGAGTCCGTTGTGGGCCATGCCTACAATTTCGATGCCGTGCTGCTCCCAAGGGAGATTGTTGACCAGACTGTAACACAGCCGGATTTCATCTTCCACGATGAGCAAGTTCATACGGACCCTCCCGCCTCCTTCTCGTTGTCGGTATCCGCCCGTTCGGGCGAAAGCTGAAGCATTTCCTTGCACCGGTCGAGCGGTAGACGCACCGTAACGGACGTTCCCTCTCCCTCCCGGCTATCGATTTCCATCCGCGACCGTTTGCCGTATACCATCCGGACGCGGGACGCCACGTTGCGCAGACCGTACAAATCTTTGGCGTTTTCCCAAGGCGGGAGCGACAGTCCCGGCTTGTCCGGAGCGAATACCCGCTCAAGCTCCCCGCTAATATAGCGGAGACGGTCCTGCGGCATGCCGACTCCGTTATCCGTTACCGTCATATGCACGAAGCCGTCCTCCAGACGGGCTCGGACAATCAGCTCGCCTCCGCGGTCCCGCTGCTCCAAGCCATGGAGAATGGCGTTTTCGACGAGCGGCTGCAGCAGCAGCTTCATGATCGGGATCGTCTTGCTCTCCTCCTGAATGTCGTAGGCTACCGAAAACTTGTCCAAAAATCGGAGCTGCTGCACCCGCACATAGTAGTGCAGATGCGCCACGGTCTCTTCGACCGTGAACGTATCGGTTCCTTTATTCAGACTAAGCCGGAAAAAGCGGGACAAGTTCAGCACCATCTCGCTGATTTCGTCCGCCTCGTAGTTTTTGGCGGCCCAATAAATCGAGTCCAGCGTATTGTACAGAAAGTGCGGATTGATCTGCGTCTGCAAAAACTTCAGTTCCGTGACGGCAAGCCGGAGCTGCTGCTCGTAGCCGTGCTCGATCAGCTGCTTCTGATCAAGGATCATCTGGTTGAACGATTGGGTCAAATAGCCGAACTCGTCCTGCCGGTCGTTTTCCAGCTTCACATTGAAATTGCCGCTGCCCGCCCGCTTCATCCCCTGCATCAGCTTCTGCACGGGAGACGCGATACCGCTGTATACCGCCCACGAAATCCATAGCGCCAGCAGCACGCTGATGCCGATAATGACATACGTATAGAGCTGCATCTGCTCGGACTTCGCGTATACTTCCTTGCGCGGCTGCATGAGGAGGAGGGACCATTTGTAATATTTCGAATTGACCTGCACCGTAAACATGTCTTCGTCGGCCATTCGGGCGGACAATTGCTCTGCGGTCGCATCGTCCGAGCCGGTAATGATTTTCCTGTTGTCGTTCATCAAATAAATTTGCGCATTTTCCGACGGGAGCAACGAATGAATCAAATTAAGCAGCTTCGCTTTGCTCAGCGTGACCGCGAGCAAGTTCGGCTGCCGCAGCGGATTGTTCAGATCCATCACGCGAACGAGCGAGATGCCGTCGGCTCCGATCAGATCGCCGAACGTCTTGCCTTCCGGCGTCGGCTCCTCGGACATTGTGTACACGATGCCGCTGCCGCTGAAACGGGCCATTTGCGCCAGCCAGTCCTGCTGGGCGGGATTCGTCACCCGCTTGCTGCCGTTCGTCGTCGACAAGAGCACGCCCGAGGGCGAATGATAGATCGAAACTTGCGAGATCATATGGTTAATCGAGGTTATGCTGGACAATTGCTTCAGCAGGTCCAGAAAATTGAGCACCGCCTGCGGGGAAAGCCCCGGTCCGGACTTCTCCAGCAGTCGGAGCATATTGCTGTCCGTGGCGATGACCGTGGAAATTTCCTCGACGTTCTGCAGCGTCAAATCGATATAGTCCATCGAGGAGGAGAGCGCCGTTCTCGTCCGCTCGGTCGTCTGCTCGACCAGCAAATCCTGCGATCGGAACGTCGAGAACAAACTGACCGCGACTAACGGCAGCAAAATGAACAAAAAATAAATCGTTAACCTTAGCTGGATGTTTTGATGATAAAGCCGGGTGAACCAGCGAAGCAGGCGTATCTTCAAAACCCCCGTTTCTGTTCAAAATGCCGATCGCGAACCGAACGCCCGATCACTCGACGCTTATTTGGAGGTCGAAGCATACCACTGGTTCACCTCTTTAGTGATTTCATCCAGTCCCTCCGATTTCCATCGGGCGACATTGTCCTCGAATGCGTCGAGCGGCGTGACGCCGACGATCATCTCGATAAACGAATCCTGCATCGACGTTGTCAGCTTGGACATGTATTGACCCATTGACGTCGTCGGCAGACCGGTAAATTTGTTTGAAATCAAGTTGCCCTCGATCCGCTTCAAATTATCGTACAAATGAAACTGCTCGCCGATCGAGTCCAGCCGCTGCTTATCCATCTCCGGCTCGACCACGTCGACTAGCGCGGTATAAATGCCCCGGTACAAATGCTTGTTATGCTCGGAAAAATCGGTGACCATCTTGCCGTTCTTCATCGACCATACCTGATTCTCGAACCCGAGCTTCAAATCGCGATGGCCTTCTCCGGCAATAAAATTGAGCAGCTTGACGACATTCGCCGCATTCGGGCTGCTCTCGGGAACGACGCCGTAGCCGCGAACGAGATTGGCGGCGTATACCCCTTTATATCCTTGCGGCCCTGTCGGATATTCGAGCGGAATCCATTCCGCCTTCGGATCTCGCTGCTTGTTCTGCTCGATCGGCCCCCGTGTATCGTACCATGTCGCCGAGAACAGCCCGACTTTGCCGGATACGATTTTATCGTAATATAAATTTTGAATGCGGTTCAGCGGGAAATCGGGATCAATCAAATTTTCCTCATACAGCCTGCGCAGGAAGGCGATCGCCTCTTTCGCCTGCGGCGTAGTATTCGCGTAGACAAGCCTGCCGTCCTGCTCGAGCCATTGGTTGAGCTGGATGCCGAACGCGCCGAATAGCGGAGCCGTCCGCCCCAAATTTTCCGTCACAAGCAACCCGATCGTATCGTGCTTGCCGTTGCCGTCCGGGTCCTGGGTGGCGAATGCTTTTATGACCACGTAATACTCGTCAAGCGTCTTGGGCGGCTTAAGACCGAGCCGGTCCAGCCAATCTTTCCGCACATACATCAGCTCGATGCCCTTCACTTCATTCATGCTCGGGATCGCATAAATACGGCCGTTGAACGTTACCTGGTCCCACGCCTTCTGCGGTATTTTCTCCTTCAGCGCCGGCCCGTACTTCGCGATTTCTTCGTCCAGCGGCCTCAGCTTGCCTTGGTGGACGTAGTTCGCGAGCCACACCTTGTTACCCGTGTACAGCATATCCGGCAAACTGCTGGACGTCATCATGATGTTCAGCTTCTCCTCGTAGCTTTCGATCGGAGGAAGAAATACGTTGATGTCCAGATTCGTGCTCTTCTCGATATAATCCAAGTACGGGTTTTTGTTTTCGTTCATTCCCGCTGGAAAAGTCATCCCTAAACCACTAATAACAATGGAAATTTTCTCCTTCTCGCCGTTCGGACTCCCCCCCTGCTCCCCCTTTGATGAAAAGAGCGACCAGACGATGGCGGCAATAGCAACGGCACCCGCTGCCGCTGCAACCGATGCGATGAGCCTTCTCTTTTTTATTTTCCCCATGCGCCAATTCCTTTCCTCCGAAACGAATGAGGCGGATAACCGTCCGCGAGCCCCCTGTAAACGTTCGCAAACGCTTTCAGCTTTTGCCCTTTATTTTATCACTTTGCCGGTAAAAAAGAAACTTGGGCACCCTTCCCAATCGCTTCATTAAATGTCATCGCGATGCCAAGACGAAGTGCTGCAGCCGCGACAGCCACCCTTAGATCGACGACCGCAAAACTGGTATAATGAAAAAAAGAAAACGAGGTGAACCCTGTTGGCAAAATCGAGAAGACCCGCACCTTCGGCCCCAGCCTCCTCCGACAAGCCGGCTACGCTGAAAGATTTGCTGAATCCCGCCGTCGTGGAGAAGCTGAAGGCGACCGGCGACGAGTTGAAGGCGGCCGAGGAAAAACGCAAGGAAGACATCCGCAAGCGCGAGGAAGAAGCGCGCAAAGCCGAGCAGAAGCGGCTCGATAACGATTTCGGCCATTTGCTCGAGAAGAGCGGGATGGACTGGCGCAAGTTCAAGTGAATCCGCAAATAGCGGAAATCTATTCCTCTAACTCGGATATTTCCCGATATTTCCCGAGAATAAAGGAACGGTGTTCCGTTATCGCCTCCATCT
This sequence comes from Paenibacillus hemerocallicola, assembly GCF_006265175.1. Taxonomy (GTDB): domain Bacteria; phylum Bacillota; class Bacilli; order Paenibacillales; family NBRC-103111; genus Paenibacillus_AB; species Paenibacillus_AB hemerocallicola. The sequence continues at coordinate 12,086 of NZ_VDCQ01000070.1, read as the reverse complement.
GCGCCTGAACCGCAAACAAAGAGGGCGTGTAACGGAACTCCGTTCCTTTATAATCTCATAGTCACTCCAGATCGAGCCAATAACGAACCGTAGTTCCGTTATGTCCGCTTCCTTAACCTGTCCCCTCAGCCTTGCCCGACGCTCTCGATCGTCCGTCTGATGCAATTGAAAATCCGGTCGTGTCCTTGCTGCGTAAAGTGGATGGCGTCGAAAAACCAGCCGGATATATCCGTACCGGACCGCCACTCCGCTTCGATCTCCCGCTCGGCGTCGGCCAGCGGGAGATTGCGGGATACCGTGAGCTCCCGGATCGTATCGCTGTACTGGTCGAACGTCGCGGGAAACGCTTCGTCTGCAACCGGGTTTTTCCAGCCATACGTTTGTCCCGATATCGTGGACAACGGTCCCGACGTCCAGAGCAGGCAGGCGCTGCCGATCGCCTTCGTCTCGTCCAATATCCGCTCCATGCTGGCCCGATACTCGCCGAGCGGTATCGGTCTTTTCCAATCGTTGATGCCGAAGTTCAGCAGCAGCACATCCGGCCGCAGCTCGGCGACCCTTTCGCCGAACGCATCCAGCCCTTGGATGCTGGTCCAGCCTCCCTTGCCGCGATTATGGACGACCGCATTCGGATTGATGCTCTGCAAATGCTTTCTCAACTGCAGCACCCAGGAACCGTGAATCAGCTCCGCATCCAGCCCCGCCTCTCTCGCCTCGTACCATCCATCGGCCACGCTGCCGTACGTCCAACTGTCTCCGTACGCTACGACCGTTACCGGCTCCCCGTTCATCAGCTTGCTTTTCCAATCGGCTGAGTTCATATGGCTTCGCCCCTTCCACTCCCGCTATGCAATCGGGTTCCGCTCTTATTATAGGACACAATTCGCGGGCATTCCGGAAGTTTCGTCAATTTTCACACCATCTTCTCATCTACAAACGCGCCCCGAATGCCATAAGAGTTGACGGTAAGGAATGCCGAAGCTCGCTGGCCCCAGAAGGCCGGAACCATAATTCGTAAACACAAACACCCCTCGGACTTCGGAGTAACATCTCTCCGATGACCAAGGGGTGCGCTTATTACGGGTATTCCTTATTACTTCAAGCTTGTCTTCGCCGCGCGCTCATAAGCCGTTTTGTAGGTGTCCATCACCTTTTGCAGGCCGAGCTTCTTCGCTTCGTCGACGTATTTGTCCCAATCGTTCAAGCTTTTCTCTCCCAGAATGAACTTCGTGATGCTTTCCTCGCGGTGCTTGTCGATGGCCAGTCCCGATGTGGAAATGATCTCCTGCTCCTTCTCGTTAAAGCTTGCTCTCGCCCGGAATACGTCGTCGTATTTGCGGGCTTCCGGATAAGCGGCTTGGAGCTCCGGCGAGGCGAGCGACAGGTGGGCGTCAAAGTCGATCCACGTATATACGCCGTTCGTGGCCAGACCGGTCTTTTTGCGCATATCCGATACGTCCACGAATTTGTCCTTGATGAGCTGCTTCTTGCCGTTCGTTACCGTATACGTCTCGCCTTCCTTGCCCCAGCTGGCGACGTTGCGGCCATCATCGGAGTAGTAGAAGTCGATGTATTTCATGACGCCTTTAATGTTTTTCGACTTGGAGGATACGGTCAGACCGGATTCCACGAACTGCGTATAGGCGCTCAATTGCTTGCCGCCGGGCAGACCGGCCGGAGGAGCCATGAAAGCCATATTGAAATTCGGATTGTCTTTGCGCAGAGCCAGGTTGAAGAAATCGATCCGGCTAATGTAGTCGAACGTCACGAAGGAACGGTTCGTCGACATGATGTCTTGCCATTGCTTCGTATCCATCGTCAGCCAGTCCGGCGGAATAAGCCCTTCCTTGTAAAACTTGTTCAAGTATTCGACTATTTTTTTGTAATTATCGCTGATCGGACCGTACTTCAGCTCGTTGTTCTCATAGTAGTATCCTTCATTCGTGGAAAAGTTGGCCGACAGGTTCTTCATCATGTTAAGCGAAGCGCCCGAACGGAATGCGAGCGGGTAACTGTTGGGATACAGCTCCTTCAGCTTCTTCAATACGGTGTACAGCTCGTCGTACGTTTTCGGCGCCGTCAGTCCGTGCTGCTTGAATACGTCATCCCGGACCAGCCAGATCATCCGGTTCGTCTCGCCGAAGCCTTCGTTCGGAAATTTATACATTTTGCCGTCGGCGGCAATCGCCGATTTGGATATTTCCGGATATTTATCCATCCACTTTTTGAAATTCGGCATCTCGTTCACATAGTCGAGAATGTTGACGAGGGCGCCTTGCTGGCCGAATTTGTTGGCCGTCTGGTCGCTCAGCATGAACATCATGTCGGGCATATTGCCGGATGCGATCGCGAGGTTGACCGCTTCGTCCAGCTTGCCGGACGGCACCTGCATATCGATCGTGACGCCGGTCTTCTCTTCGAGCAGCTTCCAGATGAGCCAATCTTTGTTGTACGGCCAGCTGGGATGCGACTCGGTCAGCATGGAGAACGTTTGCTTGACCGGAGCGTTGGAGGTGGACGGCGTTCCCGCGTCACCCGTCGTTTCTGTTTTGGACCCCGAGCAGCCTGCGACAATGGCGAGGGACAGCCCGACTGCCGTCGTAATCGACAACCCTTTTCTCATGTTCATCTCTCCTCTTGTTCATTATACCCCACCTGAACGGGAACAACCTTTGTATGAGTCAGCCCTTGACCGCCCCGATCATAGCTCCTTTGACGAAATGCTTCTGGAGCATCGGGTACAGCAAGAGAATGGGGACCGTGGATACGATAATGGTGGCGAATTTCAAAGACTCCTCGACGATCATATTGTCTCCGCCGACGCTAGTTACATCGCCGGAGTTGACTTGCCCGGCCAGCACGATGTTGCGGAGAATAACCTGCAGCGGGAACAAGTCCGGGTCCCGCAAGTACAGCAGCGGATAATAAAAGTTGTTCCACAAAGCTACGGCATAGAACAAGCCGATAGTGGCGAACACCGCCTTGGACAGCGGAGCTACGATGCGGAAAAAGATGCCCAGATCGGTCAGGCCGTCCATCTTGCCCGACTCCTCCACCTCCACCGGAACGCCGGAGAAGAACGTCCGCATAATGAGCAGGTTCCATGTACTGACCGCGCCGGGCAGCACCATCGCCCATATCGTATCCATAAGCCCCATCCCTTTCACGACGAGAAAGGTGGGGATCATGCCGCCGCTGAAAAACATCGTGAAGATGACCATAAGCGTAAAGCCTTTACTGAACAGCATCTCTTTCTTGGACAGCGCATAGGCGCCGAGAGAAGTGACCAGCAGCGCGATCGCGGTACCGAGCGTCACATAAATAATCGTGTTGACATAGCCGGTCGCGATGCGCGGGTCCTTCAGCACGAGCTTGTACATATCGAGGTTCCAGCCTTTCGGCCATATCGATATTTCGCCCTTCATCACATAGATGTCCTTGCTGAGCGAAACGGCCAGCATATGGAGGAACGGGTACAGCGTCGCGACGACTACGAACAGCAGGAAGATGACATTGAAGACGGTGAACAGACTGAATCGTTTTTTCATGCGGGGCTTCCCCTTCCTACCACAGGCTCGTTTCGCTTACCTTGCGGCTGATATAGTTCGTCGTAAGAATGAAGATCAGGCTGACGACGCCGGTGAACAAGTCGATTGCGGACGCGTAGCTGAAATTGCCTTCCATCAGGCCCACCCGATATACGTAGGTGCTTATAATATCGGCGGTCTCGTAAGTAGCGGGATTATAGAGCAGGAACACCTTCTCGAAGCCGATCTCGAGCACCTTCCCGACGTTCAGAATGAGCAGGATGACAATAGCCGGCGCGATGCCAGGAAGCGTGACGTGAACGAGCTTCTTCCATCGGCTCGCCCCGTCGATTTCGGCCGCTTCGTACAGCATCGGATCGATCGCGGTAAGCGCTGCCAAATAGATGATCGTTTCCCAGCCGATATGCTGCCATATTTCCGATACGACATAGATGGAGCGGAACAGCCCCGGCTTGACCATGAAGTTGATCGGCTCGAAGCCGAACCACTCGATAATATGGTTGATCGTGCCCGTGCTCGGAGACAGGAACATGACGACCATGCTGGCCACGACGACGTTCGAGATGAAATGCGGCAAATAGCTGACCGTCTGCACGAACCTCTTGAACACCTGATTTTTCAATTCGTTCAGCAGCAGCGCCAGAATGAGGGGAGCCGGAAAGCCGAACAGCAGCTTGTAGAAGCCGAGCAATATCGTATTGCGCAGCAGCTTGAAAAAGTCGGGATTTTCAAAAAACATCCGGTAATATTTCAGTCCGACCCAGCTGCTTTCCCATATGCCTTTATACAGGTTGTAGTTTTTGAACGAGATGACGATCCCGAACATCGGCAAATATTTGAATAAGACGAAGTAGATGAAGCATGGCAGAAACATGAGCAGCAAATATTTGCTTTTCCTGAATTTGTTCGCGAATCCGCGTCTGACGACGGGATTCGAATCCGCCGCCGTCGCAAGCGCGGACTGTGCGGTTCCCGATCGAGCCAAACGATCGCCCCCTTACCTATGCCTATTTTTGTATGCGTTTTCTTTCTCGCGTCGTCCCGCATCGGTTCGCGTCGACTTCGCTTGTGGGACTCATCTTACCAACCGGAACCGGCCGCGCCTATGGCCAATTCTTTAAACGGTCTACGGATGTACGGAAATCCATAGAATTGCGTATTGGTTAAAGAAGTGAATATGTGGGAAAGGCCCGGTCGGGGTTCAAACGCGGGAAGTCAAATGATATAATGAACTCCACTACTTCATCCGGAAGGGGAGCGTGCGAGTATGGGGAAACTGGAACAGCTGCGTCAAAATGCCAATTCTCTATTCTTCAAGCTGTTGACCAGCTTCATGGCGATTATCGTCCTGCTCATCTCCTTCAACTTTTTGTCGTATACGTTTTTCCGCAACAATGTGACGAACGAAATATTGCGCTATAACAAGCTTAACCTCGACAAGACGGTGAACGATTACGAGAAGCATATGACGCTCATCCGTAACGTAGCGTTCAGCCTGTACTTCAGCTCCGAGGTCGAGCTGCTGAAAATAAGCTCGCCGCGAATCCATTATGACGTAGCCAGCCAAATCCGCACCAATATCCGCAATACGATCGGCAACGACAACCTTTATTTGAACAACCTTGTCTTATACTTTCGCGAAACCGGTTTCATTATAGAAAGAGACGGGACGAGCCAAGCGGAAACGATGTTCTCGAAATATTACAAGAGTGATCTGTACGACTACGAATTTTGGAAAAATGAATTCAACCAATCTTACACATACACAGCTTACCCGTCTTCCGCCTTTGTCGATATGTCCTGGGAAAACGCCCCAGCGTCGAAAGGCCAGATGATCCCGTTCGTCATCAAGGACAATTCCAACTCCAAGCTGCTCATCATAGCGATGCTGGACGCGGGGAAAATGTTCGGCGCGTTTCACCAATCGATCAACCGGAATTTCATCGTGATGAACGAACAGGGCCAGACGATGTTTTCGTCGGTCGATACGGAGCAGACTATAACGCTGGAGGAGCTTCCGGGGCAAGAAGGCCATTTGAAAATCGGTACCGATTATTACTTTTACTCGAAAAATGCGGGCAGCGGCTTGACCTACATCAATATCGTGCCGAATGCCGGCATTTCCTCGCAAATCGTCCGTTTGAACGTCATATTGGGGTCGCTGCTCGTGGTGGCCGTCGTCATCAGCATCGGCACGTCCGTGCTGTTCAGCATCCGGATGAACAATCCGCTGAAAAAAATCGTGCAGTCGATCCAGGAGCTGAACGCGGGGCCATCGTCTTCCAGACGGAGATCGGAAATCAAGGAATTCGCCATCATCGGCGACCGGCTGAGCGACCTTCTCCGGACGAACCGGGTCATTCACGAGGATTTGCGGCAAAAAAATTCGCAGCTTAAATATTACGCCTACACGAACAAGCTGAAGATGATCCGCACCGGCGGACTGGACTGGAAAGAGCCGGACGTTTCCAACAAACCGTTCGTTCTCACCGTGTTCAACATCACGTTCCGTAGACGGTATTACGAGAATATGGAGACGGATTCGGACTTTGCGGCCTATTTCCTCAAGGAATACATCTCGACCGCCCTTGCGGATAAGTACGCGGAGTCCACCGTGTTCCAGATCGAGAAAAACCAAATTCTCGCCCTTGTTTTTCCGAAGGAGGGCGAGCCTCCGGTTATCGAGACCTTGGATCGGATGAAGGAGATTTTCGACCGCGACAAGCATTACTGCTTCTTGACCATTGCCACAAGCCCGCAATATACGGACTCGTCCCAATTCACCGAAGCTTACGAGCGCGCGCTGGCCAAGCTGAAGTTCCGGCCGCTCGGCGAGGAGACGCAAATCGTGACGGAAATGGGCGAGCCAGCCGCCTACCACGCACTGACGCTTATGGAGGAGCAAGAATTCCACGCCAACCTGCAGGCGGGCAATGGCCAGGCGGTCGTGCATCAGGTTATCCGGATCATGTCGGCGATGCACAAGAAGCAGGCCGCTGCCGGCGAGTTCGCGGACTTCTCCCGGGACCTTCTGAGCAAAGTCTTACGGACGCTGACCGCTCTCCAATTGGACGGACGCATGCGCAAAGACGACGATTCCCCGCAGGAGCTGCTCGCGGACTGCCATACGCTGGAGCAGTACGAGACGTTCTGGAGCGAATTTTTGGGCGAGGCGGCCGGCTGGATCAAGCAAAAGAAAGAAGCCCGCGATCCGATCACGAGCTTCGTCTTCGATTATTTGGACCATCATTACGGCGAGGAGCTGTCGCTGGAGATGCTGGCCGACAAGCTGAACATTACGGGAGCCTATTTGTCGACTTATTTCAAAGAAAAGACGGGAATGAATTTCAGCGATTACTTGAACGGCATGCGGGTCAACATCGCCAAAGACATGCTGCAAAACTCGAGCATGAAAATACAGGACGTAGCCGTGCGGGTCGGCTACCATAACGTGAACTCGTTCATCCGCATGTTCAAACGGTATGCCGGACTGCCGCCCGGCGAATTCCGCAAAACGTCTCAGCAGGGCGGATAAGCGGGATCGACTTGGCCTCGTACCGAAAGGGATGCATACAGCCCCGGCTTCCGGCACATCTTATCCATATGTTGACCGGACCGCCGGAAACTGCAATATGGTCGAGCGTTTGCTCCCATTCACCCTTTTTCGGAAAGGCACGGTCCCTAATGCCCGCAAACGAGTCGGAACGTTCCAAAAAACGGGATCTGATCGCGATTGCATCCGTCCCGCTAATTATGACGCTGGGAAACTCCATGTTCATTCCGGTGCTTCCGGTCATCCAGGGGAAGCTCGGCTTGACACAGCTGCAGACAAGCTTCATTATTACCGCTTATGCCATTACGGCCATTCTGCTCATTCCGCCGGCCGGGATGCTCTCGGACCGTTTCGGACGCAAAAAAGTGATGATCCCCAGCCTTATCGTGACGGCAATCGGCGGACTCGTCTGCGGTTTCGCCGCTTTGTTCTCCGCCGGAGCGGCCTATACGCTCATTCTGCTGGGCCGCCTCGTGCAAGGGATCGGGGCGGCAGGCGCATTCCCGATCGTCCTGCCGCTCGTAGGCGACTTGTTCCGGGACGAGAAGGACGTGAGCAAAGGACTCGGCCTCGTGGAAACGGCCAATACGTTCGGCAAAGTGCTGAGCCCGGTGCTGGGCTCCGCGCTGGCCGCCTGGGCCTGGTACGTTCCGTTCTTCTCTATTCCGGTTCTGTGCGCCCTCTCCATCGGCCTGCTCCTCTTGCTGCTCAAGGTACCGAAGCCGCAACAGGATGAGCCGTCGCCCGGCTTCAAGGCAATGCTGAGCCCTGTCCTTCGCGTGCTGAGGGAGAAACAGCGTTGGCTTCTGCCCGTCTTCGCCTCCGGCGGCATTTTGATGTTCGTACTGTTCGGCTTTCTGTTCCACCTTTCCTCGATGCTCGAGGACCGTTTCGGAATTCACGGGATCGCGAAAGGCTGGCTGCTGGCCATTCCGCTGCTTTTCCTGTGCTCCGCCTCCTATATGACCGGCAAACTGGTCGGCCGGAATAAGACCGTCATGAAATGGCTCTCCGCCGCCGGTCTCGCATCCGGCGCAGCGGTGATGTTGGCCGTAGCCTGGATCGTACCGTCTTCCGTATTCGGATGGCTGTCCCTGCTCTCCGTCGCAGGGGCCGGCTTCGGCATCGCCCTGCCTGTTATGGATGCGCTTCTCACCGAAGGCATCGCCAAGAAGCAGCGCGGAGCGGTAACATCCTTGTACAGCAGCATGAGATTTATCGGCGTAGCAGCCGGGCCTCCGGCTACCGCGCTGCTGGCAAAAGGCGGTCACGGGGCCGTCTTCTATTCATACGCCTCGCTATGCGCCGCCGCCATGTGCATCACGCTCATTTGGATCCGGCCCGGAAATAGCCAAGGACCGATATCCGGTCTTGGCGATCATTTGGAAATCACATTCGAGATTTCCAACAAATTGCCGTCCAAATCCCGGATGTAGACGGACATGATCGGACCGGTCGCTCCCGTTCCGGCCGGATAATATTCATGCCGACATCCTCCTTCGCTTCCTTGTCCTTTATTTTAACAAAATCATGCTTCGGCCATCGGCGAATATGGTACAATCGAGCTTAAACCAATAAGCGGAAACATCGATTAGCCGGGAGGGACCTGTCATGAGCTTGGTTGTAGACGTACGCAACGTCACATGGAAGCGCGAGGACAAAATCGTGCTGCAAAATATGAACTGGCAAGTCGATTCGGGTGAGCATTGGGCCATTCTGGGCTTGAACGGCTCGGGTAAAACGACACTGCTCAATATGATTACCGGCTATATTTGGCCGACCGAAGGCCAAGTGAGCGTGCTCGGCCACGAGTACGGCACCGTCGACCTGCGCGAGCTGCGCAAATCGATCGGCTGGGTCAGCTCTTCGCTGCAGGAACGGCTTCATATGAACGACCGGACCCAGCACGTCGTCTTGAGCGGCAAGCATGCCACGATCGGATTATACGACAAGCCCGACGATGGGGACCTGGAGCGGGCGCAGTCGCTTATGAAGCAGTTGGGCGTATCCCATCTGTACGACCGGCACTACCATTCCTGCTCGCAGGGCGAGAAGCAGAAGGTGCTGATCGCAAGGGCGCTCATGGCGTCGCCGAAGCTGCTCATTCTGGACGAGCCGTGCAACGGATTGGACGTGTTCTCTCGAGAGCAGCTGCTCTCGAGCATTCAGAACCTCGTAGCGCAGCCCGATGCGCCGAACTTGATTTACGTAACCCATCATATCGAGGAAATTATTCCGGCCTTCACGAAAGCGCTGCTAGTCCGATCCGGTCAAATATACCGCTCCGGCCCGACGCAGGAGGTGCTGACGGGTCCCTATCTGACCGATTTTTTCCAAGCCCCCGTCGAAGTGGAATGGCGGTACGACCGGGCTTGGCTACGGGTGGTTTCGTAGAAAAGACACAGCAGGGCAAGCCGGCTTGACGCACGGTTCGGTCCTGCTGCACCCTGTCTTGCCATCCAACCTTGTTATTCTTTCAATCAGACGATCGCACTGGTGACGACGGCGCCCGCATCCGTGACCGTAATCGCGTACCGGCTTCCGGACGGGGACTTCCGTAGGAAATGCCCATCCCCCATTCCCCGGTCGTCCCCGAATGCTCGTTGCGCTCGCCGATGATCGTACCGCCTTGTACGGTAACGCGGGTTCGATTCAGGACGGTAATGACGCTGTATTTCTCCGAAGAGTTTGAAATCGCTTTCAATATTGCGCCGGCGACAAGCGCAGATCGGTATAGCTTTTCGGCCGAAGCTCGATCAACGCGTCGATCCGATACTCGCCTTCCGGAATCCATACGGTTCCTCCGGACGGAACCGCATCCAGCGCCGCCTGAATAGCCGCCGTATCGTCGGTCATCCCGTTCCCGACCGCCCCGAACCACCGGACATCCAACGTCCCGTTATAGAGCAGCCGCTTGATTCGCATGCCGGATACTGAAACAAGAACGGTACCTGTATTATCGGCCGAGAGCAGATCGTCCGCGTCGGGATAAAACCATCCTTCCCGCATCGGATCGCCAATCCAATATACTTGGTCCGGACTCGGAGCCGGGTCGGCTCGAAGCTCCGCAATGGTGGTGACCGTACAGCAGCATTCTCCGCCCGCCGAGCCGCCGTACACGGCGGCATGAACGGGAAAAGCTCCGGCTCCAAATGCTTCATCGACGAAGGAGCGGCCCCATAAGGCCGCGGTTCCGGCAATTCCCATTGATGCGAGCAGTTTTCTCCGGCTCATCGTCGCCGCTTGCCGAATTTCGTTGGTTTCGGCTCCTTCATTCTCCACGCGGGTAGTCCTCTCCATACGCAAACCTCCCTAATCGTAGAACTGACAAGCATCATTGCTCGGGCTCGACACGTCTTGCCGATTGTCTGGATATCAGGCTTGCCGTCACCGCCTCCTCTACGAATGAACCCGCCTCGTCTTCATCGCGTTCGGCCGTTATAATATCCCACGCTTTTACGGCCAGCTCCCGGATCGAGGGACCGATCGTCGTAAAGGCGATCTCGTACGTTTCCATTTCCGGCGTGTCGTCGTAAACGACGATGGACATGTCTTTCGAAACGGTCACGCCCATTTGCCGCAACACCCGCATCAGCCGGAACAGGCAGTGCTGGGAATCGACGACGATGGCGGTAGGACGTTTGACGTTGGAGAGCAAATTCGCGACGTCGCTCTCGAAGGAATCGCCGTAATAATCGAGGAAATAGTCGGAGCTGTATTCGGCTCTGCATTCGGCCACTCCCTGCATGAAGCCGTACAGCTTCTCCATGTTGATCTTTCCTCCGGCATAGGCAATCCTGCGGTGCCCCAGCTCGGTCAGATGACGGACCGCTTGAACGAACGCCCCTTGCCTGTCGATGGAAAGCCAATGAGTCCCTTCCAGCTTCGGACCGCCCATCGTCAGCACCTCCCCTTGAAAGCGCTCAATTTCGGTCGTAAAGGATGCGGGCATAGTCGGATAGACGCTCCATAACAGGACATGGTCGACTGCGAATTGATTGAAAGCGCGCATCGCTTCAACCGGTTCGTCCATAATTTGCACAATCCGGTATCCCCGCTTGGCGCCTTCCTTTTGCAGCTGGATATTCAGATTGTAGAAAAACAGTCCTTCCTTCGTCGGCCAAATGAGTCCGACGAAATCGTTTTTTGCCGTACCAGCTTCCTCGCGGCCAAATTCGGCACATAGTTCATTTGTCGGGCAATCGCATGAATTTTTTCCCTCATCGCGGCACTCACGCGGGGATCGTCGCGCAATGCCCTGGAAACGGTCGAATGATTGACGCTTGCGGCTCTGGCGATATCTTTAATCGTGATCATGATGGAAATCCCCTCCAGCTTCCTGATAACAAACGTGTGCATAAAAATACAATAGTTTTTTTGTATTGATTCCACACGGATCTTTTTTGATGCCGGGCAACCGCAATCGTCGGCTTATACGCCGACACCCCGCAGGCAAACCGATCAGGGTCAGGCCATGCAATGATCGTATCGGCCGGGATTCAAATGGGGGCAGCTGTCACATCGGGCAATTCAATATCTTCAAGCGACGAACGGATAATACGATTTATCGCGAATGGTATTGTGCAAGACGATGCTTTCCACAGCCGTTTCAAAATAATTTTAAATCTCCTTGTTGCGCGGATTGTTTGCAGTTTTGCCGTTAATGGAGTGTTAAAGGCATTGCGCACACGTTTGTATTAATCAATTCATTGAATTCGGAGGAGGAAGGCACTCGGGAGCTCCGCATAGGATACACTGCCCTCTTCTTGTACTTGCTTTCTCGGGTTGACACCGTCATGCAACGCTGTTGCTCATCGGATTTCATCGGTCCGTGTTCTAAATAAGGTTGGTTTCAGCACTATCCGCGCCGTTTTCCCACTTCGTGCCGACTATAGTGCTGATTTCAACCTTATTACCTTCAGCGAGCCCGATTTCGGCCGGATCTCATCGGTCCGTGCCCTAAATAAGGTTGGTTTCAGCACTAT
>NZ_VDCQ01000007.1 GCF_006265175.1 Paenibacillus hemerocallicola | reverse complement strand
AAGCGGGTACAACTCGATTTTAAAGTCAGCCGCTCCGCTTTACGAATATTTCCCAACTCCTTTCAGATGGTTCTTTCTCTTTCTGACTTTCTCAACAACATGGGGAACGATTAGTTCCGCTATTTGCTTAAAGCGGTATGAAAAAGAGGCAAACGGAACAATAAGTTCCTCTATTCCCGAAAATCGCACGGATTTTGCCCGGCAAATCGAGAATAGAGGAAAAAAGTGTTCCTCTAAGTACTTTTCCGGCTCCTAGTTCATCAATAGAGGAACTCAAACTTCCGCATGATGAGAGAAGAGGTATATCTGGCCGAGTTTCTGCCTAAAACAAATTAGCGCTTGCGAAAACCGCTCTACCGAGGTCCGCCTGGAACCCGACGGACAGGCAGCACCCATTCGCGGAAACAGTACCTTGTCTTCCTCCTGGCCGCTCAGGCGGCGTTAGTGGCTGCGTTAGACCGGATTCAGTGAGCGTTGGAGGTCAAAAAGGTCTGGCCGGTCCGCAAATCAGGTTCTTGGTGTCTCTGCGTAACGTATTACTTGTGCAGACGGGTCGATTTCCGATGATCGAGGAGCAGCGCGAACATTGTGTCGCGATAACTCACGGATCAGCACAAAAAAAGCCCCGAATGATCGGGGCTCGCCGCTGCGACTTATAATTGTTCCTTGAGCTGCGCCTTACAGCTGCGCCTTACAGCTGCGCCTTACAGCTGCGCCTTACAGCTGCGCCTTACGGCTGCTCCTTTTCCGCATCATTTTATTTATTGATTTTCTCCGTGTTGATGTACTGCTTGATTTGTTCTTCCGCGTCCCGCAGCGCCGTGTTGACGTCTTTCGTGCTTTTGACGACGTTCGCATATTCCGCGTTCAGCAGGCTTAACGCTTTGGCATAGTAGATCGAATTGGCCGGAGCGGGGGCGGACTTGCTCTTGAACACGCCTTCGATATGCTTGCCCTTCAGCTCCGGCAAATCCTGGCCGAACGCTTGACGGTACTTCGGATCTTTCATGACCGGCAGCTTCGCCGATTTCCGCGACATGATCGTCTGCACTTCGTCCGAGAACAGTACCTCCAGTACGCGCATTTGATCGTCGCGGTTTTTGCTGGCCGCCATCGGAATCATGCAGTGCAGATCGTACATGCCGTACGTATCGGGCTTTTCCTTGTAGCTCGGAAATTGGGCGACGTCCCAGTTCAGGTCCGGCGTCTGTCTCAGGCGCAAGAACAGGTTGACGGTCGTGATCATGGCCACGTTTTTGTCTTTCAGAAATCGGTCGATGGCCGAGCCGGTTTTGAAATCGTTGCCCGGTATCGAATAAATTTGCCGGCCGATCTCGATCGCCCTTTTGTAGGGCTCGCTGTTGACCGTGACTTTATCCGTCTTCTCCTCGATGATGTTCAGCGAGAGCGGGAACAGAAGGCGGTTGATATCGTCCACTTCAAGACCGCGGTACTGTGTCTGATTGTCGAGACGGGTCAGCTTCTTGGCAAGCTCGACCGTATCCTCCCACAGCAATCCGTCTTTCGGGTATGCGACCCCGAATTTATCGAATATATCTTTATTGTAATAAAGCGCATTGAGGTTGTTCGCGTAAGGCAGCGCATACAGCTCGCCCTTGTCCGAGTTGGCTATGATCGTATCCAGCGCGCCTTGGTCGAAACGGCTTAAATCGAAGTTGTACTTCTTGGCGAGCGGGAGCAAATCCAAATACACGCCGAGATCTTTGTAGGCGGACAAGCGCCCGTGGTACGTAACGAGAAAATCGATCGTTTCGCCCTTGGTCAGCAGGACGGGCAAATCCTCCGTCGTTTTGTCCATTTCTACCGTAATGTGCGGGTATTTTTTCTTGACGGGCTCCGCGATCAATTCGTTGAAATCTTGTTCCGTGTAGTAGGCTCCGAGCTGATGGACCCTGATCGTGACGGGTTCGGGCGGTTTTTGCGGCGACGTGGCGACGCCGGCTTCCTGATTGGTAGAGCATCCAGTGAAAGCGATTACAAAGGCGAGTAGAATGGGGGCAGTCAAGCACCTTTTCATCAAACAACCTCCGTTCGTTCAAATGGGCGTACCGTTTACCGCCGAACCTGCATGCTGTATGGAGCCCGATTCGGTATGGATTGGCAATAAATGTCTTCATTATATGCGAATACCAACGTTTGAAACAATGTTTCCTGTAGTCGTGTTTTGCCTGAAAAATTATCGCAGAGTCTGTTGTTCGCGGCCGTTCTTTCGATTTCATTTCTTTTCGCGTATTTTCGTGTAATTCGTTTCAAATATGATCATTTCACAAAAAAAAGGCTGCCTCTTCCGGTGAACCGGCAAGATGACAGTCTCTTCGAATAACGAGTTTAGTTCAAAAGCTCCCGCGCTTTCTCTTCCTCTTCCTTATGCCGTAGAAACTCTTTGCCGTACTCGCCGTGGGGGTGAATCGTCGCGTGCTCCATCTGGATCGTCGAATGCGCGATGCCGTATTTGCTTTGCAGCGTTTCGTTGATGGCGAGAATAATGCAGAACGGCTGGATGTGCTCATTGATAAACACATGCGCGGTCAGCGAATAGTGATCGGACGAAATGGCCCATAGGTGCATCTCGTGCACATCCTCAACGCCCTCCACCTCGCCGATTGCCTTGCGGATCTCGTCAAGATCGAATTTGTCCGGAACGGATTCCATCAGAATGAGATACGATTCCTTGACGATTTTCGCGCCGCCGGTAAAAATGATGCCCCCGATGACGACGCTCACGAGCGGATCGACCCAGCCCCAATCGGTAAAATAAATGATGATGGCGGAGAAGATGACGCCGATCGAGCTGAGCAGGTCGCCGATAAAATGCCACAGCGCGCTTTTCACGTTCAGGTTTTCTTCTTCCTTCATGCTCCGGCTCAGCACGAATGTGAGCACCAGGTTGACCGTAAAGCCGATGGAGGCGATGGTCAGCATGAGGCCGAGATCGATTTCCTGCGGATTCAAGGCGCGACGCACGCCTTCATAGAAAATGCCGATGGCGATCAGACAAAGCGCGAATCCGTTCAAAAAGGAGGCGATGATCTCGAAACGGAGAAATCCGAACGTGAATTTGGCGTTAGGCGGCCGAGAAGCCAAATAGATGGCGGTCATGCTCAAGCCGAGCGCGATGACGTCGGACACCATATGGGCCGAATCGGACAACAGGGCGAGGGAATTGGACGCCAAGCCGCCTATAATTTCCACAACGGTAAAAAATGCCGTCAATATTAAAGTAATCCATAGCGCTCTTTTGGAGGTCGCTTGTTCCTTGACGTGGCGAAGATGATGATAATCGTACATTGGCAAATCACCCGCTTCCGTAAACAGGACGTCTCGAATGCGTCCGTGTTTTTCATTATACACCGTTGCTTCTTAAATTCAATACTTATTTATAATAATTCTAAATAAGAGAGAATGGTTATCGTTATCACCGATAATGGTTATCGGAAAAAGGAACCAATTCCGAGGAAAATGAAAGCCAAATCGAAGGGAGAGCATCGAAGCAACGCTTAGCATTAGGCGGTTATTTTACGATATTTGGAGATAAAACGAGTAATAGGCCAAAATAGATCGATAAATTGGAATAAAGGTTGGATTTTGACCGAATTTATGTTAAAATGAACCTAACTACTACGGGAAAGGAGGGAGGACATCTTGATCGTACTACGTCCTGCTGTCCGTACATTCGGACTTGTGTCGGTCGCGTTCGCTCTTCTTTGGTCGTTTCTCATGCCGACCGCCGAGAGGGTCGTTACGCCTATTTCCCAATCGATTCCGGCCGTATCGGCACCGGCATCCATTCATTCGCCCCTCGGCGCCCCCGCCCATTTCTTGCAGAAGCTTCGCGTGCTGCTTCCGCTTGTTGCAATCTTTTTGCCTTTATGCTCCGTTTTGCTGTGCGACATTCGCATCCGTACCCGCTTGGAACGGTTTGCCCCCCCTGTGCCGCTGCTCCGCAAGCAGCTGTTTTTGCGTCCCCTCAAATTTACTTCCAAGTTTGTAAGCGCCTGATTCCGCAATCTCACAACTTTTCGGTATGAAGCCGTTACCGTCGGAAAATAATAACAGCAGGTTCAACCTGTTTTTCGGTGCACGGGTATTGTGTTTGGCATGCCCGCAAAGAAACACCTTTTTTCGATACGGGCGTTGCCCCTTTATCCGATTGTGCCGCCAGAAGCAGACTAGACGCACAATACACACAATCGGAGGAACACGGATGAAACCAATAAGGGAGTCAGATTTGCCGGGAATCGGCCGCAAATACGAAGTGGAAACGCAATCCAAAGAAAAATTCGTGATCGTCGTCCATGACGACGGCAGAAGAGAGATTTATTCTCCGGACCGGTACGATCCGGAAGAGAGCGTCTCGGTCGTAACGTTGGAAGACGACGAAGCGAGAACGATCGCGGCCATTCTCGGAGGCATGTATTACAAGCCGAAAGCGCTGGAGACGATCGAAGTCGCGTTGAACGATTTGATCATCGAATGGTACCGCATCGATCCCGATTACAAAAGCGTCGGCATGTCCATCGGCGAGCTGGACGTCCGCCAAAAAAGCGGCGCGAGCATTATAGCCGCCGTGTATCCCGACCATACGCACCATATCAATCCGGGCCCCGACTACAGACTGCAGGGCGGCAGCACATTGGTAGTCGCGGGTGAGCGGAACCATCTGAAATTGCTGAAGCAGCTTCTTCAGCACGGGGGCCATTGATTATGGACCACCTCGTACTGGAGATCGGGCTCGCCGTCGTCCTCATCGCCGTGGCCGGCCTGTTGTCGGTCAAACTGAAATTTTCGGTTATTCCGTTCTACATTTTGGTCGGCATGGCTGTCGGACCGCATGCGCCCAAATGGGGCGTGTTCGACTTCCGCTTCATCGAGAGCGCCCCGTTAATCGAATTTATGGGACGGCTCGGCGTACTGTTCCTGCTGTTTTACCTCGGTCTGGAGTTTTCGGTCGGCCGCTTGATCAAATCGGGACGGTCGATCGTCGTCGGCGGCACGATCTATATCGCCATCAATTTCACGCTCGGCCTGTTGTTTGCATTACTTGCGGGCATGCCGTTCAAGGAAATGCTCGTAATCGCCGGCATTACGACGATTTCGTCAAGCGCCATCGTCGCGAAGGTGCTGGTCGATCTGAAGCGGACAGCCAATCCGGAGACGGAGATGATTCTCGGCATCATTATGTTCGAGGACGTATTTTTGGCCGTCTATATTTCGATCCTGTCCGGTCTTGTGCTCAGCGGATCGACTTCGTTCGCGGGTGTCGCGTTGTCGGCGCTCATCGCGCTCGGCTTCATGCTGGCCGTCCTCGTCATCGGGCGGAAGGCGGTGCCGCTGCTGAACAAGGTGCTGGACATCCGCTCGAACGAGCTGTTTCTCCTCGTCATCTTCGGCGGGCTGATGGTAATCGCCGGATTTTCCGAAACGATCCATGTCGCGGAAGCGATCGGGGCGCTGCTCGTCGGCCTCGTGCTGGCGGAAACCGATCATATGAAACGGATCGAGCATATGATATTGCCGTTCCGCGATTTTTTCGGCGCGATGTTCTTCTTCAGCTTCGGACTCACGATCGATCCGACGACGCTGGGCGGCGCGGTATGGCTGTCTCTGGGCGCGGTCGTCATTACGCTGATCGGCAACTTCGTGGCCGGCATGCTCGCGGGGAAAAGCGCGGGCTTATCCCCGAAAGCGTCCGTCAATATCGGGCTTACGATCGTCTCTCGGGGCGAATTCTCGATCGTCATGGCGAATTTGGGCAAAGCCGGCGGCCTGATGACTATTTTGCAGCCGTTCGCCGCTTTGTACGTACTCATTCTGGCTATACTCGGTCCTCTGCTCACTAAAGAATCGAAACGCGTCTACAAGCTGTTCTATGCCCGTAAAGAGAACGCAAAAGCGAAGGAGAACGCCCAGGCGGCCGAACGGGCCCAAGCCGAACGGCGGGAGGGCTGACGCGATGCGGGGCGCCATGAAAATCGGTAATCGTCCGAAACGGTTCGGGGGTTTTGCCCGGATCGGTTGGCCAGCCGTGCTTTCCTTTATCGCCGGAGTCGTTCTCATCGCGGTCGGACTCGAGCTTTTTTTGAAGCCGAACCGGCTTGTCGCGGGAGGCGCTCAAGGCATTTCGATTATGCTGTCGCACGTTACGGAGATGCAGATGGGACTGTTTTTATTCCTTATCAACGTTCCGTTTCTGTTTCTTGCCCAGCCCGGCCGCGGGATGCGGTCCGCCGTGATCCGCACCGCGGCGTTAACCGTCACTTCGTTCGTCGCCGTGCTGCTGGATCCGATTCCGCCTCTTACGGAACATTCGCTTGCGGCTTCGCTGCTCGGAGGACTTGCGCTCGGCTGCGGCGCGGGCTTGATTCTAAGAATCGGGGGCTATACGGACGGAGTCAACGAAGCGGCTTACTGGGTAAAAAGCAAAGTCCCGCTTTCGATCGCGGAGCTCGTCATGCTCGTCAATTTGTCCATCCTGGCGCTGGCAGGCTTATTATTCGGGTGGGAGCAGGCACTTTATTCGGTCATCGCCTATTATGTGGCTTATCAATCGCTCCGCTATACGATGAGAGGCCATCACCGTTACACGCTCGTCCGGATTCAGGGAGGGCGGCTTGATGCGATCCGCACGGATTTGCAGCACCGGTTCGGTTCCGATTTTTCGGTCTTCTCGCCGTCGTCCCGGTCATCGGAAGGCTTCGGGGATATGACCGTGATCATTTCCCGGGAGCAGGAGGGCACGCTTCGCGACGTGCTGCGGGAAACGGATCCGTCCGCGACGGTCAGCATGACCCCGCTTGCGAGCGCGAAATACGACGAGTACAAATATTTGCAATGACCTTCCTTCCTGCGCGAGTCGTCCGCTTCGTTTTCAAAAAGTGCAAAACAACGGACCGGGATGATAAAGATTGTACGTCCCGGACGGTTTATGATGAACTTGTGAAAACGAAAGACGGCAACAACGAACTTGATGCAGAAGAAGGGATGATAAAAACATGAGTAAAATTCGTCTTGGCATTATCGGCTGCGGAGGAATGGCAGGCTCCCATTCCGGCGGCTTCCATTACTTGTCCGACCGCGTCGAAATCGCGGCGACCTGCGACATCGAGCTGGAACGCGCGCAGAAAGCGGCGGAGCTTACCGGAGCGAAGCTTGCGGTAGCCGATTACCGCGAGCTGCTGGACCATGTGGACGCCGTGCTGGTCGTTCTGCCGCATGATTTGCACTTTGAAGTAGGCATGACCTGTCTGAAAGCGGGCAAGCATGTGCTGATGGAAAAGCCGATGTGCAATACGGAAGAGGAATGCATCCAGCTGATCGAGACGTCGGAGCAGGTAGGAAAAGTGCTCATGACCGCTTACCCGGTCCGCTTCTGGCCGATCGTGCTGAAGCTGAAGGAACTGATCGATTCGAAGGAATACGGGGAATGCTTCCAAATGTCCGTTTGGACGGAGCAGTTCACGCGCTACAAGGAAGGACACTGGGCGCTTTCCGCGGACCGTCTTGGCGGCGGACAATTTTTCAGCCACGGCTGCCACTACGTCGATCTGCTGCTCTGGTTCCTCGGCCGTCCGGTTCGCGGCACGCATATCGGCACGAACTTCGGTACGCCATGGATGGAGAAGGAAGGCACGAGCAACGTGACGATCGAGTTCGAGAACGGCGCTCTCGGCTATCATTTCGGTACGTGGGGGGCCCGCGGAACGCGTCTCGGCTGGAGCATTCACGCGCATTGCACCGAAGGGATGCTCGAAATCAACCTGGCGGAGAAGAAGCTGTACGCGCATACGCATATTAAGGAAGAGAAGGCCAATCTGGATACGGAATCGCGCAAAAAGGTGCTGTATGAGGCGGACGCCTCCGGCAAGTTCACGCACCACGAGCTCGAGCATTTCCTCGATTGCATCCGCGACGGCTCCCGCCCGATCACGGACGGACCGACAAGCCTGCAAGGCTTGCGCGTCATCTGGAAGCTGTACGAGGCGGAGCGCAACAATACGGTCGCGGACCTGCGCGGTCTCGGATTGGATCAGCCATGGGAGCAAGCGAAGGCATAACGTCTGCGCAAGCTTAGCGGCGCAGCGAACGATTGTATACGAACCCGGAGGTTCCGGCTTGGGGCGATTTAGCCCCGGCACGGAGCGATCCGGGTTTGTTTGGCATGCTTGAATGCATGCGCCCATACGGCTGGGCTGGCATTGTCCCTCGACCATCGACCGGGCAACAACCGATCGCGGGTCCGTTCATGAACCGCGGCGCGTTCGGTATACTGTTCCTATCATCACGATGGCGGATGCCATTTTGCGAGTTGGGAGCGGTTTTTGTGGAGTGGATGAACGGTCTATTCGAGCAGTACGGATATTTTTTGTTGTTTTTCGGCTTATTCGCGGAATCGCTCGCCTTGCCTTTTCCCGGCGAATTGGCTATGGCGTTGTCCGGACATATGGCCTATTTGGGCAAATCGGACTTGCTGTTGGCGATGCTGTATTCATTCCTCGGCGCGACCATCGGAACGATGCTCACCTATGCGCTCGGCCGCAAGCTGGGCAGGCCGTTTTTCGAGACGTACGGGAAATATGTGTTCCTGTCCAGGGAGCGGATAGACAAGCTGGCGGATTGGTTTGGGAAATACGGCAGCAAGCTGTTGCTGGTCAGCTATTTTGTACCCGGCCTGCGCCACTTTACGGGTTATGTTTCGGGCATAATGCGGATACGTCTCGGCACCTTTCTGCTGTTCAATCATATTAGCGCCTTCGTATGGGTGATTGCGTACGTAACGATCGGCCGCATCTTCGGCAAGCAATTGGACCATCTGCTGCATATGATTTCCGCTTATTCGTGGAGAGCGGCTGTGTGCATCGCCGTCGGGATCGCGATCATCCTGACTGTCAAATCCTACAGGGCGAAGCTGCTCAAGAAAAAAGCGCTGCTGGCCGTTTCCCCGGATAACGGCGTGCGCTAGTCAACCATCGGCCGGGCTGCCGCCAATCGCAGGCTTGTCCGTGATCGCCCCGGTTGCGGTACCCCGGCGGTATTCACCCGGCGTCATGTTCGTCAGCCGGCGGAACATGCGGATAAAGGAGTTGGCGTTCCGGTAGCCGACCTTGGCCGCGATCTCGTGAACTTTCCAGTCGGACTCCGCAAGAAAACGCTTCGCGTTGCGGATGCGGACGTCATCGACGCTGTCGCTGATGCTGCGGCCTGTCTTCTCTTTATAATATTGGCGCAAATAACCGGGCGAAATGTTCAGCTTGTCCGCGATCAGGTCCAAATACAGATCGTCCCCGTACCGGTTCTCGATAAAATCGCGCACGAAATCGACGATCGGGTCTTTCTGCGCGCGTTTTTCCTCCATCATGGCGGCCGCTCTGCCCAGCAAGTTGTCGAAGAACGCTTCGAACTGCCCTGGCGAAACGAACGAATCGATTTCCTCGAAAGGCGAATGCTCCGGCTGCAGCTCCCCGGTATCGATCTTGTTCGACATGAGCGCCAGCAGCACTTTGGACACGATCGTATGGGCGAACTGCTTGTATTGCGCTTCGCCGGCATCGAGCTTGCGCAGCCTCTCGAACGAACGGACAATCGCGTGTACCATATTGGGCTCGTTGCCTGCCAAGAGGCTGTCCATGAATTGACGCTCCTCTTCGGGCGAGAGCGGATACGGCTCCTCGACCGGGCTAGAGTCGGTGATGATCTGGGTTTCGTCGTTCAGCTTGCGCTTGCGGATCATATCGGCCGCCTCCCGGTAAGCCGCGGAAAATTCCGACGGAAGGCGCAGCTGCGGATGGAATGCGATCGTCAGACGGTAATGCTGCTTGTCATGATCGAACACTTGCTTCAAATAGTGCAGCTTGTCGAGCATGGCCGCTTCGGCGCCCTCGTCCTCGGGAAACGCGATCGAGACGATGACGTCTTTTTCGATTTGCAGCGTTACGGAATCGGGGAACGTCTCATTGATATTCAAATTGACGAATTCGAGAAAAAAAGTCGATCTCCGCTGCCAGCCGGCAGACGATTGGGGCCGGTCGACGTACTGAATATGGAACATCAGGAAGAAATGGGGCCGCTCCGTATCGATGAGCCGCTGCACATCCTTGTGGTTCATATTCGTGTCCTTCAGCTTGTCCAAATAACCGTATTTGCGCAACAGCGAATCTTTCCTGTGCATCGAATCCATCATCCGGTCTATGCCGTTGCGGATTTGAATGAATTCGTGAATATCGTTTCCCCCGTCAGCGGCGTTCGCCTTGCGGCCGTGCTTCAACGATTCGAGGATCGTATCGATCGGATGACGGATTTTGCTGCTGAGCGGAACGGACAAGATGAGGCTGACGATTGCCGAAAGCGCTATCAAACCGATCAAGACGAGCCGCAAACTGTTCATTTGCCGGGAAATGTGCTCGAACGGAATGACGTTTACATAAGTCAGTCCGGTTGCCGCGCTGCGGTGGGTAAAGTAGTACCGCCCGCCGAGCGGATGCGTCCCGCCTTCTCCGAAGCGGAGCGGAAGCCCCTCCCTGTCGAGTCCGGACGAGCTATAGTACAAACGACCCTCGTCATCGACGATATAAAAATTGTCGTTGACGGACAAGTGCAGATGCTCGAACATGGCGGAGGCGTCCAGCATCGCGGCCATATACGCCTGACTGTACAGCTTGCTTTTGACGATCAGCGGAAAATATACGCCGGACCCGGCTATGGAGGTGTCCAGACGCGGCGTCTGGAACGTCGCCGAAGGATGCAGCTTCATATGATAGTCCTGCCCGAACTGCCCGGACCAAAATTCGCGAGGGTAAGCCTCGGATTTATAGTAGGTCTCGAACATGTCCCGCGAAGTGTGCAGGCTTGTTTTGTTAATGACGCTGTCGCTGTTTTTGTAATAGACGAACGCATCGTTCACGTACAAATTGTAATCGTCTGCAATCGCTTTGAACTGTTCGGTCACGCGGTTGATCGACTCGAAGTTGACGCCGCCGTCGCTTCTCCGATTGTCCAAGCCGCCCAGCGTTCCGTTGAAGTAGAAGCTGTCCAGCAGATCGTTCAGCAATCCGAGCTGCTTCTCGTACCCGTTCGCCGTATTCGCCAGGTTGAGCGTATTGTACCGGATCAATTCCTCGCGGATACTCCCGGAGAAAACATGGAACGACAAGGCGTTGAAGGCGAACGAAATCGCGATAATGGTCCAGAAGCCGACCATCAGTCTGACGAACAATGTATTTCTGATCCATCGCAAACGGAACGTCATGCTGCAGCCACTCCTTGTTCCAGACGATAAGTATGTTTCTATTATGGCAAATCATACGGGCCATCCCCATATGCAATTCCGCATACATTATTCCATTATGCAGAGAAACGGCTCAATGGCGCAACAAGTATGCAGGAAGGAATACAAAATGCTCTTATGGCGATTTCTGTCCGCCCGCCGTTTCGCTACGATAGACATGCAAGGCCGTCGGGGAAGCGGCATCGAGAGCAGACTTCGTCAGACCGGCCGAATGCATAGGAGGCGGGGAAGATGGGCGAAATGGAAGAAAGGGTCATTGCGGCGGAAGCCGGGAAACGCGGGGTAACGGTATCGGACGGCAAACGGTTGAGCCGCAGAAGCATGCTCGCGGTTATGGGAATGACGAGCGTCGGCTTACTTTCGGCAAGCTTGCTGAATCGGACATCGACAGCCGAAGGAGCCGGAAGCGTGACTGCCGCCGTTTACGGTCCGGGTTCGCCGGACTGCGCCGGGGATTGCGTCGCCCCTGTTGCGATCGGCGAACTGCGGACCTTCGCGTCGGCTGACGAAGGCTGTCTTTATTACGTAACGGACCGGGGACGGGAAGGAATGTTTTATTATGACCCGACCGACGCGACGACCGCCGACAATAACGGCACGGTATTCGTTGCCTCTTCAGGCGCGAGATTCAAGCGGATTATCGGCGAATCGGTCGATGTGAAATGGTTCGGGGCGATCGGCGACGGCTTCAATCATCCGTTGTCCGGCACGTTCGCTACCTTGGCCGCAGCCCGGGCCGTCTATCCGCACGCCAAGGCGCTTACGGACGAGACGGATTGGTGCGCCATCCAGGCGGCTATCGAAGCGGTCAAATCCGGAACGACCGGAACGACCGTCGTCTGGATTCCCAGCGGGACCTACATCGTGAATCAGGCGATTCGCGCCGAAGTGGACAACATCGTTCTGCAAGGGACCGGAGCGTCCGTTATTTCACTGGAGACGGACTATATCGCGCTGCTCGTCAACAAAACGACTCCGCCCTCGGCGACGCTGGAGCCGGTGCGCAATGTTGTCGTGCGTGATCTGGCGTTCCAGGCCATCAAAGGATTCGGGCCGAACAATGCGGGCATTGTCGCTTTGAATTATTGCGTCGACGTGCTGGTCGACAACGTGCGGGTAATCGGCGATTCGGCGCAGCTGACGGCCAGACAGCGGATTACGAACGGCATCGCCACCTCGCAGGGAACGAACGGCGTCATCCGCAACTGCGTCGTGGACGGCGTCAGCAAGCCGGGCTATTATGTGGCCAACGGCACGCATGATTTGCGCGTGGAGGGCTGCGAGGCGCGCAACGTCTCCGGCCATCTCGGAGCTCAGCCCGGCATGGGGGTGTCGGGAGCCGACCGGATTCAGTTCGTGCATTGCAATTCGCACCATAATCAAGGGGCGGGACTGCAAATTTCGACGGACGGTTATCCGGCTCCCGCGGGTACGCCCGCCACGAACGTCCAAGTGATCGGCGGACAGTTCCACAACAATCAGGGGCACGGCATACTGACAGGGACGAATGTCGCCGGGCAGTATCCCCGTCATTTCCAAATCATCGGGGCGGATACGAGCAACAATAAGCTGCATGGCGTCAATATTACGGGAGGACATCAGGTGACCGTCGCGAATCATACTTCTAAGGAAAATGGGAGCGGCGGCATTCTCATCGACAACGGGGCCGGTTTGGTGACGACTGTCGATGTGATCGACCCGAACGTGTACAATAACGCGCAGCTGCTCACGATCGGCGGAATCGTCATACGCGGCGCCAGCCGAGTGACGGTGCAGGGCGGACGGGTATTCGACAATCAGGCGACGAAGACACAGGATTACGGCATCGAATTTTTCCCGCATGCGGGCGGCGTGAAGCCCTCCGACATCCGGATCGTAGACGTGCAGTCGTTCGGCAACAAGCTGAGCAATTATGCCGTCGGCGTCGTGGAAGGCGTCAACGTGGAAGCGACGAGCGGCTATTACCGGATACAGGATACCGGCGCGCCGGAGGGCGTGCTGTCCGCGCCGCCGGGCTCCGAGTATACGGATACGGCTTCGGGCATCAAGTATTTGAAGCAATCGGGAACGGGCAATACGGGGTGGAAGCAGGTTTCTCTGCTGTAGCCGGAGCCCGGATCATTCCATAACGGGGGTATAACGATGAAACGGGTCGGGTCGTCGTCGGCAATTTCGGTTTGTTTGACTGTCATGATGCTCCTGTCGGGCTGCGACAACAATGATGATCCGGCGAAGAAGCCGAAAGCGCAGGACGTAGGCCAAAAGCCGAGCGCGACGGGGGGGCCTGCGAAATATGATCCTCCAATCGAATTGACTACGGTTGCGTTCAGCCTTCCTTCGGTCAAATATTTCAATGGGGACGATTTCCGAAACAACCCTTGGACCCGCTATATCGAGCGTCATCTCGGCATCAAAGTCAAAACCGAATGGACGGTCCCCGAGGCGGAATACGTGAAGAAGACGAATCTGATGATTTCGTCCGGCGATTTGCCCGATTTCTTCGCGGCCACTCCGGCGCAATTCAAACAGCTCGCCCAGGCCGGCTTGCTGGAAGACTTGACCTCCGTTTACGAGAACAATGCCCCCGAGGTCTTGAAGAGGGTTATACGGGACGCCGGCCCGGACGTGATCCGGTCGGCCGCGATCGACGGAAGGCTGATGGCGATCCCTTTTACCGGGACGGCCAAGGAAAGCCCCGCCATTTTATGGATTCGCAAAGACTGGATGGAGAAGCTGAAGCTTCCCGCGCCGACAACGATGGACGACGTATGGGCCATTTCTGAAGCGTTTACAAACCGCGACCCGGACGGGAATGGCAAGAAGGATACGTTCGGCCTCGCTCTCGACCGCGACTTGGGAATGGCGATCGGCCTGATGAACGGCTATCATGCCTACTGGGACATTTGGCTTGCGGACGCGAACGGCAAGCTCGCTTACAGTACGATTCAGCCCGAGATGAAGCGGGGGCTGGGCAAGCTGAAGGAATTGTTCCAGGCCGGGCAGATCGATCCGGAGTTTACCGTCAAGCCCTCATTCAAAGTATTCGAGAGCATCGGCGCGGGGAAAATCGGCATGATGGCGGGATCACGGGGCTCAGCGAACTATCCGCTCGCAAGCCTAACGCCGGATCGGGAATGGCAGGCATATGCGATTCCTTCGGCGGACGGCGATCCGGTGCTGTATCCGCTGCAGCTGAATATTTACAAATATTATTGGGTCGTCAAAAAGGGGACGAAGCATCCCGAAGCGCTGTCCCACATGCTGGAGCTTTGGTTGAACGCGTACTATTTCAACACGTCGGAGGAGCTGTTCTACACGCTCGTCAATCCGAGCAAGGAGGACAAGTCCGCCATCTGGTCGATGGCTCCGATCCGGATTTATTTGTCGGACAACAATATCGAGAATTACAGGCAGGCGGCGGCAGTTCTGAACGGCAGCAAAAAGGCGGAGCAGCTCGCTCCCGAACGCCGCAACGTATACGACCGGATCATGCGGTATTTGAACGGAGACAAGAAGCTGTGGGGAGAATACGCCCAGAACGGGCCCGGCAGCTCCGGTGCGATCGTCGACGACATTATCCGGAACAATCGCTTCGTGCCGAACCGGTATAATGCTACGCCGACTCCGACTATGGCGGAGAAAGGCGAAGGCTTGAACAAACTCCGCGATGAAACGTTTCTGCAAATTATCGCGGGAACCGCTTCGATAGACGAGTTCGACAAGTACGTTTCCGACTGGAAAAGGCTTGGCGGGGATGCCATTACGAAAGAAGCGAACGAATGGTACGCCGAGCAAAAATAAAGTAGAGAGAAGGGGCCCACATGGTTAACCATAAAGGAATGGCCGCACTGATTTGTTTCATTCTGATTTTATCCGGATGCTCCGGCAAAGCCGCGGTACAAAACGCCGAACCGAAAGCCGGGCTTCCTCCCGAGCCGATTACG
Organism: Paenibacillus hemerocallicola; assembly: GCF_006265175.1. Taxonomy (GTDB): domain Bacteria; phylum Bacillota; class Bacilli; order Paenibacillales; family NBRC-103111; genus Paenibacillus_AB; species Paenibacillus_AB hemerocallicola. The sequence goes on along the minus strand of NZ_VDCQ01000007.1, from coordinate 184,753 downwards.
CTTAAGATCAACAACTTCAACACGGCCATTTCGCAAGAAGACATCGAATCGAATATCATAATGCCCGTAAAAAAGAAATATCCGCACATTTCGTTCGAATTTCTCGATCAACTGAAAGGGAGCACGCTGCAAAATCTGATAACGGCGGGTAACGTTCCGGATATCGTATTTACGGACTATCCGAACTTGTCCGGCCTGCTGGAGTTCGACTACCCCCAAGACTTGAACGAATTCGTGAAAGCGAAGCAAGTAGCGCTCGGGGGAGTCAACCCGCAGATGATAGAAGGCGGCAAGCGGATCGGCACGAAAGGAGAGCTGTATGCTCTGCCGTTCTATATGGATAGGATGATGCTGTTCTACAACAAAGATTTGTTTCAGAAATTCGGCGTCCCGTATCCGACGGACGATATGAATTACGACGAGTTCATCGCGCTTGTCAAACGAATGACGCGTTTGGACGGCGGCGTCCAATATGCGGGCATGCGCACAATCAACCTTCATACGACAGGCACGCAATGGGGATATCCCGTCATCGATCCGAAAACCGGGACCGCGTCGCTCCAGACCGACTCTTGGAAGAAGGCGCTCACCTTGTTCAACGACATCAATAGCATTCCAGGAAACGAAAAATTGACCAACGAAACGTTCTACAAGGAGCAGAGGCTTGCGATGCTGCAGCAAAGCTTCAGTATTATGGTCGGCTTGCTCGAGGGCGTGCGCAAGAGCGGGAGCCCGCTTAACTGGGATATCGCCGCCATGCCGCAATTGAAAGACGCTCCGGGCGTGTCCGGTTTTTACAAACCGTACTATTTCGTCCTGTCCAAGTCGAGCAAGCATAAAGAAGCGGCTTTCGAGGCAGTCGCCTATCTCATGAATTCGAAAGAGGTACAGCTGAATTTGTCCAAAAACGGCAAGATGCCGATCTTGACCGATGAGGAGATGATCAAGCCGTTCGGGAGTGCCGTCGAAGGATTGGCGGGTAAACGCATAGAAGCCGTATCCAAGCACAAATCGGCGGATTTGGCCTACTCGAACGAATTCGATAAGCTCGCGAGCCCTCAGCTGAACACCGCCGGAACGAATGTTATTACGGGCAAAAGCGACATGAACAGCGCGCTCCGCGAGGCGGAGGAGGCGGCGAACAAAAGTATCGCCGAGAAGAAAAAATAGATTGCCGATTTACCCGGAACATCATGCGCGAAGGAAGACTTCGCCGGTGAGACCGGGTTTTTCCTTATTAATCGGGATTGGTAACTGACACAACACGTGATATTTGGAGCAAATCGGAGGGAATCGCATCAAAAAAGCGGCTCGCGGCGGTTCCCTTTGAAATTTGCGCGAATTTGTGATATTCTGGCTACAGAGAGATAACGGGGAGGGGGGATAGTATGATTGCGTCCAAAGCGGTTCGAATGTATCATCTTCATGTGAAGCTGATCGTCGCGTTCGCCCTTGTGTGGTCGTTTCTCATGCCGACGATCGAAACGGTCGTCACCCCCGTCTCCAGTGCGATCCCCGCCGTATCCTCCGGGATGCACGGATGCTCCGCGGTTAACGCTTCCGGGCAAAACCTCGAAAAACCGGAAGAATCCGTCACATGTCCGACCCATTCCGTTCTGTTCTTTCCGCTAGGCCATGTCGTATCCACTCTGCAGCTTCGACTCGCCTTCGCCATACCTCTCCTGATGAAGAGCTTGCTGCTTCGTCCGATCAAGTTCACTTCAAATTATGTAGTCGTCTAACGCATGTCGCCGTCAAGGCCTGCAGGTTCCTTAGCGATCGCGCTATTCCTTGCAGCACTGCCAGATGTTTATTTGTCGTGCCCGTATGATCCGATATCCGCATGCCCCAAGCATGCGCAGCGAAGCAAGCTCAACCAATTAGGAGGTTCCGATGAAAACAGACACCGTACAGCTGCAAAACGCGCAAGTCCAGCCGCAAACCCAGCACACCCATATGACCAAAACGAAATTCATCCAGAGGGTGCTATTCATCCTGTTCGGCTCGGCGCTATTCTCGGTCGGACTCGAAATCTTCCTTGTGCCGAACAACATTATCGACGGCGGCATCGTCGGCATCTCGATCATCGTGTCCGCTTTGTCCGGTTTGCCGCTTGGCATTTTCCTGCTACTCCTTAATATACCGTTCTTTTACTTGGGTTATAAGCAGATCGGCAAGACGTTCGCCTTGTCCACCTTGTTCGCGGTCGTCGTCATGTCCGCGGGCACTTGGCTGCTCCACCCCGTCCAGCCGCTTACCGACGATCCGCTGCTCGCCGCCGTATTCGGAGGCATAATTCTCGGCGTCGGCGTAGGCATGGTTATCCGCTTCGGGGGATCGCTTGACGGTACGGAAATCGTCGCGATATTGGTTACGAAAAAATCGCCGTTTTCAGTCGGCGAGATCGTCATGTTTTTAAACGTATTCATCCTCGCGAGCGCCGGCTTCGTGTTCGGCTGGGATCGCGCGATGTATTCGCTGATCGCCTATTTTATCGCCTATAAAATGATCGATGTCATTATCGAAGGCTTCGACGAGTCGAAGTCGGTATGGATTATTAGCGAGAAGCACGATGTGATCGGCCAGGCGATCATTCACCGGCTGGGCCGGGGCGTTACTTATTTGCATGGCGAAGGCGCTTTTACGGGCGGAGAGAAGCGGGTAATCTTCTGCGTCATTACCCGTCTCGAGGAAGCGAAAATGAAAACGATCGTCGAAGAGATCGATCCGTCCGCCTTTTTGGCCGTCGGCAACATCCATGACGTCAAGGGCGGCAGATTCAAGAAAAAAGATATTCACTGACGGCGCCGCGGCGCTCAGGGAATATTCGCATACAGACGGAAGCCCCGTGCTCGCGGCCGCTTACCCGGTCGAAGTCGGAGGCAACTCGTAAGAGGTCAAAGGGAATGGATATTGGAGCGTATTCATCAAGAACAACGCGACTTGAGCGAGGGGCGGGAGCCAGATATCTGTTCCCTCCAACGCGCTGCAGCAACACGAAAGGACCGTCAGGTGTCCCTGACGGTTTTTCTTACGTTTCAGAGGACATTCTGAACAAAGAAAAGCAATCTCTAAAGCTCGGGGATCAACTCCCGTCAGGGCGACTGAATGATGTCAATGGAAGCTTGTCCCCCCACGATTAACTGCAAATGATACAGCTATATTCAGGAAATATGCAATATTTGCCGAAATAACTGGAATCTGCGCAGGTAAATCGCTGCCAGTCCATAAAATAGGAGTAAACAAGCGAAAATAACTGTATAATTTCCAGCTCACTACCACAGTGAGGCAAGTCTTCACCGGAATAACTACATGATCTACAGTTCGTCTGAGTGATTGCCCGGCCATTGAAGAAGACTCAGATGCACTTCAACGAAAAGGCTTCGTTTAGAAGCTTTTCTTATCGTTAAAGAAAGTTTTATTTCGCTAAAGTGCCAAAGCGAACTGGGACTTTCTTTACCAAGAAAAATTTCCGCTAAATCGCGGTCGCTCATCCTCGAAGTACGTCGATAGACGTTTTTCTTATAAACGATAGTAATTGCGAAGCTTCGGGAAATGCACCGTAAGCTCCGTAAAGGAGCCTTCCACGGACCGGACGGACAAATCGTGTCCCAGCTTCAGCGCCAGCTGCTTGGCCAAATAAAGCCCCATTCCGGTCGATTTGGCGTACGCTCTGCCGTTTGCGCCCGTAAAGCCTTTATCGAACACCCGGGGCAAATCCTCCGGTACGATCCCGATTCCCGAATCGCGCACCAGCAATCTTTTCTCCCGGTCGTCTTCCTCCATCGCAAAGGCGACCGTACCTCCCTCGCCGGTATATTTCAGCGAATTGGCGACAAGCTGGTCGACGATATAGGCCAGCCATTTGCTGTCGCTATGGACATAGAACGCATCCACCGGCATCGTCAAACGGATACGCTTCGTAATAAACGGCTTGGCCGATTTTTTGACGCTTTCCTTCACTAGCGTATGCAGCGGCACTTCGGTAATAAAATAATCTTTGGAGAACGAGTCGATGCGGGAATAATAAAGCGCCTGCTCCACATCGTTCTCGATTTGGGCCAGCTCGTCCTCCAGCTTGTCGATCAGATCGTCGACCGGCATTTCCGTGCCGTTCTCCAGCAGCAGACGGCTAGCCGCGATGGGCAGCTTGACCTCGTGTATCCAGGACATGATGTAATCCTGATGGTCCCGCTTCTCTTCCCTAAGCTTCCCCAGCCGGTCGGAAAACCGCTTGTCCCGGCTTCTCAGGAACGCCACGATCAGCCGCTGTCCGCCGTTCTGCGGCTCGGGCAAGGGCACGTCCAACGCCTCCGCATCGTTCTCGAGCCGTTCGCGAAGCTCTTCGTAGAACGTTCTCCGGTAGTAGTAGCCGACCGTGACGTAAGCGGCCGCTAGGAGGAAGCAGCCCGCATTGACGTACAGCAAATTGCCTGCGCCGCCGTTGCCGAGGAACATGACCGCGGAAACGAACAGCATGACGACGACGAGCAACAGCAAGAAATACCGCTTATCCTTTACATATTCAACGAAGCTCATAGGATCGTATAGCCTTGTCCTTTCCGGGTCGAGATAAAGTCTTCCTTCCCGAGATCGCCGAGCTTTTTGCGCAGTCGGGTCATATTGACCGTTAAGGTATTGTCGTCGACGAAGCTCTCGTCTTCCCAAAGTCCCCGCATCATTTTATGACGGCTTACGATCGTTCCTTTATGTCTCATCAAAATGTTCAAAATGACGAACTCCGTTTTCGTAAGCTCCGCTTTCCGATCCTTGTGGAACACGTTGCCGTCCTTCAGATTCAGGACGACGCCGTCATGCTCGATGACGTTCGCCTGAATTTCCGAATAGGAGTAAGTCCTGCGCAGCAGGGCGTTGATTTTGGCTACGAGCACGTCGCTATGGAAAGGCTTCTGGACGAAATCGTCGCCGCCCGTATTCATCGACATGACCATGTCCATCGGCGTGCTGCGGGAGGAGAGGAACAGGATCGGCACCTTGGACAGCTCCCGGATCTGATTGCACCAGTAAAACCCGTCGAAAAACGGCAGGTTGATATCCATAATGACAAGGTGCGGGTTCTCCGCCACGAACAGCTGCAGCACCTGATCGAATTGCTCCGCGACGATCGTCTCGAAGCCCCATTTTTTTAACGTTTCCCGTATCAGCTCGCGAATGGTCGGTTCGTCCTCCACGATCATGATCTTCATGTCCGTTTCCCTCCGTATAAGAAGAGTTACGGTAAACATAGCATCAACGAGACCCGGGAATCAATCGTGGTGACAAAATTGTAAGGTTGAGCCGGCAAGTTGTAAGCTCAATATCGGGTTGGAACAGGTACAATAAACGTGCACCAAGAACATGACGCTCTCGAATGGAGGATGCGATAGATGAAAACGATCGTGGAGGCAAAGCAAATCACGAAGCTGTACGGAACGAAAGGAACCGTGTTCCCGGCCTTGCAGCAGATCGACTTGACCGTTGCGGAAGGGGAATTCGTCGGGATTATGGGCCCGTCCGGTTCCGGCAAATCGACGCTGCTGAACGTACTCGCGACGATCGATCAACCGACGTCCGGCGATATTGTCATCGACGGGATCGATATTCTCGGCATGAACGAAGACCAGCTGTCCGCCTTCCGGCGAGACAAGCTCGGGTTCATTTTCCAGGACTACAATTTGCTCGACACGCTGACGGTGAAGGAGAACATCGTGCTGCCGCTGGCGCTCGCCAATATGAATGTGGACGAGCTGGAGCGGAGGGTCGACGAGATCGCCGACCGGTTCGGAATCCGTCCGATTCTGGACAAGTATCCTTATCAAATATCCGGCGGACAGAAGCAGCGTACGGCCGCTTCCCGCGCCATCGTATCGAAGCCGAGCCTGATATTGGCCGACGAGCCGACCGGGGCGCTCGATTCCAAATCCGCGACCGATCTGCTCGAAAGCTTGAAGGACTTGAATGAGCGCGAAAGGGCGACGATTTTGATCGTGACCCATGACGCATTCGCGGCCAGCTACTGCAAGCGGGTCGTTTTTATTAAGGACGGGACGCTGTTTACGGAGCTTATCAAGGGCGATCAACCGCGCAAGGCGTTTTTCAAAAAAGTGCTGGATGTGCTGTCCGTTCTGGGAGGTGGCTCCAGTGACGTTATTTGATGTAGCCAAAAAAAACGTCAAAGGCAATTTGAAACATTATTTGATGTACCTCATCTCGATGATCAGCAGCGTCGTCATCTTTTTTACTTTCGTTTCGTTGCAGTACAGCGATGAAATTCGGGCAGGCCTGGAATCGTCGGAATCGGTCCGGGCTATTTTCGCGCAGGCGTCCTACCTGCTGATGCTGTTCATGGCCATCTTTATATGGTATTCCAACTCGTTCTTTACGAAGAAGAGGAAGAAGGAGGTCGGCTTGTATTCGCTGCTCGGCGTGCGCAAAAAAACGATCGCCCGGATGCTGTTCTACGAGAATGTCATGATGGGGGCGGTCGCGCTTGTCGCGGGGATCGTGCTCGGGACGTTCCTGTCCAAGCTGTTCGCCATGCTGTTTCTGCGGCTGATGGATTCGGCCGTCCAAGTCGGAGTCGTCTTCTCGTTCGAGGCGCTCGTGCATACGACGATCGTATTCGCGGCGATGGTCCTGCTCACGTCGGTTCAAGGCTACAGGCTCATTTACCGGTTCAAGCTGATCGAATTGTTCCAGGCGGAGAAGGAAGGGGAGGTTACGCCGAAGCCTTCCTTCCGGGGAGCGGCTGCGGCCGTCGCTCTGCTCGCCGCCGGCTACTGGGTCATGTGGCAGCCGATCGTGACGACCGGACAATATATGCGCAATCTGTTGTTTGTCCTCGTCGTGATGGTTGCCGGCACGTATTTGCTGTTCCGCTTCGTCACGGTCGCGCTGCTGCAAGCGGCGAAGCGAAGCAAGAGCCGGTACTATCGCGGAATCAACATGATCGGTACGGCCCAGCTGATGTACCGGATCCAGGGCAACGCGCGCGTTTTGACGATCATCTCCTTGCTCAGCGCGGTGACGTTAAGTGCGGGTTGTGTCGGCTACAGCATGTATTACAGCAACGGGAAGACGGCAGCGCTCGTATCGCCCTTCAGCTTAATGCATGTGTCCAAGGGAGAAGCGTTCGATGCTCAGGTCCGTTCCGTACTGGAGCAGGACCGGGAGCATCCGGTCGAGCTGGCGCAGGATTTACCGGTTATTAAAGCCAAAGGGGTGATGACCCGCTCCGACATTCTTCCGCCCAGGTATTCGAGGGAGGACGACAATCCGGTCAAGCTCATAGCGGCCAGCACGTACAATAAGATCCAGACGGAGCTGGGACGCACGGGCAATGTACGGCTCAAGGGAGACGAGGCGTTGGGGATCAAGCCGATGTATACGAATTATACGAGCGCGGATTATGCCGGCGAAGCTTTGGCGCTCCAATTGCCGGGAGGGACACGGAACGCTGCCTTCGTCGGCATGACGGAGGAGCGGGTGCTCAACTGGAGCTTTCCCGATTACATGGTCATAGTCAGTGACGAGGCGTTCGAGGACATGTCGCGCCAAATCGCTCCCATCGTATACAAAGCTTACAAAATCGCCCGGGAGCAGTCGATGAAGCAGACCAGCGAGCGTCTGTACGCGCTGGACGCCGAGCTGCGGAAGCTGCCTACGTTTTATACCGAGTATAGGAAGGGTTTGGAGGAGGCGGGCATCAATTTGTTCACGCTCGGCTTTCTCGGGCTCGTCTTTCTGGCCGCGACCGGGAGCATCATCTACTTCAAGCAGCTGACGGAGGCGCATTCGGATAAAGAGCGCTATGCCATTTTGCGCAAAATCGGCGTAAGGAAAAAGGAGGTCGGCCTCTCGGTCGCGAAGCAGACCGGCTTCATTTTCGCGCTTCCGCTGGCTGTCGGCCTGCTGCATTGCGGCGCTATCCTGAAGGCGATCACGACATTGTACGGCAGCGTATCCGAAGTGAATTTGACCGTGCCGATCGCCAGCGCGATGCTGGTCTACTTGCTCCTCTATTGCGGCTATTATGCGTTGACCGTCCGTTCGTACAACAAGATCGTGAACGGTTGACAGAGTGGTCTCGGGAGCATAAACGGTAAGGTGGTGCACCGGGCACGGGACGCTTGGCCTTCGGAGGCTGCTCCGAAGGCTTGGGTCATTGTGCGGTAACTTCAAGCCATTGCCGGGGAAATAGTCCTGGAAGGAGACACCGCTTGGGCTGGCTTGGTCCCGCCGGTGAAGCGGGAAGACAGAAATAAGGCTGAAACCGGCACTATTGTCGGCCGAAGCGGGAAAACGACGCGGATAGTGCTGAAACCAACCTTATTTGTGGCCAGTGGGATGAAATCCGCTCGAAATCCGGCTTGCTGAAAGAAATAAGGCTGAAACCGGCACTATTCGCGCTCACGGGAGGCGGCTTTAGGGAAATAAGGTTGGTTTCAACCTTATGTCGGGGCTGCTGGACTATTTGTTGACTTGAACGAAAAAAACGAGGCGAGCAAGGCTCCTCCTCGTTGTGAGCACCGCCATCACTTTTGCGGGTTCAAAATCTTCTCCCTGCGGTATTCGCCGGGCGTAATGCCGGTCAGGCGCCGGAACATCCGGGTGAACGAATTGGCGTTCTGGTAGCCGACCTTGGCGGCGATGTCCTGGATTTTGTCCTCGGTAACCTCTAGCATTTCCTTCGCTTTCTCGATCCGGTATTCGTTCAAATAATCGCTCAAGTTTTGGCCGGTTTTCTCCTTGAAGTAGTTCCGCAAATAGCCGGTCGAGATATTCAGCCGGTCCGCGATCAAGTCTTGGTAAATATCGTCCCCATAGTGCTCCTCGATAAAACGGACGACGAAATCGACGATCGGGTCGCGCGCCTCGCGCTTTTCTTTGATCAGGGCAGACGCTTGCCCGAGCAGCCGCTCGAAAAATAGGGCGTACTGCTCCGCTGAGACGAACCGTTCGATCTCGTCGAACGGAGAGCCTTTCGAATAGAGCGCATGCGTATCGATTTTGTGGGCCATAAGCGCCATCAGCACCTTGGACACTAGGTCGCTTGCGAATTGGCGGTAATGCCAGGCGGAGGCATCGCTTTTGTCGAGCCGCAGGAGCGAGCCGCGCGCCAGTGCCAGCAGCTGCGCTTCGTTGCCCGCTTCCAGCATGGCGGCGAAGCTGCGCTCCTCCTCGGACGTCCAGAACATGAGCGGCTCGGTAGCGCCGACGTCTTCCACGATCTGGGTCTCGTCGTTCAGCTTGCGGCTTCTCACCATCTCGCCCGCAGCCTCGTAAGCGGCCGTGAACTCCGAAGGCTCCCATAGACGACGCTGACAGGCGATCGTCAGCTGGTAATACGCCTTGTCCCGATCGAAGACCCGCTTGAAGTATAGCAGCTTCTCCGAAATGTCGGAAGAGACGTCGGCTGGCGTGAATATGATGGCCAAGATGCGGTCCTTCTCGATCTGCATCGTCATAGAGTCCGGAAACGATTCGGTCACGTTCAAATTGATAAATTCCAGAAAATAAGTCGCCTTGAGCGGATGCTCGTTGCCAAGAAGCTCGTATTCCCGGGTATAATGAATATGAAACATAATGAAATGAAACGGCCGGTCCGTCTCGACGAGCGACTGCATTTCGGTATCGAGCGCCTGAATGCTTTTGATCTTGTCCAAGTAGCCGTATTTTTGCAGCAGCGAATTTTTGCGGTGAACGGATTCGATAATATGCTCGAGCCCTTCGCTGATCACGTTGAATTCGTGGATGCTGCTGCTGTGCCGGATAGCCGGATTCATTTGCCTCAGCGACTCGACGATCCGCTGTACCGGATTTTTGAAGCGGACGCTGAGCAATACGGATATGGCGACACTGATTAGAATCGAGAAGGCGAACAACGTCAGCAGCAGCACGTTCATTTTGGTCAGCTGGGACGCCACGCTCTGGTAAGGGACGACGCTGACGTAAGTAAGTCCGGACAACAGGCCCTTCTGATAGAAAAAGTAGTTGTTCGCATGCAGCTCGTATGCGCGATCGGGCGCAAGCTCCGGCATCTTGTCGGGGCGGGTGCCCGTGCTGAAAAACAGCTCTCCGGACCGGTCCGTCATATAGAAAGGATTGTCCGAAGCTTCCTTCAACGCGGCGAACATGCGGTCCGTGTCGACGAGCGCGCCGATATAAAATTGGCTGCCGATCTGGCTTTTGATAATAATCGGAAAGTATCTGCCTTGGTCAGGCGTAACGAGATCGATCCGGTACTTCTTGAATTCGGCCGAAGGAAAGGCGCGGAAGTGAAAGTCTTCCGCAAATTGCTTGGCCCAGAAGTCGGAGCCGTACTCGGAGTTGACGTAATATTTGCCGAACATATCTTCCGCCCGCGTGTACCCGTTCTTGTCGATGACGAAGCTCTGCTCCTTGAAGTAAATGAAAACGTTCTCCAAGTCAAGGTTGTAGTTGCCGACAATCGATTTGAATTCGTCGGCCAGCTCGTTGACGATCGGAAAATCGGAGTCGATATTTCCTTTCTTGAGCGCCGTGACCGAATTGTCGAAATAATAACGGGTGAGCAGATCGTCCAGCTGGCTCAGCTGTTTCTCATAGCCGTCCACCGTCTTGGATACGCTTATCGAATTGGAGCGGATCAGCTGGTCGCGCATCTGGTCGTAGAAGAAATGATAAGCGAACAAGTTGAAGGCGAAGGAGATGAAGATGACGATCATGAACCCGAGCAGCAGCTTGGCAAACAACGATTTGCCGTTAAATCGGGTGCGGCGTTCCATGGTGTTTCCTCCGTTCTTGGCGGGTGCGTACCCATAAGTATACCGGATGAAACCGATTTCAACCATCGTTTTCGACTATTCCGTTTCGCATCTCTTATTCTGAATAGCAGAAAGTTGCCTGCAGGACCAAGAAGCTCCGGTTCGGAATAGATGCGGCGAAACGGATTGTTGTGCCGGCAGACGGGAGCGCTTACTATGGGCATCAAGGATACCGGACATTACGGGGTGTCCCTCATATCGGGATCGAAAGGGGCTAGAGAGCAAGATGAAACGAACAGTCAGCATGTTGGTCGGCTTAAGTTTGATAGCGGTTCCATTATTAGCGGCGTGCGGCAAGACGGATGAAGGCGCGAAGACGCCGGCGGGCGCGGGCAATCAGGGGACAGCGGCAGGCAAGACGGTACCGGAGAAGTACGACCCGCCGATCGAATTGACGACGGTGAATTACAGCTTCCCGACGACGAAGTTTTTCAACGGGGAAGACATCAACAACAATATTTGGACGCGGACGCTTCTGGAGAAATACGGTATCAAGGTGAAGACGCAATGGTACGTGCCGAACACCGAATACGACAAGAAGACGAACCTGATGATCGCGTCCGGGGAAATACCCGACTTTTTCGCGGCGACTCCCCAACAGTTTCGACAATTGTACGAAGCCGGGCAGCTGGAGGATTTGACGAAAGTCTACAATGACCATGCGCCGGAATCGATCAAGAAGGTCATGCAGGAGGCCGGTGAGACGGTGCTCAAATCGGCGACGTTCGACGGCAAGCTGATGGCGATCCCGTGGTCCGGGGTGGCGAAGGAAGGACCGTCCATCCTGTGGATCCGCAAAGACTGGAAGGAGAAGCTGCAGCTTCCCGATCCGAAGACGATCGACGATCTGGTGGCGATCGCCGACGCTTTTACGAAGAAGGACCCGGACGGCAACGGCAAGGATGACACGTTCGGCCTGGCGATGGACAAGGAGCTTTCGATGGCTGTCGGTCTGCTGAACGGCTTCGGCGCTTACGCGGATTTCTGGACTAAGGACGCTTCCGGCAATTTGGCGTACAGCGAAATTCAGCCTGAAATGAAGCAGGCGCTGACGAAGCTTAGCGAAATGTACAAAGCCGGCCATTTCGATCCGGAATTTATCGTCAAGGACGGCAACAAGGTGAACGAGAGCATCGGCGGCAACAAGATCGGCATGATGATCGGCGGCCGGGGATCGGCGAACTCGCCGCTCGTCTCGCTGACTCCGAATCAGGAGTGGCAGGCGTATCCGATGCCGACTGTGGACGGGAAGCCGTTCAAGGCGCAGCTGCCGCTGAACATTTTCAGCTACTATTGGGTTGTGAAGAAAGGCACGAAAAATCCGGAAGCGATATTCAAAATGATGGACTTCTGGCTGCAGACGTATTATTACAACAAGTCCGAAGACGTGTATTACAAATATATCGTGCCGAGCAAGGAAGACGGGTCGGCGCTCTGGACGTATTCGCCGGTGAAAATTTATTTGCCGGACAACAACATCGAGAACTACCGTCAGGCGACCGCGGTGCTGGACGGCAAAATCAAGCCCGAGGAGCTCGCTCCGGAACGCAAGAAGGTATACGACCGGATCATGCTGTACAAGGGCGGACAGAAAAATCTGTGGGGCGAATACGCGCAAAACGGTCCGGGCGGCTCGGCCGGCATTATCGACCAGATTATAAAGGACGACCGGTTCGTGCCGAACCAGTTCTACACGACGCCGACGGCGACGATGGCCGAGCGCAACGAGCAGCTGAAGAAGCTGCGGAACGAAACGTTCGTCAAAATCGTAACCGGCAATTTGGGACTCGACGCGTTCGACAAGTACGTAGCGGATTGGAAGAAGCAAGGCGGAGACATCATTACGAAGGAAGTCAACGACTGGTACGCCACGCAGAAAAAATAATACGTTGTGCAACATAGGAAAGGCGCAGCTGCTGCGCCTTTCGCATTTGCATCGGACGGGCCGATGACGTATTCCGTGCCGCAGCAACTATTCCGAACGGATGCGGCGGGGCATTTCCTGCGTATCGGAATAGAAGTAACGAAACGGATCGTTGTGGCGTCCGCGCTATGCCGCTAAGATTGGGTTACGGTATCCGGTTTGCATGTCGGACGACGGGACTGACAGGACGAGCGGAGCCGTTCGAAGGGACACCGCGGAAAGGGGCATACGAAGCTATGAAGAAATGGCCGTCCATATGTGGCAGCGGTTTCACCGATTGCGGCTTGCCGCAAGATCGATTCGGAAGCGGAATCGGGGAAGCCGGTAACGAACGGGAGGGGGCGGGTCGGTTTTGAGAGCGATACGAAACGCAAAGCGATGGAGGGAGCTGCCGCTCCATCTGATGATATTGCCGGGCGCCATCATCGTGTTCATCTATCATTATATTCCGATGGGCGGACTCGTCATGGCATTTCAGAAATATATTCCGGCCAAAGGCATTCTCGGCTCGGAATGGGTAGGCTTGCGCAATTTCACCTATGTCTTCAGCTTGCCGAGCACGATAGAAGTATTCTGGAACACGCTGTTTATCGCGATGATGAAAATCGTGGCAGGACTCATCGCCCCGATCGGAACGGCGCTATTGCTGAACGAAATCGGAAAGGCCGCGTTCAAGCGCGCTGTCCAGACGCTCATTTATTTGCCGCACTTTTTATCTTGGACGATTTTGGCCGGCATTCTCATCGATATCCTGTCGCCTGGCCAAGGCATTGTCAACAAAGCGCTAGGCTGGGGGGGAATCGATCCGATCTTTTTTCTCGGGGATAACAAATGGTTTCCTTACACGATCGTCATATCCAACGAATGGAAGGAATTCGGCTTCAGCACGATTGTGTATTTGGCCGCATTGTCCGGGGTAGATCCGGCGCTGTACGAATCGGCCGTAATCGACGGAGCCGGACGCTGGCGCCAGACGTGGCATATTACATTGCCCGGCATCCGTCCGGTCATCATTTTGCTCATGACGCTAAGCTTGGGGCAAATATTGAACGCGGGCTTCGAGCAGGTGTTCAACCTGTACAGTCCTTACGTGTATGAGAGCGGGGATATTATCGATACGATGGTGTACCGGATGGGACTCGAGAACGCCCAATACAGCTTGGCTACCGCCATCGGCCTATTGAAATCGGTCGTGTCGCTCGTCATGATCTCGGTCTCGTATTTGCTCGCTTACCGATTGGCCAATTATCGCATCTTCTAGAGAAGGAGGGAACAGGGGTGGTCGAAAGTCCGTCATTGAGCCGAAAGCTGTTTATAGCAGGAAATTACTTCTTCATGGCGTTGCTCGCCTTCTTATGCCTGTTTCCGATCATCCACGTCCTCGCGGTGTCGTTCAGCTCGAGCGGAGCCGCGGCGGCGGGGAAGGTCGGGCTGTGGCCCGTCGAGTTTACGTTCAAGGCCTATGAATTCGTCGTCCGCAAAGTGGAATTTACCCGTTCGTTCGGCATATCGCTCCAACGGCTCGTGCTAGGGACGATCGTCAATATGACGATGTGCGTGCTGATCGCGTATCCGCTGTCCAAGGAGGCGCGCGATTTCAAGCTGCGGACGGTGTACGTATGGTACTTTTTCCTGACCGCCTTGTTCGGCGGCGGACTGATTCCGACATACATGACCGTGAAAAACACCGGCTTGATGGATACGATTTGGGCGCTCGTGCTGCCGGGAGCGGTGCCGGTGTTCAACGTCATCTTGCTGCTCAACTTTTTCCGGGCCCTCCCGAAGGAGCTGGAGGAGGCCGCCTTCATCGATGGTGCTGGACATATGCGTACTCTGTGGAGCCTGTTTATCCCGCTGTCCAAGCCTGTGCTGGCCACGGTGCTGCTGTTTACGATGGTAGGCCACTGGAACGCATGGTTCGACGGGCTCATCTACATGAACGATCCGACGAACTATCCGCTGCAAAGCTATTTGCAGACCGTCATAATCCAACAGGATATGAGCGCCATGTCGGATAGCGAGGTGGAGATGATGAGGGAGCTGTCCAGCCAGACGGTCAAGTCGGCACAAATATTCCTCGGCGCCCTGCCGATTATCGCCGTCTACCCGTTTCTGCAGAAGTTTTTCGTCAAGGGGATCGTGCTCGGCAGCGTGAAGGGATGAGCGGAGGCTGCTGCCGTTACAAACGGCGCAGCTGCTCCATCAAGGCGTTATCGTCGATCATGCCGGACCAATACAGCTTCAATTGATGGTGGAGCGGGTCCAGCAGCCGGATCGGGAGTCCCAAATCCGCATGCCAGCGAAAGGACGGGATAATTTCCCGGAACAGCTGAAAATGCTCGGGACGGTTCAAGCCGTCCCCATCGGGCAAAGCCGCTTCGGCGGCGGGCTTCGAAGCGGGAATGCTGAGCGTGCGCGCCCGCACCTGTTGCTGGGCCTCGCGGGAAGAGGCATAGCTGACGAACAGCTTGACCGCTTCTTTGTGCTTGGCGCGGCTGCAGGAAATAGAAGCTGTGTATCGATTCACTACTCGATACGCGGCTTTTTGTTTTCGCAGATGAAAATATAGAATTGTGACCGACCAGTTCGGACAAGCGAGCGTTCCCGCGCATCCGAAGCGGGTGTCCGCGCTGTACTGGTGAAATAAACCCCGGCCTGCATAAAGGCGGGCTGGGAAGCGGCAGCCGACCATTTGTTCATCGCCTTCGACAAATGGTACAGCCAAGAGCCGGGAGCGGAGAGGCGGCTGCTCGCCGATCCGGTGTGGCAGGCGCTGCCGGCGGTGAGGAACGGCCGGGTGTACGAAGTGGACTTCCTGACGTGAATGAACGACGGCGTCATTTCCAACGGCAAAAAATCGATGAAGTGCTGCGAGTGCTCGCCTGACCCGAAAATGTTTCTTGTCCGGAAGACGCCCGGCATGGGGTGATCGGTAACAGGATCGATCCGGCCGGGTGACGTCATGCAATTTGTACAAAAAATCGAATGAGTTTGTCCATTGTCGGTATGGGAATTACGGGATACAATTGCTGATGTGAGATTGAGAATAACTATCAACTGCTTGAGAGGAAGAAGGGCATACAGGAGGTTTTCATTGTGGCGGAGCATTTGGAATTGTATGATGTAACGATCATTGGCGGAGGTCCTGCAGGGATGTACGCCGCTTTTTATAGCGGGATGCGCGATTTGAAGACGAAGCTCATCGAAGCCAAGGAGGAGCTTGGCGGACGCATGCTCATTTATCCCGAGAAAATGATATGGGATGTAGGCGGCTTCGCTCCGATCGTATGCGAGCAGCTGATCGTGCAGCTTGCCCGCCAGGCGCGGCTCTTCGAGCCGACCCTGGTCTTCGGGCAGCAAATTACGGGGCTGGAGCGGCGAAAGGACGGAACGTATGTGCTCGCAGCCGAGTCGGGAGAAAGGCATTGGACGCGTACGATCGTTCTCGCTCTGGGACGGGGCATTCTGAAGATGGCCAAGCTGGAGATTGAAGGAGCCGAGCGTTACGAGATCACCAACCTGCATTATACCGTGCAGGAGCTGGAGCCGTTCCGCGGCAAACGGGTGCTCATATCGGGCGGCGGCAATTCGGCGGTAGACTGGGCCAACGAGCTGGAGCCGATCGCGGCGTCCGTTACCGTCGCTCATCGCCGCGACAAGTTCGGAGGACATGAGAAGAGCATTATCCGGATGAAGACCTCCTCCGTCGACGTACGGACTCCTTATGCCCTGACCCAACTGCATAGCGGCAACGGGGAGACGATTCACAAGGTGACGATCAGCCACGTGGATACCGGAGAAATCGAGCAGCTGGATGTCGATGCGGTTATTGTCAACCACGGGCTGAAATCCGATTTTACGGGAATTACCGGGTGGGGGCTCGATATGGACGAGTGGAATGTGTTCGCGAACGGCAAGCTGGAGACGAACATGCCGGGCATCTATGCGGCGGGCGACTTCGTCAACTATGCGAGCAAGGTCAATCTGATTGCGGGAGCGTTCTCGGATGCGGTGTTGGCGGTCAACAGCGCCAAATTGTACATGGACCCGGAGGCGCCCCGTATGGCTTACGTCTCCTCGCATAATGACCGGTTCAAAGAGAAAAACCGGGCACTCGGCGTAATTGAATGAATAATGGCCGGCGGTATTTCGAGTCGCAGCGATGAAACTGGAGCTGCGGCTTTTTCGCGTTCGACGGCACGAAAGAAGGAAGCGGAATCGTCCATTCTGTCATTTCGCCAAAAAGACCGGTCCGCCGATGCGCGGGAGCCGGTCTTTTGGCTTGACGGCCGGTATGGTCTCGCCGCTGGCGGAGATTTGCAGCAACGTAGAAATTTGCATCATCTCCGGAATTGTGGCGAAAACGACTCCATTTCGCCCGTTTTGCCAATAGTCGCGGCGCGGCCGAACGGATAATCTGGAATCAGGCAAGAAATACATCCGACAGGAAGGGAGGAGATATCCATTCGACATGCGGCTCGCAATACTGCGGGATACGAACCTTTGAAAGCGGTGCCGGATGAAGCGGAACGGGGCTGGGCGTATGCGTACCGGCGCATGAAAAAGAGCAGGTACTACTATTTGATATTTGCGATCCCGTTTGTTTATTTCATCCTGTTCTGTTATGTTCCGATGTTCGGGATCGTCATCGGCTTCAAAAACTATAGCGTATTTGACGGCATTTGGGGCAGCCCGTGGGTGGGGCTCAAACATTTTCGCGAGTTTTTGTCGGACCCGTATTTTTACAAGCTTATCCGCAATACGCTCTTGATCGGTTTGTACCATATTTTGTTTTCGTTCCCCGCTCCGATCGTGCTGGCGCTGCTGCTGAACGAGCTGAGACACCGTTTGTTCAAAAAATTCGTGCAGACGGTCAGCTACATGCCGCACTTTTTATCGACGGTCGTCGTATGCGGCATTATAGTCAACTTCGTCTCCCACGACGGACTGATCAATCAGGTTCGCGAATTAATCGGCTTCGAGCGCGTGCAATTTCTGATGCTGCCGGAATGGTTTCGCACGATCTACATTTCGTCCGAAATATGGCAAAGCGTCGGCTGGGGCTCGATCATTTATTTGGCCGCGCTGACCGGCGTCGATCCGCAACTGTATGAAGCGGCCAAGATGGACGGGGCCAACCGCTGGAAGCAGATGTGGCATGTGACGATTCCCGGCATCGCTCCGACGATCATCGTCATGCTGCTGTTCAATATCGGCGCGATCATGTCGGTTTCATTCGAGAAGGTGCTGCTGCTGTCCAACGGAGCCAATTTCGAGACGTCGGATATTATCGCAACCTACGTATACCGCCGCGGACTCGTCTCCAGCGATTTCAGCTACGCTACCGCAGTCGGTCTGTTCAATTCGGTAATTGCCGTGCTTTTCCTGTCGATCGGCAACTACGCGAGCAGGAAAGTAAGCGAGACGAGCTTATGGTAGAGAACGGAAAGGAGGAGGACGAGGATGAAGCCGGGAACGGGCGGACGGTTGTTTGACGGGCTCAATATTGCGCTAATGCTCGGATTGGTTTTTGCCACGTTTTATCCGTTGTTTTATATTTTTATCGTATCGGTCAGCGACGGATCGGCGGTCATGCGGGGAGAAGTGAAGTTTTGGCCGAAAGGGTTCAACTGGGATACGTACAGTCTCATCTTCAAGGACCCGTCGATCGTCCGTTCCTATGGCAACACGTTTCTGTATACGGCCGTAGGCACGCTGATCAATCTGGTTTGTACGGCCTTATGCGCGTACCCGCTCTCCAAGAAAGATTTCTACGGAAGAAGCGCGTTCACTCTGATGATCGTCATTACGATGTTTTTCAGCGGAGGGCTTATTCCGACCTATTTGCTCGTGCAGAAGCTCGGCATGCTGAATACGATGTGGGCGCTCGTCATCCCCGGCGCAATCAGCGTATGGAACATGATCATCATGCGCACGTTTTTCCAGGGCATTCCGGCCGAGCTGTACGATTCGGCGCATATTGACGGGGCCGGCGAGCTGAAGGCGCTCGTGCGGATCACGCTTCCGCTATCGAAGCCGATCATGACGACGCTCGGCATGTTCTATGCCGTCGGCCATTGGAACAGCTTCTTTCCGGCGATGATCTATTTGGACGAGAAGGCGAAATTTCCGCTGCAAATCATATTGCGCAACATGGTCTTGATGGGCGAGATGTCGAACCAGTCTCAGGAGATTAGCGGCGTATTCGCCGCCGTAACCGCCACGAACATCAAATATGCGGTCATTATTATCGCCGTTCTGCCAATCGTCATGGTCTATCCGTTCATTCAAAAATATTTTATCAAGGGCGCGATGGTCGGGTCGTTGAAAGGTTAGCTCCGGCCGTCGCGACGGATTTGCGTCGCATCGCAAGGATACAATAAATAGAAGAACAGGGGCGAATACTATGAACAACAGAATGAAGGTTTCGACGGTGCTGCTCTCCGTCGTCTTGACCTCCTCGGCCGTATTGTCCGCTTGCAACGAGAAAGAGCCGAAAACCGGGACGGATTCCGGCAGCGGCGGGCAGAATGTCGCGCAGAAGGAAATTTCGGTCAGGATGACCAGAGGCGAAAATCCCGCGCAGGCGATCAAGACGGATACGCCGGTGCTGAAGGAAATATTGAAGCATACGGGTGTGAAAATCAGCCTGGAGCCGGTGCCGGGAAGCAACTATTTGGACAAAAAGCGCGTGCTGCTGTCGACGAACAACATTCCCGATATTATCGGTTTGGAAGCGCTTGAAGTGGCCGAGTTCGCCAAAACGGGCATGTTCGTGCCGATCTCCGACTATTTGGATAAGCTGCCGAACTTCTCGAAGGTACTGAAGGACAATCCGGAGATCAAGAAGCTGTATGTGGACGGCAAGCTATACTCGTTCCCGATTACGGAGAACTACAAAATTCAGGGCGCCAAAACGCTGCTCGTCCGTACCGATATTTTGGAGGAGCTGAAGCTGCCCGTACCGAAAACGTTCGACGATCTGTACAATGTGCTCAAAAAAATGAAGGAAGCGTACCCCTCCTCGTATCCGTGGACGACCCGCGGCATGTCGTTCATGGACGCATTCGCGCTCGGCATGGGCGGCGGATACGGAATGACATACGATTCGGACAGCAAACGTTACTTCTACGGCACCAACAAGCCGGAGTTCAAGGAAGTGCTCGCCTATTTGAACAAGCTATATGCGGAGAAGCTGCTCGACCCCGATTTCTCGATCAATACGAAGCAAAATTGGGACGAGAAGCTCAGCACCGGCAAATCGTTTTTCTATTACGACAACAATCAGTTCGCGGTCAACTACAATCAAGTGCTGCAGGAGAAAAATCCGAAAGCGAAGTTCGACCGCATCCCGTACTTGACCAACAGCAAAGGCAAGGCGAAAGGATTTCTGTACGCCAAAGGCTGGCTCGTCGACAATTACGCGGTCAGCGTCAAGACGAAGGACCCGGAGGCGGTTCTCAAAATGTTCGACTGGATGTACGGACAGGAAGGCACGATTGCCACAAACTTCGGAACGCTCGGACAAACGTACGAGATGGTGGACGGCAAACCGAAAATATTGGATTCGGTCGTCGCCAAGTACAAAACTGCAGGAGATCCCGTCCGAGCCATGCTTTCGGACATAGGAGCGGGGCTGCTCGCCATGGCGGTCAACATCGACGAAGGTCCGATGAAGCAGGTCACCCATCCGGATTTGCTCCGCTGGAGCGAGGAGCTGCTGGCCGATCCCGGCGCTTATATCGTGCCGGCGCTGACGCCCGGCTTCACTTCGGTGGAAAGCGAGAAGCTGAAACAGATTACGACGAAGATCAGTCCGCTCGAGCAGGATGTGGTAAAATTCATCATGGGTGCCAAGCCGCTCGCCGACTACGACAAATGGGCCGAATCGCTTAAATCGGCCGGCGTTCCGGAGATGGAGAAAATTTATAATGACGCGCTTGCCCGTGTCCAATAACGCCCAGATGGCGGTCGGCGACGGGGGGCGAGGAGTCCTCCCTCCGACCGGCAAGCGGCGTCACCCGTTTATACGGTTCGCAAGGACGGACGGATAGGGGGAAGCGGGATGAAAATGCGGCTCGCGCGTTTGCGTGTCAATCGGCTGTTCGTGAAAATTTTGCTCTGCTTCTTGTCGCTGCTCATTCCGATCTTGATCGTCGGCTTCTTTACGTACGTCAATTTCATCAAGGAACTGAAGCGCGATTTCGAAGAAAAAATCATGATGAACGTCCGGACATCGGCGGGTACGGTCGATTCCTATCTGCAGATGATACACGAGTCCAGCATCAGCTTCTTCAACGATTCCTCCGTTATTCGCCTGCTGAAGCCCGACAAGCTGTATTCGGTGACCGAGAGAGCCGAGTTGGAGCAGCTTGCGCGCAATATCGCGCGCACTCGCGTCAATATCAGCAGCTTTGTCGACGAAACGTTCGTGTATATCGATAACGAGAAAGTATATACGAGCGGCGGAGTCAACGATTTCGCGTCATTCCTCGGGAAATATTACCGTTTCGCCGATTACGACGCGTACGCTTGGGAACAGATGATGAATTCGGTAAAAATGATCGATATATTGCATCCGACGGACGTAGAGACGCCGTTTTCCCGCAGCCGAGTCATTCCGTTTCTGGCATTTGCCCCGCTTGGCCCGTACCGTGCGGTCATGGTCACCACAGTGCCCGTGAACACGATACAGCGGACGATGGATTCGGTGTTCGCCGGTCCTTCCACCAGGGTTATCGTAACGGATGATGCCGGAAGAATGATACTGAACTCCGATCCGGACTTCGCCAACATGGAAGCGGTTCGGGTCGTCGGCGAAATCTCCGGCACGACCAAACAGAAGCAGGGCGAATTCGCGGTGCAAGGGAGGCTGTATACGATATCTGCGGTCAATACCGATCTGTACGGCTGGAGCTTCTACGCCATAACCCCGATCGACGAGTTCAAGAAGCAGGCGTCCGGCATTCTCGAAATGGTCGTCATTATTTGTATCAGCCTGATCGTGATCGGCTGCTTCTTCTCCTTCGTGTTTACGTATATTATATACAATCCGATCCGCCGCATCGGGGTCGTGCTGACCGGGAGCGAGGAAGGCATCCGCGACCAAGGCCCCGTCGTGCGATCGGACGAATGGGAGCGAATCGGAAGCGGCATTAACCGGCTGATCGAGAACCGCAGGCGGATGCAGGACGAGCTGAACGTGCTGTCGCTGGAATATGCGGAGAACGTTCTCCTGCAATTGCTGAAGGGCAACGTGCCGACCGACGAGCAATCCGGCGAGATTCAAAGCGTGCTGGCCAGACAGCTCGGCTTCGTCCATGGCGACTACGTTTGCTTCGTCATCTCGGTCGACTTCCGAAATGAATTTTACGACGATTTTCAAGACGTGGAGCGGATCGTCATCCAGAGCAAGCTGAAAAAAATGATCGGCGGCTTGCTGCACGGCAGCTCTGCCCTGTATGTGCTTGAATATAAGCCGCACCTGTATATTGTCGTCGCGAATATCGGCAGTGACGAGGAAACGGTCGTTATCGAACGGAAGCTGCAGCAGATGATGCAGACGTTTCGCTATGACGCGTTGTACTGCCGCATCAATGCGGGTATCGGCAAAGCGTATGCCGGTCCCGAGGGCATTACGAGATCGTACCGGGACGCGCTGACCGCGATGCTGAGCGTCGGTCCGGCCGACCATTTCAAAATCGTGCGCGCCAAAGAGCTGCATATCCAATACGGCGTCCAGTATTCGTTCGCGGACGAAACGAGGCTGCTCGCCCTGTTGAAGACGGGAGACATCGCGGGCGTAACGGACGCGATCGAGAAGATGGCGCTCGAGCTTGCCTCGCACAACGTATCGTTCGACGAGCGCAATTCGCTGCTGCACGAGCTGTATAACACGGGTCGGCGCTTCCTCATGGAAAGGGGGCTGAAGCCGGAGCAGTTCGTTACGGCTCGGGAGCGGGAGCAGCTTGTCCGGCCTGGCGAGCATCCGCTCGCGCTCGAGGCGCGCAAAGGCCAACTGATCGCGTTTTTTGGGCGGATCGCGGCCTTCGTGTCGAAAAAGCAGTCCAACAAATCGAATTCGCTGGTAGCCTTGATTCAAGACTATGTCGAGGATCACTACACGAGCGATCTGTCTTTGGAAAAAATTGCGGACGAAATGGAAATTTCCGTAAAATACGCTTCCCGGGTGTTCAAGGATAAGCTAGGCGTCAATTTGACCGATTACATCAGCCGGCTTCGCGTAGCCAAAGCGAAGGAATTATTGAGCCAGACGAATATGAGCATCCAGGACATTAGCGAGAACGTCGGCTATTTCAGCCGTACCACCTTTTTGCGCACGTTCAAGAAATTAGAGGGCGTTTCTCCGCAGGAATTCCGCAATACGACGGCTTCCGGACGCGGAGGGAACCGACTGATCAAAGGATCCATGGAACGCACCGATCCGGAGGAGGACGAGGTCGATCATGATTAAGCAGTTGCCGATAGATCGCGAATATATGAACGGCATCGGGATGAAGCTGGTGCGAATCGCAGCCGGCACATATGCGAGGGGGGACGACGAAGGCGAGCTAAACGAACGTCCGCGTCATCCGGTGCGCATTACGAGGCCGTTTTATATGGGCGCCTGTCAAGTAACCAATGCGCAATACGAGCGATTCGACCCGGAGCATCGCAAGCTGCGGGGCAAGCTTGGATTTTCGTCGGAGGACGACGAGCCTGTCATATTTGTCAACTGGCACGAAGCGGCGGCGTATTGCCGCTGGCTGTCGGAGCGTGAGGGATTGCCTTACCGGCTGCCGACGGAGGCCGAGTGGGAATACGCCTGCCGGGCCGGCACCGAGACGTCCTATTCGACGGGGGAGGACTTTCCCGTGGAACAATACCGGCGCCAACAGCACTCTTGGTATCCCGATCCGATCAAGACGAAGCGGGAGTTCGAGGTCGTGCCGCTGACCGTGGGACAATTTCCCCCGAATCCTTGGGGACTGCACGATATGCACGGCAACGTGGAGGAATGGGTCAACGATTGGTACGGTCCGTACGAGGAGGGGGAGCAGACGGACCCGGTCGGCCGGGCCGACGGAGAATTTCGCGTATCTCGCGGCGGCAGCCATTCGACCGCACCCGTATACTTGCGCTCCTCGCAGCGAATGGCAGCGCTTCCGGAGGACCGGCATTGGCTGCTCGGCTTCCGCGTCGCGCTCGGCGACATGCCGGATACGGCACCGACGTCGCCTTGGGCCGATACGGAGGCTTACCGGCTCGGAGTAAAGCAGAGCATACCGGAATCGATCGGAGCGGGTCCCGACCCGGACCGACCGTATTTCGCCGAACCGAAGGTGTTCGTGAAGCTGGTCCCGTCCGAGCAGGGGCCGTTTTATCCGCATAATCACGTTCCGTCGATCGCGGAGACGGACAACGGCGATTTGCTGGCCGTCTGGTTCTCGACCAAATGGGAGGGCGGGCGGGAGATGGTGATTGCCGCCAGCCGTCTTCGCTATGGGTCGAACGAATGGGACGAAGCGTCGCTGTTCTGGGATGCGCCCGGCCGCAATATGTCGGGCAGCAGCCTGTGGTCCGACGGGGAAGGCGCGCTGTTCCATATTAACGGAATGGGGGCGGCCGGGACATGGGGAACATTAATGCCCGTCCTGCGAATATCGCGCGACAATGGAGCGACATGGAGCAAGGCGAGGATTATGGACTCCGAGCACGGCACGCGCCGGATGCCGATCCCCGCGCTCATTCGCACCCGCTCCGGCTTGCTGCTGCAGCCGTGCGATGCGGAGACCGGCGGCGACGGAGGCACGAATCTGTGGATCAGCAGCGACGGAGGGGACTCTTGGTACGACCCGGGCGGCTTGATCGCCGGCATCCATGCCTCGGTCGTCGAACGGGAGGACGGCAGCTGGCTCGCTTTCGGCCGCGGCGATACGATCCATGGTCACATGCCGCAAAGCGTATCCTGCGACAACGGGCGGACGTGGAGCTACAGCGCCACGGAGTTCGAGCCGATCGGCATGGGGCAGCGGCTCGTGCTGCGGCGGCTGCGGGAAGGTCCGTTGTTTTTCGCTTCCTTTGCCGAGGAGATGCCGATTACGGACGACTCGGGCGCCGTCAGGACCGTCAAAGGCTTGTTTGCGGCCGTATCGTATGACGACGGGGCCACTTGGCCGCATAAACGTCTCGTATCGACCGACCGGAACGGAGGCGTATGGAATGGGGGGGCATGGACCGGGGAGTTTACGATGGACCGGTCCTCCGCCGAGCCGAAAGGCTACCTCGCCATGGTTCAGGGGCGCAACGGGCTCGTTCATCTGATCAGCAGCCGTATTCACTATACGTTCAATTTGGCCTGGCTGACCACGCCTCCCCCGCCTCTGGACTGATGGAGCGGCATAACCGGATGTCAGCCGGATGACAGAACAAAGCGCTCCCGGGTTTGCGTGCCGGGGAGCGCTTTGTCATTCTTGTTTCGGATCGGCCGCTACCCGAAATCCTTTTGTCGCGTAACGGCCGGAGGCCGACCATATTCCGCGCGACCTTGTTCGCCCAATGATCGCCGTTCCCATCTACTGCCAAGGCGAAGGAGGGAGTCGATAACAGGATGGAATACGCTATGATACATTTGCCGCTATTTTCCTGCATTCAACCGATATTCCTCCCGATTGGTCCGATTCATTCCTGCTGAATATATAGCGAGTGAAGCCGAGCCGTTAGCTGAATGTTGCCTTGAAATTCACCTTTCCCGGGTCAATGCGGATTTAAAGGTCTATTCGGCAACCTAGGCTACGAATTGCCGTGATATTGGGAAAGCGCATTCATAGTACTATGCACATCGTGAAGAAGTCATTGGCGTACCATTTTTGTGCAATCGAACGCTATAGGTTCGTATAACCTTGTTTTATACAATAAAGAAGCAATGCATTTTGCAAATTGCAGAAGGAGGAAGGCAGGATGGATAAGAACAAGCCGCCCGAAAACGGAAGACCCGGGGAGACCCGTCGCGTCGGAAAGGAGGCGGGACTTTACGAGCCGGAGAAGACAGGCGGCGGGGAACGGATGAGCCGGCGCAAACTGCTTGCGGCCTTTGGCGTTACGGGCGCAGCTGTAGCATCCGGTGTGCTGCTGAACGCCATGAGCGGGGAAGCTTCCGTGACGGGCTCGGTATACGGAGGGGAGGATATCCCCGATGCCGATCAGATCATGTTCCAGTACACGGGGGCGTCTCCGGAACGGACCGTAGCGGACAAGCTGCGCGAATGGATCAGCATCCGCGACTTCGGAGCGGTGGGCGACGGCACCGCGAACGATGCGCCGGCCATTCAAAGCGCGATCGATACGGCCATTGCCGCGGGGAAGAAGGAAGTGCTGTTTCCGCCCGGCACATACAAGCTCGAGGCTGTGCTGAGCAACACTGCTTCGGTCGTGTTTGTCGGGGACAACGTCCAGTTCAGCGGAGGAACGCACCGGATTATCGGCTTGAGCGCGCACGAGGAGCAGCTCGCCATCCGGTTCAGACACAATATCAACGTGTTGTCCAAAGGGGCCGATCCTACCGGGGGAGCCGACGCAACCGCAGCATTTGAAAGCGCTGTTACGGAATTGCTGTCCAAGACGACGAGCAGATCGGATATATTCGGCGCAAACCATGAAGGAAATGCTGTCATAGAGCTGCCTCCGGGAACATTCGTACTGAACGCCGACGATCCGCGGCTGTTCTCCTCGACGGCCATCCGGACGAGAGGTCTGGTCCTTAAAGGGGCGGGCCGCGGCGTGACGAAGGTGTTGTTCAAGCCGACGAATAATGACGGATACTTGTTCTACAACAACGACAAATGGCTCCATATTCATATGGAGGGGATTACGTTTATCGGCGATTATGCGAAGAATACGAACTTCATGTTCTCGTATTCCACGGGCGGCGCGCAAAACTACACGTTCCATATGTGCGATTTTATCGATTTCAACTATGGCTGGAAATTGCAAGGAAACAATACGAATAGCGAGTTCTCGTTTTATCATTGCGGCTTCTACGGCTCATGGAACAAAACGGTGTACGCGGAAGCCTCCACTGCCAGCGATCAGTTTCTGAACTACAATTTTTTCGCATGTCAATTCGAAGTGACAAGAGGCGATTTTCTTCATTTCGAGAAAGGCGGCAACATCAATATATGGGGCGGGAGCTACATCAATACGAGTTCCGCCGGAAGCAGCACGTTCTTCAAGCTGTACGGCGGCGCCCACTCTTACGGCGTTCAGCGATTCCTGTGCATAGGGGCCAGATTCGAGACCAAATACGGAACGGGAGCGCTGATCGATTGCAAATGGAATGACGGCAACGTTTCCTTTATTAGCTGCGACGCCGATGCGCAAGCTTTCCAGACCGGGGCGGAGAGCTGGAAGGTTGCCAAGTTCACGTCCACGAACGAGAAAATGCCGGTTATTTCTTTTGACAAATGCAATTTAATGGGCATTCATGAGTATGCGTACACCGGGAACTCGTTTAAGTTTCCGCATAATGTTTCTTACACGAACTGTCAATTCGCCAAAAAAGCGTCTCCCTCCGCCTTCATCCAATATACTCCATCGGGTACGAGCAATACGGGAGGGCAGCCGGCTATTACGTTCCATAATTGCCGGGGAAATGCGGATACGAGAGCGGTAATCTGGAACATGGTATACGGGTACGACAAGGCGAGTACGGCGGTTTTGGGCAAGCACGTCATATCGATAAAAGGCGCGGACGGCAAATTTCCGGCGAATAACGGAACTGTCGCGATCGACCTTCCGCTTCAAGCGATCATTACCAAGGTCACCTTATACGCTCCGGCCGGCGCGGTAACCGAAGCGGATAGCGCGACCTTCACGGTTCAGACGACGGAGGCGGCTCCCGTCGTGCTCGCGCAAGCGTCGCCTGCGGCGCACAGCGACGGCTTTCAGGTTAGCGAGGAAGTTTTGTTTGTCTGCGATTCCGAGGAGAAACGGAAGCTGCAATTGGTCGCCGGCGCGGACGTGTCGAATTTCAACCCGCTTGCGTTATGCTTGATCGAATATATCGGGTAAAGCGATTTCCCATCAAATGACTGGAGTAGATAGGATGGATACGATCGTGTTGCTGGGAACGGCAAAAATGGACATTACTCCGGCCTTCCCGGCCGAGCTGCAGCCTGCCCATCCGCTTCGTCCGGATGCCGCGACGGAGACGGTACGCAGGCTCTATGCACGAGTGGCGGTGTTTCAAAGAAAGAGCGAACGGGGACAATCCCACTATGCAGTTGTTATTTCCGCCGATATTATTTATTTCGTGGATCAAAGAATCGACTCGTTGCGGAAGCAACTATACGAGAGATGGGGCATTCCGGGGGAAGCGATTTTGCTGCAGGGCACGCATACCCATTCGGCCCCCTATCCCGGGAGCCGATTCGGAGAAACATTCGACGGTCCGTACCGCCCGTTCATCGAGCTGCTCGAGACGGCCGTCCTGCAAGGGGTCGAGCTGGCGATGGCCAATCTGGAGCCGGTCGATGCAGAACGGGGCAGCGGCAGCTGCGGCTTCGCCACATACCGGCGCAAACGGGAAAACGGCAACATCGTAATGGCCCCGAGCGACGAAGGACCGACAGACCCGGAGGTGACGGTGATCCGGTTCCGGAAGCGGGATGGGCATACGAAATGCGCATTCGTCCACTATGCTTGCCATCCGACGACGACTTACGGCAATGCGTTCTCGTCGGAATTTCCCGGCGTGGCGACGGAGCAGGTGGAAGCCGCGCTCGGCAATGATGCGGTCGCGCTCTATTTGCAAGGGTGCTGCGGAGACATTAGACCGGCGGTTGTCCGGGACGGCCGGTTTTACGCCGGCTCGAATCTGGAAGTGACCCGCTTTGGCTGCGAGCTCGCGGCCGCTGCGCTGGAGGTGCTCTCTACCGGGATGGAACCGCTGCGCTTCGTCCCGTTCGAATTCCGCTGCACGCGGGTGCGGCTTCCTTTTCAGTCGCAGCCTACTTCGGCGGAACTGGAGGCGCATAAGGACAAGGCGGATGCATGGGGGGCATGGAGCCGCATTTTGCTCGAGCATCCCGAGCGCAATGTCCCGTTCGAGCTGCTGCGGATCGGTTATATCCGATTGGCGGACGGACTGGCGTTTTTGGCGATGAACGGGGAAGCCGTAGCGGAATACGGACTGTATACGAAACGCGTATTTGCCGGTAAAGTGCTGCCGATGGGCTACTGCAACGGGCATACCACTTATATCCCGACGGCGGCCCAATTGAAGGAAGGCGGTTTCGAATCGTACACTGCCTTTTATTCAAGCGGCAGACCTTCTCCTTACGATCCGTCGATCGAACAGGCGATTAAAGAGGCGATCCTCGAGCTGGTCGAGAAGTTGTGAGTCCGCTTGCATCTCGGAACTGTAGCCGACGACACTGGAGTGGCGGAGGTTTATTGCGATATCCGTCGCGATACATAGCTAGCGGAAGCATCCCGCAGCAGCCAGCGGCAAACATTTGAACTTGGCCTTATGTCCGAAACAGCTCCCGAGCGTGGTTATACAAAGGTTGCAAATGCCGTTAACCTACCGCCTTTTTAAGGCAGTAGGTTTTATTAATTTCAGCCAAGTGTCAAGCGATTGGATGCGCAAAGGAGCACATTTCGTATATAGCGGTACTGTATTCCGTTATTGTCCCGAATTTCGTTGCACTCCCGAATATAACGGCACAGTCTTCCGCTATTCCGATATTTCGGGGTGAAAAGGATGGTGGACAGCTGAGTAGTGTCCATATACAAAAAGGAATAAGTCATATACATTTAGGATCGAGGGACACGAAGTTTTCTGCAAGAACGGGAAACCGTCTCCGTTCGAAGCGGATAACGATCCGACCTAAGTTCGTTCCGGACAAAAAGAGACCCGCCAGCAACAGGCGGAGGCTCTTTTCCGATTCGCATCATCGCGTCGTTTTCTTTTTTTTGAGGGGAGCAATCAATTCTCCCGGGGTGGTTCCCCAATATTTGCGAAAGACGCGGCTAAAGTGACTGGAATCCTTGTAGCCGAGAGCAACCGAAACATCGGAAATCCGTTCGCCGGCAAGGAGCATTTGTTTGGCCTGCAGCATCTTCTTCTCCGACAGGAAGACCGAGAAGGGCTTGCCCAGCTCCCTCTTGAACACGCGGCTGAGGTGGGACGAATTCACATGCAATCGTTCCGCGATGTGCTGAAGCGTAAGCTCCCGGTCTATCTCCTGCTCGACAAGGGCAATGACTTGCTTGACCAGAATAGGGGTGGAAGCCGTTCGTGCCGTCCCGGAATAATCGATGAATCGCTGCAGAACCCGCCACAGGAGAGAGTAGGTTCCTTCGCTCAAGGTCATGCCCGGCAAATTCAACAGGTCGTTGTAGTCGTCCCCGGCAACCTCCTCCAGCCTCCAGCCTTGTCGTTCGGCTATATGCAAGAGCACCCCGCCGATATTCAACAAATATTCGCGAGTTTGGTTGGAGCTGCCGGCAATGTCGGGACGACTGCTCCATATCGATTGCAACGCTTCTTGCGCTTTGGGCAGGTTTCCGGAAATGAGACTGATCTCAAGCTTGTTCTCCCACGTGCCGACCGTTGCCCTCGCATGGCCGCCGGGCCCGATCATTCGATCATCGGGCATTGCGTCTTTCCGCTTCGCAAGTCGCGGATTCGCTGCCGAAGCGTCGGATATCAGCTCGATCCGGAGCGCATCGCGACTTTCCGGGGCTTCCATTACGAATGCATGAACGAGCCACGTATCCCGTTCGAAATGCCAACCCTCGTCAGCCGGATACTTTCCCGGCTCGCCGGTCCATTCCGCCAGCGGTCGGCCATTGACGGAAAGCCGAAGCGGCTTCGCCTCCATGTAAACGTACAGATCGTAGCCGCGCTGCCCGGGAATGCCGCAAAACTGGCCCGTTCTCGGCTCGATAAGGATGACGGCGTTCCCATCCTCCGCCCGGATGCATAGGTTCGTTTCCGAAAATTGCCCGTCCAGGTAGCCGTAAGTAACCCCGTCATCTTCATAAAGGGCATAATCGCCCGAGGCGTGAGGGTATATGCGCAGACCGATCCGTTCCGGCATGCTTTGTCCGACGGAACTCGTCTCCGGCCAGACGGGAATGATGGAGCCGGCTCTCGCGAATAAAGGACCTCCCGCATGCTCGGGCGCGGTATAAAGGAACTCCTTGGGCCCGACATGGCGTTCGTTCGTCCAATAATCGATCCACGTACCCTCCGGCAAATAGACCGTATCCGTGAATGCCGCAACAAGCAAGGAGTCGCCGAGCATGTATTGGTTCTGCATTTCGTCCGTCCTCGCATCGTCCGGAAAGCAGAGCGGCATGGCCCGAAGGATGGGCATTCCCGTTCGGGCCGCAACGTGAGCTGCGGAATAGATGTAAGGAATCAGGCTGTAGCGGAGCTTTGCATACATGCGGAACAGGTGCAGCAATTCCGGGTCCAACAAAGACGGATGCTGCCAATAAGCGAAATTGTTCAGGTGGGACCACGGCTGCAAAAAACCGAAATGGATACCCGCGGCGGAGTGGGGTTCCATGTCGCAGGTCGTGTGGGCGTGACCGGACAAGCTGTGATTCAGCAAAGAGACGAGCGAATCGACGCCTCCGCCCGATGTGCCCGCCCATGTCGCCGCATATTGCTGCAAGCCCGTATAACCGATCATGGAGTAGATCATCGCACGCCGGCCGGTTTGCTCCCGATACCCCGCCTGCATCTGCTTGAAGAGCAGCAGCGGGTAGAGGTTGTGAATTTCCTCGGAGCTCATCCCGTTCGCCCATTTGCGGTTGGGCCGGGCCACCGGCATATGGCTTCCGTCCAGCTTGAAGGCGGACACCCCCTGATCGACAAACTTGCGCAAATGAGCATACCAAACTTCGTTCTGACCGTCGTCGGTTCGGGTGTCGCCGGATAGGAGACGCTCCTCGTAAAGACTCAGATCGTAATTGCAGCACAGCCACAAGCTTAGCTTGAAGCCAAGCCGGTCCAGCGCGCCCATAAAGGTCCGCGAGCTTCTCGTAGCCCAGGTCGGGATGGAAAAACGTTCGGGGTGCCAGCGCTTCTCCGTGGAATGGTCGTAATAGGTTTCCATCCAGCCGGGCTCCAGACCGATCGTGTCGCAGGGGATGTCTTCCTTGCGGAAGTTCAGCGCATCCTCGACAACGTCGCGGGCGTCGGCCTGCTGATTGCAGGTGAAGGTCAGGCCGTAAGCCCATATGGGCAGCAATACCGGCTTGCCGACGATGTCCGTATACCGGTCGAGAAGCTGGCCGTAACGATCTCCCGCGAACAAGTAAAAATCGGGTTCGCCCCCTTCGCACTCGACGCGCAGCCGGTCATGAACCGTATGGCCGATGTCGATGGCGTGGCGCCAGACCGTATTGACCAGCATTCCCCATCCTCCGCTGCTCATCAGAAACGGGATCGGTATGCGCGATTGCTGCGGAGTTATTCGCATATCGGCCAGATGGCCTCTGTGCTGTATGCCGGATCGGGTTTCGTCCCCGAGTCCGTATAGTTTTTCCCCTTCGCTCAAGCGAAACTGCGCGTCGAATCCTCGGGTAAATAGATGCGTGCTGTCGGCGCTCCGGATCAGTATCCGTCCGTCCGAACGCAGCAGTGCGAAGCTTCCGTCCCGTTTGTCCATCCGGAGTATCGCTTCCGATGTTATTACGATCAGCTCAGATTCTTCGTCGTTCGCGGAATAATCCGAACGGGCCTGGAGACTATGCAAAATGCCGTATCGGTTCAGCGGAGGCTCCGGGAAGTCGTTCCGCGAGCTCGTCCGGATGCGGAACGTATGCGGGGCCGCAAGTTGAACGCGTACATAATTGCCGTTCAAGGCGCGGAATTGAATAGGGTCGGTCGCAGTATACACTCCATCCCTCCTCGAAGTATGGCGGAGCAGCCGCATGCCGATCGTTTTGCAAGCGCTCACATGGATAGGTTGCATGGAAAGGAGAAGGAATGCGCAGAATACCTTCCTCTCGCAATCATCATACCATAGCGATTCGAGAACAGTCATCTACGTACCGTAACAAGCAATCCATAAACCTAGAATTGACCGGAAATGACTTATACAATTAAGCCATGCCGGAAAAAGGGGGTTTTGGTCGAATGAGATTCATAGATTCGGATTCATTTGGAGTACACTCGGGGCGGTTTATCGGTTTTGAAGAAGGAAAGCGGCATTCTTTTTCGCGATCGCGAAGGTAAGCGCATACTCTTCGAATGCGGCAGCCGGACATGGAGGGTCAGATAATAAAGAGGGGGATAGAAACCAGTGTCGACAAAAGTGAAAATGATGGCAGCCCTGCTGCTGGTGCCGATGCTGTCGGCATGCGGAGGAAACCGGACGGAAAATCAATCGTCCGACAGCAAGACTCCGGAAAACAAGCAGGTCGAGAACAAGCCCGCGGAGCTGAAGTTTTACATGAACTCGATCAGCCAAGCGGAGTTCGACAAATTTTATGTGGAACCCTTAAAGCAGAAATTTCCGCATATTACCGTCAAGGGGATTCCGCCCGCGAAAGGCACGACGATCGAGGAGCTGCTGGCGGTCGGCGATGCACCCGACTTCTATATCGGGACGAAGGGCTCGATACCGAATCATCTGAACAACCTTCAATTGGCCGACGACCTTGATCCGCTCATCAAGAGCGAAAAATATGATTTGAACCGGCTTAATCCGGCAACCGTGGATATTATGAAAAAGGCTGCCGGCGGCAAAATTATCGGTCTGCCGCTGAATATCAATGTAAACGCTCTATATTACAACAAGGAGGTGTTCGATAAGTTCGGCGTCGCTTATCCGAAAGACGGCATGACCTGGGACGACACATTCGAGATTGCGAAGAAGCTGACCAGACAGGAGCAAGGCGTGCAGTACCGGGGCTTTACCGATCGTTGGGGCGATACGTTTTTTGCCTTGAATCCGTTCGAGCTGCCCTATTTGGAACCCGACGCGGATAAAACGACGTTCCAGAATCCGAATTGGAAGAAGATCATTGACAACTGGCTCCGATTCTATACGTTGCCGGGCTTGGCCTTCGATGCGAAGACGGCGTCCAAGGAGGAGGATCGGAAGCTGTTCGGGACCGGAATCTCCGGTATGACCGTCATGGCGCTGAATATTCCGGCTTGGAAATTCAATTGGGATATCGTGTCCGCCCCGACCTATAAAGAAAAGCCGGGCGTAGAAATGCAGGCTAACGTGCGTTATAACTTCCTGATCAAGGGAAGCAAGAACCAGCGTGTCGCCTTCCAGGTCGCCGCCTACATGACGTCTGACGAGTATCAGATGAAAATGTCCAAGGACGGACTGTTCCCCGTTCTTGCCGATGCGTCGTTCAAAAAAGTGTACATGGAGAACGATCCGCTCTATAAAGGCAAAAATATTGCGGCGTATTATTACAACAAGTTCGCTCCCGAGCCGCAGGGCAGAGCGCCGGGGCTGGTCAACAGCGTCAATGCGCAGGACAAATTTTTGCTGCCCGAGATGATGAACGTATTGATCGGCAAGAAAGATGTCAATACCGCCTTGCGGGAAGCCGATGAAGGGGCGACCAAAGCTTTGGCCGAAGCGAAAGCGAAGTAATATACGAATAGCCCGACACGCATCGCACTCGGGCGGGAAGCACGGCCGGGACGAAATCCGTGATGCGGTAAGCGCTTGATCCCAACCGCCCCGAGCGTCAGAGGCAGTAG
This sequence comes from Paenibacillus hemerocallicola, assembly GCF_006265175.1. Lineage (GTDB taxonomy): Bacteria > Bacillota > Bacilli > Paenibacillales > NBRC-103111 > Paenibacillus_AB > Paenibacillus_AB hemerocallicola. Next base: position 150,279 of record NZ_VDCQ01000007.1, on the reverse strand, counting down.
TATCGATGTTTGCCAAAGCGACTTCGGGGCGTCCTATTTTCGGGGAACGCAAGCCTCCGCGAATTCCGGTAAGACATTATTTCTACGGAGGTATGTATGTCGAGCAAATGGGCTGGAGCGATTGGCGTGTTAGCGCTGCTGAGCGTACTTATCATGGGCGCAAAAAATACCTTTTTTCCTTATGAGCTGTCGGCCAAACAAGAAGGCGGCTCCGCCAAGCGATCCATAGCGGCCACTTCGCCCGGCAACAACGGAGGCATAACCACAGGCGTCATTAGCGGCGAGACGTTCGCTTATTTCAAGGACACCTATACGGTATTGCAAGATGCAACGAACCTGCAATTCATCCTGACCAATTATTACGGAGACAAAATCGGCAAAAACAGCTTGACGTTGAAGGTAGGCTTTCAGATTCTCGGCTCGGCGACGTTTTATCCGGTGCACTTCCAGGGAAGCAGGCAAATCGTGGTTGACCCGGGCGCGGATATTTTAACGGATCCGATCGGGGTATATGTAAAGGCGGGCGACAAGATCGTCGTTCAGACGAGAGTTGAGGTGCCGGCAGGGGGAGAGTGGCCCAAGGGCAATCAGGCTCTCGAGTATGTGGCCGGATCCGCTTCGGGCAGTCTGGATTACACTTCGCGGACGTTTCCTCTCGGTTCGGCTACGGTGGCGGGCTACAGTCCCATTGGCGTTCTGGGCACTGTCAGCGCGGACAACTGGCTGCCGACGGTCGGGATTTACGGAAGCTCCACGTTCGCGGGCACCAACGATAACTGGAGAGGGCTCGGCGCGGCTGCCTTGGAGGGAAAGCTTCCGTATTTTAAAGTGGCGAAGGGCGGAGAGATTTTGCAGCATATCACCTTTCCCCGGCTATCCTTGTTGAAATACGCTGACGCCGCTTTACTGTACGTTACCTCGAACGATTTGAATTCCGGTCATTCGTTCGAAACGATACAAACCCAATTAATGCAGCTGTTTAACCAGATGCATCTACAAGGCATTAAAATATATGTCTGTCTCCCGATGCCCCGAACCACGAGTACGAACAGCTGGGTGGATCTGGACGGCCAAACGCTGAATCCCGTCTACGGCCCCGGCGGAAATTGGGAGAAGGTCGTAGAATGGCTAAGCTCCGTTCCGGCCCCCGTATCCGGCGTATTCGATACGCTGTCCCCGGTGGAATACAGACTGCCCGACGGACAACGAACGGGAAAATGGAAGCCGCTCCTTACCAAGGACGGCTCGCATCTCAAAGGTCCGCTGGCTTACGATACCGTTTCCTCCGCTATTTATGTCGATGTTATTCAAACATTGGGAAAAACCGGTCCGTTACCTTTTGTTCCCATAACTGCAAGCGGAACGGATGCGCCAATGGCTGCAGTCGACCATGATTCGTTCGATCGGGCGGATGCGGCGACTCTGGGGGCTGGCTGGCTGGAAATGGAAAACGGTTTCGAGCAATTCCCCGTTTTCGGAATCGAATCCAATAAAGCCTACAACTCCAAGTATCAGGGAATGGCCATACGCAGAGTTGCCGACGGGGACAATTTTCACCTGACCGCGAACATCGAATTCCGATCGACTAACCAAGCGGGGCTCGCCTGGAACGTCATCAGCAGAAGCGACTTCTTCATGCTCAGAGGAGACAAGGGAGGCGGAGGCGGCGTCAAGCTATTTGCCATCAATTCGGGAGGCTACACGAACGTCGCCTCGGCCAACGTGCCCATCACGGCCGGTGCTCCCGTCAAAGTGGAGGTCATGAAATACAACGGAGTCATCACGGTCAAATTCGACGACGCGACCCTTTTGACCTATACGTTGACGGCTGCCGAAGCGAGCAAGTTCAACGCGGTCAACAACGCCGGAATATTTGTCAACGATGGGGCGCACTCGGCCTCCAGATGGTTGGATTATACGGCGAGAAAAGCGGTGGATTGATGCGGGTGCGCGCTCCGAGATTAAGCAGGTGCGGCTAGTAGTAACCTTATCGGGAGGGTAAAATCAAATGGATCAACAGAAGAGGCAGCATTTCGAGTCGGAAAATCCGGTTGAATCCGGCGAGAGCGGTCGATGCGACCATACGGACAAGGAAGCGACGGGCGGCAAGGCGATCAGCCGGCGGAAGCTTCTGGCTTCGCTCGGCATGACCGGGGCGGCTTTCGTATCCGGAGGGTTCGTTACGAACACATTCGGTCAACAAACGGTCAGCGGCGCTGTATATGACGAAGCGTCCGACGCCGACGACATTTCTTACAGGCTGGCGACCGGACTGGCGGAAAGAACCGTAGGCGACAAATTGCGAGAATCGGTCAGCGTCAAAGATTTCGGCGCGGTCGGCAACGGCATTGTTAACGATACCGCCGCCATTCAAGCCGCTGTCGATTACTTGAAAGGCATCGGCGGGGGGAGCATTTACTTCCCGGTAGGCGTCTACCGAGCAACGGGGGTACGGTTGTATTCCTTTATCACGTTGCGCGGCTCGGGACACAACATGTGGGGATTTGCGAACAGAGGGAAGAGCTCCGTCATTAAATCGTGGGACGAAGGCGACATTTTTTATTCCTCCGGGGATACGATAGAGAACGTTATGTTCGAAGGCATTACGTTTGTCGGTCTGCAGGCGATCGGCACGAAAAATACGCAAGGCATCGTCTTTCACAATTCAATAGGCGTCATCATCAACAACTGCGACTTTTTCCTGTTCAAGAACGAGGCGGTTTGGCAGAAGGCCGGCGGTACGCTGCGCATAAACAATTGTAAAATATTTGGCGGGAGCCGCAGAAACGAAGCGTTCACGGAACGGACGGGAGCAGTCCGTCTGAGCGGTCACGACAATATGATTGCGAATACGGAAATCGGAGCGGATTATTCGGGGGATTCTACGAATTTATGGAATTGCGCGGTCAAGCTGGAGAAAGCCTCCGCCAATATGTTCGTCAACTGCGTTTTCGAAGGGGCGGACATCGGTATTTATGTCGCCGGTCCCGACAACAACTTCGTCAATTGCCGCGCGGACATCAACTACGGTCCGGATGGTGGTTCAGCCGCGAAGCATCCAATCATGTCCCGCCTTGGAGGAACCGTCTCTCCAATTGCTGGGGGCACCGCAACAGCCGCTATGGGAGCAACCTGTTCGACAACTTCAGAATAGAGCCGGGCCAGGCGATCAAAGGCATCCAGATGACGAACTGCAAGTCGTCCTCCAATGTAAGCAACGATAAGTGGGCTCACCGGTACGGACTGTACGACGGCGCCGGAGACACGTTGGTCGTGGCGTTCAAAGACGAAGATGCCATAACCAAATGGTTTGATGGTGTAAGCGGTTACGCAGGTCCGCTGAGCAGCTTCAACCAGCAGGTAGTCGTCCCTGCCAGCGGAACGACTGCTCCGGATGTGACGGCTCGGGGTACGATCCGGTTCAACAACGCCGACCCTACGACAGTGACGAGCTTCGCGAACGGAGTAAACGGACAGACGCTGGATATATTGACGGTCAACGCGAATACGAGCATCGAGCATAACTCTGCGATCAAAACAAGTACGCTTGCGACCAAGGCGTTAGTCGCGCAAAAGCTGTATCGGTTTAAAAACATTTTGGGGACATGGTATGAAACGAATTAGTTTTTGTCACGACGGCATAAGGTCGCATACGCACAATCGGCAAGGTTGCATCCTGCTCGATTAAGCGAAGGAATAACGGAATTCGCATGCGTTATTTACTCGAAACCAGCCGTCAACCGCACAATAAAGGAAAATCGTTCCGTTAGTTCACCGTTTGCATTCCTTTTCACTCCCGAATGGTCGGACTAACGGAACCAAGTTCCGCTAATTCCGGGGCAAGCTCAGAAACCGCGATAGTAACGGAATACAGTTCCGTTATGCTTCGAATCGGATTGTTCCGCGGGAAAAGGGTATGCCAATCTTGCCATAAGAGGATCGCGCTGTATCAGGAATGCGGTTTGGAGACTTAGAGCGTTGTAATTTCTAGATGTCGCAGCCGGATGAAGCTCTAGAATACACTAGAAATGAATTTCATGTCTACAAAGAACCTTCATCTCCACTTAATTTTGTGGTTTTGGAGGTTCTGTTGCATGAAATATGGGACTCATGTCTTTATGCGATCACGTTCGGGGAAACCCCGGGAGGAACGGGTTCAGCCGGTACATAGAAGCAAGCGACAGATTCGTTCGTCCGCAGGAATGTGCAAAAAATTCGATCGCAACGTCCAAATTCGTCCGGCCTCTTCCGTGGTAAGCTGGGAGAGAGTCTGCTCCGATCGATCGTACCTCGCGGCCTTACGTTTTGGAAGCCGCTTGTCGCGCCTTCTGACCTATCCGGCAAGCGATTGGTGCAATCCATTTTACTCGCGCAGGTGAGGGCCCGTTCGATGATCGGTATCGGTCTCGATCCGGTAATCGACGATCCTGTACCGGTCCTCAACGGTAAAATGCCGGCCGCGCTTGGCTCTCTGCCTGTATTCGAGCGGGGACAGCCGTTCCTTTCGCGAGAAGAAGCGGCTCAAGTAATGGACGCTGCCGAACCCGACGCGTTCGGCTATGTCCGTGACGCTCATATCGGTGGAGATAAGCAGCTCCTTCACCTGGCCGAGCCTCAATTCGTTGACATACTGGATCGGCGACAGGCCGAACGCTTTACGGAACGAGCCGCACAATCGGGTCACGCTGGAATGAAACGTGTTCGCAAGCTCCGTCAATGTCAGCGGCTCCGTATAGTGCGTCTTAATATAGGCGGCCACGGCTGCCGGATAGTTATCATCGTCCGCGAGAGTATCCGTTTCGGGAAGTCGGGACGGGGACGTGCCCGCCGGTTTCTCCCCCTCCTCATGGATGCGGATCAGCTCCAGCAGCAGCTCGATGGAGCGGACCGTAATCATTTCCTTATATAGGGGCTTTTGCGCGATCGCTTCTTCGACCATCCGCTCCAAAGCCGTCTTGATGCCTGTTCCGCGTCCGGCAAAGAGGAACGGGATACAATGAAGCCGCTCATACAGCTGGGCGTCGTCCGTATGAAACTTCCATTCAAGCGTACGGAGCGGCTGTGCCGGGTCGGAGGAAATTTCGTGGCAGATGCCCGGCGGGATAAAGAACACGTCGTCGGAGGAAGCCTCCCGGGTATGTCCGTTTACGGCAAGCTTGCCGCATCCGCCGGTTACGACGAGGACATGGTGGAAATTATGGCTGTGGCTCCGTACGTGGGATTCCTCGTCGTACACGTACCGAGCAACGGATAAAATGCGGGTGGAATCGAGCTTCACGCGAATTCCTCCAGAACCGAATTCGTATTACAAACAGAATATCATAATCCGATCCGGAGGTGGTCCGATTTATGGAACAACAAGAAACCGAACGGCAAGCGGTGCTGGACGCGATGGAAGCATACGGCATCCGGCGGGATTCGCCGTTCGAGACGATGGCGGGAGGTACGGCCAACCGGAACTATACGATCCGCTCGGAAGGGCAAACGTATATTATGCGCAAACGCAGCGCCAAGTACAGCGCCGACGCCTGGATCGAATACGAGGAGCAATATTTGCTTCACGCGGCGGAGAAAGGGATCCCGGTTCCCGTCCCGATGTCTGCGGCAAACGGTGCGCGCCGCTGCACGGTCGGCAAGGATACGTTTCAGCTGTTCCCTTATATGAGCGGAGAACGTTACGATCCGTTCGATGCGGAGGAGCTCGCGGATGCGGGAGCGTTTCTCGGCAGCGTACACCGGGCGGGGGAAGATTTCCGTCCGGATATAGAGAAGACGTTGCCGCGATATGACGATCCGGCGGTTATAGCGGAGGCATTGAAGAAAGTGTCCTTTGAACGCGGGGATATGGCGCATTCGGAGAGGAAGACACTCGATCTGATGCTCGCCTGCGCCGAGAGAGTGCGGGAACGGCTGACGGACGAGGCTTACCGCTCGCTGCCGCATACGATCATCCATGGCGACTATCATCCCGCCAATGTTGCATTTCGTGACGGCCGCATCTGTGCCCTGTACGATTTCGATTGGATCAGCAGACAGCCCCGTCTGCGCGATATCGCCGATCTGATCGTATATTTTGCCGCGCTTCGACCCGAGCCGCTGGATGGCGGCAGCATTTATTCGCTCAATCAAGGGTGCACGTTCGACATCGTCAGAGCCGAAACGGCGCTTCAGGCCTACGTCGATAACGCGGTAATGCCGCTTGCCGGAGAGGAAGCCGCCGCGCTCCCCGATTTCATGATGGCCCGCTTGCTGCACAGTCGGGTGCAGGCGCTCGCCAAAGTTCCGTCCGAACGCGCAATCCAGGTGCTCGTAGGAGCCATCGAGCCTGCGCTGATCTGGATCGAGCAGCATCGGAAAGCGTTAACCGAACGAATACGTTGAGCGGTTGTGCAAATTGAAGCGTACGAAAAAATATGTTCCACATTCTCCCTCATTTTCCGGTATAATTTTAGGTAAATGTGCCCATGCCCTTTTGTTTCATGTGCCCACATTACCTACAGGAGCTAGTCGTCTTTATGAGGATGAGGAGGATCATATGGTTTTTCATTCCCAGTCTCCGAACCACCACCCCAAATCGGCTTCCCCGGTCTCGTCTTCCCATTCGCAGCATGAAGTCGAATCGACGGGATCGGCCGAGCTTGGCGAAGGTGTAAGCCGCGGATTGCCGCTGTCCGCGGGGCACATTATGCAATTGCAGCGTACGATAGGAAACCAGGCCGTACAGCGGATGCTGTCGGGTATAACGGCACAGAGTGCGGAGCAACGGGCGAATGATCGGAAGATTAACAGAATGCAGGCCGCGGGACAACAGTCCGTCGGCAGCACGACAGCCCATTCCGCGGTTATACGACGAGCGGGGGAGGCTGCCGCCGCCGTTCCGCAAAGCGCCGCCGCGCCCAGGACCCCCGGGGATCTGCGCAACAAGGGCGAATACCATACGATCTACAAATGGCTGAAAAGCGAAGCGGAAAGGTCCGGCAAAACGGCATTGTTCGGTTATTTCGACAGCCTCGATCCCGGTCAGAAGATGACCGCCATCCGCTTGATGGCCGACAACGCCAGATATCCCGACCTGAGCAAGGTCAAGGAAACGATGATAACCGGTTTTATTAGAAAAAGCTTCGACTGGAACCGCTTCTCGGAAGTGTCCCGCGAAGCGAACAAGACGGATACCGCGAATTACAACGCCGATCAGGCTCGCGACTATGCGAGTTACGCGGCGATCGGCACTTCGTCCGCCGCGGGAGGGACCGGGGGCAGCGCCAAGATCAGCACGGAGCTGGGCGCGCGGGGGGCGCTTCCCGTATCGACGAACGTCGCTCCCGTAGCCGCCGGCTTAAGCGGATTGGCCTCGGTCTCGCAAATGTACAACGCCTCGCAAAACTATGACTCCAGCCTGTCGACGGCCGACAAGGCGCAGCTCGTCGTCGGCGAAGGCGGGGGCGGCGCCGCCGATTTCGCCCGATTCGCCGCAGGCGCGGCCGACGGTCCGAGAGCGGTGGCGAGCGGGGCGGCCACCGCCGCAGCGGGAGTCGGGGCAATCGTCGGCGGAGCGGCCTATATGGTTGGCGGCGTTGTCGGCTATCGCGAGGGCCGCAAAAATGCGGCGAAGCTGGAGCAACTGGAGCGCGGCTTTAACGAAAAGGCCGGCGACGAACGGGCGGAGAAGCTTGGTCATGCGGCGAATCTCGGAGCGTCCACGCAGCATATGAACAAGAACAAAAGCGCCGCAACCGCAGCCAAAGGCGCGCTGATGGTAGTCGGCGGAGCGGTCATGCTCGCGGCCGCGGCATCCCCGATCGGGCCGATGCTCATAGCCGCGGCCGCCATATTGGGCGGAATCGCCGCAATCATCAAATTTTACAAAAAGAGCAAGCGCAAGGAAGCTTTCGTCGATAAAGTGCTCGGTACCGAGCAGGAAACGGCGAAGCCGGAAAATGCCGGCTTAGGCAAAGAAAAAGTAAGGCAGAAGCTGATGGAATCCCGCGGCTTCAACAGCGTCGATCAATGCTATGCCCAAATCGTGACGGATCTTGCCGGCATGCTGTTCGACGGCGGCGTCAAGGGCGAGGACGAGGAATGCAAGCAGATTGTGGAGGCTATGGGGCTCAAGATCGATAAGAAGAAGCAAAAACCGAGCAAAGAAATGATCGCGAAAAAATTGCACACTTGATGGAGGCTGCCATGGTCGGTACCGACGCGCTACCTGATTCGTTTCTGCTGCAATGCTACCGGTATTATGAATCGTTGGGCATAGCCGTCCGCTGGGCGGAACCAACCGAGGAGTCTCCCTTTTATTCCATGATTGTCCGTTTCGACGACATTGGCGAGCGGGGCACTACCGTTGATCTGGAGCTTTGCTTTATACCCGGAATGGAACTGCTTGCCCAAGAGGGCGTATACATTTTGCAGTCGTTTGCCGCGCTCGCCGAGGGGGTTTCGCCGGATAAAGCCGCCGAGCTGCTCCATGCGGCGGCGTACATCAACATGCAGCTGCCGCTCGGCGCATTCGGCTTGTATGCGGACAGCGGAACGTTGTATTTCAAGCATAATACGATGCTGCATCGCGCATGGTTGACAGAGGAGACGTCCGTGAACGGCGTCGACAGGCAGAACGGACTTGTATTGCACCAATTGTATCAATACGCCGAGCCCTTGATCGACGTCGCGGAAGGCCGCAAAACGGCGGAAGAGGTGCTGCGGGACGCCCTTGTATAAAACCCGCTTCCAATCGGAAGGCAGCTGGCTCCGCGTTAAAGAATAAGATGCGTGTCGCCGAACTCATGCCATAAATAGTTTTCCCGGATCGCCTCGGCGTAAGCGAGGCGCAGCGCGCCGATCCCCGCGAAGGCGGACAGCATGTGCAGATGGCTCGCTTCCGGCTCATGCAGGCCGCTAATCAGACCGTCGGCCACGCGCAGCGGAAACGACTCGTCGATATACAGCCTCGTATCGTCCTCTCCCGGACGTACGAGGCCGTTCCCGGCTGCGGCCGATTCCAGACAGCGGACGACGGTAGTGCCGACCGCGATGATGCGGCCTCCGTTCCGCTTGGCTCTGTTGATCGTATCCGCAGCTTCGGGCGAGACTGCGTAAGATTCGGCGTTATGGGCCGGATCGAGCCGCGATCCGTACAAATAAGACAATCCGGTATGCAGCTGAACGAAGGCCAAGCGGATGTTCTTTAACCGCAGGCCGAACAACATCTCCCATGTGAACGCCCGGCCGGCGGAAGGCATCTCCACCGAACCCGGTACGGTTCCGTACACCGTCTGGTAGTAGTCGAGCTCCCACGGCTTCTCGGCATACTCGTAACGCACCGGCTCGCCGAGCGCGTAAAACTCGCCGAACAATTCATGGCCTCCCCGATTGAAGCTCAAGGTGACGAATGGGGAAGAAGAACGCCGCGCCGTTTCGGCGTGCAGGGAGGGGGAGAACCGAAGCGTTTCTCCGTCCGTCGGCTCCACGGCCGAAGCCGCACCGGTTTCCCCGTTCGTCCGAAGCAATAGAGCATCCCAGGCCGATTCTCCTACCCGTCTGGCCAATCTGACCTCGAGCGACTCGATGCCCGCGTTCCCGATGAATCGCTGCGCTTTCAGCGATGCGGGTATCGTGCGGCTCTCGTTGAACACCAGACAATCTTCCGGTCGCAAATAGTCGGCGAGCCGGTGGAAGCTCGAATGGCTGACCGTTCCGTCGGAACGGTTCTGGACCATCAGCCTGACGCGGTCTCTCCGCAGCCCCCTTCTCTCCGGTGGGGACCCGGCATTCCGGTTGTCCGGCAATTCGAATGCGAATGTCGATACGGTCTCCATGCCGCTCACCTGCTTTCCTTTCTAGGAAGAGCTCTTATCGGCAGCGTATTGCTGCGCTTCGAAACGCCGGCCGTTGACCTCTTTCGACTCTCCCGAGGCGAGGTACAGAAACACGCCGGTCAAATCGTTCGGATCGGCCAACTCGTAATCGCAATCCGGTACCGCCAATGCATGCATCTCCGTATCCATTTCCCCCGGATCGACCATGTTCACTCTCACTCCGCTGCCGTCCACCTCCGCCGCCCACGTCTCGGCCATTCCTTCTACCGCGAACTTGGATATGCCGTAAGCTCCCCACCCGGAATACCCGACATTCCCCGCTTCCGACGTTATATGGATAATGGAGCCCGATCCGCGCCGGAGCATGCCCGCGATGACGCGGCGCGTAACGAGGAAGGTACCGATGGCGTTGACGCGCAGCACCTCGGCGAAATCGTCCTCGGGATAATCGAGAAGAAGCGGCATCGGGCTAGGTCCGAGCATAGAGGCATTGTTGATCAGGACATCGATGCGTCCGAATTGCGACTCCGTTAATGCAACGAAACGCTCGACGTCTCTAGCCGAGCCAATGTCCGCCGTCACCGCCAGTACGGAAGCGGCCCCGTTCGATTCGGCTTCGGCTTGGACTGCTTCCAAGCCGGCCGCCCCTCTGGCGCATAGAGCCAATTTTGCCCCTCGTTTGGCGAATGCCAACGCCAATGCTTTTCCGAGTCCTTTCGAAGCGCCTGTGATCATGACTACCTGGGATTCGTTCATATTCATCCTCCGTTCATTAAATAAACATTTTAAACATAAATGTATGTTAAGTTATGATGGTTTCATTATATGCAGCTTTTTTGGTGAAATCAATACTTGATAATAATTATTTTAAATAAATGGGCTGATGTTACCGTTTGAAGACGGTAGCGGAACTTGTTAAGGAATGGAAGTTACGGAAAAGCGTCCGGATGTGCTGTCCGATTTTCGGTCGAGACAGCGATGTATGATATGCTGACCGTTATGCTTTATCGGAAAGTCGTACTTCCCGAAGTAGGGCGACGTATACGAATTCTGGGTCGGGAAGGACCGCAGTCGACTGCAGGTCGCGCTCCGGTCTTTGTCGTGCTTTACACAACTTTTTGCGATCCATGTCGTCTAAATAATGGAAAAACGGCCTATCCGGCAAAAACCTGTACAGGAATGCTCACGGGAGGGATAACATGTCGCACAACCGGGCACGAAACGAAAGACGGGTTAGAACGTTCGGGCTGTTTCTTGGCGTTGTTTGTTTAACGATATTGGCATTCTATATATTGGCGGCTTTACTGGGTGCAACCGGAGATGAAATGCCAGTCGTTATAGGCATGATCATTTCGCTTCAGCTCTCTTTCCTCATTGCTTACGTAATTATGTATTCGAAGTAAATCCGGACATAACCGAACAGACGGCAATGGCCATGCCGGGCAAACGAGATCAAACGTATTGCTTTCGGATACGGGGGAGATCTATGTTTTTTCTTCAAATGTCGGGATAACTCGATAATAGACTGAAAACACGCAAACGTATGATAAGCCAAATTGCCGAAATACCGTCGGAGGTCAAACCGAAAATGAGGTGAACAATCTTTGAAACGATTTTGGAAAGCAGGAAGAATCATTCTCCTTTCCCTGCTTCTGTCATATCTTGCTGTCTTGCTCGTCTATTATGGACGTGTCATGCTGAATCAGAAAAGCGTGGAAAAGAAAGTAGGCGCGTTTTTGAAAGCCGTGCAAGAGCGGCATGTTCAAGAGGCGGTCGAGCGATATGGCGGAGCCATCGATATGGAGAGCATGCGGGTTCTGCTGCAAGAAGAAGGTTCCCGATTGCTGTCGTACAGTCGCGTAAAAGCGGAGTTTGACGATGGATGCGTTTGCGGCGGGCATGTTGATCTGACCTTTGAGGTGAACGGGAAGCCGCTGAACGTGTCGGCGATTTTTACCCTCGGTCCCGGAAACAAACCGAGACAAGTATGCGCTCTGACCCCCTCTGGCACCGAGCGCGGATCTATTCCCGCACTGTCCGGCTGGAATCGGACCATTTGCGGAGGGGACTCCTTTTAATCGGCGATTAAATTCCGGCCTGCGGCCTGCTCCGTCGCTGTCCGGATGTAGGCCTGCAAAGCATCCAGGAACGCTCGGGCGGCAAACCCGATATATTTGTCCGAACGATACAGGATACAGATGTCCTGGCTGGGCGTTGGGTCGGTAAGCGATAGGATGGCGATTTCCGGCTTTTTCAGATTTTCCAAAAGCAAACGCGGCAAAACGCATGCGCCGATCCCCTGCTCGACCAAGGACAGGAGAGAGGATAAGGTAGTGGTTTCAATATGCGGCCGCAATCGGAAGCCTTCCTGTAAACCATAACGTTCGATTAATTGCCTGACTTGATGATCAGGCGCAAACATGACCATTTTCAAATGCTGCAGCTGGGCGAACGGTACGGAGCTCTCTTGAGCGAGCGGATGGTCAGCCCGAGTAGCCAATGCAAATTGCTCGTGAAATAACGGGATTACGGTCAGGCGTTCATTCGGAGAAGGCGCAGTGGCGACACCGATGTCGATTGTGCCGGCCGTGACCTGCTCCGAGATTTTGGTAGTCTCGATAACGGATATGGAGATGTTGGGATAAGTCCGGTGAAAATCTACGAGCAAGGCATCGAATAATAGATCCGCATCCCCAGGCAGGACGCCGATCGTAAGCGTTCCCCCCTGAACGGTTCCCATTTCCGCAATGGCGTCGCGAGCGTATTGAATATGGGCAAAAACGTGCCGGCTCTGCTCCAGCAAAACTTTCCCCGCATCTGTCAAAGCAATGCGTTTACCCATACGATCGAATAGCGGAACCCCCAACTCGTTCTCTAAAAATTTGATCTGCTGACTGAGATTGGACTGCGTCGTACAAAGCCTCTCGGATGCCCTCGAGAAATGCATCTCCTCGCAAACGGCGATAAAGTATTCCAGCTGTCTTAGCTCCATGTAAACCTCTCTCCGGCGTTTATTATCATTTTTACTTATCATTATAATCGGAAACAGGTGATTGTTCCGACATTTCTTCCAAGGTAAACTTGTTTTTGACGGCAGCGCGCGCGGTCAATACCGGAAAAGGAATGGAGGAATTGCCTCATGTCTCCGAGCTGTATAAATACGTCTATGTCCGTTCGCCAAATCGTACTGCACCAGCTCCAATCGATTCCTGAACCATTATTTGACGTTCAACCTCAAGCGTTCGGCAATACGATTAGATGGAACGTCGGACACATCGTTTTCTACATGGACTATTATCTCTCGCTGGATTCATCGTATCAATCCAATCTTCCGGAAACCTATGCCCGTTTATTCAACACGGGAACGAAGCCTTCCGACTGGATAGTATCGCCGCCGACGAAAGAGGAGCTTGTTCAATTATTATCCGGCCAGTTGGATCGCCTGTCTGACGTATCTCCTAATACGTTGGAAGCGCCGCTGGCATCGCCGATAGAAATGGGGCCGTTTCGATTCGAAACGTTCGGCGACGCGTTCCACTTCGCTTTCATCCATGAAGCCATTCATCTCGGGACTATTTCCAGCTTATTTAAAGTCGTCCGATAGGCGGGCGAGTACTTTCGACTTATTTCAAAGATGAAAAAAGACCGTTTTTAGCCGCAAGATGGCTTTAGACGGTCTTTTCGTTGTTTTTTTGTAACATCAAGCTTAATAATCGATGCTTCACGAAAAAAACGTGTCTTTTGCAGTGGCCTCCTGGCGGCGGCAGGGGGCTTTTTGCGGCGAGGTTAAATAGTCATTGTGCTATCATGGATTTCTCAGCCATATGCTATTTGTTGCAGCTCGAGTTTATGGGAAGCTTGAAGCAGCAATTTCCGGTTTCCATATTAGGTTGGGAGGTTATCAAAATGGCAATGCCCACACATATTGTAGCGGTAGGCGGTATCGTCGAAAATGGTCAAGGAGAAATACTTCTGGTGAAGACACATCATGAAAGATGGGTATTTCCCGGTGGGCAGGTGGAAGTCGGGGAAAATCTGATGGAAGCGTTAATCAGAGAAATAAAGGAGGAAAGCGGAATAGACGTAGAGGTTTCCTGCTTGATCGGAGTTTATTCCAATACGGGGATTTATAAATGGCATGACGGGACAACGGATGTTCCTACCAAAGTCATGTTTGACTTTATAGGCAAGCCCGTTGGCGGTCAATTGTGTACCTCGGAAGAAACATCCGAGAGTTGCTGGGTGGCTAAGGATCAAGTGCTCGACATGATTACGTCCCCGGCGATTCGCACCCGTTATCAAGCTTATTTGGATTTTCGCGGAGAGATCCATTATATGGACTATGTCACGAATCCCGAGTTCGAGTTGAAACTGAAAAGGACGATATAGAAAATAGGATTGAATGAAGAATGTAGGAACGTTCCTTATGCATAGTCGGCTGCCGAGAGGTCCATCGGCGGCTTTTTCTGCGGCTCTCGGACGGTAAAGTTTAATAAAACAAGTTGTTTCTCTCATGCTGACGAACCATTAGCGGTATAATTTCACCTATGAAATGTATATCACTCTCGAGTATAGGGGCGATCATAATGGAGGAGTCACTGGCACGGATCAAGCATAAGCATTCCAGGATCATCGACGAAAGACGACATGTTTGGGACGTGGAGAAGCTGTGGGAGCTAACGGCCCATTTACCCGTTCAAAAGATCGACATCGATTCCATAAAGGAACTGGATCAAGATTGCTGGTTCGGGTACGGGAGTACGACGGTTCCGACCATACGGAATGTGGCGAACCATTGCAAGCGAATTATCCAAGCCGATATGGAGTACCCGATTTTATTAACCTCGGACGGGCTACTGGTAGATGGAGGACATCGCATCGCGAAAGCTCTAATTAACGGACAGCAGCAAATCGATGCCGTTTTTATTGAAGCTTTGCCGCCTGCGGATGTTATTATTTGAGCGCGGATTACCATCCTACTGACGACATTCATTCAAATTAACGGTTGGAGTACATGATTGTATGGTAGAAGGTAGCGGTAATAAGAAGGCCGCATTTTGCGACGGCTTGCAAGTTGGACTTGTATCGGATTTGCAGAAATCGCTTGCCTATTATCGGGATGTGCCGGGCTGCGGGACCAGCGGTTGGGGGCATGCGAACGAGGCGGCATGAAGCTGATTCTCCAGCAAGCGCAGCAGCCGGGCGGTGTACGGCCGAATCGGGCTTCGGCGAAGCGTAACACGTATCCGACGAATTGGCAAGGTCCGGATTTGGGATGGGATACCTTTGTCCATGTCGATTACAACGAGTTTGATTTGCTCGTGGAAGAGCTGAGGGCGAAAGGCGTCAACATCGTCTTGGGTCCCATGGAGGCTACCGATAGCAACGGCATGCATTTTAAAAAATTGTACATCCAAGATCCGGATGGATACATCATCGGTTCGGATAATAAATGTAATCCAATTGTAATATCCGCTTCACCTTACATTAATGTTCGAAGATTACTATGTAGTAGACCCCCTTTTTCATATAAATCATTGAACCCGCGGCCCGTTGCCGGCGGGTTTCTTTTTGTACGACAGTATAATCCGCGAATTTCTACCAACACGTCATGCTTTATAACGGAACGTTTTTCCGTTAGTGTCCCGTTTTCCGCGACATTTCCGAAAATAGCGGAACAGCGCTCCGTTATATCCGCTTTTCGTGAAGAAAAGTGTCTGAAGCTGCGGAATAGCGGAATTCTTTTCCGTTATCGTGCCGTCGATAGCAGTATACGAAAATATAACGTACGCACTTTCCGCTATTTGCAGAATTCAAAAGCGGTAAAAAAAGACGGTGCTTTCGCCATACTTTCCTTCGGAGAATCGTTTTCCGAGCTTGTCAATCATTCTGGCGAAACAGCTCGCATACCGCTCTTTGTCCTATCCCTTGCTTTCGGTATTTGCGCAAAAAAGCAGTCGATCCCGCATCTTTCTCGTGATCCGAAACTGCAACGATCTGATGGCCGTTTCACTTGCTCTCATGCGGCTAGCGGTTTCTTTTATCGACAAATCATCGAAAAAGCGGTATTCGATTATCAGGCGGCCATGCATCGGGAAGGTTTGAATGACGGCGTGCATCTCCGCGAACAATTCCGTTCGGATAACGACGTCTTCGACCGTATCCCGGGAAACGTGCGCCAAAGCCGCTTCCAACGGATATGGAAGGGGGCGCCTTTTCTTTTTGCGGAATTGGTCGATAATCAGATTTCGGGAAACGGTTTTCAGGAAAGCCGCCATGTTGTCGGGAGGCGCGCGCCGTTTGCGGATCGAATCGAAAGCTTTCAGGAACGTTTCCTGAAGCATATCTTCCGCGTCGAACGAATTCCTTACTCGCCTATAGATGTAAGCGTATAGGTCAATGCGATGCTCGTTCCATACTCGGTCCCAATTCATCGGCTTCTCCTCGATATCGCGTAGTCGTACCCCCATCATGACATAGCTGCGTGACAACAATATGACATAAGGCAAACAAACGAAGCAGAAGCATTCTATGAAAGGAAATCGAAAAATTATAAAATAAGGTTGGTAGATTTTCGCAGCGTCCGGCATCTGTGGAGCAGGGGGGATGGAAGTGGAGTCAGAGGCGATAATCGTACCCGGTCTGAAAGGGGAGCGGGAGGAGACGGAGCGAGAACTTGCAGAACGGGCGCATAAGGGAGACCGGGATGCCAGACATGGATCAACTCATTCAAAAGCCGATCAGGGGGAAGCGCCATATGCATTTGGAAAATGAAAAGAAGGCCGTGACCGTAACCAATTCCGATATTACGGGCTCCAGCTTCAAAAATGTTCGGGCCGAGCAGCTAGCGTTTAAATGCTGCAATCTTGGCGGGATGAAGATGAACGATGTCAACTTGACCGGAATGAGCATCTCCGACGCGAATATGAGCGAGCTGGACATAGACGGGGCCCAGTGGGGCGGAGCCCATTTTCGGTATATCGGCTACTCCGACAAGGATGGCCCGGAATCCGAACATCCGAAGAGGGCTCCTGTTCAATTCACACATTGCACGTTTAAGCAAGGAACACTTACGGAATGCGATTTCACGAATGCGACGTTGGACAATTGCAATATTACGGGTCTGGTTATAAACGGGGTTAGCATCGAAAACTTGTTCAAGCAGTTTGCCGAACTGAACAAGAAAGTGGCGGACTAACGGAACGATATGGGGAGCTTGAAGCGGATGTCGTAACTGCGATTCGGAACGGTGCGGGCTGGCGTTCTGCATGGAAAGGAGGAGAGCTTGAATGAATTCGAATCAGGTTGATTATAGAAGCTTTTACGATCGGGTCGGACTATTGAACGGCTGGGATTTCGGTAAAATAAAAGTTGTCTCGGAAGGAGAGCAATGGGATTTTTACGAAGAGGTAACCCGAAGATGCAAGAAGTCCGATGTGCTGCTGGATATCGGCACCGGGGGCGGGGAGAGACTGCTGTCTATCGCGGATCGCGCTCTGCTGCTGGTCGGGATCGATCAAGCGAACGGTATGATCCGGACGGCGAATGCGAATTTGCTGAAGACGGGCAAACCGAATATACGCTTTTTGCAAATGGATGCCGAAAACCTCGAATTCCCGGAGGGCTTTTTCAACATCGTCTCTTGTCGGCACTGCGCCTTCCATGCCGAAGAGGTTGCCAAAGTGTTGGTCCAAGGCGGCATTTTTCTCACCCAGCAAGTATGCGAAGGGGATAAGCGGAATATTGCGGAAATGTTCGGAAGAGGACAGTTCTCCGGCAGTCGGGATGATCAGTTAATCCATACATATAGGTCGGAATTGAATGAGGCCGGATTCAGCGACATCCGGTCGTTCGAATATGATGCGACCGAGTATTATCAAACCTACGAGGACCTGGTGTTTCTTTTAAAATATACTCCGATCGTTCCGGGCTTCGGGCAAAGCGAAAACGACTTCGCCGTACTTGAAAAATTTATCGAACAAAACCAAACCGATCAGGGGATCAGAACCAATTCGAAACGGTTCATGTTGATTGCGACAAAATAAAAACAAAGGAAGAGAGTGCCGGGATGACGGTTTATATAGGATTTCTTCGTGGGATTAACGTAGGCGGGAACAACAAGATCAAGATGGCCGAATTGAAGAAAGTGTTGGAAACGATGGGCTTTGCCGGGGTGCGGACGTATTTGCAGAGCGGTAATGTCCTGTTCCGGTCGGAGGAAGCGGAGGAGCCGCTGCGACGGCGTATCGAGCAGGAGATCACGAGCAAATTCGGCGTATCGCCGACCGTAGTGTTGCGTACGGCGGACGAACTGCAGCGCATTATCGCTGCCTGTCCTTATGCGCCGGACTCCTTGACCGAAGGCCAGAGCGTACAGGTCTCGGTGCTGACGGACGCGCCGCCGCAGCAAACCGCGGACATCTTATCCAATGGCAAGAGCGACATCGATGAGTTCCATATTGAAGGACGCGAGATTTATTTTCTGTTCCGTCAAAGCGTGCTGGATTCCAAGCTGGCCAGCAATGTCCAGAAGCTGGGCGATGCGGCGACGACGCGCAATTGGAATACGATCGGCAAGCTGGCCGAATTGGCGCAAAACTAACATTTTGTTCCGTCACGAAAGAAACAAAAACTACGACAGCATAATTCTCGTACAAAAATGAATGTACCGCATGATCGGTGAAAAGGCTGACTGCCTTTGCTTGTGCCCGGGATCGCGAATCCAGCAAATAGCGGAAATTGAGTATGCTATTGTCCCGAGTACTCCTGTTGATTGCAAAATAAGGGAAAACCTTTCCGCTATTCCGCTAATCACGATCGTTTTCACCCCGAAAGATCGAGAGAACGGAAGCCTGTTCCGTTATATTCAAGCGTGTAACGGAATTCGGGACAATAACGGAATTCAGTTCCTCTATTTCCGTCAACACGCTGCTCCCGCTTCATCTAGAGACTCCAAGTTATATGCGGATTATGCTGGCGTAGAAAAAGTTGCTGCCGTTCGCAAAACTGCCGGGAACAGAAAAAGGCTGCTCCCGTAGAAGTGGCGAGGCGGCCTTTTCGTTATCGATCCTGGTTTTGCTGCTGTTGAAGCTTGCGAAGATAAGCATCCAAATTATCGAATCTTTCTTCCCACATGCGGCGGTAAGAATCCAGCCAAGAATCCATCTCCTGGAACGGCTGGGGACGCAGCTTGTATATTCGTTTATTGGCGACCGGCTGTACCTCGACAAGACCGGCATCGCTCAAAACGCGCAAATGCTTGGACGTTTGCGGTTGGTTAAGCTCCAGACGATCGGCGATTTCGCCTACCGGCATCGGTCCGTCGCACAAGAGCTGGATGATGTCCAGCCTATTGGGCTCGGCAAGCGCACTGAAAGTAGTCACATTCATCTCGGATCTACTCCAAAGGATAGTTTTCCTTTCAATATATCCAATATGGAATATGTCTGTCAAGGAATAATTAGCGGAGAAAGCTTGGATTCGAGGCTCGCCACGCATTGTTTGCCGATATGTCGAAATTTAGCCGTTGGGGCTCGTCCCGAACTTCCCGGAAAATCGGGACTGCGGCAGCATGCTTCCAAATATCCCCTTTTGTTATACTGAATCAGGAAAAAACGAAAGGGTTGATAAGATGAAAAGGAACATGCTCGCAAAAGGCGCTATCCGTCTCGTTTTGGCTGCGACGCTCGTGACCGGCGGAACGTTAATCGCCAATGCGGAAACGTCTTCAGCGGATAGTATGGGCTGTTACGGCTGGTTCGATTACGTGTACAAATCTACGGGCGATCTCAATTTCGCCAATTGGCATTACGAGCAGTGCCGGTCGTGGAATTCTGCCGTGAAGGCGCAGCTGGCACCGATCCTGCTGCAGCAACCGTTAATCCCCATTGACGGCTCGGCGCCCGTAAGGCCGACGTTCCCGATTGCGGAAGGGACAAATCCCGTCACCGTAGTACCGCAGCCCGACCGTCCGCTAAGCAGGACGTTGCCGTATTCTTTCAGATAAGCACAGGAAGATCGGATCAAAGCGCGCTTTGATAACGATCTTCTTTTGTTTTGGTTTTGGCGCTTATGAGTCAATCGTTCAATAGAGAAACCTCCACAAATAAAAAGTGGCGTACGATTCCCAATTGGTCCATGCTGCAGACAGCTTGACGAGCTCTTCCTTCGTCGGCTTCCGCTCCGCGCCCGTGAGATGCTTGATGGCATTGTGCAAACCGACATCGTCGATCGGAAAAGCCGAGGGCATTCTCAGGCAGCGCATCAACACGTAGTTCGCCGTCCACGGGCCGATGCCGCGAATGCCGACGAGCTGCTTCTCCGCTTTTTTATAGGTCCCCGTACGGAGCAACAGCTCCTTGGTCAGCTTTCCTTCCGCCATGAGCCCGGCTACGCCGATCAAATATTCGCATTTCTTGACCGTCATCCGCAAAACGTCCAAGTCCTCGACCTTCAGCGCGGCGATCTCGTGCGCGCTGGGGAAAATCCAGTACGTTTCACCCTCGCAATCCACGCGCCGCCCGAACGTTTCCACGAGGCGCCTTTTCAGCGTATAGGCGAAAGCCAGGTTAATTTGCTGGCCGATAATGCCCCAGCAGATCGCTTCGAACAGATCCGGAATGCCCATATTGCGCAGGCCATGAAACTGTCGAACCGCCGGCTGCAGCAGCGTATCGGTTTTGGCCAGCTCGTAGAACGGGAGCAGGTCCGTATCCAGGTCGAACCAATCCCGGACATAACGGGCCACCGCTGCGCGCACCCATTTGCGGGAAGGAGCCGTATTTCCGATAAATCGGACGGTTATCTCGCTGTCGCGGTCCGCGCTGATTTCGACGACCGGCGTCTCCCGCTCGATCGGTATCGCTTTATAGATCCGCCCATTTTTGCTATGAAATAAGCATTCGTTCGAAGCGTTGGACAAATAGCGCACATTCTCGGCAAAGCTGAAAGGCTCGGGGGTCGCCAGTCTCAGCTCCTGCTTGCGATCCTCCCAGGAGCCGTGCGGCAATCCGGAGCAGCAGTTTTTGCACGGCCGGTAGCCTGCCAGCTCGGCTTCGGACCGCGATCTGAACCGGATCGCATTCTCCGGCTTGGGCTGTCCGGAGCACCAAGGAAAACAATAAACACGCATCGTCGCGACGCCGGTGAAATAAGGAGCGTCCCACTCCGGGTAATCCGCGCTTTCCGTCATTTTCATCCTCCCTTTCTCCATTGCTCTGCTATAGTTGTATCACAAACCGGCTGCCTGCAATTTCGATATCTTGCTATTACATCCGCAAAAACGTACACAGCGCCGTTATCGGGGGTATACTGAGGATGGAGGTGATCCGGATGATTCATGACGAAAACGTGGCGGAAGTTGGCGAGGAAAGGCTGACGGAACAAAAGCTGACGGAAGAAAAGTGGCAGGCGATCATAAACAACGATGCGTCGTACGACAATCGCTTTTTCTACGCGGTGAAGAGCACCGGTATTTTTTGCCGGCCGTCCTGCAAGTCCAGACCGCCCAAAAAAGAAAATGTCCGCGTGTTTCCAAACGCCGAGCAAGCGCTGGCGGAGCAATTCCGGCCGTGCAAACGGTGCAAGCCGAACGGCCTGCGACTGCCTGACGACGATTGGGTCGATCAGATCTCGCAATATATCGACTCGAATTACGGCGAGACGCTGACGCTGGAAACGTTGGCCGATATGTGCCACGGCAGTCCTTACCATCTGCACCGTACGTTCAAGCGGATCAAAGGGATTACGCCGGTCGAGTACGTTCAGCATACGCGCATGGCCAAGGCGAAGGAGTGTCTGTCCCGTTCGGATCAACCGGTCGCGGATATCGCCATGGCTGTCGGAATCCCGAATGCGTCATACTTTATAACCTTGTTCAAAAAACGGACGGGGCGTACCCCTGCGGAATATCGCCAATGGATCCGAAATCAATCTATAGCGGAGGTGCTGCAAGATGGAAGCAAAAGCAAAAACGATTAATACGGTGTACTGGACGCTGCTCGTACATGGAACATGGAGTTTGTACATCGCAGCGACGTCGAAGGGGCTTTGTTACGTAGGCTCCCGGAATAAGCCTTTCGAGCAATTGGCCGATTGGACGAAAAGTAGGATTCCCGACGCGACGCTTGTACGCGACGACGAGAAATTGCAGCCGTATGCGGCCCAACTCATCGAATATTTCCAAGGATCGCGCCAAAGCTTTTCGATTCCGTTCGACTTTCACGGCACCCCGTTCCAGCTTGCCGTGTGGGAAGCGCTTTGCGGAATCCCTTACGGACAAACCCAATCTTACTCGGATATCGCAGAGTGTATCCAAAAGCCCGCTGCGGTACGCGCGGTTGGAGCCGCAATCGGGGCGAATCCCGTATTGATAACGGTGCCGTGCCATCGGGTTGTCGGCAAAAACGGCTCTCTGACCGGCTACCGGGGAGGGCTGGATATGAAAACGGAGCTTCTCCGGCTGGAACGGGAGAGCGCGATCGTCGAAGGGAGTGCGATGCATGCCTAATCGCCTTGCGGAGCGCATTGCGGCTTTGGATTGGAGCTCGCTGGAGCACACGCTGGACGAGCGGGGTTACGCTCAGACTCCCATTTTGCTCGATGAAGATCAATGCGAGGAGCTGATCGGTACGTACGAGGAAGAAGAGCGCTTCCGAAGCACGATCGATATGGCCAGATACCGGTTCGGGAGCGGGGAGTACAAATATTATCAAGCTCCGCTGCAGGATTTGCTGCAGCAGCTTCGGGAAGGCTTGTATCCCGGGCTCGCCGGAACGGCCAACCGTTGGCTCGCGCGGCTGGGACATGAACCGGTCTATCCGGCTTCGTTGCCGGAATTTCTCGGCCGGTGCCATGCGCAAGGGCAATCGCGTTCGACGCCTTTGATTCTTAAATATGGAGCCGGCGGATACAACTGTCTGCATCAGGATTTATACGGGGATGTCTTTTTCCCGTTCCAGGCCGTATTCGCCTTGAATCGGCACGGAACAGATTATACCGGCGGGGAATTTCTGCTGGTGGAGCAACGGCCGAGGGCGCAAAGCAGAGGGCACGCCATAACGCTTGCACAAGGCGCGGCGCTTCTTTTTCCTACCAACCATCGTCCTGTTGCGGGCTCGCGGGGGTACTACAAGACGACGCTTCGGCATGGCGTCAGCACGGTTGCATCGGGTACGAGATTCAGTCTCGGAATTATTTTCCATGATGCCAAATAAGCGTAAAATGGAATATAGAGAGGAGGAGCTTATGATGAGAGGCGGTTTGTCATGAAATTCGGTCCGGTCTACAAAACTCCCAAAACGCTTCTGAATAAAGGGACGGGCTTTCTGTCCGATTACAGCCATTCCTTGAACCCGTATACGGGCTGCTCCTTCGGCTGCTCGTACTGCTACGTTCGTCAAATGCCGGTATCGACGTTCCGCAAGGAGGAATGGGGAACTTGGGTCGATGTCAAGAAGGAAGCGGCCGAAATATTGCGGAAAGAGCTTCATAAGGCGAAGGCGAAAGGGAAAGTAACGATTTTCATGTCGTCGAGTACCGATCCTTATCAGCCTGTCGAGTATAAGGAGAAGGTGACGCGATCGCTGCTTGCGGTCATGGCGGACGATCCTCCCGATTTTCTGTTCGTGCAGACACGGAGTCCGCTCGTACGCCGGGATATCGACCTGTTGCTGCTCTTGAAGGAGAAGGTCCGGGTAAGCATGACCGTGGAGACGGATCTGGAGACCGTACGCAAACATTTTACGCCGAAGGCGCCGCCGATCGCCGCCAGGCTGAAGACGCTCGAGCTGTTGGCCGAAGCGGGCGTGCCGACCCAAGCGACGATTGCCCCGGTGCTGCCGAGCAGCGAAGCGTTTCCCGACAAGCTGAAGTCGTTGGTCGACCGCGTCTGCGTGGACGATTATTTCATGGGCGACGGCAGCGGCGGTAAACGAACGCGGAGCTTGGGTATTCGCTCCCTATACGAGGAGCTTGGCATGGAGCAATGGTACGACCCTGCGGCCTATCGGATCGTGCAGGAACGGCTTCTGACCGTTTTTCCCGGGGATAAGGTCTTGGTGAGCCAAAAAGGCTTTGCTCCTTGAGGCAGGAAGAGTTTGTTAATAGATTCATAAGGAAGTCGAGAGGAGGCTCTCGGCTTCTTCGCGCTTTATTAAGTATCCGTCTGTAACCTGTATTAAAAAAAGATTGCAATCGCTCGCTTATTATATATACTATATGATGTAGTGGAAAAATTTTCCGATTGCAAGAAAGACGAATGCGAGAGAGGGAAGGTGGTCCGGGAGCTTTGCAAGGCTAAAATCCAAATCCAATGAGGAGGTTCACCTTGAACAAGAGCAGAAAAATTAGGAAGATGGCGAATTCCGTTCTTTGTTTCGTTTTGGTTTTTTCCCTTTTGACCGGCTGGTGTATGGTCAACTCCCAGGAAGCAGGTGCAATCATGAATGATCCTTATGCTCATCTTTTCGAAGGAAAGCTTCTATTCGAAGGCCCCGTCAACGCGCACGACCTGCTGCTGCATCAATTGGATTGGCCCGATACGCCGGGCGGTATCGTCGCCGAAGCGGACATCCAGCCTGTCGCCCAGCCGGGCAGCTCATGGGCTCCGGCATTGATTCTATACTGGGGTACGGCCCAATACGTATCTATCGGAATTGCCGGCAACGCCAAATTCAATTTGAATCCGGGAGGGTACGCCGGAAGCGCGCCGCTCGGCAAAACGTATCGGGTCCGCATCGTATGGGAGAACGGTACGGTGCAATTGTGGGGAGGCGAGAAGGGCGCGGACCCGGTGCTGCTGAAGACGGCACCGGCACCGGCCTCGGGACCGCCCCCGTATTTGATCGCCGGCAAGGGCTTTGGAAGCGCGTCCGTGTATACGAAGCCTTTCCTGGCCAACGACTATACCGACGTTGGCACTAATGGAACCGTATACATGGATAATATCGCCTTATACGCGGACGGAGTGCGGAAGCTCGACGAACAGTTTGAGAACGGGATCGATTTCAACCGTTGGCAATTGCTGATGTCGCCATCGGCCGAGCCGAGCCCGCCGGTAACGATCGAAGATCTGTTCCCCAATTGGGTCGAGCCGTCGGAACGCGGCGTCGCTTCGCCGCCAAAAGTACTTTACAAGCAAGCGGACTGGAACGCTTATACCGACAAGGTGCAGACGTCGGCGGAATTCCGGGCTTTGTCGGAGCAGCGGATCAACTCGATGAAAAGTGAAGTTTCCCTCGCGATGAGCTACAACGATGCCCAAATCGAGAACATGGTTCCGGCAACGACGCCGAATGCGGACTTGTTCACCCCTTGCCCGAACGCTCCGGATCTGGGCTTCCCGCACGGAGATTGGAAATGGAGTGCGAATGAGCCCGACGTCATCTATTGCGGCAGCATGGCGTTCCCGAACGATCAATATTCCGAGGAAGGCGTCATGATTGCCAAATGGGGCGGCGTCGAGCAACGGATCACTTATTATAACAGACAGTCCTACGATTTCAGCGGCTTCAAGCTTAGTCCGAGCTTTACTTCCTACATACGCGCCAAAAAAGTAGTGTATATGTCCAATATAGCAGGCAAAATCTCGGTTCTGTATAAACTGACCGGCGATCCCGCCTATGCCCGGCAAGGGAAAAAAATATTGATGCGCTTCGCCGAGGTGTATCCGCATTGGCTGCTCCACTCCGGTTACGGCGAATATGCGGATATGGATCCGAAAACGGCGGCGTTCTCGATCAACAAGCTGCCGAGGCCGGAGCTTACGGCTCCGCCAAACGTCGCGAACCGGGCGCTTCACGCCGGATATTGGATGGCGGGACGCGGCGATGCGAACGGCATGGAAGGCTCCATTATTTTGCCGCTCGTCACCGCATACGATTTGCTGGGCGATGTCCGGGTAGACGGACAAACGCTGCTGAGCGACAATGACCGGCTCGTTATCGAGAGGGATTTGCTGCTGGAGTCGGCTTCGCTGTTTTTGGCCGATCCGGCCCAAAACAACAAATCGATATCCAACCGTACGGCAGCGGCCGCCATCGGCATAGCGGTGTCCGAGCCCAAGCTCGTGCAGTTCGGATTGCAAGGCTTCAACCGGTTCATGAGCGATTGGTACAAGGCCGACGGCTCGCCGATCGAAACACCAGCCTATGGACTGCAGGTGCTCGATTATTTATGGCGTCTCGGCGAAATTCTCGAAGGCTATTCCGATCCGCCGGGATATACGCCGCCGACGGGACAGCGCACGGACAATTTCTCCGTCTACGGCCGTTCCGATTACCGAATGGTGTACAAGACGTTGGGCGACGCTCTGCTTCCTTCGATGAAATACCCGTCCGTGGGCGACTCTTATACGACAAGCACGCCGGCGGGGTATTGGCTGGGAATCGGCGCGAAGCGAACGGGATTGCCAATATTGTCCAGCTTGCTCCGTTTCGGAGGGTTTTCGCTGACCGGCGTGGAAAGCTTGCTGTATCGGCCCGATAATCTGGAGCAGGCCGAGCCGCTGGAGCTGTCGGACGTCCTGTTCCCTCAGTGGAAGCTGGCGTATTTGCGAGGAACGCCGAATAACATGGGCAGCGCCGCAATTGTGAACGCAAGCGATTGGGGGGGACATCGCCACCTGGACAGCCTCGATCTGAGCTACTGGGCGAATGGCGGGGAATCGTTATCCGATCTCGGTTACTTATGGGACAATCCGCAGCAGGGGATGACCGCCCGCTCGGCCGCCCACAATCTGGTCGTCGTCGACGGGAAAAACCAGAAAAGCGCCGGAAGAGGGGGCAGTATCGGATTTTTCGAAGCGTCCGGACCGGTGCACGCTACGGAAGCAAGCTCCGCCGCCTATGCGGAGACGGACGTGTATGGGCGTACGCTGCTGCAAATGCAGAAGACCGACCGCAAGCCGGAATACCTCGTCGACTTTTTCCGCGTCCGCGGAGGGAGTACGCACGATTATACGCTCCATGGCTCGACGGACAGCATGACTACGGACGGTATCCAGCTTGCGCAAGGCAATGATTCCGCGGTCGCGGCATACGGCTTGACGGATGTAAGGACGACCGGAACGGATCAGGTCTGGACAGCCGGATGGCAAAATGCCGGCGGCGCCGGACGCACCCAATCGTGGCAAGTTCCATTGTCGGTGACGGAGTCCGTCTATATTGGCGACGGTTGGGGACAACGGGGCAAATACGACGCGGGCGCCCAATTGCCGTATTTAATCCGGAGGCTCGATAATTCGACGGGAGGAAGTACATTCGCTACCGTATTCGAATCGTATGCGGACACTCCGGGAATCCGGCGTGTAGCTCCGTTGACCGTGACCGATAACGTGTATCGCCCGGATGTCATTGCGCCGGTCGGCCTGCAAATAAGCGGGGACGGATGGCACGATTACGTTCTCGGCTCGCAAGGAATCTTGAATGCGCCAGCTGCCTTCGACGGCGGATCCGGCGCGAGTCCGATTGCGTTCAGCGGCCGGCTTGGCGTCTTGTCCTATAAGGACGACAACGGGAACGGGAGGCTGGAGTATGCTTTCCTGGCCGGGGAAGGCAAGATCGAGCAGGACGGCTTGGGCCTAAACATCGAACCGGGTCAGCTGAAGGAAGGCAATATCGCGCAACGGTATCAGGACGGGTTCGCGGCTTCCGGTATCGTGACGGATGCGGATAAATGGATAGGCAGCCATGTCCTGGTCAAGAAAGGGACGGACTGGACGGCGTATCCGGTGCTGGACGTGAAGGCGGAGGAAGGGAAAACCCGGTTCGTCACCTATTCTCCCAACGAAGGATTCCCGTTTGACGGCGGGGAGGCGTGGAAGCTCGTCCCTTACGCGGTGGCCCATCGGGACGCGAACGGGGCGTGGGTAATTGCGGAGTCCGGCGGCAGAGCGGCGATCATCGACAACGCTCCGGCAACCGTTCAATCGTTGCTCGGGCATGTCGCCCGGTTTGAAGCGTCCGGCGACATCAACCATACATTCGCGGCGGAGCTTGCATACCGGTTGGGAATTATCCGGATTGTGGAGGAGCAGGGGGAGCTGCAAACCGCGGTCGCCTACATGCGGGACTTCCTGGACCATATCAACGATCCGGCCGTACAGGCGCAGCGACTGGTGTCCGCGGCCGCGACGTCGATTCTGGGAGAGGAGGGCGAGGCGTACATACGAGACCGGACTTGACCCGGAATCAGACAAACTTCCGGTCTCTGCATGCGGAACGATCCGATTAGACGGAAAAGAGGTCATGGAGGCATACGAATCCGTATGTCTTCATGACCTCTTTATTCGTCCGTCCGTCTGTCGGAGAGGTGACATTCAGGACGGCTGCTGCGGCACAGGCTCGTCGCTGTAAATCGTAATGACCCGGTTCAGATTGTCCCAGTATGTTTTGTAGCCGAACAAGTCGCTAATCTCCCGCAGGTTGACGAGCACGCGATTGTTCAGGATGTGAATCGGAGCAAGTATCGTGCGCACCCGGTCGGGGTCGTCGGTGCGCGTATACTGGATTTCGTTGCGGTCCAAATCGATCCGGATCCGCTGCGCACCGAATGCGCTCATCAGCTCCTCCACGGGCGTCCATGTCTTCCCGTCGACGATGACCGGCTTATGCGCCGTAAACTTCACTTCGTTGTTGTTGTAATAGACGCGGATGAATGGCAGCGTCCTCGCTTGGTTTTTGTTCCCGAGCAAAGTAATATGGCCCGCGTTCAGCTCGGCGATATCTTCGGGGGACATCCCTTCGATTTTATTGTTGCCTTTGCCCGGTTGAAGCTCGACGCCGTACGATGCCCTCATTTCCTGCTGGAACGCGCTCATGATGTCCGGTGTAACCTGCTTCAGACCGATGCCCGTGCCTTCCAGACGGGAGATCAGCACCCCGATGCTTTCCGCGGCGAGCGAACCGTTCGGCTGAATGCGCGCGCTGCCGTAGGCGACAGGCGTTGCGCCGACGAGCTTGCCCGTCAGGATGACGTTATCCGCTTCCTTGAGCAAATAGCTGCGGAGCGGCATCCCGTATTTGTCCGGCCGTCCGATGGCGAAGCCTTCGCGGTTGGAGCGCGATCCCTGGATGTCGATGAAATAGCCGCCGATGCTTACGTTGTCCCAGAACATATCGCCGCCGAGCAAATCGGAAGCTTCCAGCGTGTACTCGGTCGGATAGTGGTCGTATTCGCGGATGTACAAATATTCCGGCTCGCCGTTCAACTCCAGATTTTGAAATCCGGTAATGTGCTTCTTCAGATGGTCGCGAATCCGGGGCATCTCCTCCCGGGCGTAGCTCATCGCCCGCGCGACCGTCTCCGGGTCGCTCGGATCGACGTCGTACACCTGAAGCGCGTTAATGATAATTTCCCCGTCCTTCTGATTCAAAATGTTAAGTCCCCGCAAATTGACCTTGTCCGGGTTTTTCGGCTCATAACGGGCGACGATGGGCGGAAAGCCGTAGGCGATATTGGCGTCCACGTACGTTTCCGGACCGTACATCGTCATCCGCTCGGCTTTGTTCATTTTCCAAAATTGGCCGTAAAACGTTTGCCAGTCGACGTTTTTGAATTTCATCATATACGTCGCGCTCATATATTCTTTTTGCGGATTTTGGTAAAGCGCTTCCAGTCCAGGCTTTCTCTCGACTCCGAGCAGGTTGACCAGCGCCCCGTTGTCGGTATTGTCGACGAAATAATCCGCTTCGATCGTCCGGGTGCGACCTTTGCCGTTCTGATACGTCAGCGAGCGGATCGCGCCGTTCTCTTTCTCGGCCGCGGTCAGGGTGGCCTGCCGGATGATCGGTATTCCTCGTACCAATCCGTTGAAATAGGTCTGGAAATCTTTCAGCTTGCGAATGTTCCCGGCATAGTAGTCCTGGAACAGCTGCTTGATCGAGCCTTGCACCAATGAATTTCCTTTATCGTCGAACGTTTCGTCCAAATAAATCATTTCGCCCCGAAGCAGCTGTCCTCCGACGCCGTCGTCCGTCTCCAGCACGGTGACGTCCAGCCCAAGGTCATGCGCCCGCCTGGCCATGTACATGCCTTCCAGCTCCGTGCCGATGATGACCAGATCCGCCTTGCGGTCCGCCATATATCGGTAACCCGCAATGGACAACGCGGCCGCGATCACGAGCAGCGCTCCAACCCAAACCGTTTTTTTCACTTGATGCAACTCCTTGACGACTTATACGACGAGAGCGTGATTACAGCCTCTATTGTACGGGAAAAAGCCGGGCCCGGCAACGGGGGAACGCGCGTGGGAAATGGCGGGCGGAACCGCGTCGGGCTTGACGGATTCGACTTGTATGGCGACTGACGCGATAAATGTGACAAAGGGGGACAATAAATGGCTTCGGTGTTACCGATTCCGGTCCGATATGATGTTGCAATTTGTCGTGTGCGCTCATGATTCGCGATCGGTTCATCAGCCGTTTTTTTGAAAGTTTTTTTGTAGTGTACCCTCCCGGAAGGTAAACAATACCGGAACAGGTCTGAAAACTATAAATGTCAGGTCGGTTTATTGGTGAGTAGAGGCGGAGCGGTCCTGGCGAATCACGCGGAACACGTTGCTGTACAACGGAGCGTTTATCGTGATCGATTTGACGCTCGGGGTGACGCCGGCGATTTTGGCGAACGAAATCAGGAGCAAGCTGGCGTCCCGATTTTACCAAGGAAGCCGGGGGCAAATGCACGGGCCAAGGCACACGAAGGTTGGAAGGGGCGCTGAAACAATTTTTGACTTCGCGGTCAATAACTGATAACATGTTGCTATGAGCAGACCAAGAGAATTTGATGTCAATCGTGCACTTCACCAGTCCATGGAAGTATTCTGGACAAAAGGCTATAAGGGGACTTCCTTTGAAGATTTAACCCGCACGACGCAGGTTAAGAAGCAAAGTTTCTATTGCGTATTTAAAGACAAGCGGGCTTTGTTTTTGAAGGCATTGGCGCTGTATCGCGAACAGAGTGTATTCGTGCTGGAAAAATTGGCTTCTCAGGAAGCGCCACCCTTAAAAAAGCTTGAGGCCATTGTCGACGTTACGCTATGCCATGGTGACGAAACAATCGGTCGAGGATGTCTTATGGTAAACTCCGCGCTGGAAGGAACCGATGACGAAGAGGTAACTCGCGAAGTAGAGTTGATGTTTGCCGAAGTCGAACAAATACTTGAGAAGATCATCCGCAGCGGTCAGGAGCAGCAGATGATTACGACCCGTCGTACCAGTAAAGAACTTGCGGCTTATCTGAACAACGCTCTGCTCGGCGCAAAAATCATGGAGAAGTCGGGTGCTTCGCGGGAGCGTATCGATGCGGTCTTACGTACTTCTTTGGCGATGATCGCCCCTTGATTTTTTTTGTGAAGTTATTGACTACACAGTCAATAAGGGATTAACGGTAAAGAAATAATAACAAAGACAAGGCGAGGAGGCGGTTCTCTTGCAAAGATAGCCCTCCGCTCCTTTTTTTACGAAGTTTTTGACTGTGTAGTCAATAATGTGAAGCGGTAATAAATGAACGATAAAGGGAGATGAAGGAGGTGGTTCTCCGGGCAGGAGCATAAATCCAAATTCAAGTTGCGGATTGTAATTCTTTTAGCGAAACTGCTAATCTGTTGCAGAGATTTATTTGCATAATTTAACATGGAGGTTTTTGTATGAATTCTTCTCAATCCGTTCAGACCCTGTTCAAGCCTATTGCAATAGGGAATTTGACACTAACTAATCGTATCGTAATGGCGCCGATGACCCGACAATTTTCTCCGGACGGAGTACCAGGTTCGGATGTAACCGCCTATTACCGTCGCAGAGCTGAAAACGACGTTGGACTTATAGTGACTGAAGGTACGGTGATCAATCATCCGGATTCGTCCAATCAAGCCAATGTACCGCACTTTTATGGTGAGGCTGCGTTAAACGGCTGGGCAAACGTAGTGACCGCGGTACATGAGGCGGGCGGACGGATCTTACCGCAGATTTGGCATATGGGAGCGCGAGGCCATGTCGGGGATTATACGGAATCGGAAATCGCGGCTATTGTCCAAGCCTTCGCACAGGCAGCATATGAAGCCAAGCGGCTTGGCTTTGACGGCATCGAACTCCACGGTGCGCATGGATATTTGATCGACCAATTTTTCTGGGAGAAAACCAACCCGCGCACCGACAGCTATGGTGGCGATATGGTTGCGCGCACCCGCTTTGCGGTGGAGGTCATCGAAGCTTGCCGCCGGGCCGTCGGACCGGAATTCCCGATCCAGCTCCGTTTCTCGCAATGGAAGGGGAGTGATTATTCGGCGAAATTGGCTGAAACACCGGCACTGCTGGAGCAGTTTTTGGCGCCATTAGTCGATGCGGGTGTCGATATATTCCACTGCTCCACTCGCCGTTTCTGGGAACCTGAATTCGAAGGCTCAAATCTAAATCTTGCTGGATGGACAAAAAAGCTGACTGGGAAACCGACCATTTCGGTTGGATCGGTTGGCCTTGATGGTGATGTTTCGGGTCTTTTTACGGAAGGAAAGGGGGCCAGTAATGTCAAGATCGACGGGCTGATCGAGAGACTCGAACGTGAAGAATTTGACCTGGTAGCCGTAGGCCGGGCATTACTGGTTGATCCTGCTTGGGCAAACAAGATTCGCGACGGTCGAATAGACGAATTGGCCCCCTTTTCGGCTGAGGCAATGAAAACACTTTTTTAAATCCCCGTTCGTTTAGCGACATACTACACATTTCGAAAGACGTAGGACGATAGCTCATTGAGGCATTTGAAGGCAGCCGGCATTTTGTGTTCGGCTGCTTTTCTCAACTGCCCTGGAAATAGCTTGAACCGAGTGGTTGCATAGTGAATTTCCATTATTCCGTGGTGTCCCCTCATGGGGCGCGGATGGACGGGCAGTTTAGTTTAACATCATTCACGGTGAACCGTACCTATGTTCACAATCCTAAAAATGAAAAAGACCCGAAAAGGGTCATTTTTTGTACGTGGCAGCCGTTTGCCACGATTCCTCCTGCCTATTTCGCGTAAAGGAAACTAATCTTTATCTACGCCAATCAACATTTACTTGGGGTAATACAAGCGTAGCAGACACCACCGCTTATTTTGTCCTGTGGAAGGCTCATTTGTCCGCTTACTACGTCCCCTCGTTTAATGCAAATGAACCTTCGACGAACGAGTTTACTTTCTCAATCGTAATCCCTTCCGCGTAATGCATCTCCAAGTAATCCAGCCCTTTTAGTAGACAATTACCGGTGCTTTCTCCCTTTCTGTTCTCCCGCTCGGCGCCACGGATTGTCAATGCATCGACCACTTTTAAAAAAGCGCCGAGCTTGGCCAAATCCGACGTCCGGGAAAGCAAAAGCTGCGCTTTGCGGCGTGATGACGTGTTTTGTCTGTTCAACCGTTCCCACGAATATTTTCGCCGCGGATCGCGATCCGCCGCAAATCTGGCGTCCACTGCTTTGCTAGCAGTAGAAGCGAGACAGACCGGCGGTGACAACCGTCGATGCGGAAAAAGGTCAAAAAATGACAAACGGTATTGGACAAGTTCTGACATGGACGGAGCCGGTGCGAACCTGTTATAGTTTAAATATCCAATAAAACATATTGAAATTATAGGTTTTAAAACCGGATGTCGACCATTCCAATGGGGCATAGAATCGCCGAGCGCGAGTCTATGCCTTTTTGTTTCAAAGCATACACAAGCCCGGAAAACCGCCGAGCCCAAACAGGTTCGCGTCACGCCGGCCATCACAGACCATGGGGAGGATACTCGAATGAAAAAACAATTTACGATTTTCGGCTCGCTGCTGGCGGCCATCTTGACGGCTGCCGGATGCTCGCAACAAGAAGCGGGAGCGCCGGCCGGACAAGACGTCAAAGCCGCTCCGGCTCCGGTCGAACTCCAGGCCCAGCTTTCCGCCGCCTACAAAGAGGTGTTTACGAAATATATGGAGCCGGCGATCCGGGCGAAGCTGCCTCACATTACGGTCCATTATTCGGACGAAAAGCTTACCTTGCAGGACAAAATCGCCGCCGGTGACATCCCCGACATTTTGCTGCCGAATGGAAACTTGAGACCGATTATCGAAGTCGGTCTCCAGTACGATTTGACCGAGCTGATCGCCACAAACAAATTCGACTTGACCAAGCTCGATCAGACCTTGATCCAAAGCATTCGGGCTTACGGTCCGAAAGGCGAAATTTACGCGTTACCCGGTGACCGCAGTGTAAAAATATTGCTGTACAACAAGGACCTGTTCAATAAATTCAATGTCCCGTACCCGACAAGCGGGATGTCCTGGGAAGAGGCGATCGGATTGGCCAGAAGGCTGACCCGGACCGAGGGCGGCACCCAGTACTACGGATTGAATACGGCCGGCTACGGCAATTTGAAGTCCCAGCTGCAGCTCCCGGTATTCGATAAAGAGGGCAAGGCGCAGCTCTCGACGCCGGACTGGCAGAAGCTGACCTCGACTTGGAAGACGATTAATGAAATTCCCGGAAACCGGACGACGGCAAACGCCCGCGATCTTTTCGCGAAAAACCAAAACACGGCGATGTTGCTGAACAATTCCTCCTGGCTGCTGCGCAATCCGGTGCCCGGTCTCGAGTGGGACTATGTGGTCGCGCCGACGTTCGAAAACAGGCTTGTGCCCGACTTGCTCGGCTCCATGCTGTCGATTGCCTCGACGAGCAAAAACAAAGACGCGGCCTTCCAAGTGTTGGCCTTGTATTACTCCGACGAGATTCAAACGGCCATTGCCCGGGACGCGGCGCTCGTCGTCGGCTCCAGCGTTCTTGAAATCCAGAAGCAATACGGCGTCAATACGGCCAGCTCGGCAGGAAAAAATGTGCAGGCCGATTTCGCAGGGAAAGCCGCCGTCAAAGTAATCGAGCAGTATGACTACGTGGCGAACCCGATATTGAATCAAGCGTTCAACGACATCGCCGACGGAAAAAAAGATATCAATACGGCTCTGAGGGAGGCGGAAGAGCAAATAAACTTGAAGGTTCAGGAGGAAAAGGCGAAAAAGTAAGCGGAACATCGGCTCCGTTTGCTTGCCTTGAAATAAATAAACGATAAGGAGGCGTCGGCGATGATCAAATTAGCGGCGCATTTGGAAATCAATTTCGGGAAGGGCGTTTCCTTCGGCGAACGCTGGAAAGCCGCGAAGCGCGGCGGCTTCCGGGGCTGCGAATTCGTATGGAGAAATGCGGATCTGTCCGAAGCCGTCGAGCTGCAAAAAACGGCTCCGCTCGCGGTGAGCTGCCTGGGTGGAACGACCGGAGGCGTCGCCGGCGCGCGTCCGGTGCTGGTTCTTCCCGAAGATCGGGAGCGGCTGGCCAAAGATGCGGAGGCGGCGGTCGCCTATGCCGGGACGCTGTCCTGCAGCAACTTGATCATGGTGGCGGGGAGCAGCATCCCCGGCTGGAGCCTCGAGAAGCATAGGCAGGAGGCGGTCGCTTCGCTGCGATATATCGCGCCGATTTTGGAGGCGGCCGGAGTAACCGCCCTGATCGAGCCGCTAAACAGCAAAGTCGACCATAAAGGCGCCTACTGCGATACGGCCGCGGAAGGGCTTCGGATCGTACAGCTTGCGGAAAGCCCGAATGTGAAGCTGCTGTACGATGCTTACCATATGCAAATCATGGGCGAGGACCACAGCGGGGTCATCCGCGCCAACCATGCGCTGATCGGTTATTACCATCTGGCGAAAGTGCCGGGAAGAACCGAACCGATCGGCGGGGAAATCGATTATGACGCTTTGCTGGAAGTAATCGGAGAGACGGGGTACGACGGATTTATCGGTCTGGAGTATAAGCCTTCGGGAGAGTACTCGACAGCTTTCGAACGACTCGGGAGCACGTATCCCGCCTACATGTAGCCGGCATTTGGAGAAGAGCAACGAAAAAGGAGCGCAGCAAACAACCATGACAACGCCGCAAATCGCCATTCAGGCCAGAATATGGGGATTGGCCAACCTCCATCAAACGTATCCGGATATTTTCACTAAAGCGTTGCAATGCGGCTATGCGGGAGTAGAGAGCCGGTGGTCGCTACTCGACGATATGGAGGGGCTGCGGACGTACATGTCGACCGTGCCGCTGAAGCTTGTCGGGCTGCACGCCAATCTGAAAGATTTCGATCCGCTTGCGGATAAGCGCATCGGGTTGCAGGAACTGCTCGACAAAATGAACGTACTCGGCACGTCCTACTTGCTTGTCAGCTTCGGCAAGCAGAAGGAGTACGGTCGTTGGTTCGAGCTTGCCGGCAAGCTCGCGGAGACGTGCGCCGCAAGCCAAGTAACCTTTTGCTACCACAACCATGCTGGCGAATTCGAGTACCCCTCGTTTTTCGACGAGTTGACCGGACAATACGGGGTTCCTCTTGCCGCCGATTTGGCCTGGGTATGGAGAGCCGGACGCGATCCCGTCGAGTTTATCGACCGTTACGCTCCGTATATTCGCTATGTGCACGTCAAAGATTCGACGTCAGGCGGGGCATGGAAGGAGCTCGGACAAGGGGATATCGATCTGCCGCAAGCGCTTCGGCGCGTGTCGGCCTTGAATTTGCCATGGTGGACGGTGGAGCAGGACGATACCGACAAAGACCCTACCGAGAGCGCGACCATCAGCAGAGCTTATTTGCGCAATCATTTCGGCTTCTGATTTACTGCCGGATCGTTGCCCAGGGGAGGTAAACCATGAGTCACGCGAGTCCAGATCGTACGCGACGGCTTCATCTTGGCGTTTTTCTCGACGGCGCGGGTCACTACTCGAGCGCTTGGCGTCATCCCGCGTCGCCCACCGACCGTTTTTTTCAGTTGGACTACTACAAGCAATTGGCAAGTACGGCCGAACGCGGAAAATTCGATATGGTGTTTTTTTCGGACCGGTACGGCATTCCTGACCGATACGGCGACCACTTTCGCGCAACCGTACGATCGCTGCACTCGGCGCATCTCGATCCCTTTACGCTGATCGCCGCTTTGGCCGGCGTGACGGAAAAGGTGGGCTTGGCCGCCACCGTGTCGACAAGCTTCAGCGAACCGTTTCATGTGGCGCGCCAGTTCGCTTCGTTGGATTGGCTGAGCGGCGGTCGGACGGCCTGGAACATCGTAACGTCGACAAGCGACAACGAGGCGCGCAATTTTGGCGAAGATCACATACCGGATCACGATGTCCGTTACGAACGAGCGAAGGAATATGTCACAGTCGCGAACGGGCTATGGGACAGTTGGGAAGCGGATGCTTTCGTATTCGATAAAGAAGCAGGTATATACGCGAATGCGGATAAAATCCGGTACCTGCATCATCGCGGCCGTCACTTCGCGGTACGCGGACCGTTGGACGTACCCCGTTCGCCGCAAGGGAGGCCGGTTCTCGTGCAAGCCGGATCGTCGGACACGGGGCGGGATTTTGCCGCGCACGCAGCCGAGGTCATCTTTACCGCCCAACCCTCGTTGGAAGGGGCCCGCACGTTTTATGCGGATATGAAAACCCGTGCAGCCGCTTACGACCGCTCCGCCGATTCGATCAAGGTGATGCCGGGACTAATGCCGATCGTCGGTGAGACCGAAGCCGAGGCCCGGGACACGGAAGCGCTTCTCGCGGAATATGCCGACCCGATTGCCGGCCTCGCCATTTTGTCCGACCAAATCAATTACGATCTGTCCGTACATCCGCTGGACGGCCCGGTTCCCGAGCTTCACGACGTGACGGGCATGCAGAGCCGGCTTAAACTGATCGCCAAGCTGGTAAAGTCGGATGCGCTCACCCTCAGACAGCTGGGCAAATTTTACGGAGGAAGCCGTCTGCATCGAAAAGTCGTCGGATCGCCGACGCAAATTGCCGACTTTATGCAGGATTGGTTTGCGGCGGGGGCTTGCGACGGATTTAACCTCATGCCGCCATACTTGCCGGACGGTCTGGACAAATTTGTCGAGCTCGTCGTGCCCGAGCTGCAAAACCGGGGGCTGATCCGAACGGAATACGAAGGCTGTACATTGCGGGAACATCTGGGTTTGCCATGGCCTGCCGGGCGGCCACGCTTTTGAGCGTGCAGGCCGGTTCGACAATAACAAGATTCATCCATCGGGAGGTGCCATCGAGTGACGGTACGGTATGGCCTTATCGGATATGGCGCATGGGGCAGCCATCATGCAAGGACGATTCAATCGACGCCGTCGGCGCGACTAGTCGCTGTCGCGGCTTCATCGGAAGCATCGGCGAATAAAGCAAAGGCCGAGCTAGGGACGGACGTCTATACGAATTATACGAAGCTGCTGGAGCGGGACGATATCGATGTCGTCGACATCGCGGTGCCGAATTACAAGCACCACGAAATCGCGCTGGCGACGCTGAAGGCCGGGAAGCACATTTTGCTCGAGAAGCCGATGGCGTTGACGGTAGAGGAATGTCAAGATTTGATCGACGAGGCGGCCAAACGGGGACGGATGATCCAAATTGGCTTCGAGCAACGCTTCTCCCCGTTGTGGGGACGAGTAAAAGCCCTTATCGGGGAGGGGAAAATCGGCACGCTGAAAACGGCCCATGTGCATTTGTCCCGTTTTCCTTACCGGAACGGCTCCGAAGGATGGCGCATGGATGCGAGCCGGGTCGGAAACTGGATTTTGGAGGAGCCGGTTCATTTTTACGATTTGGTCCGCTGGTATTTCGCTGACCGGGAACACCCGGTTACCCTGTACGCGCTTGGCAATTCCCGGGATGCGGGCACGGAAGCCGATCAATTGTACGAAAATATCGCCACCGGCATCGCGTTTTCAAAAGGCGGATTTGCCACGGTAAACCAAACGTTGGCCGCATACGGCCACTACTTGACGGGCGAGTTTATCGGAACGGAAGGCGTGTTGAAAGCGAAATGGCTGGGCTCGTCCGACCGAATTCGCGACCCGCAGTTCCAGCTTGAATACTACGACGGAGAGCGGCGTCACGAGCTGGAAGTTTCCGAAATGCCGGGCGAATTGTTCGAGCTGGAATACCAGATCGCCAACTTCACGGAAATTGTCGGAAAAGGCGAGAAACCGAGCGTCAGCGGGGAAGACGGTCTTTGGGCCGTCAAGCTGAGCTTGGCTGCTCAGCAGTCTATCATAGGCAAAAAGGTCGTTTATGTTGGACCCTAATCCGGAGGCATTGGAGGGAAAGGTATGAGTAAAATTTGGAAGGTTGCCGTTATCGGCACGGGAGATATGGGGAAGCAGCATATCAAAGGCTGGCAATTGGCCGGGCACGAGGTTGTATCCGTTACGGATATCGATCTGCAGCGGGCCCGGGAGTTGGCCACGCAGTTCAATGTGAAGCAAGTGTACCAGGACTATAAGGAGGCGATCGTCGATCGTGACGTAGAGATCGTATCGGTTTGCCTGCCGCTCGCGCTTCACGCGCCGGTCACAATCTTTGCCGCCGAACAAGGCAAGCATATATTTTGCGAAAAGCCTTTGGCCCGAAATTTTCGGGAAGTCGCCGATATGGAAGAGGCCGTACGCAAGGCCGGCGTTCAGTTTGGACTCGGCCTCCAGCGGAATTTGTCCGTTGGAGTCCAGACGGCCAGGCAATACGTGCAGGAAGGCAGATTGGGAAGGCCCGTCATTTTTCACAACGATTCGCTTGCGCAAATACGCCCGAAGCGGGTGATGCACGATGCCGACGGCAACGGCGGGCCACTTATGGACCTGGGCTGTCACTATTACATCATGTGGCAAACCGTGTTCGCTTCCCGACCGAAAACGGTGTACGCCCGCGGCCAACTATTGGCGAAAGACCGCGAAGAACTCGCCCACATCGCGAAGCTCGCCTATGATACGGCTCAAGTGACGATCGAGTACGAAACAGGCGATGTCGGAATATTTACCGTTTCATGGGGATTGCCTCCCGGGGTCAAATTGAAAGCTCATGTCGACCGTCTGTACGGACCAAAGGGAGGGCTGGAGGGAGGCTTCAATAACAACGCCGCCAAGCTGACGTTTTACGACGGAGACCAGGTTTCCGAATTGCATCTGGAGTCGTACGCCTCCCTACATAACGAGCAGTTCCGGCTGTTCGTCGACGCGCTGAACGAAGGAAAGCCCGCTCCTGTCGGCTTCGAGGCGGGCAAAGATGTGCTGGCGCTCACGCTAGCCATCTTCCGGTCGATCGAAACGGGGGAAGTGATAGATTTCGGATCAACCATCGAATGAAATTCCAGCATTTCTTCGCTAATATGAAATAAGACGAGGCTGCCAAATCGATTTGGCGGCCTTATTTGGTATCGGCAGCCATGGGCAAAAAACTGGTAAGTACCGTTTTTTCTTACTCTAAGCCCAATCGTCCAGGTGGTATAGCCCGGACGACAAGAAAATACCTTTGAGAACGGTGTTAAAGGTGTGTCCTCTCTCTCTGTAGCGTTCCGATTAGCGATCTTGGAAGCGCGGACCCGCTACAATCCGCATGAGCATATCCGCATCCGGCAGTTGATGATCGTCATCGATTGGCATGTTGAGTGTGATCAATGCGGACAACATGGTCAAAAAAGCGGAGATGAGCTTGCGGGCATTGCCTTGTGCAAAATCCCCAATCTGCTGCCCTTCCTCGAACAAAGGAAGCAACTGCTCAATATAGCGCTTCACGGAAAAATGTTGCAGCAGTTGTTTAGCTTCATCCGGCACATCTTCAGCATTATTCGCGTGCTGAATCAGCTTGAAGGGATATTGCGCGCTTTCCTCCTTCAAAATGCTTGCGGTAAAGCTGCGAAGTTTGTCAAAAGGGGAACCAGGGAGATCGTTGATCCTCTCCATCGTAGTTTCCTTGGCAACTTGCCGGATCAGGGTGATGAACAGCTCTTCCTTCGATTCGAAAAAGCGGTAGAGCTGGCCCGCACTCAATTCGGCTTCTTCGGCGATCATGCTCATCTTGGCTCCATGTAAGCCGCGGACGGCAAATACCTTTAAGGCTGCCTCTACGATTCGCTGTCTTTGAGTTTCTCGCCGTTTAATCAACTGTTCTTCAGATAATGGCGACACCGGTTAGGCACTCCTTTCTAATAGTTATTTGCGAAATATAATCATGATGTTGACATAAGTTGATCCATGGTTGCGAAGGTTGCTCCCTTAAATGAAGGGATCGTTTCTGACAGTCGTTCATCCAGCGGGCGATCCGACTCCTCAATCCATCGGTCTAACCATTGCTTAGCTTCGCCGGAACCGCCTGCAGCCAGCAAGGATGTAACCATATTCGCACTAAACAAATCTCGCGGGGATAAGAACAAGGAGTTAACAAGCCAATATAATCCGAATATGTCGTAATTGGCATGTTCCGTAGACCATTTGAGGACATGATCGAAATAGTTCTGCGCAAACGTCAAGCCTTGAATCGGCTGTTTACCGATATGCTCCACGCCTCGCCACCGCAGATCAGATACAACATTTAACCACCAGGCCGTCTCGATGCTCTCCTGCATCCGCTGAAGGACATCGAGCTCGAATTGAGGTTTGGGGTGTTTCAACTGATGGTGAAAGCATGCTTCAAGGATTTCCGCCTCAATCGCCGCGAGTGTCATTCCTTGACCATAAACAGGATCAAGTTGGCAGAAGGCGTCTCCCATGACCAGTAGACCGGACGGCCATCGCTGCATCTGTTCGAAATGCTGCCTGAACAGTTCCGATACCCGAAAACCACGCGGTTGCCCGATCGGTTCCAGTCCTTTCAGTGCTTCATTCAATAATGGGTTCCCTAATTGGCGAATTTCTTGTTCGTATAACGCCGGATCGGTGGAGGGATACCGACCATTTAAGTTCCAGAGTACCATTTCTGCTATATCGTTTTCAATGATTGAAAACGCGCCTGCGTGTGTCGTTGCGAGAGGATCTCCTTCCATGCGAATCACATCCAACTCTTTCTTGCGCCCAGCAGGGATGTGATAACGTCGAGTGCTGTAACCCAGAGATATCTTTAATCGCTCAGGCTGCGGCACTTCGTAACCGAGCTCGGAGAGCCATTGAACGGTTTTGGAGAATCGGCCGCTGGTGTCGATGATAAGGTCTGCCGTCATCGTGAATTGCTGACGTTCACCTGAAATACGCTCCCTGATTACAACGCCGGTTACCCGCGAACGATCCTCGGACGTTTGAAGGTGAGTCACTTCATTTAATCCAAGCAAACGAACATTTTCTATACCCCTTATATAGCTGCGCATGACCCATTCGAACAAGGCTCTGCTGAACGAAGCATCGTGTTTTTGTTCGACTGCAATCATTCGGCCGTAAGGGTTGGAGAGATGTGTGGTTTTCCCACGAGTGGGGTGAGCTCCGTTTTTGATTAACTCATCAATAATTCCAGGGAATAAACGGTTTAGAATCAAACTGCTGCGAGGCGTAAAACGGTGAGGCTGGAAGGCCTGAGGTGTTCCGGGACGGTTTTCAGGCTCCTGAGGAAAAGCGTCTCGGTCCACGATCACAACCTCACCATAAAATCCAGAAAGCACCTTCGCTGCAAGCAGTCCGGCGATACCCCCGCCAATAATAATAGCGCGTTCCATGTTCATAAAGTTATTCCTCCTTAATTTAATTACGGCTCGTATTTCTAAGTTCCAAAAACGTTAAGAATGAACCATTCATTCATAAGATAATCCATTTATTTCGTACTGTCAATCCTTTTGAAAATTTCTGGCCACGGGGAGTAGTCCCGAGGTGCAATAGCTCCTTCCTCGTTCAATGAACTGCCGTTGCATGCCGTAATCGCCCTTTAGGATCGAAAGGAATAATAATTTTGTTGACACGATTATGTGCGAAGTGGTAGTATCCTTTTAAATCCAAGTAATTCAATATGATAAGTCGATGTCAACTAGATAACTAGAGACAAGACGGACTTCGGTTCGTTTTGTCTTTTTTTGTTTTTTTAAATTCAGGGAACATAAGCGAAACACGTACCGAACGACCAGTAATAAAATAATGCGCGGTCAGCGTTGACAGCCGAAGAGCCGACTTACCGGCTGCGTTGAAAAAAGGAGAGTCTGAATTGACTATTGCATCTGTTTCATACGGGATCGTTGCATCGCCCCACCCGCTCGCAGCCGATGCGGGGCTTGCCGTATTGGAAGCCGGCGGTTCCGCCATTGACGCCGCCGTTGCCGCCGCTTTTGCCCATACCGTGGTAACCCCGAGCAGTTGTGGGATCGCGGGCTATGCCGGCACTATGATTTTTTATTGCGCCGAACGAAACCAAGTGTTGGCGGTCGACTTCAACAGCCGCGCACCTGCCGCCGCCCGGGAAAATATGTTTGCGGTGGAGCAAGATGCGGATGGCCGTACCCGAGTGCCGGGCCAGGCCAACTCGCGAGGCGCTTTATCCGTCGACATACCGGGCACGGTGTCCGGGCTGGTACTGGCTCAGGAAAAGTTTGGCTCCTTGCCGTTGAACGCGGTTCTGCAGCCGGCGATTCGGGCTGCCCGGGAAGGCTTCCCTGTTAGCTCGGCATTGGCCAATACGGTTACCGGCTTGCTTGCCGCAAAGGTTGATGATTTTCCCGAGATCTATCGGCTCTACTCCATAGACGGACGACCTCCTCGGGAAGGGGAGATTCTCCGTTGTCCGGAGTTAGCTGATACCTTGGAGCGAATCGCCGAAGCCGGAGCTTCCGCATTTTATGAAGGCGAAATAGCACGGCGCATTGTCGATACTGTCCAAAGTCACGGCGGGATCGTTACCCTTGACGACTTGGCAGCTTATCGAGCCAAGGTGGTACAGCCGATACATACCGGGTATCGGGATTACGAGGTGTTCACACCGCCGCTAGGGGCCGGGGGGCTGACGGTGCTTCAAGCGCTGCGCGTATTGGAAGGGTTCGATGTAGCCGGGACCCAGGGCGGGGCAAAGCTGCTTCACTTGCTGACCGAGACGGCCAAGGCGGTTTTCCGGGAACGGCTGACAAAGTATGGCGACCCCGAAATAACCGGCAGTCTGACGGAATATGAGTTGGGAGAAGAGCTGATCCAAAAGCTGCGGAACGAAGTGGCGGAAGGGTTGAAAAAGCCCTCGAAGGGTCGGATTATCGCTCCGCATCCGTCAGGCGGCACTATACACCTCGTAACCGCAGACCGGCATAGAAACGTCGTTTCCTTGACTCTCACTCACGGGGAAGCATTCGGCTCTTTATTGGCGGTTCCGGGTACCGGCATCGTTTTGCCCCATGGGATGTCCCGCTTCGATCCGCGACCTGGCTGGCCCAACTCTGTCGGTCCGTCCAAGCAGCCCTTGCACAATATGTCGCCCGTACTTGCCATGAAAAATGGGCATCCGGCGCTGGCGCTCGGAGCCGCGGGAGGCCGGACGATCGTCAATTCGGTCTATACCGTGCTAACACGGGTGATCGACTTGGGCTTGAGCTTGCCGGATGCATTGAAGGAACCTCGGTTTCATGTGGAAACGAGGGAGCCGGTCTGGGTAGAAGAGGGCGATGAGGAATTGGCGGCAGCGCTTACCCGGTTGGGACACGAAGTGGAAATCAAGCCGTCAATCGGCATTTTACAGGGCATCGAGTTTAACCTGGAGACCGGATCGGCGCACGGGGCAAGCGATACACGCAGTCCCGGGAAGGTAGCATGGCGATAACGGCATAGGACTGAAGTTGACGGCCTCATAA
The DNA here is from genome assembly GCF_006265175.1 of Paenibacillus hemerocallicola. GTDB lineage: Bacteria > Bacillota > Bacilli > Paenibacillales > NBRC-103111 > Paenibacillus_AB > Paenibacillus_AB hemerocallicola. Next base: position 105,843 of record NZ_VDCQ01000007.1, on the reverse strand, counting down.
GTGAGAAACCGAGATCATATGGAAGAGTCGAACGTTCTCCAAGGAGGGGGAGGATAGGCTTATTCTCTAAAAACGGTATTGCAAATTTTGTTGACGGCCCAGGCGCCTATACCATGATGGATAGACGAGAGGGAAAGTTGGAAATCCCTCTCGTTTTGCATTTTCTAGGAGTAGCGGACCGTTAGCATGCGATCCGGAATCGTCTTTTGTTACTTGTTCCGCGCCAAAGAAATGCAAGTATAAGAACCCGGGCGGTGTAACGACAATGGACAGCAATAAGAAGCCTGAACGAGACAGTGGGCGTCAAGGCAAATCATACTCGATTTACAAGCGAATGATTGTGCTGATCGTTTGCTTTTTCTGCATTCCGTTCCTTATTTCCGGCGTGTATTGGTACAATCAAGCGAGCCGCATGATCGAAACGAAAGCGGTGGAGCACGGCCGGCAGCTCGTCGATTTCATGAACGGGCATCTGGCCTCCTACTTCGAGCAGTTGGAGGTTACCACATCTTCGGTGCTGTCTTCGCAACTGCTCAAAACGTACTTGTCGAAACAGACGTACGACGAATACGACCAATACGATTTTACGCAACGCGCCTCGAACGATATTTTTTTGCATCTCCTGTCCAATCGGGCCGATATCTTCAATGTTTCCATCGTGGGGAACAACGGGCTCGTGGCGAGCAGCTTCAGCTATAAAAGCGCGCTGGAGGCGTATAACCGATACTCGAAAAGCAATGAGATCGGGGCCAAATTTTCGATCAAAGGGATTCGTTGGATCGACGGAACGCCGGTTTTGACGATTGTCCGCAATCTCATCAACAACGCGAGCTACCGTTCGGAAGGCATGCTCATCGTCGATATCAAGTACGGGATCATAGCCGATCTGATTCAACGAATGTCACTGGGCCAATCGGGGCAGCTGTGGGTGTACGACGATGAAGGAGAAATCATTTATAGCGCCGATCCGGATACGTGGGGCAAGCCGATGGAAGAAAATTTTCCTTCGATACCGCTTATTTCCGGCCGGGATTCGCGAATCGACCAGTCCGCGGACGGTAAAACGTTAACGGTATACAACAGGCTGGACGTCGCCGACTGGGAAGTTGCCAACCGGGTATCGGTGGACGAGCTGGTAGGCAACCTGAACAATTTGAGCACGATGACCGTTCTAATCGGCGCTCTCCTGGTCTTACTGGCGTTGGCCGTCATGTGTACCATTTTGTTCGTCCTGACCCGTTCCATCCGATCGTTGCAATTTCTTATGAAAAAAGCCGAGAGCGGCGACTTGGAAGTCCGCGCTCCGGTCCATCATCCCACTCTGGAAATCGCGAATCTATACCGCAGCTTCAACAGTATGGTCGACGAGATCAATCGGCTCGTCCGAGTCGTCCATTTGGCCAAACTGAAGGAGAAGGAGATGGAGCTCAGACAGATGGAGTCACGGCTTATGCTGATGCAGTCCCAAATCAATCCCCATTTTTTGTACAATACGCTGGAAGTGGTTAACTCCTACGCTATAGAGGCGGGGGTCGATCAGGTCAGCCGGATGATCGTCGCCATTTCCAAAATGTTCCGCTACAACCTGCACGATCTGAAAAGCAAAGTGTCGCTTGCGGAAGAGCTGGAGCATTTGGAAACGTATTTGAGCATACAACGGGAGCGGTTCCCCGGACTCGTTGTCGAAACACAATTCGACGGGCAAACGGTCGATAAAGTGCCGGCAGTTCGTCTCGTGCTGCAGCCGATCGTCGAGAACTGCTTCAAACACGGCTTCGAAAACAGGGAGAGCAATACGATGTGGATTCGGATCGAGGGCCATGCGGAGGAAAACCGTTATCAATTAAAAGTAATCGATCGCGGCGCAGGAATAGACCCGCAAACGGCGGAATGGCTGAACGCCCGCTTTGCCGCTGACGATAAGGGATTGCCGGAAAACTCGCTCCGTCACGGGGAAGAACCTCATATCGGCATGTGGAATGTGCATAGCCGGATCCGTTTGGCTTTCGGGCCTTCATACGGGCTGCGCGTCGCCTGCCCGGACGGAGCCGGTACCGAAATCGAACTCACTCTTCCATTGGAGGAAACCGATGATGAACATCCTGATCGTAGACGATGAAGCTCCGATTAAACGCAGTCTTATGAAAATCATCGAGAAAGAGCTTCGACAGCTCCGGGTCGTGAGCATGGCCGACAACGGATTGGAAGCGCTTGGAAAGATCGAAGAGTTGATGCCGGATCTGGTCATTACCGACGTCCGCATGCCCGTCATGGACGGAATGCAATTATCCCGGGCAATTCGCGCACGCGGTTATCAGACGGAAATCGTCATGGTATCGGGATATTATGATTACGCCTATCTTCGGGAAGCGCTGCAGCAAGGGGTTACCGATTATTTGCTGAAGCCTGTCGACCCCCATGAAGTGGCGCTTACTTTGCGACGCGTCTATCAGAAGCACGAGAATAAGCTGAAAGAGAGGGTGGAGATGCAAACGTGGCTGGCCGACCGCAAATCGTCGATTCGAAAGCTGGCCGAGTCCGTTTGGTTTTTGCATGAGGATCACGTATGGGAGCATGTGGACGCTTTGGAAGATTCGCTCGGCCGGGAGCCGGATACCGCGAGGTCGTCCGAGTATGCGATGCAGTGGCTGACGCTCGTCAATGCCGAATTTAAACAATTAAGCGACGGGAAGCTCGGCATGGAGCAATACCCCGAATTCCAGGAGATGGCCAAATCGGCAAACTTCGGTCAGCATATTCGCAAGCTTCTGAGCGAATCGATGGAAGATATTAGAAAAGTGCGCAACTGGGGCTCTCATCGTTCGATTCGCAACGCACTCGACTATATTCAGGACCATTATGGAAACGAAACGCTTTCGTTGGGCGAAATCGCCGACGCCGTCGGGATGTCCGCAACTTACTTCAGCAAATGCTTCCGTCAAGAAATGGGGATAAGCTGCATCCAATACATCACGCGCCTTCGGATGGAAAAGACGGTGGAGCTGCTGGCAAACCCTTCATTTAAAGTATACGAGGTCGCCCATGCAACCGGCTTCAGCGAATACGCCCACTTCGCCAAAGTATTCAAAAAGACGTTCGGCTTTTCCCCCAGCGAGTACCGGAGCAACCTGGGAATTACGTAAAGCGTGCAAAAGTCGGTTCGCTTCGCATGTCGGAATTATCCATAATCTTATTAATAAAACCATACCGGCCCGCCGCAAAAGGTAGTATGAAATGGAATGAACTCCGAAGGGCGGTTGGTTCTTTTTGAAAATGGCAAAAATCGGCGTGCTGTTCGACCGAAAAGCGGCCGAAGCAAAATGGAAGTCTGGATAACACGAAGCTATCCGCATGGTTATAGCTGTACGGCGAGAGCTCCCGGTCGATAGCCCGGAGCTCTTTTTGATGGAGCAAAAAATGAAATAATATTGCAAAATCGGCCATATTTATCGTTCCTGCGATTCGTTACGATGAAGACGAGTAGATGAATAGAAACGCTTAAAACCCGATGAGAGGGGGAATTGCAATGCGATCGAAAAAGCATGGCTGGGTACCCGCAGTCCTGGTAGGCGCAGCCGCTATCATGACGGCATGCGGGGATAGCGGGAACGCCAAAGCGGGCGATGCCCCGACGGATTCGGGCGAATCCGCCTCGTTCACGATCCTCAACAACGATGGCGGCGAGTCTTATGCGAAACAGGCGATGAAGGATGACATCTTCTACAAGGAAATGTCCAGATTGTTCAGCGAGCATAGCGGCAAACCTACGCAAATCGCTTACGAGTTTTTGCCGGCGGCCGATTTTTCACAGCAGGTAACCGTCCGGTTCGCCTCCAAAGCCGTGACGGAAGTAATCGCGACGACGTCCATTACCGACAAAGGGCATCCGACGGCGGTGGAAAACGGCGTTTTTACGGATTTGACCGCCCTGATCGATCAATACGGTCCGAATTTGAAAAAGAACATTCCCGAGTACATATGGAAAAATCCGCGGGTCAGCAAGGACGGCAAAATTTACGGCATACCGAAAATGCTTACACCGCTCGACCCTCGCGCCTTCCTCGTGCGCAAAGACTGGCTGGACAAACTGGGCATGAAGCAGCCGGAAACGCTGGACGATTATTTGGCTTTCTTCGAGAGGGTCAAGCGCGAGGATGTGAACGGTAACGGCGACCCTAACGACGAGGTAGGCTTTATCGCCCGTTCCGATTTAGGCCAGAGCCAAATCTTTTTCGCGGCCTTCGATCTGTTTCCCGGCGTTTGGCATGTCGTCAACGGCCAATTCATTCCGGACATTATCAATCCGAAGATGAAGGACGCGATCCGATTTTACAAGCTGCTTTACGACAAAGGGTATATGAACAAGGACTGGATTACGACCAAGCAGGCGGATTGGTCAAACGAAATATTGAATGACAAAGTGGCGACTTGGCAAACCGACTTGCGCCAACTGGCGGGGTTCAGCAAAGACAGCTTCGCGAGCAAAAAAGGCGTCGTCGACGTGCTTCCCGGTTTCCGGGACGAATCGGGCACATTCAACCTTGGTTACAGAGGGCTGGGCATCGCAAAAGTGCACGTGGTCTTGTCCACGACGAAGCATCCCGAGCGATTCGTGCAGTTTATGGACTGGACGTACTCGAACGATCAGAAGAAAACCGACTTTTTCGCGTTCGGAATCAAAGGGCGCAACTACACGGAAGAGAATGGCGCAATCAACTGGGAAGGCAACAATGAAATGAACAAAAAAGAGAAGACGTTCGTGGAAACGATGATCAACCCGTCCGGAGACTCCCGGATGGACATCCGGGTGATCGAAAAAGCCGGAATCGTCGATCCGAGCGTGCTCAAGCGGGGAACCGATTATACGGCGAAAAACATGTACGACGACCCGAGCATCAACATGGAACTGCCCGAGGTGTTGCAAACGAAGCCGGAGCTCGGTTATGCCGGAGGAAGCCTGTTCATGGACATGTTCTCCAGAGTCGTTACCGGCAAAGAACAACCGGACGCCGCGTTCGACAAGTTTGTCGCCGATTGGAAAAAACGCGGCGGTGACGAAGCCGTCAAGCAAGCGACGGAATGGTACAACAAGAACGGCAAGAAATAAGCGCAATAGTCGGGGCTCCTGAAGTGAATCGCTTAATTGGCACAAACGGATGCATTGGGGTTCCCAGGTGCGGCAGAGGTGGTTCCCATGCTGAAAAAATGGATGTCCGACCCGCGAACGGCACTCCTGATCATAGCGCTTCCGGGCATTTTGCACTTTCTGGTTTTCAAATATATCCCGCTGCTGGGAAACGTGATCGTCTTCCAGGACTACGACATGTTCCGGGGCATATCCGGCAGCCGGTGGGTCGGCTTCAAACATTTCGTCACGATGTTCGAGTACGAGGATTTCGCGAACATTTTATGGAATACGGTCGTTCTCAGCTTATACCGTCTCTTGTTCGGATTTCCCGCTCCGCTCGTTCTCGCCCTTCTACTGAACGAAATACGTCACGCCGTTTTCAAGCGGTCGGTGCAAACCGTCCTGTATTTCCCGCATTTTTTGTCGTGGGTCATCGTCGGCGGCATTTTCATCAGACTGCTCGACACGGAAGGCATTTTGAACGACATCTTAACCTGGTTCGGCGTCGAACGGATTCCGTTTCTCGAGGAATCCGTCTATTTTCGCAGCGTCATCGTCTGGTCGGCCATCTGGAAAGAAGTCGGTTGGGGAATGATCATATATTTGGCCGCCATGGCCGGCATCAACCCGAACTTGTACGAGGCCGCCGTGATGGACGGGGCGAACCGATGGAGACAAATAGCGCATATTACGCTGCCCGCCTTGGTGCCGGCCATCGTGGTGCTGTTTCTGCTGCGGATCGGAAACTTGCTCGACACCGGAGTCGAAGAAGTGCTCATGTTCCTGAACCCGCTCGTCCGGGACGTCGGAGAAGTGATCGATACATACGTATACCGGGTCGGGCTGCTGGAGTCGCATTTCAGCTATACGACCGCAATCGGCTTTTTCAAATCGATCGTCGGCTTGATTCTCGTTGTCGGCTTGAACCGATTGTCGAAAAAGATGACCGGCGAAAGCATTTACTGAAGACCAAGCAAAGGGAAGGCATGCTTCGATTCGGCTTGCGGGGGCGCGAAGGTTAACCCATTTAGTAAAGTCCGGATTCAACCGTACGATCGGGGTGAAAGGCAATGCCCATCTACAAATCGGAACGAATATTTCACGTCATTAACAATTTGTTTTTTATCGCGACCGGCGCTCTGATGCTGGCTCCCATGATCCACGTACTGGCACTGTCGCTCAGCGGTACGGAATTCGTGAATGCGAATCGGGTGTATTTATGGCCGAAAGGCTGGAATTTGAACGTATATAAAGAAATTTTCGGCCAAGCGAGCCTTTGGCGCGCGATGGGCGTTAGCGTCTACATTACGGTGACGGGGACCTTATTCTCGCTGTTTTTCACGTCCACCATGGCGTACGCGCTCTCCCGGCCCAACATGCCCGGACGCCGTCTCATTTTGAAGGTCGTCGTCGTCACCTTCATCTTTTCCGCGCCGCTCATTCCGCATTTCATGATCGTCGACTTCCTGCGCATGACGGACACGTTGTGGGCGCTCATCATTCCCGGAGCGATCGGGGCGTTCGGCGTCATTATCATGAAGACATTTTTTCAAGGCATCTCTTCGGAACTATTCGACGCCGGGTCCATCGACGGCTGCAGCGAATTCGGCATATACGGCAAAATCGCCGTCCCGCTGTCGCTGCCGGTATTTGCAACGATCGGTCTGTTTCATGCCGTCGGCCAGTGGAACGCGTATTTCGGGGCGCTCATCTTCATCCGCTCCAAAGAGCTGTATCCGATCCAGATCGTGCTGCGGGGTCTCATCGTTCGCGAAGATTCGGCGGAGTTCAGCCATATGAACGAGCTGAACATTACGCCCGAGACGATGAAGGCGGGCATCATCGTTTTCGCGACGCTGCCGATCGTCCTCTTGTATCCGTTTTTGCAAAAATATTTCGTCAAGGGCGCCATGGTCGGGTCGTTAAAAGAATAGCGCATCGAAGGGGGGATTCGCCCGCGACCCGCGGAAGCCTCTTGAAAGGAACGATCATGATGAAGGAGGGAAACGACCTATGTCGGCAATTGTTTACAAGAAGATGTTCTGGTTACCGCTTTATCGGCCGTTATTCTCATGATTTCGCTCGCGGGCGGCGCCAATGCGGCTCCGAACGAAACGGGCGCCGCCCTTGAAAGGGAGAAGGATTTTACCCTCGAAGTCCATTCGCTGCGTGAAGGTCATCGTTCGAAGCTGTATATCGCCGTCGAGCCCGCGAACGATCGGGTGACTGCGCCGAGCGTATTGAAAAAAGTTCAAGTGAAGCTGTTCGGCAAGGACGGACAGTTACAGACCGTGACCAACTACAATGATGTACCCGCGCCAGGCGGCAAGGCGTTTATCGAGCTCGGAGACATACCGCTGCCAACCGGCGTTCACGTACAAGTGCTCGTTCAGACCGCGCAAAGCGTCAGCACGGGAGTGCTCGAGGGAGAAACCGCAGTAACCGAGTTTGCGGTAAAACCGGACGAAACGGCGGTGTCCGACTTCCAAGGATACGGAAATCAGTTCAACATGCATCTGTATACCGCGCTGAACGACCCGGCAAGGGGATTTACCGGCAACGAGCCTCCGAAAGAAGCGGCGAACGTCGAAGCGAAAGTTAAAGCGCTGAAGCCGGGGCTGAGCCGCATCTTTTTATCTCCGGTCAACTTTGACCCGGGCAACGAAAACCGGATGGGATCGTTTATCAAGACAGTCGAGCTCGCCCAGCAAGCAGGCGCCATCGTTAACGTCACATGGTGGTTTATCGAACGCGCTCCCGGCGACGATCCGGTCAAGCAAAAGGTCCTGAAAGCGGACCGGGAGGAGAAGGGAGACGGGCACGATGCAGCAAACGGACAAACCGAATCTGATTCTCATTATGACGGATCAGCAGCGGGCGGACACGATACGGGCTCACGGCTATAGCCATATGCATACGCCCAACCTGGACCGTTTGGCGGAGCGCGCAATCAGCTTCACGCGCTCCTTCTGCTCCGGCGTTACCTGCGTCGCGTCGCGCTCGGCGCTGTTTACGGGCATGTACGCGCACAATACCGGGGTATACGGCTTTAATGACTGGTCCCATCAGCGATCGTGGGTGCACGATTTGGCCGATGCGGGTTATCACTGCGTCAATATCGGCAAAATGCATGTTTGCCCTCGCGACGAACGATTGGGATTTCACGAACGGGTTATCGTGGAAAATCCGACCTCTAGGTTCGCGGAACTCGGAAAAAGCGACGACGAGTGGGGGCGCCATCTTTCCTTGAACAAGCAGAACAGGCCGCAGGACAGACATTTGACCGATCCGGACTGGCATGCCAAACATCAAGGTGTGCCTTGGCATTTGGACGAACATTTGCATTCCGACGTATTTATCGGCAATTCCGCGCTAGCCTGGATTCAAAGGCATCGGCCGAAGCAGCCCGTGTTTTTGCAAATCGGCTTTACCGGGCCCCACGAGCCGTATGATCCGTTGCCCCGGCACTACGAGCTGTACAAAAATCGGAACGTTCCGACCGCGGTTTGGAAAGATGGGGAATTGGACGGAAAGCCGCCGCAGCATCTGGCGCATCAAGGGCTGCATTACCGGATCAAGCACGAAAGCACGATCGACATGGCCGGAGCTTCCGATGACGAGATGACGGAGATGAGGCGGCACTATTATGCCAAAGTGACGACCATCGACGAAAAGATCGGCGAGATCATGAACGCCTTGGAGGAGAACGGATATTTGCAGCATGCGATCGTCATTTTCACTTCCGATCACGGCGATATGCTCGGAGATCACCGTCTGCCGTACAAGTGGCTGATGTACGATTCGGTCGTCAACGTGCCACTTATCGTCTGGGATAGCTCCTCACAGGATGGGACCCGAGTCGACGATCTCGTTTCCTTAATGGATATCGGCCCGACTTTGCTGGAGGCGGCGGGCGTGCCGGTTCCCCCGTATATGGAAGGAAAGTCGTTGCTCGGGTATACGCAAGGCAGGCCGCCTGAACCGGAGCGTTACGTGTTCTGCGAAGACAATTACTTGACGATGGTGCGAAGCAGCCGATACAAGCTCGTCCATTATACCGGCCAGGAGGAGAACGGGGAGCTGTACGATTTGCAGCACGACCCGCATGAATTGAACAACTTATTTCATCGAAGCGAGTTCGTCGCCGTCAAGCAAGAGTTGAAGGAAGCGCTGCTCCGCTGGATTTTGCGAAGCACGTATCGGACGACGGGATACAAAACGAAAAGCATGCGAGGCCCGAGATGGTGGCCGATCCAGCCTCCTTACCGGCTGCATTAACGAAAAAACGATCGATTTGGAGATGACACGATGAATACGAACAAAAAATGGATACCTTTGCTGCTCGGATCGATCATCCTGACGAGCGCAGGCTGCAGCGCCGACGGCGGCGACAAAGCGCCGTCAACTTCGGCCGCCGCGACGGAAACCAAGCCGGAGCCGGTCACCGTTTCGGTGTTTCAGCAAGGCGCCAACATTACCGACGAGGAGTTTCAAGCTATCGTTGCCGAGCCGGTCAAGAAGAAATACCCCCATATTACGGTAGAGCTCGTTCGCGCCGACAAAGACAAAACGCCGCAAAATTTGGTGGCGAGCGGCGCATTGCCGGACCTTGTGTTTACGGAATCGCTCGGTTTGAACACGTTCAAAGATTTGAAGGCGATTCAAGATTTGACGAGCCTCCTGAAGGAGAACAACTTCGATTTGAACCGTCTGGAACCGTTCGCGGTCGAAACGATCAAAGCATTCGGCGAAAAAGGCGAATTTTATGCGATTCCGCTATCGGTCAACTTTTCCGCGACGTTTTACAACAAAGACCTGTTCGACAAATTCGGCGTACCTTACCCGAAGGACGGCCAAACATGGGAAGAAATGACGGAATTGGGCAAAAGGTTGACCCGGGTCGAAAACGGACAACAATATTACGGCTTTTACCCGGGCGGCTTAAACCTGATGGCCGGCGAGGCGTCATTGCCGTATTACGACCCGAAAACGCAAAAAGCGACTTTGACGGGGGACGGATGGGCGCGGGTATTTCAAACGTATAAAGCCGTTTGGGATATTCCGGGCAATCAGGTGACGGGCAACAACATTACGACGTTCAATCGGGACCGGACAATCGCGATGATGGCCGACTTCGGGGCCCGGTTAGGCGAATTGGAGACGCTGCATAATCAAGGAAATCCGATGAATTGGGATTTGACCACCTTCCCGGTATTCAAGGATAACCCGAAAACGGTCGCGGAAACGCAGCTGCACATGCTGTTGCTCTCGTCCGCCAGCAAAAACAAAAATGCGGCCATGAAAGTTTTGGAGGTCGTCACCTCCGACGAAACGCAATTGGAGATGAACAAGCGCGGACGGAAGACGGTTTTGAAAGATCCGAAGATGAAAGAAAGCTTCGGCGCCAACCTGAACTCGTTGAAGGGCAAAAACGTAAACGCCATTTTTTACGGCACACCGGCCGTTCTTCGCTATACCGACAAGTACGCGGTTATCGCCCGCGGTCAGCTTCTTCCGTCCATTACGAAAATCACCCAAGAGGGGCGGGACATCAACACCGTGCTGCGTGAAACGGAGGAGCTGGCGAACAAAAAAATCGAAGAGGCGCTGCGGCAATAAAGGCGAGGACATATGCGAATTCGGATCGTCGCAAGCAAGTAAAGGAAGGGGCGGAGACAAGTATGCATACCGGACAGGAAAAGAAGGCGCCGCGGACAAACGGGCATTTGTATCCGGTCTATTTGGCTCACGAGAAGGACAGCGGACGGCATGCACAGCCCTCCGCTCCTTTTTTGGAGGCGGACGTGCAGTTCCGTAAAAAAAAGACGGCGCTCGAACCGACGAACCACCGGATCGGCTTTATCGCCTATACGGAACGGGACGATTTGGTCGTCCGCGTGGAATACGAGCCGATGGCCGCCGGCGGCGGCGGACAAGGCGAAGTCATCTTGTATTTCGACCGGGGAAGCACGCGCCGCAAGCGGCACAATCTATTCGGGCTTCGCGTGAAGCCGGACGGGAGTCTCGTTTACGAGGAGCATAATTACGAAATCGAAACGTTGGAGCTCCCTCCGGCGATCCGCTATCGGCTCGGCTCGGACGGTAAGCTGCAGCATGCGGAATTCCGGTTCTCGTTATCCCATCTTCGCATCCGCTCGGAGGATGATCGCGTCATCGGCTTCAACGTCGTCCGCATCTTGAATGGGCCCGATTCGGCCAATAATTTGAGCGGCGAATTCGTTTCGTGGTCGGGCATTCCCGGCGACCGGCCGGCGGGAGGGGTCGGAAACGGGGATTTGCTTCTGACGCGGGGACTGGACGACGAACAGATCATCGACTGGAAGGAAAAGGTTCAAGCATACGGCAGCACGCATTTCCTGCAATGGGAGAAACGGGATATTCCGGATGAAATATACGAGCTGACGGCACGCAAACGGCGGGGGTTTACCGGAAGACTCAGTCGCGACGACGTCGCGAACGCTCGAATGAAAGCCGATTCGACCGAATGGGGACGCGCCATGAAGCGGGAAATCGTCGAAATCGCCGATTTTTGGGCGGCCAAAAACGACGACGAGCTGTTCGATCTCGTTCCGGTCGGCAACCCGCGCGCCTTGTCCGTCGGACAGTTTTTCGGCGATCCGCTGCACGGAGGCAAGCGTACCGCTTACCAGGTATGCTTGGAGAGGCCGTATCACTATTACAGTCCGGTTACGAAGACGTGGTGGCATAACGGAATGACATTGACGAACCCGACGACCGGCGAACGAATCGTGCTGGAAGACGACGGAGGCGGCTTCGTCGCGCCGGAAGGATTTCCGAATCCGGGGGTGCGGTATATGTTCACCGCCTCTTACCGGCTGTTCCTGATCTCGATGCTTCTCGGAAAGCCGTATTGCTCCGTGCTCGAGGACAAAACCGTTTGGCCGGAAACGACCGGCGAGAAGTACGCGGCCGCCATCCCGAATCTGGCGTTCGCTTACCAGCTGACGCAAAACCGGAATTATGCGTACAAGGCGCTGCTGCTGGCCGGTCGTCTGGCCGAGCTCGTCCCGTACATGAACGGCAATTACGGCTCCGGGTACTACGACACGGTTCAGATCGCGGAACCGACGACGACCGAGTGTCACTGGCTGGCGGCTTATTTCGACGCGCTGGATCTGCTGTTCGATGCGATCGCGGACGTGGACGGCGATTTGAAGACGCTTTTCGCGGGAAAGCCCGACGCCGAAGGAAAGACGCGGACGAAGCCGTTTTGCGTAAAGACGGCCGTAGACGACATGATCCCGTTCGTACTGTACAGCTGCGAAATCGAGCGGACACGCAATGCGGACTGGTCGCTTCGATATATCAATCTGGAGCTGCTGCTGGCGGGCTATATGGAAAGCGGCAAACTGATGCGCCGCGTGCTGAATGAAGGGCCGTACAGCTTGAAAGCGAAAGTGCGCAACAATTTTTTCCGAGACGGCCGCTACAGCTACGATTCGTTCGGTTATATCGTGCAAATATGCGACCAAGTGACGATGATGGCGAACAACAATTACGGGTTCCGCGACGATGTTTATTTTCCCGAAGCCATCGATATGTTCGAAAATCCGGAATACGGCATCAGCCAAGTTGTCCGGTATTATTCGCGGCTGTACTGCGGCAATTTGACGCCGATGTTCGGCGATACGATAGCCGACAACAAAGAACCGATATCGGACGACCGACGCAAAGGAAAGCTCGTGTACAGTCAGGCCTTCGAAATCGCCTTCGCCCGGATGAAGTCGCTGCGGGGCGTGCTCGGACCGGTCCTGGCGCAATACGATGCGGAGGAGCTGCTGTCGTACCGGGTGCGCAGCCTGTTCCGGACGAACGTGAAACATTCGATGCTCGTGCTGGCGCTGGCGGCCGAATGGGACGAATACCAAGCGTACAAGGGCGGAGGGTCGAACATTCAGCCGTCCTTCTTGGTCGAAGATTCCGAGACGAGCGTCCTGCGGGCGGGTACCGACGCGCGGAACTGCAAACATGTCGTGCTGTACGGACAGCCTTCGGCGGGACATAAACACGGAGATAAACTCGGGTTATGGATCGGCGCTTACGGCTATCATCTGATGTCGGCGGTCGGCGGCTACCCGTTCACATGGCTCAGTCCGAAGTTCGACGCCTGGGAAATTCATTCGGCGGCTTGCACGGTCGCGCTGATCGACGGCAAAAACCAGGAGCCGTCTTATTCGAAGCTGCGTTGCCATTACGAAGGGGAATGGCTGCAAGTATCGGGAATGGAAAACTCGACCGCCTACCCGGGGTCCCATTACGAGCGGTGGTGCATGCTCGTTCAAGCCCCCGACCTCGAAAACGCCTATGTCGTCGACCTTGTCTATTTGTCGGGCGGCGGTTCGTTCGACTACAATACGATGGGTTTGGACACGTCCCTCGATCAAGTGCGCTTCGAGGGAATCGCGGATGCGGATTGGATTCCGATGAAAGGGACATTGGCCGGCGAGGACGTGCCTCTATACGGCGAGCCGGGATACGGCTGGATGAAGGCGCTGCGCAAAGCGAGAACCGACCGTCCCGTCTCGTGGACGTACCGTTATGCGGGAGCGGGATTGAAAGTCCGCACCGTACCGGACGGGGAGGCAAGGGAAATCATTTGCTGTCTCGGCGAACGGGGCGGAGAGGAGATGGGCAAATCCCGTTGGGAACCGTTCGTCCTGTGGAGGGATGCCGGGGAGGAAGCGGACCGGAGGTCGGTGTTTGCCGCCGTACTCGAGCCTTTCGAGCGAAAGGGCGGAGGCGCGGGAGGCAAAGACGGGGACGGCGAATTTCTCGCCTCCGTTCGACCGTTGACGCTTCGCGGCCATGAGTCCCGATCGGCGCGCTACAAGCCGGTAGGGATGGAAATCCGATATCGGGACGGACGGCATAAGGACATCGTAATCGCCGTGCACGAAGAGGGAGGCAAAGCGGCTTTCGTCGACTCCGACGGCTCCGAATACACGACGGACGCCAAAGCTCTGCTTGTCCGCTATCGGGATGGAGTTCCGATAGCGCTGGAAGCGGTCGGATGCTCTGTCGTCGCGGGCGATACGTTCGACATCGCCCGCAACGGGCAAACGGTATACGGCACCGTCGTGGCCACAGACCTTGATCGACGCGAGATCCAGGTGGAGCTGTCCGGATCATTGGAAGAAGAATGCATGCGCTGGCTTCCGGGACAAGTGGCGTTGATCGATTCGCCGGACTACGACAAACCGTCGTCCTATGTCCTGCGGGATGTCAGCAGACAAGGCAACCGGCTGACGTTCCGTTCGGGCATATCGTTGATCAACTTGGACTCCGATTGGAAGCAGCCATACAAACGGATGGGTCTCGGCACGAAGCGGTCGGTGTCATATGAAGGCAAGCCGGTTGTGGTCGACGTGAAACCCGGGGATTCGTTCCGCGTTTGGAATTCGCTGCGCCAGACGTTCCGAAGCCATGATGGACTTGGAGAGGAAGGCTCCGAATGAATCCCGATACGTTAGGAGAGAGGGGCCGGTACGAGGAGGCGAATCCATGAAAATCGGAATCATCGGCTGTGGAAACATTAGCGGCGTTTATTTGAAAAACTTGCCGGCCTTTCCGAACTTAAAAGTGGCCGCTTGCGCGGATCTGGATCTGGAACGCGCCGTGAAGAAGGCGGACCAATTCGGCGTGCCGAAGGCGTGCTCCGTACAAGAGCTGCTCGCCGATCCGGAGGTCGGGATCGTGCTCAATTTGACGATTCCGAAGGCGCACGCGGAAGTAAGCTTGGCAGCTCTGGGGGCCGGTAAGCACGTATACGCGGAAAAACCTCTTGCCGTCACGCCGGAGGATGGCGCACGCGTACTGGAACTGGCTAATCGGAAGGGACTTCGCGTCGGCTGTGCGCCGGATACGTTTCTCGGCGCGGGTATCCAAACGTGCCGCAAGTTGATCGACGACGGTGCGATCGGAACCCCGGTCGCCGCCACCGCTTTCATGATGGGAGCGGGACCGGAGCGGTGGCACCCGGATCCGGCGTTCTTCTTCGAGGAAGGCGCCGGTCCTCTGTTCGATATGGGGCCGTACTATTTGAGCGCGTACATCCATTTATTGGGCCCGATTCGCAGAGTGACGGGATCGGCAGCCGTCAGCTTCCCGGAGCGGACCGTAACGAGCGCGCCCAAGTACGGCACCGTCATCCGGGTGCGGACGCCGACGCATATTGCGGGCGTATTGGACTTCCGGAGCGGGGCCGTCGGTACGCTGATCACCAGCTTCGACATCAAGGGAGGCTCCGATCTCCCGCGTATCGAAATATACGGGAGCGAAGGAACGCTTCGGGTGCCGGACCCGAACCGATTCGGAGGTCCGGTGCTTTTGCGAAAACCGGGCGCTGACGAATGGGAGGAAATGCCGCTGACGCACGATCACGCCGACAACGGGAGGGGGTTGGGGCTCGCCGATATGGTCGACGCGATAAGCGGCGGCACGATGCACCGGGCGAGCGGAGAACTCGGTTACCACGTACTGGAAGCGATGCACGGCATCCTTGAGGCTTCCTCGACAGGCGCCCACCATGAGATGCGCAGCGACTGCCCGAACGTAAAGCCTTTGCCCGCCTGCAAAAGCCCCTGGAAATAAGGGGTTTTTGCTGCGGGATATATGACTATCCGCCCGGTTAACCGTATGTCCGAGTGCGATGATAGTAGAACATATGGCTATTTCTTCTATTTTTCGCGGAGCTCATATTAGAACAAAAAATGATATATTTGTGCTGAATCGGCCATAGTTATCGTTTCCGGGATTCGTTATTCTTAGAAAGAATGCCTTGTCACGGATGGTTTGTCGACAATCGTCGATGGCGACAAATCTTATGGAAACCGAAGGGAATGATTTTGTATGGCGATCGAAGCGGACCTCTTGCATAATTGGATCGGCGGAACGTGGCAACCCGCCTCGTCGGAGAACGTGCAGGCGGTGGAAAACCCGGCGACCGGCGAGACGATCGCTTACGTACCTATCTCCGAAAAATATGACGTCGACCGCGCAGTACGAGCGGCAAGCGAAGCCTATTCGGAGTGGCGCAGCGTTCCGGTGCCGAAGCGAGCCCGGTTCATGTTCCGTTACCAGCAGCTGCTGGTTGAAAACTGGGAGGAACTGGCGCGGCTGATCACCCGGGAAAACGGAAAAAGTTATGCGGAAGCGTACGGCGAAGTGCAGCGGGGGATCGAATGCGTCGAATTCGCCTCGGGCGCGCCTACGCATATGATGGGAAGCGTCCTTCCGGACATTGCGTCGGGACTGGAATCGGCCATGTACCGGTATCCGCTTGGCGTAGTCGCAGGGATTACGCCGTTCAACTTTCCGATGATGGTACCGTGCTGGATGTTCCCGCTCGCTCTCGTATGCGGCAATACGTTCGTGCTCAAACCTTCGGAACGGACGCCGTTGCTCGCTTGCCGGTTGGCGGAACTTTTGCAGCAGGCCGGCGTGCCCGACGGCGTATTCAATATCGTACATGGCGGGGCGGATGCCGTGAACGCGCTTCTGGAAAACGCCGGCGTAAAGGCCGTTTCGTTCGTCGGTTCCCAGCCCGTTGCCGAATACGTATACCGAACCGCGGCTGCGCACGGGAAACGCGTCCAAGCGCTCGGCGGCGCCAAAAACCACTCTATCGTTTTGCCGGATGCGGATATGGAGCTCGCCATTAAAGAAATTACGAACGCCGCGTTCGGATCGGCCGGCGAAAGATGCATGGCGTGCTCGGTCGTCATCGCGGTCGGAGATTCGGCCGATGCGCTGGTCGAACGGTTGACGTCGACGGCGAAGCGTCTGTCCGTCGGAAACGGGGCAGATCCTTCCACGTTTCTGGGACCCGTCATACGCGACTCGCATAAACAACGAACCGTCGATTATATAGCCGAAGGGAAACTGGAAGGGGCCGAGCTGCTGCTGGACGGCCGCGACCATCCTGCCGCGCGATCGGAAGGGCATTTTCTCGGGCCTACAATCTTCGATCATGTAAAGCCGGGACAAAAAATAGGGAATGAAGAACTGTTTGCGCCCGTATTGTCCGTCGTGCGTGCCAACGATCTGAACGAGGCGATCGGCATCGCCAACCGTTCGGAATTTGCCAACGGGGCATGTCTGTATACGAACAGCGCAAAAGCGATTCGGGAGTTTCGGGAAACGATCGATGCCGGCATGATCGGCATTAATGTCGGGGTACCGGCGCCGATGGCCTTTTTTCCGTTTTCGGGATACAAAAAATCGTTTTACGGCGACTTGCATGCAAACGGAAAAGACGGAATCGAATTTTATACGCGCAAGAAAATGATCGTCGCTCGGTATTGAGTTCCAGGCGGAAAGTTGCGTTTATCCCAATTAAGGAGGAATCAACGATGGATGTCCATTTTTCCTGGTTTACGCCCACTAATGGCGACGGCTCGTTTATCGGTCTTAAGAAGCCGGAGCGAGAGCCGAATCTCGACTATTTGATCCGCATCGCCCAAACGGCCGAAAAAGCCGGATTCTGCGGCATACTCGTGCCGGTCGGCACGCCCTATCTCGATTCGTGGATGGTCGGATCGGCGCTCATTCATCATACGAAGCATATACGTCCCTTGATCGCGATTCGACCCGGCTTTATCGCTCCTTCCTTGTCCGCCAAAATGGCATCGACGCTCGACCAGTTCAGCGACGGCCGAATCGACATCAATATCGTGACCGGAGGATCGCCGCATGAGCTCGGGCAAGACGGCGATTTCATTCCGCACGACGAGCGGTATGAACGGGCGCGAGACTTTTTGCAAGTGATGAACAAGCTTTGGGAGCAACGCGGCATCGACTACGAAGGCACCCATTACTCGATCAAGGACGGTACGCTCGTGCCGCCGAACCGGCAAAGCAAAATACCGATTTATTTCGGAGGATCTTCGGATGCCGCGAAAGACATCACGGCCCGGTTCGGCAACGTATATTTGCAATGGGGGGAACCGATCGAGCAGGTACGCGCCCAAATCGAGGATGTGCGCCGCCGGGCCGCCTCCTACGGACGGACGCTCGAATTCGGGATCCGCATCCATGTTATCGTTCGCGATACGGAACACGAAGCATGGGAAGCCGCGGAAAAGCTCGTATCCATGATCGATCCGGAAGTGGAGTCGCGCATGAAGAACTACTACCGGGAAACCGACTCCGAGGCGCAAAGAAGGATGAACGGGCTGCTGCACGGCGACTTCCGATTCGGCAAATACAAATGGGCTGGCATCGGGAGAGTTCGCAAAGGAGCGGGAACGGCAGTTGTCGGTACCCCGGAGCAAGTGAAACAAGGTCTGGAGGAATATATGGACGCGGGCGTCAATCATTTCATCCTTTCGGGATTTCCACATCTGGAGGAGGCTGAACGGGTCGGAGAGCTTTTGCTGCCATTGTTCCGTATAGATATGCCTCGAGCTTCCATCTAGGATCATTTCCTAGACTACGTGGAGAGAAGGGACGGAGCATTTTTTTCTTTTCGCGAAATATCCGCGGGGGTCACGATTAAAGCGTCTGCACTATAAGCGGAATTCAGGAATTATACAGCGATAGAGCGAAGTGAATCTATTGCAGTAGCCGCCCGATGGAAAGGGCAACTGGTCAAATAGCATCGTCCCGGTCCGACCACTTTCATTGACCGTGGCATCAGAGGCGCGAACGTACAAACAATTCGTGCTTTTAGTGCCATCTGTCGCTATAATGAGAGAAGCTTTTGGAAGAAAGGATGGGAGATTTGTGCGAAGAGACGTATTGCCCGGGCGGTTTCCTTGGGAAGAGGAAGAAGATTCAGCGCTCCTGATCAAGCTGGCCAACAAATCGATCCGCAGGGAAATCGAGGTAAACTTGCGGCCGCTGCAGATGACGCCGCAACAGGCACAGGCGCTGCGGGCGTTGTCGGTTCAGGAGGGACTAACCAATTCCGAATTGGAGCTGCAGTTATTTATTGACAAGTCGAGCGTAACCAGCCTAATCAACGGCATGGTCGCGCGGGAATGGGTAATTCGACGAGAAGATCGGACCGATGGGCGCCGCAAACGAATTTTTTTAACGGATTTGGGACGGACGCTTGTATCGTGCTCTGCCGAAATCGCCGATCAGGTGAAACGCCGCGCCAGCCAAAATTTGAACGAGAAGGAGTCCGTATTATTAAGAGAACTGCTTCGGAAGGTCATTCAAGTTTACGAACCGGCAAGCGGGGGGCTTGACAAGAAAGAAAAACCGGAGTAATATCTCAATATCCACTATATCCTTCTTAATCTATCGGAATTAACGGTGATGGATTGAAACGACCCAATCAAATCGAAATAACCGGAGCAAAACGACTCCCGCACATCATGCGGTTGGCGATCATTCGGTTATGTTTTTACACTCAATTAGTTGGAATTCAAACTAAATAGGAGGTGGCGCAATGACTTTATGGACGGAGTATCCGGATGGCATTATTCAGGTCCGCCTTCCGTTGGGACAACCGCTGCCCTGGATCAACAGCTATTTGATCCAGGGCAAAGAAGGGCTTACCGTAATCGATCCCGGCCCCCGTTCGGAAGCGGCCATTGCCATTTGGCATCAGGTATGCGAACGGTTTGGCTATCAGTATACGGATATTGGTCAAATTGTGCTGACGCATCATCATCCCGATCATTATGGACTTGCGGGGTGGCTGCAGCAGCATTCTGGAGCACCGGTACGTATGACCCGCGCCGGCAACGAACAGGCGGACGGATTGTGGGGACCGGGCCGCCCGCTGGCCGCCCGTATCGCGGCGCTGTTCGGCGAGCACGGTTTGCCGCAATCGCGACTGCATGAGGTGCTGGACCATTTTGCAGCGGGTACTGCAGGCGTCGAGCCGCGACCGACGGTTACCGAACTGTCGCTCGGCGAGCGACTGCGGATCGGTGACCGTTCTTTCGAAGCAATAGACACACCGGGGCATGCGGCCGGACATGTCAGTTTGTACGGAGAGGAGTCGGGGGTATTGTTGTGCGGCGACCTGGTGCTGCCGGAATCGTTGCCCAACGTCAGCTATGTGCCAGGATACGATGTTGATCCGATCGCCAGTTTCACGGCTAGTTTGGAGCAGGTGGAAAGTTTGCCGGTACGGCTCGCCTTGCCTGGCCATCAAAATCCGTTCAGCGCATTTTCCGAGAGATTGGTCGCACTGCGTAAGCTCCATAGCGAGCGGCAGGAGAAGATCGAGCAGTCGCTCGGCACCGAGGCAGTCGATGCATACGAGTTGTCCCAGCGCGTATTCGGACAGGCGGTCTCTGTGCTGCAGCTGCGGTTTTACTTGGGCGAGACGATCGCCAGATTGCATCACGCCGTACAGAGAGGGAAGGTAAAGTCGATTCGAAGCGAAGGCGGAACGGGATACGTCCGCATATATCCCAATTAGACATCAGGAGGCGAAAGAAAAGGCATGAAACGAGCTTATGCATGGTGGAGGTTGGCCGCGGCGCTGCTGGCGCTGCTGGTTCTTGGGGCTTGCGGAGGGAACGAATCGCCAACCGGTTCGGCGGAAGCGCCGGCAGACTCGGGAGCCGCGTCGGGCGGCACGAAGGACAAAGTCCTTTTTATCGGTACGGTCAGCGAGCCAGGCACGGTCAACCCGATCAATCCGATCGGCGGCAATGTCGCTTATGTGATCAACGGCATTTTTAACGATGCGCTGTTCGACATGGATGACAGCTATTCGTTTTCGCCCAAGCTGGCTGAGTCGATGGAGACGACGGACAATCAGACGTTCGTGTTCAAGCTGAATCCGAAGGCGGCCTGGAATGACGGAACTCCGTTTACGACCGAGGATGTTGCATTCACGCTGCAAACGGCATTGCACGCGAAGGTGGATACATACCACAACTTCAATTTTTTAGAGGGCGTCAACCAGGCAGGCAAGCTAGAGGAGGGACAGACGGAAATAAGCGGGTTGAAGATCATTGACGCCCGCACGTTCTCGATCCGCACGAAGCAGCCGATAAACCGAATCGTGATCCAGGACCGGTTCGCCGCCAGGCTGCACTTTATTCCGAAGCATGTGCTGAAAGATGTCGCGCCGGAGCAAATGAATGTCCATCCTTACTTTCAGAACCCGAATGTGACGACTGGCGCCTTCCGATTCGTGGCGTTCAAAAAAGGGGCTTACCTGGAATTTGCGCGCAATGAGCATTATTACCGCGGCATCCCCAAGGTGGACAAGGTGTTTGTGAAAATCGTGCCTGCGGCCAATCTGGTCGGTCAACTGGAAACCGGCGAACTGCATATGAATTCAAATGGGGGCGTCATTCCGATCGCCGACTTTGACCGGCTGAAAAGCTTGAACGGCCTAGCGGTGGACGTCGGGGAGCCGTCGAATGCCAATCAGCTCATTTTTAACGTCAAGGCGGTGCCGTTGAAAGTCAGACAGGCGATTCCTTACGCGCTTAACAGGAAAATGATTGTGGACAAGCTGTTCCAGGGCCAGGCGGAAATCGTCGACGGAGTCGTACCTTCCAACCACCCCAACTACAACAGCTCGCAACCGACATTCGAATACAATCCGGAGAAAGCGAAACAGCTGCTGGCAGAGTCGGGTTGGGATATGAACCGGCCGTTGTCGTTTTACGTGCCGACCAATGACAAGGGGCGCGAGCTAGCCGCCGAAATCGTAGCCCAAAACTTGCAGGCGGTCGGTCTGAAAGTCAACCTGCAGAAGTTCGACTTCGCCACCATGCTGCAAAAGATCAAAAAAGTGGACTATGAGATGGCGATATTCAGCCGTTCCACGACAGTCGATCCCAGCTTTTATTTCTCTAACTGGTACAACACCGGGGGAGGCAACAACTGGTTCAACTATTCGAATCCGGAGATGGACCAACTGATCGCCGAAGGAGAACGGGAGGTCGATCCGATCAAGCAAAAAGCGATTTACAACAAGGTGCAGGAACTGCTGCTGCGGGATTTGCCGACGCTGGGCGTATATTCGGCCAAAGATTTCATGCCCGTATCCAAGAAAGTAAAGGTAGGAAAGCCTAAATCGTTTGGCATGTACAACAATATCTACGAATGGGATTTGTCGAACTGATCAGCACGGGAGGGACACATCGATGAGCAAGCAGCGAAAACTTCGACTTGGCGCTCGGGTGTTTGGAGTCGGCCATTATCGTACGGCATGGAGGCAGCCTGAAGTCGCTCCGGACGGCAATATTGACTTGCCGAACCATGTTCGGCAAGTACAACTGGCGGAAGCTGCCAAATTTGATTTTGTGTTTTTCGCCGACGGCGTCTATGTAAACGAAAAATCGACGCCGAAAGCGCTGAATTCCTTTGAACCGCTGACGCTGCTTTCCGCTCTGGCTGCCGTTACGAAACGGATCGGTCTGGTCGGCACGATCTCAACCTCGTACACAGAGCCGTACAACGTCGCCCGGCAGTTGGCTTCGCTCGACCTGCTGAGCGGCGGACGCGCCGGCTGGAACGTCGTTACGACCGGACAGGAAGGGGCATCGCAAAACTTCGGCAGGGAAAGCCATTACGAGCATGCGGTGCGCTACCGCAGAGCGCGGGAGCATCTGGAGGTCGTGCAGGGATTGTGGAGCTCATGGGAAGAAGACGCCTTTGTGTACGATAAGGAGCGCGGCGTGTTTTTTGATCCGCGGAAGCTGCATGAGCTGAACTATCGCGGCGAGTTTTTCTCTGTGAAAGGACCATTGAACATTTCCCGTTCCAAGCAGGGGGAGCCGGTTATTTTCCAAGCGGGCGGGTCCGAGACGGGCAAAGCGTTTGCTGCGGAGAGTGCCGATGCGGTCTACACGACGCCGGAATCCCTGGAGGAAGCCCGATTGTTTTATCGCGATTTGAAAGGGCGTATGGCCGCGTATGGCCGCGAACCCGATCAATTGTTGATTTTCCCTGGACTGCACCCGTTTGTCGGTAGGACCGAGGAAGAGGCATGGCAAAAATATGAACAGGTCGTCTCCTATATCTCTTTGGCCGATGCGCTGCAGGAACTGAAACTGTTCTTCCCAGCCATCGATTTTACGCAGTATGACCCGGACGGCCCGTTCCCGGAGTTGGGCGATGAAGGCGGCAATCGCTACCGGTATATGTCCGACCGGATCAAGCGGGTGGCGCGCGAGGAAAAGCTGACTTTGCGCCAGACGGCTTTCCGGTACGGAGCGCCCAGCAAAGAGTTTGTCGGCACCGGAGAGCAGTTGGCCGACCGGATAGAAGCGTGGCTGGAAGGGGAAGGCGCCGACGGATTTTTTATTTGGCCGCCGTATCCGACCGGATTGGACGATTTTATCGAGCATGTGGTGCCGGTGCTGCAGCGGCGCGGACTATACCGGGAGGAATACGAGGCCGACACGCTGCGCGGGCAGTTGGGGCTTGACATACCCGCAAGCCGTCACTTTGTGAGGCAGTAACGAGAGCAAGATAGACTGATAGGAGAGGAAGATGGCCAATGAGCTCCGTGCATCAGCCGGCAATCAGCAAGGAACGCCGTGAACGCGCCTTCCGCGAAGGCGTCGATTTTCACACATTTGTGGAGCGTGCGGAATTGAATCGGGATTTGTTGCACTCCAACTATAACGGCTATACGCTTACGGAGGAGGAAAAAGCGTTTTTTGGTTCCCTGAAACAGCCGATTGATGTTCTTGTGCTCGCGCAGGACTGGTGCGGGGATGCCGTATCCAATCTGCCGCTTTTCGGGAAAATCGCCGACGAGACGGGCAATCTGAGGCTGCATATCGTCAATCGGGACCCGGACAATCTGGATATCGCTGCAGCTTATCCGCATGCGGACGGAAAAAGCCGCATTCCGACTTATATTTTCTTTGCCGATTCCGGCGACCAGTTGGGTGTATTCATCGAACGGCCGGAAGTCATTACATCCTACAATCGCAAATGGTCGGAGCAGTTTTGGGACGAGCATCCGGAGTACGAAGGCCGCGGGATTCCCCCTCAGCAGTTGGATACCCCCGTACGCAAAGCTTACTTTGCCTATCTGAAGCATCAGCGCCCGTCCACGCTGGATGAAGAGAAGGCAGGGATTCTGGACATTCTGCGAGCCTTTCTTCGTTAAGGCGACATGGGAGCGATTTTGGAGGTTCGCGAACTTCAGACCGTATTCGGATCGGGCAAGCGCGAGGTTGTGGCGGTCGACCGGATTTCGCTGGATTTGGCGCAGGGGGAAATTGTCGCTCTGGTCGGGGAATCCGGCTGCGGCAAAAGCGCGGCCAGCCTGTCCATCATGCAGTTGCTCAGCGGCAGTGGCCGGATTCGCCAAGGCGAGGTGCGGCTCGGGGGAACCGATCTGACCAAGCTCCCCGAGCGGGAGCTGCGCAAACGGCGCGGGAACGAGCTAGCAATGGTGTTTCAGGAGCCGCTGCATGCGCTGAATCCGGTGCTCAGCATCGGGGCCCAGTTTACGGAAGGTTTGCGTCGGCACCTGGGGCAGGGACGCAAGGAGGCGGCGCGTTATGCGGAGGAACTGCTGAAACGGGTCAACATCGCCCGCGCCCGTGAGATCATGCGCTCGTATCCGCATATGCTGTCTGGCGGAATGAGGCAGCGGGTCATGATTGCGATGGCTATGGCTTGCGAGCCGCAGGTGCTGATCGCCGACGAGCCGACAACCGCGCTGGATGTGACGATACAGGAACAAATATTGCTGCTGTTGCGCGAGCTGCAGCACAAGGGTACGGCGATTATGCTCATTACCCATGATTTGGGCGTCGTCGCCGATATGGCGGACCGGGTGCTAGTTATGTACGCCGGCCAAATCGTGGAACAGGCCGATGTGTTCGAGTTGTTTCGAGCGCCTCTGCATCCGTATACGCAAGGATTGCTGCGATCCGTCCCCGAGGTGATCCCGGGGCGTGATTCCAGCCAACTCGAGGCGATTCCGGGAGCGGTTCCGGCGTTGAGCCATCTGCCGACCGGCTGCCGGTTCCATCCCCGTTGCCCATTGGCCAGCGAACGGTGCCGTATCGAGGAGCCGGAGCTGCAGCGGGGGACGGACGGTCACGCCGTGCGCTGCCATGCGGTCGATATGGCAGGGTATGCCGCATTGAAGGGGGAGCAACGATGAGCGAGTCGGAAGCCGCGGTCGAACCGCTGCTGAAGCTGGAGCAGATTACCGCCGCATACCCGGTAAAGGGCAAAAGGCTGCTTGGCAAAAAAACGTTGCTGCGGGCGGTCGACCGCGTCAGCCTGAATGTCTATACCGGCGAGACGCTCGGTTTGGTGGGGGAGTCCGGCTGCGGGAAGTCGACGCTGGGCCGGACCATCGTACGTCTGGAGCGTCCGCATACCGGCCGATTGATCTTCGAGGGTCGGGACATTACGACGTTGGGGCAACGCGAAATGAGGCCGTTTCGCACCCGATTGCAAATGATTTTCCAAGATCCTTATACATCGCTTAATCCGCGCCGAACGGTACTGGATACGTTGGCGGAGCCATACGTGGTTCACCGGCTTGCGCCGAGGACGGACATCCCCGGAAAAGTCGCGAAGCTGCTCGATATGGTCGGCCTCCCCAGAGCAAGTATGCAGCGATTGCCGCACGAGTTTTCCGGCGGACAGCGGCAGCGGCTGGGCATCGCGCGGGCAATCGCCTTTGAGCCGAAGCTAATCGTGTGCGATGAGCCGGTATCCGCGCTCGACGTGTCGATTCAGGCTCAGGTGCTGAATTTGATGGCCGATTTGCAGCGGGAACTGAAGCTGACTTACCTGTTCATTTCGCACGGCATCGGCGCGGTCAACTATATCAGCACGCGAGTGGCGGTGATGTACTTGGGCCGGCTGGTGGAGGTCGGCGACCGCAAGGAACTATTCCTTCGTCCCAAACATCCGTATACTCGTATTTTGCTGCGGGCGCATCCGCCCGCCGATCCGCTGCTGCGCGAACGTCCCCGTACGCCGATTGCCGGAGAAGTCCCCAATTTGCTGAATCCGCCGTCGGGGTGCCGGTTTCACACCCGCTGCCCGTTCGCTCAGGAACGATGCCGCGCGGAAGAACCGCAACTGCCGGAAGGGCAGCCGCACGCAGCGGCATGCCATTATCCGCTTGCCTGATTCGAGAGGATGATCGACTTGGTCCGTTATTCGCTCCGCCGGCTTGGCATCGCCCTTGCGGTCCTGTTGGGCGTGACGATTTTGAATTTTGCCATTATGCATCTTGCCCCCGGCAATCCGGTCGATATGCTCGTTGATCCATCCGCTCCCCAGGAAACGGTGGAGTACAAGAAGGAACAGCTTGGCTTAAACGACCCGGCTCCGGTCCAGTACGCCAAATGGCTATCCGGTCTCCTGCAGGGGGAGCTCGGCTATTCGCTGAGCACGAGCGCACCTGTCTCGGAAATGATTGCCGAACGGTTAAAGCCTACTTTGCTGCTGTCGGGCCTGTCGCTTCTGTTGGGCTTGCTGCTCGCCATCCCGGCGGGAATCTGGTGCGCGCTTCGTCCCGGCAGCCGGCTGGATCATGTCTTGACCGGACTCGCTTTTGCCAACACTTCGATTCCCCGTTTTTTTCTGGCGCTCGCCTTGATCTATCTGTTTGCCAACGTGCTGGACTGGCTTCCGAGCGGCGGCATGTATTCCCTTGGCGGCGACCGCGGTTGGACAGACAGTCTGAAGCATCTTATCCTTCCGGTCGTCGTGCTAGGGACGTTGATTGCGGGCAAACTACTGCTGTATATCCGCTCCGCCGTTTTGGATGTGCTCGCCCAGGACTATATGCGCACCGCTCGTTCGAAAGGGCTGCATCCCTGGAGGGTGCTGAACTGGTATTTGCTGCGTAATGCGCTGATCCCGCTTATTACGGTTGTGAGCGCGGAGGTTCCTCATCTGCTCGGAGGCAGCATCATTATCGAACAAATTTTTCAATGGCCGGGCGTCGGTCAACTGACGATACAGGCGCTTATGGCGCGCGACTATCCGACGTTGATGGGGCTAAATCTGGTTGCCGCCGCCATTGTGCTGGCCGCCAATCTGCTTGCCGATCTGGCATATACGGCGGCTGACCCCAGAATTAAATTGGAATAAAGGAGCGATACCATGTTGGGGAATAAGCCGAATGGACTTGGTGGCGAGGCATTCGAAGCCGCCCCGCAAGAGCGGCTCGCGCCGGAAAATCCGGCAACGTCCGAGACCGGCGCGCCTCCGTCTACGGCCGAACAGGTCGACGAGCATGCCGGTTCCGTGCCGCTGTGGCGCAAGCTGCTGCAGCGGCGGCTTGCCGTTGCTGGTCTGGCAACAGTCGCGTTATTGATCGCAATCGCGCTGTTGGCTCCATGGCTCGCTCCGTACAGTCCCGAGGAGATGACGGGGAGCTTCAACGCTGCGCCCGACGGAGAGCATTGGCTCGGGACCGATCAACTGGGAAGAGATGTGCTGAGTCGGATTATTTACGCAGCCCGGGTGTCGTTGGCGGTCGGGTTTGTCACCATGGCGATTTCGGTTGTTCTCGGTACGCTGATCGGTTTGGTGAGCGCCTATTACGGGGGCTGGCTGGATATGCTGATGATGCGTGTGACCGATGTGTTCATTGCGTTTCCTACGCTTCTCGTTGTGCTCGTGGTCATTGCGACGATGGGCTCCGGCTTGACGACCGTCATTTTAGTGTTGGCGTTTTTTTCCTGGCCCGATCTGGCGCGGCTCGTTCGCGGGCAAGTGCTGGTGATCAAGCAGCAGGAATATATGAAGGCCGGTGTTGTGCTTGGCTTGTCCGCGCCTAGATTGTTGTTTGTGCACGCGCTGCCCAATGCGATCGGCCCGATTGTCGTCAACGCGACTTACGGCGTATCCGCCGCCATACTCAGTGAGGCGAGCCTCAGCTTTCTGGGCATGGGCATCGGGCCCCCACATGTCAGTTGGGGAGGCATGCTGTCGGATGCGCAGTCATTGTCCGTACTGACGGAACGGCCCTGGCTCTGGTTGCCGCCCGGTATCGTCATTATGGTGACCGTGCTTGCGATCAACTATATCGGCAGCGGTCTGCGCGACTCGCTGGCCCGCCATAACGGGTAGGAAACGGAAAGGGACCACCCGGGAGCTCGGATGCTGCCCGGACCTGTCCAATGACACCAAATCGAATGGAAAGCTTGTTCCGAAAAAGCTTGAGGAATCAGGCTTTTTTATTGATTCAGAAATTTCATCGTTGTCGTGGAGTAACAAAAGATACACTCCACTTCATCGCTTTAGCGGTGGCAAGTATTATTAGAAAGTAGTCAAGGATAAACACTACTTCGACTTAGATAAGACCAAAAAAAGCCCCGGGAGGGGCACGGATTGTTGAGAAAATCAAAAGAGAACAGAACCGATTAAAAGGAGTGGGGGGAAATTTACGTTTACTTTCTCAACAGTCTATGAGCAATCTCGAGGAGACAATAAGACAGAATGACCGAGTTTTTCTGGATCCGCTGCTGCGAATATATTGCGAGAACAAGCAGGATCGAAAGCAAGCTTTATACGACGGCGGGACCGGAACGGGAAGCAGTGGCGACTCGCGCGTTGACTGGTCTTGCCAGCCCGAGATTTTCGCGTAAAGTCGTTCCTTCGTAACGTTCGCGGAACAGGCCTCTGTTTTGCAGCTCCGGAACCACTTTCTCGACGAACGCTTGCAGGCCGCTCGGATACAGTTGCGGCATCAGATTGAACCCGTCCGCTCCGTGGCTGGCGATCCACCGTTCGATCAGGTCGGCCAATTGCAGGGGCGTCCCCGTAAATGTCACATGCCCGCGTGCCCCGGCCAGCCTTCGGGTAATTTGACGTATCGTCAAGCTTTCCCTTTGAGCCAAGTCGACGACGAGCTGGTAACGCCCTTTACGGCCATTGACCGCATCGATGCCGGGTAACTTGTCATACGGGATCGGGCCATCCGGATCGTAATCGGTCAGATCGACGCCCAGTCTTCCGGACAGGCTACTGATCGCCCGCTTCTCGTTGATCAGCCCATTCAGCTCCTCTTCGATGTCTCTCGCTTCGGCTTCGGTATCCGCAAGGATCGGGCTGAGGCCGGGCAATATGAGCAGATGCTCGCTGTTTCTCCCGTACTTGGGCAGTCTGGACTTTACATCGGCATAGAAGCTTTGCGATTCTTGAATCGTCTGATGAGCCGTAAAGACAACCTCGGCGGTTTTGGCCGCCAGCTCCCGACCGCTTTCCGACGATCCGGCCTGCACCAGTACCGGGTAGCCCTGCGGCGGCCTCGGGATGTTTAGAGGCCCTTGAATCGAATAGGTGCTGCCTTTGAAATGAATCTCAACGACTTTCTCGGGGATGATGCTGACACCCGAGCTTTTGTCGTAAATGGCCGCGTCGTCTTCCCAACTGTCCCATAATTGTTTCGCCGCTTCGACGAATTCCTCGGCGATTTCGTAGCGAAGCCGATGCTCGGGATGCTTGACGTAGCCGAAATTGCCGGCCGTTTCTTCCGTTCCGGTCGTCACGATATTCCATCCGGCCCGTCCCGCGCTGATATAATCGAGCGAAGCGAATTTGCGGGCGATATGGAACGGATCGTTGTAGGTTGTACCGACGGTGGCGATCAAGCCGATATGTTCCGTCACCATGGCCAGAGCCGACAGCAATGTAAACGGCTCCAGCTTGTTGGCGGTGCGTCCGTAATAGCCGTCGGCCAGAAACAGCGAGTCGAACAGCCCTTTCTCTGCCAATTGGGCGAGCTTCTTGTAATAGCGGACGTCAAGACCGAGCCGAGGCTCGGAATCCGGATGTCTCCACGACGCTTCGTGGTGGCCGGTGGCCGAAATAAACGCATTAATATGGACCTGGCGCTGTTGCTTGGACATTGTTTGTTCACCGTTCCTTTTTCGGATTTTACATTAATTGAGGTTTTTAAGCGTTTCCACAGCTTTATCGACTTTTTCCGATGCTTTGCGGAGCGCGGAACGGACATCGGCGCCGTTCAGAGCGATATCGTCCGACGCTTCCGTCAAAATGGAGGTCACCTTGTCCTCGTATTCGTGAATGCGATGGTTTTTCAACTGCTGGCCGACGAAAGTGTCTTCAATCCGTTTTCCTTTCAGGACCGGTATTTCCGCACCGAATTGCTTCTCCAGATCCGGGTTGAGGACGGCCGGAACTCTGGCGTTGCGGGACAGAAGCAGTTGCACCTCGTCGGTCAATATTTCCTTGATGCCGAGAAACGCTTCTTCCTTGTGCTTGCTCGTCTTCGTAATGACAAAGGAATGTACCTGAGCCTCGCGCGCTTTCGGAAGCTGGTCCGCGAAATTCGGGCTTGGCGCGATATCCCAGTTGAATTCGACGCCTCCCTGCCGCAGCTCCTCCAGCGGACCGACCATGTTGGCCAGATTCGCGACGCGCAGCGCGACCCTTTGGTCCTTCATGAAGGCATCCCGGCCGTGGTTGTATACCCGGTTGGCGCCGATAAAGCCGGGAGTTTCGTACACCTTTTGCAGAAATTCGTATATTTTCGTCCATTCGGGACGTTCCAGCAGCAAAGATTTTCCCGTATCCGGTTCCAGCAGCGGGAGCTGCAGCAGTCGCATCAGATCGGAAGCGCCATTCGGCTCGAAGCCAATATAGTTCGTGCCGCCGACCGTCCGGGTCAGCTTGCGGCCCAGCTCCAGCAGCTGCTCGTAGGAAAGCTGCTTGCCTGCAGGAGGGTATTCGATGCCGAATTTATCGAAGATATCCTTGTTGTAGTATAGGACGGCCTGATTCGAATTGAACGGAATGGCGACAATTTCCCCATTTTTGCTGAATTCTTTAATATGATCGTACAAAATCGGCTTCAGCCGGCTTTCGTCAAAGCCGTATTTTTGAATATACGGCCGCAAATCCTCGGCGGCATTCAGCCGGATGAGCGGATGTGGGTTAATGATCAGCGACAAATCGGGCGTCGTTGTTGTAAAGACGTCCTCGATCGTAACTCCCGCCTTGGGCTGGATGCGCTCGAGCGTAATGTGCGGATACTTTTTGTTGATCGGCCCGGCTATGAGCAGGTTGAATTCCGTATCGGTCAGCGTAGGGCCATTCACGTAAAAATAAAGCTTGACCGGCTCGCGGGGAACGGACGGATTCCCGGCGGCATTCGGCGAAGCGGATGCGCCAGCGGCAGACGGGATTTCCCCGGATTTTGCCGAGCAGGCCGACAGCAGCAGGGTTAAGCACACAAGAAGAAGCAGGACGGGTAATAGGCGGAGCTTCACGGACATTCCTCCCTGAACAATTAAAAGTTTTGAAGTCGACTGCGGATTTGCTTCACAGCCACGCGGCTGGAAGGAAAAAAAGAAGATATGACCGAATGCGAGTTCGGTCATATCTTTTCCGGCTGTCCGGTCAAAACTGTTGCTGCCCGGGTTAAATAATAGTAATCCAATGAGATAACTTGGATAAAACGTTATGGTTAATGCTATCACGATATTGAGCTGTTGTCAACGGGACAAGACGAAGAATGGGACAAGACGAAGAAGCAAGAGCATGCAAGAGGAGCAAGCAAGGACTTCAAATGGGTTCCAAGCCGAGATTCTCACGCAGCGTCTGTCCGGTATAGGTTTCGGGGAACAGGCCTCTTCGCTGGAGCTCGGGGACGACAAGGTCCAGAAACAGGTCCGTGTCCCCGAAGGTCAGCTGTGGCATGACATTGAAGCCATCGGCGGCGCTATTTCGGAACCAGTATTCCATGACATCTGCGACCTGTTCGGGTGTACCCGCTATATTGAGTTCTCCGGTTCCGACCCAGTATTTCTCCAGAACCTCACGGATGGTTACCGGCTGGCGATCCACAACCGCTTTGATCATTCTGTGAAAGGTTTGATAGGCATTGGCTTCGCCCGGTTCGGGCAGCTGGGGGAACGGGGCGTCCAGCGGGAAGGCGGAGAAATCGATGCCGAGCATATTGGACATCGACATGAGCGAGCGCTCAACGGATGTGAGCTCGCGCAATTGGTCCGCCTTCTTCTTCGCCTCTTCTTCCGTAGCTCCGACGATGACATGCAGTCCGGGAAGTACTTTGAGGCTGTCCGGCGACCGGCCTGCCTGTACCGTTCTGGACTTGATATCGTCGTAGAATTGCCTGCCCTCCTCGAACGTCCTCTGAATCGTAAAGATCAATTCCGCATATTGCGCGGCCAAAGCTTTGCCTTCCTCCGAGGAGCCGGCCTGAACTAGCAGTGGCCGTCCCTGCGGAGAGCGCATAATATTCAGAGCGCCGCGTACGGAGAAGTATTTTCCTTCGTGGCGAATGTCGTGAACTTTATCCGCATCGGCGTAGACGCCGGAAGCACGGTCCTGTACGAGCGAGTCCTTCTCCCAACTGTTCCACAATTTCAGCACGACCTCGGCGAATTCGCGGGCTTTCTCGTACCGTTCGGTATGAGAAGGCAGATGCTCCAGTCCGAAGTTGGCGGCCGTGCGATCTACCCCGGTCGTTACCATATTCCATCCAGCGCGTCCTCCGCTGATATGATCGAGAGAAGCGAAGCTCCGGGCCAGGTTGTATGGCTCGGTGAAGCTGGTGGAGACGGTGGCGATCAAGCCGATCCTCTCGGTTACGGCGGCAATGGAGGAAAGCAGAGTCAGAGGCTCGAAGCCGAAGATCGGTCCGTGCTGGACAGCCTTGACTTCGATCGACAAACCGTCCGCAATAAACAGAGAGTCCAGTCGGGCTGCTTCTGCCTTGCGGGCCAGACGCAGGAAATGCTTCAGATCATGAATGCAGTCCAATTCGGTATCCGGATGGCGCCAGGCTCCTCGGTGAGAGCCCGCGTTGCTTAAAACTAGATTCAATATCATTCTTCGGTTCGCTTCGCTCATCGTCATCACCTTTACATACGATCTTGTCTTCGCGACAGACCGGGCAACCGGTCCCTGCCGCATTTTGTATATTGTAATGACTAATCGGAATTTTGTAAACTGTTCATATTGGATTAGTGGGAATTGAAAAACGTGATTGACAGCAATTCGAACCAGGTGTAAGATCGTAAAAACAAAGTAAAACAATTGGATTACAAGGTAATGGATTGTCGGATAAACCGGACTACCGGACACGGACTTTTCTGACATTGGACCTGTTGATACAGGTGCAGTGACTTGAAGTTGGTGTCTTTTTATTTGGGAATTCATACGTCGGTGAAACGGCCATCGGAACGGGAGCGACAATTCAGAGACAGGACAGGAGGATATTCCCTATGTTCACCAGCGGCTTTAAAGTGTTTGATATTCATGGTCATTTGCCATATGCGCAGCCGTTCTTGTCGACAAACGAGATTCATGTGAAGAAGAACAGGGAACGCGCGGAAACCATGAGATTGACCTGGGATTTTCCCAAGGAAGGCTCCGACCCCGAGGGCGAGGGCAAGCCGCTCATGGAACGCTGGATCGAGACGCTGGATCGCCACAATATCGGAGGAATTAACTTTTTGACTGCCGCGAACAATGACGATCTGGCATCAAAAATTTCGGCTAATCCGGACCGATTTACCGGCTTCGCCCATCATTCCATAGAAGCTCCGAATGCGAGAGAGGAACTGGAGCGCGCGGTGGATGTGCTTGGTCTGAGAGGATATAAGCTGTTCGGCCCAATGGTGCAAATCCCGTTTCACGATCGCTCGCTCAAGCCGGTCTGGGAGTTTTTGGCCGAAAGACAGCTGCCGGTATTAATCCATTTCGGCTTGTTGGGGCACACGGGCGGTATTGTGCAGCATTTGAACATAAACCCGCTGTCGATCTTCAATGTGGCATCCGAATACCCAACCATTCCATTCCTCATTCCTCACTTCGGCGCGGGATATTTCCAGGAGCTGCTGCATCTGTGCTGGGGGTGCCCGAATATTTATGTGGATACGTCAGGCTCCAACCAATGGGTCCGGTGGACCCTTTACGAATTGACGCTGGAGCAGTTGTTCCGCAAAACCTACGAGTTGATCGGACCGGAACGGATAGTGTTCGGGACGGATTCGAACGGCTTCCCGCGCGGTTTTATCAATCGTTATTTGCAAGACCAAGTTCGGATCGCCAGGGAACTGCGTTTCAGAGAGGAAGAGATCGAGGGCATATTCGGAAATAACGCTCGCAAGCTGTTGAAATTGCAGTAGGGAACGGACTCGCTGCAAAGCATCGGAAGGGCTTCTTCGGCCAATTCACTATCAGTAAGGGGTTAATGTATGCAAAGCTCGACGGGGGAAATACGGTTGCGCGCAAAAAAGACCGGTAAATCTTATGTGCGGTCCAAGTTATGGAGAAGCATAAAAGCGAACTGGGATTTATATGCAATGATTTTGCCGGTTATCGTCTACTTTATCGTATTCGAATATACGCCCATGTATGGCGTGCTGATCGCTTTTAAAGATTTTGTGGCCAACAAGGGAATATGGGGAAGTCCCTGGGTCGGCTTCCAGCATTTCGAACGCTTTTTGAAAGGCTATTATTTCGGGAGGCTGCTTAAAAATACGCTTGGCATAAGCTTCTATCAGCTCGTGGTCGGCTTTCCGGTCCCGATCATTCTGGCACTTTGCATCAACGAGGTAAAAAACAAGTATTTCAAAAGCTTTGTGCAAACCGTGACATACGCCCCACACTTCTTGTCCACGGTCGTCCTCGTCGGGATGATTATGATCTTCCTGTCGCCCCAAAACGGGGTGGTCAATATTTTACTGCAATATGTGGGAGTCGGTCCGATTTCGTTCATGACCGAATCTGCCTGGTTTAAAACGATATACGTCTTCTCGGGCGTATGGCAGAACATGGGATGGAGTTCCATTATTTATTTGGCTGCCCTGGCCGGAATCGATCCTCAGCTCCATGAAGCCGCCCGAATAGACGGAGCGACCCGTCTGCAGCGCATCCGGCATGTCAATTTGCCGGGAATTATGCCGACCATTGTCGTCCTGCTGATGCTGCAAATCGGCACGATTATGGGCATCGGGTTCGAGAAGGCCTTTCTGATGCAAAATCCATTGAATATGGAAGCGTCTGATATCATTTCTACTTATGTATACAGGACCGGCATTGTGGAAGGGCAATTCAGCTTTTCAACCGCCGTCGGGTTGTTCAATTCCTTCATTAACTTGTTTCTGCTGGTTGTTGCCAATTCGGCTGTAAGAAGACTGAATCATACGGGTTTATGGTAAGAAAGGGAGGATATACTTTGTACGGCATCTGGCGAGAAGACAAGCTTTTCAACCTGTCCATTACGATCGTACTCAGTTTTGTTGCATTGATCGTGTTATACCCTTTGTTTTTTATCATCATCGCTTCCATAAGCAACCCGCAGTCCGTAGTGACGGGAGAGGTATTGCTGATGCCCAAGGGCGTCCATTTTGCAGGCTATGAAAAGATATTGAAAAATACGGAACTGCAGCGGGGCTTTATCAATACGGTCTTCTATACCGTAACCGGTACCGCGATCAACTTGGTGTTAACCATATGCGCGGCTTATCCGTTGTCGCGAAAAGATTTCAAGGGTCGGCAGACCATAACCGCATTCCTGTTGTTCACCATGTTTTTTAGCGGAGGCATGATTCCGACTTATTTGCTGATCCGGGATCTCGGCATGATTAATACGATCTGGGCGATGCTTCTCCCTAACGCCGTTTCGGTTGTCAATGTGATCATTATGAGAACTTATTTTCAAACAACCATACCCGCCGAGGTGCAGGAAGCCGCTTCCATTGACGGGTGCAGCAATCTCAAGCTGCTGTGGAGAGTCGTACTGCCTCTGTCCATGCCCATTGTTGCCGTCATGATTCTTTTTTACAGCGTAGCGCATTGGAATGCTTATTTTAATGCGATGCTTTATTTGAATAACCGCACGATGTATCCTTTGCAGCTTTTATTGAGGGAAATACTGGTTCAAAACGATTTGCAGGATATGGTGTCGCTTGGGGACGATTCCTTGATGAAGCAACTTCTGAACGCGGAATCGGTCAAATACGCCGCAGTCATCGCTGCCAATTTGCCTGTGCTCCTTTTATACCCCTTTTTGCAAAAATATTTCGTTAAAGGGATTTTTATAGGCGCTATAAAGGGATAACTACAACATCTGGAGGTAAGTCACTTATGAAAAAAAGGAAAATGTTCACCGGTATGCTGTCCTTGACTTTGGCGACCGGTCTTGTCGGCTGCAATGCGACTCCGAACAATAAGAGCGGACAGAACGAGCAACCGAAAACGACGGATACTCCCGTTCAGAATCTGAATGCGACCGGTTTTCCGATTACGAAGGAACCGATTTCGTTGAAAATTTTTGCCGGAAAATCGGCTGCAACCGCGCCCAACTGGAATGAAGTCATGCTATGGAAAGAATACGCGAAGATGACCGACATCCAGGTAAGCTTTGAAATGGTTCCGTTCGAGATTGTCGCGGAGAAACGTAATCTCGTCCTCACCAGCAACCAATTGCCGGATGCCTTTCATACGGCACAGTTTCCTTCCACGGATCTATTGAAATACGGAGGTCAGGGCGTATTTATTAAGCTTAACGATTTAATTGACAAGCATGCGCCGAATTTCAAAAAACTATTGGAGAAATATCCTGAAATCAAAAGAGCGGTTACCATGACGGATGGCAATATTTACTCGTTCCCGACTTCGGTCGATCCTGATTTCACGACGGCCATCACCAACAACAAAATGTGGCTGAATAAAGAGTGGCTGGACAAATTGAAGCTGCCCGAGCCCAAAACGACGGACGAGTTTTACCAATATTTGAAGGCCGTCAAGACGACCGATCTGAACGGCAATGGCAAACTGGATGAAGTTCCTTTCGGCAGCGCCGGAATCACTCCTATTGTGCAGTATTTGAGAGGATCGTGGGGACTTGGCAACAGGGGAGCCGCTCATAACCTCGTGGATGTGGATACAAAAACGAATAACATCCGGTTTATCCCGACGGACCCCCGGTATAAAGAATTGCTGCAATTTATCCATAAGCTTTATCAGGAAGGCTTGATCGATAAGGACATCTTCACGATCAAGAGCACCGAATTTGTTTCGAAAGGCTCGCAAGGACTTTATGGAGCCATAATCACCACCAATCCGCAAACCGTGATGAATCAAAACTCGTATATCGGAGGCCTGGCGTATACGGGGCCTCACGGGGATCATTTATTCTCGTTGACCAGACCGCGAGTGTCTTATCCCGGTTCGTTCGTAATAACCAACCAAAACAAGCATCCGGAAGCGACGGTCCGCTGGATCGACCACTTCTATGGCGAAGAAGGCATCAAGATGTTCCTGATGGGTTTCAAGGACGTCACCTATAAAGAACTGCCGGACGGTTCCGTGGATTATGTCGATGAGATCAAAAACAATCCGAAGGGACTAACGTTGGAACAGGCGTTGATTCAATATTTGACATGGCCTGGAGGTCGGTATCCTTCGCTTGTCATGCAAAAGTTTTTTAAAGGCGCAGAGAGCCTGCCGTCGGCAACCGCAGCTACCGATAAAGTGAAAGCGGACATTTTGAAGGAAGTTTGGCCTGTCTTTAACTATACGCCTGAGGAAAATACAAGAATACAAGTGCTGGATAAAGATCTGAACACCTACGTGACCGAAATGGAAGCCAAATTTATTTTTGGGGATCTTCCTTTCTCGGAGTGGGACAAATTTATCGACAACTTCAAAAAGTTAGGCTTGGACGAATATATGAAATTGTACAACTCGGCTTATCAACGCAATTTGAAAAGCTGAATCCATTTCCGAAATTCCAGACGAAAAAGGAGCAACGCAAAGATGGTTGAATCGCAAAACGCTTACCCGAACTACGAACTGCTTGCCGACATCGAATGGTTGGAGGAGCGCCTCCAGCAACCGGATTTGCTGCTGCTCGATGTTCGCAATGAAGGCTATGAACAGGAGCATATCCCCGGAGCGCGTCATCTGCAGTCCGATTTGCTGAAACATCCCGGTGCGATCGAGATCGTACCGCTTGAGACGGCCCGTGTTGCGTTGGAACGTGTCGGGCTGCGTGGAGACAGCACGGTTGTCCTCTATGACGACGGTAAAAGTGCACTTGCCGCCCGCGTATTCTACGATCTGGAATATTATGGACTGCGTGACCGAGTTAAGCTGTTGGATGGCGGCTTCACCGCTTGGAAGGCGGCGGGAAAACAGGTAACCGAAGAAGTGCCGCCCGCGAAACGCGGCGACTGGAGTGAAGCAGTCGCGCATCCCGCACGAATTACGACGAAGCAGAACATTCAGGAGGGACTGACGAACAGTCTGCTTCTGGATGTACGGTCCGCCGAGGAGTATTCGGGCGCGAACAAGTGGAACAATCGCAAAGGTGGCCATATTCCGGGAGCGGCTTGGCTAGAATGGAAATCGGCGCTTGCCTTGAACGAGCCGGACGGCGTGCCCCGCTTCAAACCGGCTGCCGTGCTGGAGAAACAGCTGGCCCAGGTCGGCGTCCGTAGAGAGCTGACAATTGTACCGTATTGCCAGCTCAACTCTCGGGGAGCCCATACTTATTTCGTACTCCGATTGCTCGATTTTCCAGATGTAAGGCCGTACGAGGGAGCCTGGGAGGAGTGGGGCAATGACGAGGATACTGAAGTGTCGGTTTAGCTTCGGTTCGCAGCTTCGCAACTTGCCGTCCCGTTGATCGGACTCCCTGCATCCCAATTGGCCGTACTCCCTCCCACAACGCATCTCACGGTACTGGAGAAGACCGAATTGTTGCTCTCGATCGTCGTCCCGTTCCTAGATACGCAAAAGGATGCTTCCAGTCCACTTATTAAGTGATCAGGAGGCAGGTTACCGGGGCGCGGGCGAATTAGAGGTGGGACTTAATCACTGGGCTGAGCGAGCTGTTACGCTCAGCTGTTGGAAGCTAACGATGGGGAAGGGTGGGGGGGCCGGCCGGGTGTCTATAGAGTTTAAGCGCTCTACAGCGCCGATCCCTTATCTTATGCCACTGAAGATAAGGGATCGAGGATCACAATGTATAAAAACCGCAATGGGACAAGCACAAGCGTTTATGTTCAAACGATAACAAACTCTGTACAACATACCACGTACGGTATAGTCGGTAGCGGCGGGGTAGGTATTGATCAAAGTGTTAGGGAATTCGTGCAATAATTCAGCCTATTGCCACTGTACAGGCTTTCACGAAATATCGATACGGTTGCTTATTCGTACACAGCTGCCAAGGCCGAATTAACTACTGCCGCGGATCGTTGAATGTCCCTGCTGGCGTATAAAAATAAAGAAGCCCCTTTCTGGGGCTTCTTTATTTTTATACGGTTATTGTTAAACGAATCATCGAAACCATTCTGCTTTTGTCGGGGGACAAGAACTTCAGCGAAATCTATGCTTGTGGGCAAGTGCTTTTCACATACGGGTAACTATAACAACAGACTATGGTCACTACGGTGCGAACTGAGTGATTAGTTGTCGACTCGGGATGTCTTGGCGAGCGTCCGCAAATCGTTCAGAACTACCTGAACAAAAGTAGCTCGCCAGTCGGCACATGTCTCTTTGCCGGTCTTTGCAACAATGCTTTATGCAACCTGGCAGCAGCATGGCATGCATACGTGAACCTCTTTGTCGTCCATCCGGTTGGCCCATTTTCCCGGATACGTTTGCCACTGATCCTATCCGAAAATTTGATAGGAGGACACAGTGTTTTGTGTAAGCGATTGCGAATGGCCGTGCCAAGATGGGTTTAGAGGAACCGGCTAATGAGCAGCACGCGAAGCTCAAAGAATTAGAAGCAGAATATGAGAAACTAAAAAAGCGATCGAGGACGATGATGATCAACTTGAGCAACAAAAGATTAAGAGCTACCGGGAGAGACTGGCCCGATAATCGGTGGGGGATACGCCTGCGACCGATTTGAATACTCTGCTGAAGTAATTTTGATCCGGATAACCGACCAGTTCGGCAATTTCCTTGTTCAGCATCTTGGGATAAGCTCGCATAAATTCCTGTGCCCGTTCTACGCGAAGCGCGGTGACGTATTCGACGAACGACTTGCCGCTGTAATCCCGAAACAGATTGCACAAAGTGGATACGGATACATAAAACTTATCGGCCAGTTCATTTAAGGTTAACGGCCGGCCAAGATGGTTATTAATATAACTCTCGATCCGGTCGAAGATAAGCCGAAGTTCATCCCGGTCTTTCTCCTGGGCTTCCTCCATAACAAATCCTTTCTTCAGGATCGTCCAGAAGGCTTCCGTCAATTCTTCATGGGACTGAACAACATCGATAATTTCTTCCACCCGGCTATCGAGGATCAAGCGTTCGCCGGTCTGCGCAAGTTTCTGCTGCGTCAGAAGCCGAACGATATGCTTCAGACTGATTTCGACTTTTACGGCAGGCGCTTGCCGGGCTTCCCAGCCGTTTATCCATTCGTCGATTAATGCCTTTAAGTCTTTCCAATTTCTGCGCTGGTACAGAGAAGTCAGGCGTATTTCGTCTATCTGGTTCAATTCGGATTGAAAGGTTTCGTCAGGAATCGCTTCTTGCCAATCGGGGTGAAAAATAAGCCGGGACCGCCCGATGACCGTATGCTCATACAAATACTTGATCAGTTCGGGAATATGGGCGGACAGCAGGGACCAATCGCGCAGGAGCCGGGAACAGACCAGAGAAGGCGCAATGCGGCTCGAATGCCGGAAGAAACGCTGAATATGCCGCAATATCTCCTGCCATCTTAACGGATCGTCATGACGAACCTTCATGATGATAATAAAATATTTGTTGTGATCCGAAGAGAAGCGCCACGCCTCTTCGTTCGTTTGCAGCAAGTGCCGGAGCGAGGAGCGGAAAGCGGTATCTTCATAATCGTAAGGCGATCCCGACAAGAAGGGATTTGATTGCGACATCAAATTTTTGACGATTACGGCGCGAAAACTTGGAATCGCTTCGGACAATTCGCGAATCGCCGCCGCAGGCGGCTCCTTAGATGATCGGATCAAAAGCTGCATCATTTTCCCAAGCTGGTCGACCTTTTCGTTTTCGACCTTTCTCAGCAGTTTGCCGAGCACGTTCTTAAGCGCCGCGGAATCGATCGGCTTCAGCAAGTAATCCACGACGTTGCTGCGCATCGCTTCCCTGGCGTAATCGAAAGAGGGATACCCGCTAATAATGACAACGGGTAGATTGGGCCACCGTTCCTGTATCGTTCTTGCCAATTCGATGCCGTCCATGGCCGACATGCGGATATCCGAAATCACGGCGTCGGGCAGCGTCTCCGAAATTCGTCTCAGCGCTTCCCTGCCGTTGTAGCATTCGTCTATGACCTCAATCGGAACGCCTTCCTCCCGGGCGTAGGCGCCGATAATTTGTTTCAGTTGCTCCAGAAAGAACGGCTCGTCATCAACTACCATAATTTTCATCTGCTGTCCCTCCGCGCTTTAACGTTCCCTGAATTTGAATGACGGCCCCGCCGTCTTCTCCGTTCATGACGGAGAAATGGATTTGTTCCCGAAAAAGGAAGCGAAGACGCGCGAATGAACTCACGACGCCCATTCCGCCAAGCGTCAGCTTCTCGCCGGGCACTCCGTCATCGAGCGATTGCAAATAATCGCTGATTCTGGTACGAATCCGCTCCAATTCGGCCTGCGGGAATCCACATCCGTTGTCGCGAATAACGAGCGTCCACGATTTTTCTGTCATGTTGCCGATAATCGCGATTTCAAGACTTTCCCCGCTTTCCCTGAAGCCGTGTTGAATGCAATTTTCGACCAAGGGCTGAAGGATCAGCTTCGGAACGACGATGCCCTCCATACTTTCGTCCGTTTCTATCCGATATTGCAGCCGGTGCAAATAGCGGCTTTGCATCAGCTCCAAATATTTGACGGTAAATGCCAACTCTTTGTCCAGCGTCGTGACAGGCGAAGTGGTCGCAATCGAATAGCTCAGGAAGCTGGCCAGATTGCTGCAGAGATGCACGACCCGGGCATTGTGCCCGTTCTCGGCCGAGGCTTGGATTACGCCCAGCATATTGAACAGAAAATGAGGATTGATCTGGGATTGCAGCGCGTCGAAATGGGATTGAAGCTGCTGCGTCCGAAACCTGATCGTCTCCTCCAAGGAATGATGCAACCGGTCGGTCATTCGCCGGAAGGAGCGGTTGATGGATTCGATTTCATCCATATGGAACATATTATCGATGTCGGGCTGGCCGTCGTGAAGATCGATCGAGTCAATCGCCTTTTTCAGCTTTTTCAACGGCAGGGTAAGCACGCGAGAGAGCAAATAAAACACGAGCATGGAGAAAACGATCAGCGCGGCCACGGACAGGATGGTCACGTCTCTGAATACGTTAAGCGGCCTAAACGCCTCATGCTTGGGTGCGATGATCTGGATCGTCAGACCTGATTTGGACAATTTCTGTTCATATTGATAGTTCGCCGCGTACGGAGTCAAGTTGCTGTCGCCACTCGAATACAAAATCTGCCGGTCGCGGTCCAACACATTGAGAACGGCGCCTTGAATATGCGCCAGTTTATCAGCGGGCATAATTTCGTTAACCGTATACTGGGCTTCCAATATCGCAAACCGGTTCTCGAACGGCGCCAGCAAGCGAATGAAGCTGAAGACGGGCACGGCTTCTTTCGCAAAGACGGGATCGGAATCGGCAAATCGAATGATGAGCTCCCCTTCGGAGGAAGCGGTTTCATGAAAGCGGGCACGGCCAACGGCCGCAAGTGACGGTTCATCCACATCGAAGCGATTGGAAAGCGCGCTGCCGTTATCCG
This sequence comes from Paenibacillus hemerocallicola, assembly GCF_006265175.1. Taxonomy (GTDB): domain Bacteria; phylum Bacillota; class Bacilli; order Paenibacillales; family NBRC-103111; genus Paenibacillus_AB; species Paenibacillus_AB hemerocallicola. The sequence continues at coordinate 63,018 of NZ_VDCQ01000007.1, read as the reverse complement.
TATACAAACTGATTCTGTCGATATCGGAATAGATCGTCGAAGTAAGGAAGAGGAAGCCTTCCACGGCGCGCCTCGATTGGTGAAATTCGAAAGAAAACGGATTCTCGGACATTTGCCGCAAATACTGCAGCACCGTTTTCCCGTCGGCGTCCTTATCCAAATACAGCTGGTTGCTTATATTCTCGAACTGCATGCGGCTATTTTCCAGCCGTTCGGCTGTCGTCGTAACCGTCTCGTTAATGGAGATGATCAAATTTCGCTCGATGTTTCGATGCAGATACAGATACATCGGAACGCTGACGCACACGGCGATCAATAATAAGACAAGCGAATAGGAGATAAAGAAACGGTTTTGTAGGTTCCTGCCGAGCTTCATTCGAGTCCCCCCTTTCCACTATAACACGATTGGCGGCCGACTTACCCGTTTCCGGGAAACTGCGAAGATTATCCAGATGATGAAAAGAAGATTTTCTATTTCACTTGCTTCCGCAGCTGTTTAAGATAAACATGTAACCGGTTCACACAAATCATACACCGAAGGGGAATGGGGACATGATGAGCAGATCAAAAAAAAGATTCGCATGGGTTCTGATGCTCGTACTTGCACTGTTGGTCTCGGCATGCGGCAAAAACGCGTCCGACACGGCGACCGGAGGCGGACAGGGAAAAAAGGAGGGCGGTAATGAAAGCGCTTCAGGCACTAAAAAACCGGTCGAAATGCGCCTGCTTGTCAACAACGATTGGGGCAAATCGGAAGGTTTGGCGGAAATTATTAAGAAGTACGAGGCGGAGACCGGCAATAAAATCACGATAGATATGGTTCCGCCGGAGCAGGCGCTTAACATCATAACGACCAAGATTTCCACGGGCGACGCGCCGGATCTTATCATGACCAACGCCGGATCGCAGTATATTCCTTACAATTTTCTGGAGCCGTTAAGCGGTCCGTGGACCAATCTGATGGAACCGAGCGTCAAGAAAGTCATCTCTGAGAACGATAAGGTGTATCAGGCTTACGCGGCTCCGATCGGCTATTACGGCGCCATTTACAATAAAGAAGTGCTGGAGAAAGCGGGAGTCAAGCTTCCCCTGATGAACTATCGGCAGCTTGTCGATGCGCTGAAGGCGATCCAGGCAACGGGCGTCGAACCGATTGTAATCCCCGGCAAAGATTCGTGGACCCATGAAATGATTCCGGCGCTCGGCGGCGTTCATGTCATGCAGAAAGACCCGAGTCTTGCCCAGAAAATCAGAACGAACCAAACGAAGGCGTCTCAAGAACCGGCCTTTATCGAACTCGCGGAGCGTGTCTTGGCGTTAAAGCCTTATACGAACAAAGACGCCCTATCGCTTCCGTACGGAGATGCGGCTTGGAAAAAAGTGTTGGAAGGCAAGTCCGGGATGGTGATGGTGGGCGACTGGCTGTATACCGATTTCGAGAGAATCGGGGGAGACGCGGTCAACAACGTTAGCATGATGCCTTTTACCTTGTCGAATGATTATATTAGCGGAGTCGTCGGTCTGACGCTCCGGGCGTTCGCCATTCCGAGAAATTCTCCGCATAAAGAGACGGCGCAGCAATTTATCAACTACGTGATGACAGCGGAGAACTTCGCCATATCCGTAAAGCCGTTTAAAGGCGCCAGTCCTTACAAAGGGTTTCCGACGAAAAAATCCGCCTGGCAGATCGACTATGAAAAAAAATTGGCGGACAATCAAATTCCGGTTACGAACTCTTATTTGAATGAATTCCTGACCGGGTTCCAGTACGGGGATTCGGGCGTGCTATGGCAGTCGATGTTCTCGGGCAAAGACATTAAAGCGGCTTACGACGACTGGTATAAAGAATACGAGAAGCTGAACAGAGTCGCCAAAACCCCAGGATTTTAACAGCGGATGAACACACCTTATGCGCCGGAACATGTACGCCCTGAGACAAGATCAGGATATGCATGTTAAGGAGGGAGTTTGCAATGCAGAAAGCCAGAAGCTATCCCCTTTATCTTGCTCTGCCCGCCTTTCTCTTATTTATGCTTTTCTTTGTTCTGCCTAATATAGCCGGATTATTCATGTCCTTTACCGATTGGTCCGCCTTTTATCCGCTTAATCCGATGTTTAACGGGCTGGAAAATTTCAAGGATTTGTTCGAGTCGTCCGTGTTCAAAAAATCGATCTTCAATACCGTATATTTCTCGGTTGTCACGACGGCGGCCAAAATCGTGCTTGGCTTTTTGTTCGCAATCCTGCTCCACAATCAGCTTCGGCTGAAGACGTTTTACCGTACGCTTGTTTTTGCGCCCGTCGTCATTAATCCGATCGTCATTGCAGTGATTTTCAAGGCGCTGTACGAAGATGTCAACGGTCCCATTAACGCCGGCCTCCGCTTCATAGGCCTTGATGTTCTGGCGATGCCCTGGCTGTCGGATCCGCGCATCGCCATGCTCTCGGTATCCGCCATGGATATTTGGATGGGCGTCGGCGTGACCATGATCGTCTTCCTTGCCGGCCTGCAGTCTGTTCCGGAGGAATTTTACGAAGCGGCTACGATCGACGGAGCCGGCGCTTGGCAAAAATTTATGCGCGTTACCTTGCCGCTGACAAGCTACGCGCTGATGATCAATACGATGCTTTCCCTCATCAACGGCACCAAAGTCTTTGCCCAAGTATACGGCTTGACGAACGGCGGGCCTGCCGATGCTACCCAAGTGTACGGCACGTTCATCTTTAAAAGTTTTGGAGCGGGCTTGTTCGGATATTCGGCTGCGGCCGGATTGCTGTTTACGATCGTAATTTCCGCAATCAGCTTCCTGTTGCTCAGGCTGTTCAAAAGGATGGAGGTAGAATACTGATGGTTCAAGCGCAAGCGCGAATCGCGCTTATGGATCGGGAAGGCCCGATAGCTCCTGCGACTTTGCTGGGGGCGAATTTGGATATGACCATGTATACCCATGAAGGACTCGTGTCGGAACGGTTGAAAAATCCGAAGTTCTGTTATCCGTTCCATGCTCAGACCGGCCTTGCCCACGGATGGAGTCCTTCGATTCACAATATGGGCGGGATGCATTGCCGGCTCGTCCGCGGCGTCAGTCTATCCGGCGACGAATCGCAAATGGTGCACGTTTACGGAGGAGGGCCGGGAACGAGGGCCATTCTTCAGAAGGGAGTCGTGCTGAGAGCCGGCGAACGGCTAGAGGCGGAACTATGGGCAAGGGTGAGGCACGCTCCCGTCACGCTGGAAATTTCCATCCATTCCGTATCGCGAAAACCGCGATTTGACACAGGCCGGATCGTGGTCGATACGGCGCACTGGAAGCGGTTTACGGTGCCATTGCAGACGGATAGCGGCGATGACAACGCCGTGTTCTCCATCGATTTCATCACGGACGGCGAAGTTTACTTCGATCAGGTGCACTTGCGGCCTGCCGACGCCTCTTCTCATCTGAATCGGCATATGGACAAGTTCATGGGCGAGATGCGGCTTCCGACGATGCGCTTTGCCGGCGGCAGTCTGTCCGGCGTATACGATTGGAAGAAGGGCACGGGTCCGGTTCACTTGCGTCCGTCGCTCCCCGATCCGGTGTTCAAATGGAGAATCGATTACGACTACGGCATCGAGGAGTACCTGGATCAATGTCTGCGTCAAAACATGTTTCCGTTCCTGAACGTGCACATCGGCGGCAGCACGCCCGAGGCTGCGGGAGAGATGGCGGCCTATTGCGACAATTGGTATCGGGAACGGGGGCTCGAGCCCCCGACCGTCTATTTTATGATCGGAAACGAAGAGTACGGCTTCTGGGAGCCAGGACACATGAATGCGGCCATGTACGTGGAGGCGCTGAAAACGTATGTACCGGTCATTCGTCGTCACTATTCGTCTCCGCGCATCATTGCGATCGGCGTAGAGGAGAGCGAGGGGGCGCCCAATCAGGCGGCCGAGCCGCTGAGAGAGCGTGTGTTGAAGGAGGCGCAGGGGCTGTTCGACGTGTTGACCATTCACAGGTATTGCACGGGCTGGTCGGACCGGCCGGCGGAACAGATCGGGTTTTCCGTTGCGGGCGTTGAGTCGATCCGCCGCGATTTGACCGCGCTGATCGCGGATTGCCGGGCGGCAGGCTCTGCGGCTACCGCCGCAATGACGGAATGGAACATTTGGCTGCAGGCGGCACATTGGGACGATCAACGTTTCTTCGAGTCTGACGATGCCAGACACGGCATTTTTTATTCCGGAGTTATTCATGCGATGGCCGCATTGGCGCCGGATATGGAGATGGCCACCTACTATAATTGGGTTAATGTGATGGGCATGGTTCATACGCACGGAGGCGCCGTGCAAGAAACGGGAATTTCTGAGCTTTACAAGCTGTACAGGCCTGCTTTTCCCGGGAAGGTGCTCCCCGTAAATCTGGAAACGCCAATGCTGGAAGACGGGCATGCGCAAGTCGATGCGTTGGCGATTCGAAGCGATGAAGCCTGTTATGTATTCTTATGCAACCGCTCGGCGGAGCATAGCTGCGCCGTCCAGGTGGTCGGCAGCGGAGCCGATTCGGAGCTTCGGCTGCTGCATGCCGAATCGATGTTGGAACCGATGATCGAGAGGACATTTGCCTGGGCCGATCCGAATCGGGAAGTGCTTGAATTGCCGCCCCTGTCGGTCGCCCGAATTCGCTACGCTTGCGAGTAAGACGACCGGGCAGGGAGGTAAATAGGATGGTTCAAACAAAGCGTTATAAAATTTGGAGTTTTCTGATCGAGCTTATTTTTCTATGCATTGCCGCTATTTATATCGTCCCGATCTGGATGGTGCTCGTTAACTCCTTCAAATCGCAAAACGAGGCCAACCTGTTCCGGCTAACGTGGCCCGCCGAAATGATCTGGGACAACTATCAAATCGTCATGAAAGAAGCGAACATTCTGCTCGGCCTTTTTAACGGCCTTTATATCGGGGGAGTCGTCGTGCTGGTCACGCTGCTTTTCGCCTCCCTCGCTGCGTTTTATTTGGCGCGCTCGCAGACCCGGCTTTCGAATTATTTGTATACGCTGTTCGTTGCGGGGTTGATCATTCCGATTGCGATTCTTCCCACTTATTTTCTGTTTCTTCTACTGGGATTAAATAAAACTTACCTCGGTCTGATCGCCATTTTCGCCACCTATTCCTTGCCTTTGAGCATATTTCTTTTTACCAGCTTCATCAAAACGATTCCGGTTTCTCTCGACGAGGCTGCGACCATCGACGGCTGCGGACCGACTCGCGTATTCGCGTACGCGATCTTCCCGCTCTTGAAACCGGTCGGCATGACGACGGCCGTATTTACCTTTCTCCTCGTATGGAACGAGTCCGGCATATATTTATACTTCGCCAACAGTCAGAAGTGGCCGTTAACGATGGGGATTTACGAATTTTTCGGCAAATACAATCAATCATGGAACCTTGCTTTTGCGGACATTATTTTGGGAATCATTCCGTGTCTGTTGATTTTTATTATCGGACAAAGATTTATCGTCACCGGTCTTACTGCGGGAGCCGTTAAAGGCTGACGCCCGCTTTCATTTCAACCCTTTCGAATCATTAAACAATAAAAGGAGAGATCCTTATGCAGCAGTATCCCGTAATCCCGAAAGAAGAATTTATCGACCGGCAGCAGAAGGTCAAGGCGTTTTTGAAGGAAAACGCTCTGGACCTATTCATTGCATACGCGGACGATAAGGCCGTATACGGTCCGGCTTATGCGCGCTGGTTGTTTAATTATGCGCCTCACTTCGAACCGTGCTGCATTTTAATTCCCGCCGAGGGAGAGGCCGTTATTCTAACAGGGCCTGAATCGGATCAGTTTATTTACGCCACTTCCCACTGCCGGAATGTAAAAGTGATTAACGAGTTTTCGCACCCGGGCGAAGAGTATCTGTTTGCCCAAGTAACTACTCTGGAAAGCGTAATCGGGCAAATGCGCAAAGAGCTTGACCGCGACATTTCGAAAGTGGGGATCGTCGGGCTGGAGATGATTCCGCATTTGCTTTATGAGGCGATGGGAGCGATATTCGGACCGGGGAATATGGTCGATATCGAGTACCAGATGTTGAAGCTTCGCGCCATAAAAAGCGAAAATGAAATCCGGGTCATCGAGTACGCTTATTTTATCGCGGAAAAGGGACTCCAAGCTGCCATTCGGAGCATTGCCGAAGGGAAGTCCGAACGGGAAATCGCCGCCGAGGCGGAATATACGATGCGTCGATTAGGATCGGAAGGAATGGGCATCGACACGATCGTCGCCTCCGGCGTCCACAACACTTACCCCGTTCTGGCAAGAACAACGCACCGGAAAATCGGACAGGGCGATCTCGTTCTGTTAACCATCGCTCCAAGATACGAGGGCTATCATGGCGCGCTTGGCATGCCGGTCATCCTGGGGAAGCCGGATAAAGCAGTCGAAGAAGCCATGACCGCCGCAATTGAAGCGCAGCATGCCGCCAAGGACGCATTGCGTCCCGGAACGCCGGGCCATGTTGTGGATCGGGCGGCGCGTCAAGTTCTTGAGAAGGCGGGTCTTCAAAGCCATGTGCAATATTCGGCGATTCACAGCGTAGGCGTAATTGAGTTCGAAGCGCCGATTCTGACGTCCGCCTATCGCGACGAAGTTCAGGAAAATATGGTTTTCTCCATCGATATTCCGCTGTTTTCCGCTCCGTGGGGCGGTTTGCGGTTTGAAAATGGCTTCCATGTCACCAAAGACGGAGCGCGCCCCTTGCAAACCGTCCAGCCGGAAATCATCTGTCTGTAATCGGAACCGGCATAGAAAGGAGGTTCCTGCTCTCATGGCTGACATCATTCTGCATCCGGAGCTTACGCTCCCTCCCCTTAAGCGTCTGCACGGAGTGAATAACGGTCCCGTCTGTTACGGATCGCTCCTGGACGTTACGCCTTATTACGAAAAAGCGGGCTTTCCGCTGATCCGGCTGCACGACACGAACTGGCCGAATCCGGGCGAGGTGGACATTCATACGATATTCCGCGATTTTTCCCGGGATGCCGACGACCCCGCCTCGTACGATTTTTCGCGTACCGACGAATACATCCGTTCCGTACTGGCTACGGGTGCCAAGATCGTATACAGGCTGGGGGAAAGCATCGAGCATACGAAGGTCAAATATTACGTACATCCTCCCGCCGACATGGAGAAGTGGGCGCGCATCTGCGTGAACATTATCCGCCATTACAATGAGGGATGGGCGGACGGTTTTCATTACGGCATCCGCTATTGGGAAATTTGGAACGAGCCGGACAATCCGGACCGGAACTGCATGTGGTCGGGAACGCCGGAGCAGTATTACGAGATGTACCGGATCGCGGCGACCGCGATCAAGCGGCACGATCCGGCTTTGAAGGTGGGCGGTCAAGCCGCGACGATGGTCAACCTGCCGTTCACCGAAGGGTTCGTCGCCTACTGTCGGGACAATCGGCTGCCGCTCGATTTCTTCACCTGGCATACGTATGCGGACGAGCCCGGCCAGATCATGCGAAATGCGTTGAAAGCGCGAAAGCTGCTGGACGAGGCAGGGTTTGAGGATACGGAAAGCCATCTGAACGAATGGAACTACATGCGGGCGGACGAAGGTACGGAAGCGGAGCTTTGGGGGCGGCTGTGGAAGCCGGGGGGAGAGACGTTTCGGCGGAGCTTGTTCGAGCGGCAAAAAAACGAAGAGGGTGCCTCATTCGCAGCTGCGGTGTTCGCGATGCTGCAGGATGCCCCCATCGACGAAGCGAACTACTACGACGGCCAGCCGCACGAGCTGTTTAGCGGGCTGTTCGATGCGTATGGCATCCCGCAGAAAACGTACCGGGTGTTCGAGCAATTTCAGTTGATGTGCGCCTATGGGAAGAGGGTCGGCTTAGCGATCGGCGAGTCGGCTGCCGGCTTATACGGCTTCGGCGTCTCTTCGGACGACGGAGCGGAGATGGCGATGTGGATCAGCAATTTCTGCGGCGAGAGCCGCCAATATTCGATCGAGGTGGTCGGGGGTGGGGGTTCTGCCGCCCATGCTGCGGGCACAAGCTGGCGAACGGAGTGTCGTCTGCTCGATGCGGAGCGGAATTTCGATTCACCGGCGGTTATCGCGGGTGAGGATGGAGCAGTCGAGGTATTCCTGCCCAGGCATTCTGTTATGGTGCTGCGTTGGAAGCGATTTTGATACTGTTTATCAAATATACATTTCGGGGCATGCAGCGATGACGGAGGATCGGACAGCATGTAGCGCGGCGAGGGTATCGATGAAGAAGAAACAGTAAATAAACTGCTGCCGGGGGGAAGGGCTGAGTTGGGCATCGTCAAGCAGCCACGCCGAGGGCCGAAAGGCGAGCTTAGCGTCCGGAGGAAAATTGTCGACGCGCGGCGATCGAGATTGCCGGCCGAAACGGACTGGCGGCCGTTTCGATGAGCAGAGCCGCCCAATCGCTCGGCTTCGCCACGATGTCGCTGTACCGCTGCATCCGGACGAAATTTGTTGAAGCGGTAAATGATGGGAATTACCGCTGCGGAACTATATGGCATATAGAAGAAGCATGACATCGACATGACGCAAGAAAGGCTGAAGCTGGTGAACGTGAAGACAAGCAAATCCAGATGGCATGGCCAAAGATGGCATTGTCCATATTTCCCCGTATGTTGCGCAGAGCGCTTTACGACACGCGCGAGCGGCTGCTGTCTACCGAAGCGGCTCGAATCGCTTTTCTGGAAGATTCGCTCGCTCCCGAACAAGGGGATGCCATGCGGATGCCCGGAAGTCAGTCCGCTATTCTGATCAAACGCAAAAAAAGCGTCAGTTTCGAACTGAATTCCAGTTCAACTGGCGCTTTTACCCTTATGAACGTAAGCTAAGGCAGGTGGCGGACCGTGTAGTCAATTCCCGTGCAACGATTTAGCTATCCGTCCTTGCCATCTGAGCTGCCTTTTCCGAATAGGGTCCATGATTGCCTGCATCCGTCTGCGCTGCACGCGATTCATATACCATGGAGCATCGATTCAAGAAATTCGTGACACTGCTTAGATGAAGGTGGTCTTTGGCAGCGTGCTGGATCTGTGTGATATTTTTGCGTCCGGCGCAGAGCATAATACGATGGACTTTCGGGCCTTATGTTGCTTGCACAATTAATTCACATTGTGAATTTAATGTGCTACAATACAACAGATGGTTTAGGAACCGTTAAGCGCAACAGTTCCATAGCGGAAAGGAATTGTACTCGTCATGTTAAGCACTTCGGAAATACTCGTGTTGACGGAAATCCAAAAAAGCGAAGGCATATCCAGAAAGGCGCTGGCGGAGAAAACCGGTCTCTCGCAAGCTTCCTTGACGAAAATAACGCATAAGCTGGTCGCGGAGTCCTATATAACCGAAGGCGAGCGGATCGGAAGCGGCTTGGGTAGAAAGGAAGTGCTGCTTACCCCGAATCCGGACAAATTCAAATTTCTCGGTATCGATATCGGCGGATATCGGCTTCGCCTCGCTCTGGCCAATTACCGCTATGAGTTGATCCGCGTAGAAGAGTATTTAATCGGGGAATTGGAAGACAAGGAAGACGTGCTCGGGGAGCTGATCGGCAAGCTGCAGTCGTTTCTGGAGGCGGCCGGGACGACGTCCGTCGATGCGATCGGGGTAAGCGTGACCGGGATTATCGACATCGGGAGACGAACGATTTTGAATATCCCGAACTTGGACCGATGGAACCACGTAAACATCGTAGAGGCGTTATCGAACCGTTTCGCCTGTCCGGTATATTTGGAGGAAAGCGGCCGGACGATGGCGTATGCCGAGAAGCTGGCAGGCAAAGCGAAGGACGCGGCGGATTTTATCGTAGTCCATGTGGCGTACGGCGTCGTTGCGGGCATCTATACGAGCGGCGAGCCGCTTCGGGGAGCCGGCAACGTAGGCGGCTTGCTCGGTCATATTACGGCAGACGAAAAAGGCATAAGATGCCGCTGCGGCAATTACGGCTGTCTGGAAAATGTCGTCACGTTTCCGATGCTGGAAGGGGAATTCCGCAGAAGAAGCGGCGGCAGCTCGGCTTCGTTGGCAGAGGCATACGGAATCAATGACAAAGACGCGCTGGACGTCTGTATCGGAGCCGGCAAATCGATCGGTATCGCGCTCAGCAATGTCGTCAATTTATTCAATCCGGAAACGATTTACTTGGGCGGCCCCGTCTTCGAACGGTTCCCGATCGTTTTCGAAGAAGTGAGGAGGACCGTGCTGCTGCGGGCGAACCGGTTCGCGACCGTCGGCATGACGCTGGACAAAACGACATTCGGCGACAGGCAAGGCTTGCTTGGGGCGCTGACGCTGGCAGGCACCTCTTATATATCGTCGATGGAAAAATGAATGAATACAACCGGCAGGTAGCCGTCTCGCTTGAGACGGCTATTTTCGTTTTTCTTTAGTGTTTTAGGGAAGGAAGCAGTTTTTATCGCTCCTATGTCGGTTTACGCGTCCGCATACAACCTGGAGACCTTGTGATGAGGCGTGTAGAATACGTTGCCGTAAATAGAGGAACTTGATTCCGTTATTGTCCCGAATTCCGTTGCACCCTTGAGGATAAAGGAACAAAGCTTCCGTTATCTAGATCTTTCGGATGAAAATGGAGAGTAAACAGCGGAATAGCGGCATGGTTTTCCGTTATTTTGCGATCGACAAGGGTACTCGGATCCAATAGCATACGCTAGTTCCGCTATTTATGGATTCGCGGAATTGCCGGCGGAATTGCTGGCGCCGACAAAGGCGGTCGGCCTTCACCGATCTTGCGATACATATACTTCTGTACGCGAATTATGCTGTATACGGTGAACAAAGAACCAACTAAGAGTATCCCCATGCAAGGGAAGAGGGGAATGAACGTTAGAACCTTTAGTTCAACATATAGGATAGAAAAGAACTTATTTACAAAACGGTATTGTTGTTATATATTTTACTTAGTAAATTATTTAAAGGGGATTACCCTTGATTAATTTCCGTGGTGATTTAAATTGGGCGAGCCGCAGCGCTCGGCAACGAAAGGAGCGATCGCATTGCAACAGCTGAGGGGAGCATTTCGCAAAGTGCTCATGACTCCCGATGAAATTGCGCCTTTGCAGGGCTACGATCCGAACGTCCACATCGCCGATCCGGAGACGGATATTTTGGACGATTTGTATGCGCGCGTTGTCGTGCTTGATGACGGAAAGCGGCGCAATGTCATTATCAGCGTGGACTGCTGCTTGGCAAACGAATCCGCATTTCAGGCAGCCGACCCTTCAGGCAAGGCGCCGATTTACCGTCACCTGCTGCAGACGTTCCCCGAGGGCACGAGACGGAATTGGGGGATGGCAGCGGGCGTCGGGGAGCAGTCGGTATCCGTTCACGCCACCCATACGCATAGCGCCCCCGAGCATTTCGGCCCGAAATATACGGCGAGAATAGAGCAGGCGATTCGGGAGGCGGCGAGCGAATTGCGGCCGCTGAGGGTACGGGCGGCAGCCGGGGAAACCGCGGTTTCGGTCAACAGGCGGCCGCGTCTGCAGCACAATGACGAGCTGCCGATCGACAGGTCGCTTCACGTCATCGTGTTCGAGGACGAGGGAGGCGGCTCCGTCGGAAGCATCGTCAATTGTGCCGTACACCCGACGCTGCTTCTGAATCCGATGAACCGGATTTCCGCCGAATTCGTCGGGCTCGCCGTGAAAGAATGGGAGCGGGAGTGCGGAGACGGCTTCGCGGCGCTGTTCATCCAAGGGTTCTCGGGCGATGTCGGGCCGTACGGCCATTACCGGAACGAACCCGGCGACACTTACCCGTGGGTTCGACGGCTCGGTCATGAGCTGTATATGGAAATCGCGGCGATCGCAGCCGCTGCCCGACAAACGCCGACGATCGCGGCGCTGCCGCTGGCAAGCGCGGAGCGGAAAGTCGACTTGCCGACGCGGGCCGGCTATTTCAAGCCGGTTATTCCCGTAACGCTGTACGGTCTCCGGATCGGAGAGCTGCTGCTCGTCTCCGCATCTTGCGAAGTATTTAACGGATACGTCGACATTCTTCGCCCGCGCTCTTGTGCGACATACACGTTATTCGCGGGGATTTCCAACGGGTATACCGGTTATTTGCCGACTGCCGAGGCGTTTCGCGACGGACTTGGCGGGTATGAGATGAATACGACGCCATATGACGCGGAAGCGGCGCCCGCATTCGTCCAAGCGGCCGGGCAATTGCTCGGCGAGCTGCGCCTGCACATATCAGACTTATAGGGAAAGGGGCCTTATCCGATTATGCAATCAGAAACCGAACATAAGCCCGTCCGCACGAAACCATGGAAATTCGGAATGCTCAGCACCGAGGAGTTCGGGGAAGCAGAGAAGGAACTCGTGCTCGGCGTGTTGGAGAAGAAGCGGGTGTTCCGCTTTCTCGGCTCCGACAAGGAGCAATCCGAGGCGTACCGGCTGGAGCGGCTGTACAGGGGGCGTACCGGCGCGAAGCACGCGCTGGCCGTCAACTCCGGAACTTCCGCGCTAGTATCCGCTCTGATCGGGGCGGGAGTCGGGCCCGGGGACGAGGTGATCGTGCCTGCTTACACGTATATTGCCACGGCGGCGGCCGTACTGATCGCAAGGGCGGTACCGGTCATCGTGGAAGCGGACGATTCGCTGACGATGGACCCGCAGTCGTTCGAGGCGGCGATTACGCCGTACACGAAGGCGGTCATTCCCGTTCACATGCGCGGCGTACCATGCCGCATGGACGAGATTATGGAAATCGCCGGGCGACGCGGCATCCTCGTCATCGAGGATGTGGCGCAAGCGAACGGGGGCTCCTACAAAGGCCGGCCGCTCGGATCGTTCGGCCGCGCGGGCTGCTTCAGCTTCCAGCAATACAAGCTCGTTACGGCGGGGGAAGGCGGCTTGGTCGTCACGAACGACGACACGTTATACGCGCGGGCGAACATTTACCACGACTCCGCCTTCGTCTATTGGGACATGAATGCGGATAACGTTCAGCCGCCGTTTGCCGGGGAAAACTACCGGCTGAGCGAGATCAATGCTGCGCTCGCGCTAGCCCAGTCGGGGCGGATCGATACGATTGTCTCCAAGCTGCGGCGGATCAAAGCGACCATTACGGCAGCAATTCTCGATTTGCCGCAAATCCGGCTTCAGGCGATTCCCGACCCGCAGGGCGACGTGTCGTACAGCCTGGTCTTTTATTTGCCTACGGCCGACGAGGCAATGCAGTTTTCGCATTTGCTGTCGCGGGAAGGCATTCCGAACGGTACGATCGGCAATAACGGCTTCGCCGACCGCCACATTTACAAAAATTGGACATATGTGATGGAGAAGCGGGGAGCATCCGAGCGGGATACGCCGTGGAACTGCGCGAGCTACAAAGGAAACGTGCAATATTCTCCGGAGATGTGTCCGATTACGCTCGACTGGCTGGGTCGGGCCATTACGATCGGTCTGCACCAGCATATGTCGGAGGAAGACTGCGACGACGTCATTCGGGCGATTCGCAAAACGGCGGCCTCCCTATGAGAGAGTCGATCCGATTCGAGAGAGGTGAACGAAATGACGAGCAGGCTAAGAGCGGCGTTCGGTAAAGTGAAAATTACGCCCGAGGAGCACTCGCCGCTGCAAGGGTACGATACGACCGCGAATATCGCCGATCCCGCCAGGGACATTCTCGACGACATTTATGCGAGAATCGTCGTGCTCGACGACGGTCTTTCCAGACAAATCGTAATCAGCACCGACAGTTGCGTGACGTGCGAGGTTCCGTTTCTCGCCGTGAACCCGAGGGATGCGGCCAGGTTCAACTATTTTCCGGCCTCGTTCGCCGAAGGAACGAGAGCGGCGTGGGGGAAAGCAGCAGGGGCCGAGGAATCGTCCGTTACGGTCATAGCGACCCATACGCACAGCGCTCCCACCTATTTCAACCGCAAATATACGTCGAGAATAACCGCCAAAATCAAAGAAATGTTGCAAGAGCTAAGGCCCGTTCGTGTGAAGGCCGCCACGGGGAAATGCACCGTCTCGGTCAATCGGCGGCCCTTTCTGCAGCATAACGATTCGCTCGCGATCGACCGCTCCTTGCACGTGCTGGTGTTCGAAACGGAGGAGAGCGAACCGCTTGGGGCGATGGTGAACTGCGCCGTTCACCCGACGCTGCTTATGAACACGTTCGGGCGAGTATCGGGCGAGTTTGTCGGACTGGCGATGAACGAGCTGGAGGAGCGGTACGGCGGCGGATTCGTTTCGCTGTTTATTCAAGGCTTTTGCGGCGACGTCGGTCCGGTAGACCATTATAGAACGGAGAAGGAAGATACTTATCCGCACGTCCGAGCGATGGGGCACCGATTGTTCGGAGACATCGTAAGGACCATCCCCAGCTTGTCCGCAATCGGCGGACTGCCTCTTCGAAGCGCCGAGAAGACAGTCCGATTGCCGACCCGCGAAGGCTATTATATGCCTTCCTGCAGCATGACGCTGCACGGTTTGAGGATTGGGCAGGCGGTGCTGATATCCGTATCCGGAGAAATATTCAATGGCTTCGTCGGACCGATTGCGCGCGAATCCCCTTTTCCGTACACGCTCTTGTCCGGTCTCGCCAACGGGTACAGCGGTTATTTGCCGACGCTGGCCGCGTTTCACGACGGGCTGGTCGGATACGAAGTCAACACGACCCCGTACTCGGACCGGGCTTGCGAGATGTTTACCGATCAAACGGCGGAGCTGCTGAGGCATTTGCACGAGTACCGGCCTGTTGCCGCTTCGAAGTAATATACCACCGAACAAGGGGGCGTTTCATGAATGCCGGGCAAACAAATGAAAGCGCTTTTGTTATGGCTTGCCGTGTCGATGCCGATAGCCGCCTGCAGCGCCGGAACGACGGCGACGGATAAGGAGGATGCTCCATCCGATCGTTCGACCGCAAAAACTCCGGCCATCGACAAGCCGACGGAGCTGACGCTTTACCACCCTTGGGGCATGACGCAGCAGCTGTTCATGGAAACCGAAGGAAAATATGTCGTCAAGAAATACCCGAATCTGACGTTCAAGGTGCTCAACCGGTCGAACGGAACGCTGGAGGAACTGGTCGCCTCCGGGACGAAGATCGATCTCGTATATGCCACGGAGACCGAGCTTTACTTACTGAAGCAATTCAATCTGGACTCGGACGCGTCCGATCTGATCAAGCTGTACGGATACGATCTCGACAAGGTAGAACCGGCCGTCGCCAATTATATCAAGACATATAACGGGGGCAAAATACCTGCTCTTCCGACACAGTTGCAAACGCTTGCATTGTATTACAACAAAAGCTTGTTCGACAAGTTCGGGGTTCCTTACGCGACGGACCGGATGACCTGGGATCAGTTGTACGACCTGTCCAGGAAATTGACGAGATCAGACGGCGGAGTCGTGTACAGGGGCTACGCGGACGGCGCGATCAACAATTCGTTCCGGTTCAATCCGTTCTCCATGCCGCTTGTAGATCCGCTGACGAATAAAGCCGTATTTGACAACGATCGGATGAAACAATATTTGGATCAATTGATCCGGCCTTTAACGATACCGGAATACAGCCCGCAGAGCGATACGATCAACAACAACAAGGCGAGGGATATGTTCCGCAAAGAGCAGACGCTGGCCATGGTCACGATGATGACTACGGATTTTCCGAGAGCGAGCACGGGGGATACGGTCAACTGGGCTGCCGTTTCGTATCCGACCTTCAAGGATCTCCCGGGGGTCGGGCCGCAGCCGGAAATCATTATGTGGTACGTCACCTCTACCAGCGGCAACCGGGAGGCGGCTTTTTTGGCGGCTGCCGAGATGACCTCGGTACACGTTCAAACCGAGCTATTCAAGGAGGGCTCGATTACGATCCTGAAGGACAAATCCGGCTTGGGCACGTTCGGCTCCTCCTTGCCCGATCTGAGCGGGAAAAACGTTAAGGCGCTGATCCCGGACAAGTATGCGGAGAAATCGCCGTACTCCCGGTATGCGCCGACGGCGGCCGGGCAGCTTGTCGGCGTTTACGTCCAATCGGCTCTCGGGACGAAAGATCGGAACACGTCTTTCAGGGAAGCGGTTGAACGTACGGACAAAGCGATCGAGCAAAGCATCAGCACGAAGTAACGCGCAGCCGCCGCACAGCTTCCCCTAATACAATTTAAAGGGAGGATTCGTATGGATACCAACAAGGAAACCGGGAATGGACCTATCGAGCGGACGGATGAAGAATCGGGAGCAAAAATAAGCCGCAGAAGTTTGCTGACGTCTATCGGCATGGCGGGCGTTGCAGTCGTATCCGGAGGGCTGATCCACGAAAGCTTGGCCGGCGGTTTGAACGGAGCGACGACGGTTACGGGGGAGGTATACAAGCTGAAACGAATCACGGGCTGCGAGGAGCCTATCCTGGACGCCGATTGCGTCGCCTTCCGCCGCTCCGGCGAATCGCCGGAGCGAACAGTCGGCGAAGCTTTGCGCGATACGGTCAGCTTGAAAGATTTCGGGGCGCAGTGCGACGGCATAGCCGACGATACGGCCGCTTATGCGGCGATGCGCGGACATTTGGGCAGCGGACCGTTTATCGTGCCGTCGGATTCGCTCATTGGCGGACGTATACTTCCCGCCGGCGCTTATTCGCTTACGCGATCCGACTTTGCCGATATCGGCACGGACAACAAGGTGGCGAACCCGACGTTCGCCAGCTCTGCCGCGGGCTGGACGCTCGGCGGATTTGCCGCAGCCGCCGGGCCCGACCGGATCACGCACCTTGTTGCCGGCGCATCCAGCGCCAAAACGACCGTTTTCGCGGAACGCCGTACCGTGTACCTGCTGCGCGTAAAATTGATCACAGCAGCGGACGGCGTCATCAATTTCCGGCTGGGCAACAAAGACTTGTACGGTCCCGAGAAGCTGTATCAGGAAAACGGCGTGACGGTGGCGGGCGCATACATGTCCGCAGCCGTTATGCCGAACGGCACCGGAGCCGAGCAGCTCAGGCCGATCAGCGCCTCCGTCTGGTCTTACGCCTGGCTGACGAATAATACGGTAGACGGAGCGAACCAGTCGGGCAACGTCACCCTGGAAATATCCACCGGGACCCATTCGACTTGGCGCGGAGAAATTCTCAGCGTCGAGCTGATCAAAATCGCCAAGCCGCTCGTTTCCGGCCTGGGCCTAGTCGGTCACGACGATTCCACGCTGCTGGACCAATGGGGCGTCAAAATATCGAACGGCAACTACGGTACTGTCGGTCTCGGAGATCACCAGACGCTTCAACTCATTAACGGCGACGGCAAAACGACGTCGGAGGGGGCGCACAATGTAGCGATCGGCGCCCGGACGTTGGCGAGCACGATCGACGGAGACGAAAACACCGCAGTCGGCGACATGGCGATGCAGTTCTGCGAAGGATCCGGCAACACGGCGATCGGCTACAGCGCGCAGAAGTTCGGCCAGAAGGGGATGGAGAACACTTCGATCGGCTACAAAACGTTGACTACCAACGTTTGCGGGATCGCGAACACGATCGGCGGATTTCGCTCGGCCGCTTTTAACATAACCGGCAGCTATAATTCCGCGTGGGGCTGGAAATCGCTGGAGCGAAACAAGGATGGCAGCTACAATGTGGCGATCGGGTATATGGCCGGCTTCAATATCGGCAGCGTCGGGAATGTCGCGATCGGATCGATGAGCGGCCCGCATATTGGCGGGGGAGGTCCTTATTCCTATACGGGCTCCACCAGCGTCGGACACGAGGCCAAGGCTTACGGCAGCTACAGCGTGGCGCTGGGCGCGCAAGCGCAGGTCGGTTCGTATAACCCGGCAACCAATGTCACGACAGCGTATTCCAATTCCGCGGCTATCGGATATCAGGCGGCGGTGAGCGGCTCCAATCAGGTTCAATTGGGCAACAGCGGCACGACGACTTATGTATACGGAACCGTCCAGAACCGTTCCGACGAGCGCGATAAGGCGGATATCCGCGATACGGCGCTCGGGATCGAGTTTATTCTCGGCCTGCGCCCGGTGGACGGCCGCTGGGATTTGCGCGACGACTACCGGGTTACCGATGCGAACGGCAATACGACCGAATATCCGAAGGACGGCTCGAAGAAGCGTTCCCGGTATCACCACTGGTTCATCGCTCAGGAAGTCAAGGCATTGTGCGACAAGCTGGGCTTCGACTTCGGAGGGTATCAGGATCATCGGATCGGCGGCGGCGAGGATGTGCAGACGCTCGGGTACGACGAGTTTATTCCGCCGGTCGTCCGCTCGATTCAGCAATGCTGGGAGCGCCTCGAGCGATTGGAGGAGCGTCTCGCGAAGGCGGGGCTGTAGTTTTGCCGTACGAACAAAAAGGGGGATATACGCAATGGCGAGCAAACAATTGGCGGGAGCGCTGCTGGGCGCGGCTCTTCTTCTGTCCGGATGCGGAACGGGCAAGGAGGCTCCGGCAGCCGGGAACGATCCGGCTCCGATTCCGAAGGATCCGGTCGATCTATCCGTCTACTTTCCTTTTCCGGCGGATTGGCCCGAGGAGGAGTTCATGAAAACGTTCGGCCAGCCGATCATGAGCAAGTTTCCGCACATCAAGATCAACTATTTGGCCGGCGGCAAAATTCCGGAGCTGCTGGCAGCGGGGCAGACGATCGACATTTTGTTCGCTTCCATCGGAGCAAGTCCGACCCATTTGATCGAGAACAAGCTGGAATACGATATTACTCCGCAGCTCAAAACGTTTCAATACAATCTGGGTCAGCTCGAGCCGACGATGGTGGACATCGCGAAGCAGCTCGCCGGCGGGAAGGGGATGTACGGGCTGCCGGTCTATACGCCGCCTTCCGCGATCTACTACAACAAGGACATCTTCGATAAATTCGGCGTCCCGTATCCGAAGGACGGCATGACCTGGGATCAGTTGTACGATCTCGGCAAAACGCTTACCCGCACCGATGCCGGGGCGGCTTATTACGGATTGGGATCGTCCCACGGCCATCTGGCGATGATGAACCAGCTCTCGATTCCCCTCGTGCTGACGGATTCCAAAAAATCGACGTTCGACACTGACCCGAGATGGAATGCTTTCGCCGATAATTTGATCCGGTTCTACAAGCTGCCCGGCTTTGCCGGCATCCAATCGAAGCAAATATCGGAGCCGCACGAACGGAATCGTTTCTTCAAAGACCGGACGGTGGCGATGTTCCTCGCCCTGACCGCGCTGCATACGCCTCAGGAGCTCGGGAACCTGAACTGGGATTTGGCTTCGTTTCCGGTGTTCAAGGATAAGCCCGATGTCGGGCCGCAGGCGTACCCGACCTATTTTTTCGTAACGTCGATGAGTCCGCACAAGGACCAGGCTTTCGAAGCGATCGCTTATTTGACGAGCGAGGAATACCAGGCGGCGCGGCTGAAGGAGGGCAAGTTCCTGACTGCCTCGAGCAACAAATCGCTCCGGCAAACGTTCGGTCAGAACAATCCGGTGTATGCCGGGAAAAACGTCAAGGCGTTCCAGCCGGACAAATACGCTCCGGCCGGCTCGGTAAACAAATATAACGGAAACGCGATCGGCGAATTCAACACCGTCATAAAGGACATCGTGTTCGACAATAAGGACGTGAACACGGCGCTTCGCGAAGCGGCCGAACGGGTCAACAAACAAATTCAGGCGATCGAGGCAGCGACGGCCAAGCCGTAATTGAATTTGAGGCTTGCCCGGCCGACGGGCGCAAAAAAAGGCCCCTTGTCAACGGGACAAGGGGCTTCACCAAAAGGTTTATATTAAAAAGGGGGTCTTGCTATCTATAATACCCCGTTTACGTTATGGGAACATAACAGAAATATTTCATTTGTGTAACAAAAATGCGGGCCGACTCACTGAGTACGGAAGGCATTACTCCGTTAGCGTTACAGCTCTACCGCGATCCGCTGCTTTTGACGGAAAAACACCCATTCCTTGTAGCCGATGCTTTTCAGTAAGCGCTTCACTTCCTCGAACTCGTCTCCGACCCGTCCGGGAACGTGGGCGTCCGAGCCGAATGTAACGGAGACGCCGTAATGGTGGGCGCGCTCGAGAATGTCGTTCGCCGGATACCAGCCGCCGCAATCTTTCATTTTGCCGGACGTATTGATCTCGATCGCCATCTTGTTCTGGCCGATGATGCGGAGCGTTTCCTCGATCGCCGCCGTTTGAATGCCGGAAAATTCGGGATAGTATGCTTTCATCGCGTCGATATGGCCGAGAATCTGAAACAGGCCGCTTTGCGCGGACTGGCGGATCAAATCGTAATACAATTCCTTTTGCCGCAATTTCTCGGCGTCCTTCATATGCTTCCAGCGGTTTTTGTTAAAGATGCTGATCCCGTCCGATTTGTGCACCGATCCGATTACATAGTCGAACGGATATTGCTCGTAAATTTTTGCGTATGTGTCGATATGCTCGGGGAAAAAGTCCGATTCCACCCCGAGCAGTACCTCGATCCGGCCCCTGTATTCCTCTTTCAGCTTCAATACTTCCGACACGTAGCGCGCGAATTCGCTTTTGGCCATGGCGATGCCGGGCCAGGGCTGTTCCTCCGGCTCCGCGAAATACGGCGAATGGTCCGATATGCCGATAACCTGTAAGCCCTGTGCGACCGCCGAGTCGATATAGTCGCGGATCGTTCCTTCGGCATGTCCGCATCGGTCGTGATGGGTATGCAAATCGAATTTCATGTTGCGTCCTCCTATATGTTTTGCCGAGCAAAACTTGCATCGTAACCACTACGTTGCCTATTGCCTTATTGTATCCAAACGGACCGCGGCTCACTCCGCGCGCGTACCTTCCGCCTTATTCCGAGCCGAGGAAATTTGTTTCGGGCATGCCTTTCAAGTCCTGCAGAAACTGATGCATCGCCGAATTCATATATTTGCCGGCCTTCGTAATGACGCCGATCGGGTGGGTGAGCTCCAACTCGTTCACTTGAATCATCTTCAGCGTGCCGAGGCGCAGCTCGCCCGCGATCGACAGCTTCGAGATGATGGCCGCCCCGAGGTTCAGCTCGACCATCCGCTTCACTTCCTCGCTGCTAGACAGCTCCATGACGATCGGCGGCTCGATTTTATAGTTGTGGAACACTTGATCGGCGAAGCGTCTGCCTGCCGTCTCCGGCGACAGCATAATGAAAGGAATGTCCTTCAGTGCGTCAACCGTCGTATGCGACAGCCTGGCGAGCGGGTGCATCGGCGATACGACCAGCTCGAACGTGTCGTAATACAGGATGGACGTCTCCAGACCGGGATGCTTCTCGAACAAATAGCCTATGCCGATGTCGAGCGTTCCGTTGTCTACGCTGGCCATAATTTGCGACGAAGTCATCGAGTGGATCGACGTTTTGATCAGCGGGTATTGGTTTTGAAAATACGAGAGCACCCGCGGCAATATTTGCATCGCGATCGACGTCGTCGTGCCGAGATGAATATGGCCCTGCGGCGTATGGTTCAGGTCGTCCAGCCTTTGCTTCAGGTCTTCGACCGTCTGCAGGATGCGCTCCGCATGCTCCAGGAACACCATGCCGCTGTCCGTGAGCGTCACCGGCTGGTTGCGATCGACCAGCACCGTCCGGAATTCTTCCTCCAGGCTTTTGATTTGAGCGGATACGGCCGGCTGCGTCAAATTGAGCAGCTCTCCGGCTTTGCGGAAGCTCATCGTTTTGGATATGGTCACCAGCGTTTCCAACTGGTTGATGTTCACGGCAACTCTCCTTTCCGTGAGACCCGGCTTGGCAAATCGTCAGCGATTTGCTGTCGGCCCCGGTGCGTTTCTCCTCAGTTTTCGGGGAGGAATATTTATTAGAATGGGTTTAAGTGCGCTAAAGCGATACAGCTATGGAGCAATGCTTCGATATAGAATACAGCGAATTTTTGATTCGAGCAAGGCAACCCTTTAATCGCCTAAGCCGGTATTGCAAATAAATAGTTCGAGCAGATCCTCTTCATAATTATCGAAGCGCCTCGTTGCACGCAATAAGATCTGTGGTGTCCGTTATCCTGACCATTCCTCTCGAATAGTCACCGCATAGCCGCAGCTAGCCGCTTACTTCGCGGCCGCCGGCTCGAACAATTCCAGCCATTCCCCGTCGGGTCCGTAAAAAAACCGGTATCTCGCCCCATTCGGAAGCGTCGTAATGTCCGGGTCGATAAACGTGATGCCGAGCTTGTCGATTCGCTCGATTTCCGCATCCAGGTTGTCAACCGTGAAGGCGATATGGTGCACTTTGCCTTCGGCCGGCAGCCCCCCGTTATAGCCTTCGACCAGCTCCACCTGGGTTTCCTCCGCTCCGGGAGTGCCGAGAAAGGCCAGCTTGACCGTTCCGTTGCCGTGATCGAGCGAGCCCAGCAGCACAAGCCCCAGGACGTCCCGATAGAAGGCGATCGAGGCTTCCATGTCTTTTACCATAATGCCCACATGTTCGATTTTGCGTACTGCCATTGTAAGATGTCTCCTCCCGATAAAGCAAAAATCAGTCCGCAGACTGTTCCGTAAGTCGTCTCGTCTATTGTACCTTTAACGGGTCGGCAGGAAAAGTGCCGGCTAGAAAACATTTCCTAAAATCATCTTGAAACTTACTCAAATTTGAATATAATAATTTGTGTATATGGAAATAATCCGAACCTAAATGAGGGATGAAGCGAAATGAATCCGAACCGATCCAACATGAAGCTTACGATCGTCGGGCTGATGCTCGGCCTGCTGCTGGCGTCGCTCGATCAGACGATCGTGTCGACCGCCATGCCGACGATCATGGGCGAGCTGGGCGGCCTGGACAAATTCGTCTGGGTGTACTCGGCCTACTTGATCGCCAGCGTCACGGCGATGCCGATCTTCGGCAAGCTGTCCGACATGTACGGCCGCAAGCTGTTTTATTTGTCGGGGTTGACCGTGTTTATGATCGGCTCCGCCTTATGCGGTACCGCGGACTCCATGCTGCAGCTGATCATTTACCGCGCCATTCAGGGGATAGGCGGCGGAGCGCTTATGCCGATTACGTTTACGATCGTATTCGACATTTTCCCGCCGGAGAAACGGGGCAAGATGCAAGGACTGTTCGGCGCGGTTTTCGGCATATCCAGCGTATTCGGACCGCTGGCGGGCGCTTATTTCACCGATTACTTGAACTGGCGCTGGTGCTTCTACATCAACCTGCCGCTCGGCATCCTGTCGTTCATCCTGCTTCTGCGCGCTTATCACGAATCGCTCAGTCACCGGAAGCAGCGCATCGACTGGCTCGGTACCGTGACGCTGGCCGCAGCGGTGTTGGCCATTATGTTCGCGTTGGAGCTGGGCGGCAAGGAATACGCCTGGGGATCGTGGCAAATCGTCTCGTTGTTCGCCGCGTTTGCCGTCTTGTTCGTTCTGTTCCTTGTGACGGAGACGAAGGTGGCGGACCCGATCGTACCGCTCGGACTGTTCCGCAACCGATTGTTCTCGTCGAGCATGGGCATCAGCTTTTTGTACGGGGCGATCATGATTGCGGGAGCTTCCTATATTCCGCTGTTCATCCAAGGCGTTTTCGGAGGCTCGGCGACCAACTCGGGCACGGTCTTGACGCCGATGATGCTGGGGGTTGTCGCTTCCAGCGCCATCGGCGGCCGGTTTATCGGGAAGCTGTCTTACCGCAATATTATGATCGGATCGGGTGTGCTCATTTTGGCTGCGGTCATTCTGCTCGGCACGATCGATATCGAAACGCCGCGCTGGATCATAACGTCCTACATGGTGTTGATGGGACTCGGCATCGGGGTAGCATTTCCGGTAACGTCGATTTCTTCCTTGCATAAAGTGGAGGCGAACCGCCGCGGAGTCGTCAGCTCGCTCGTCGGCTTCTTCCGGACGATCGGCTCGGCTATCGGAGTAACCGTGTTCGGCTCGCTGCAGAACGACGCGCTCCGTGATAAAATGGCGGCTATAGCCGACCCGGCGTTTGCCGACAAAATTCCGAACGCTCAGGTGCTGCTGCAGCCGGAGGTGAAGAAAACGATTCCGGAGCCCGTGCTCGACAAGCTGATCGCGGCGCTCGCCGACTCGATCGCTTACGTGTTCCAATGGTCGACCTTGTTCGTCATCCTCGCCGTCGCGCTGATCCTGCTGATGGGGAAGGCGAAAATGGAGGTCGGGAAACCGTCGGTAAAAACGGAACCGGCACCGTCATCGCACGTATAACCTATTCAGGTGATGCAAAGTGTCGATGAGACTCGTCATATTGGGCTTATTGATGGAAGGCGACAGCCATCCGTACGAAATCCGGCAAAAAATGATCGAACGGGAAATGCACCGGTTCATGAAGATGAAGGACGGCTCGCTCTATTACGCGATCGATCAGCTCAAGAAGGACGGCATGATCGAGACGGTCGAAGTCGTGCGCGATTCGAACCGGCCGGACAAGACGATATACCGGATCACGGAAGCGGGAAAAGCATCGTTCCAGACATTGCTGCTGGAGCAAATGGAGGCCGACGCGCCATATCATCATCCGATGCATACGGCTCTGCCGTTCTGCCATTACGGCGATCCGATGCAGATCGCCGCGGTGCTCAGGCGCAAGCTCGAGCTGGTCGAGCAAAGAACGGAACGGATGAGGCAGGTGTACGAGGAGCACATTCCGATCGTGCCGCGCGGGGTGCTTCACCTGATGATCAGCGGGTACGAGCATGGCTTGACCACCGCCGACTGGCTGAGGAGACTGATACGCGATGCCGAGGACGGACGATTATACGAAATCGGGACGCCGATCGAGGCATATCCGCCGTCCGGGACGAGCCCGGATGCAGGCGGTCGGGATCCGGAGAATAGTTAGCGTGAAGCGAGGAAGAACGATACTTGCGGGGATCGTTCTTTTTTGTTGCGCGGAAACCGAGGCCAATCGGAACATCAGTACTCCGGCTGAGCTGATAACGTCGGTATGAGCACTATTGGACGGCTGGGGGGAGAATTTCGCGGGGATAAGGTTGGAATGTGCACTATTGCACGCGTTCAAGCCCATTTTGACGGCTTTTGTCCCTGCTGCTGAGCTGATAACGTCGGTATAAGCACTATTCGACGGCTGGGAGGAGAGTTTCGCGGGGATTAGGCTGGAATGTGCACTATTGCACGCGTTCAAGCCCATTTTGACGGCTTTTGTCCCTGCTGCTGAGCTAATAACGTCTGTATGAGCACTATTGGACGGCTGGGGGGAGAATTTCGCGGGGATAAGGCTGGAATGTGCACTATTTATGAATTCTATATTTGCAACGAAAATCGACAAATCTACGAATTTTCGTCTAGTATAAGACTTTTGTCCTAGATTTCCAGCGTGCTATAATGAGGGGGCATGGATGATTATTCCTGTTGAATCGACAAATTAGGACGACGGAGGCTGTATACGTGGGGAATGCGAGTTCGATAAAATACAAAATCATATGGCCGGTGTTGATCGTGATCTGTCTCGTATCGGCCGCGATGGGATGGATCAATTACCGGGAAACGGCCGACAGTATCCAGCGCAAAGGATTCGCTGCACTCGAGGTTGCGATGATCGGCATAGAGAACGCCTTGTATGCGCGCAAGACGGCGGAGGAGGTCATGGAGAAGGAGATGATCGGCCAGGCCGCTCTTATCTCCAATTTGGTGGAGAGAGGCTTGAACTACGAGCAAATATCCGCACTGGCCAAGCGCGCCGGCATCGACGATATTTGGGTGACCGACGGCAAGGGAGAGGCGATATTGACGAATGCCGGTCCGGACGTCAAATTCAACTTCGCAGCCGATCCGAAGCAGCAGGCGTACGAGTTCATGGAGCTGATCTCCAAGACGAAGGAGACGGTCGTGCAGCCGGCACAACCCCGAACGATCGATCCGAAGGTGTACAAATATGTCGGAGTCGGCGGCTGGACTGCGCCGCGCATCGTCCAAGTCGGCCGGGACGGCGCCAAGCTGACCGAGCTGGAGAGCAAGATCGGCGCCAAGCCGCTTATCATGGAGCTGAAGGAACGCGTCGGAGACGAGGTGCTGTTCGCGGGTATCGTGAATGCTGACGGAAGCCTCGTATTTGCCAGCGACGAGTCGGTTCGGCAGTTGGATGCGCCTATCGGAGAGCTTGCCAAGACGAGCTTGCAATCCAAAGAACGGCTATCCGAGGCGTCCTCTTACGATTCCCGAAAGGCGACGTACTACGTATCCCCACTGAGCAGCGGGCAAGGGCTCGTACTGGCCATGTCGACCGAGGTGCTAAACCGCATTTTGTGGAAAACCGTTCTGTGCGTAGCGCTCGCCAGCCTGATCAGCGGAGCGGTGCTGTTTCTCGTTGTCGGGCGCCAGTTCCGCCGCTTGGACGGGCTGAAGACCGCGATGAACGAGCTGAGTCAAGGCGAAGGCGATTTGACGCGGCAGCTTCCGGTCGGCTCCAAGGACGAGGTCGGCGAGTTGTCCGCGGCGATGAACCGCTTTATGGGCAAAATACGGGCTATCGTCACCGAAGTGAAGGGAACGACCGGGAACAGTACGCGGGAGGCGGACGATATCGACCGGCTCTCGACCCGGACTATGGAAATTTCCCGCGAGATGAATTCGACGATGGAGCAGGTTGCCGAAGCGACGGCCCGCCAAGCGGTAGAAGTAGAGCAAGGACTGAACAGCGTGCACGAGCTTGCCGGCATTATCGATATATACCGGAGGCAAACCGCCGTGCTGGAGGAAAGCAATCGCGAGCTGCGGCATAACGGGGAAAGAGGCGGCGAAGCGGTGGGCGAGCTGATCGAATCGATCGGCGAAAATGCCGGAATCGTGCGCGACGCGGGCCTCAGTCTGGAAAAGCTGCGCAAGGAGCTCGAATCGGTCGGCGAGATGGCCGAGGCGATAACGGCGATCTCCCAGCAGACCGGGCTGCTGGCGTTGAATGCTTCCATCGAAGCGGCGAGGGCCGGGGAGCACGGCAAAGGGTTCGCGGTCGTGGCGTCGGAGGTTCGCAAGCTGGCGGACCAGGCGAACGATTCGGCCGAGCGGATCCGCGAGCTGCTCCATAAGGTGCATTTGTCCACGAACGAGACCGTCCTGGCGATGGATGGAGCCGTCCGCCAGACGGACAGCCAGGAGCGGTTCGCCGGCACGACGAGGGATGCGTTCGGCGCGATGAAGCTGGCGCTGGCCCAGATGGACGGATTGATCGGGGAGCTGTCGGGCGGCATGGCGCGGATGGAAGAGAAGAAAAACGGCATCGTGGAAATGATCGAGGCGATATCGGCGGCGTCCCAGCAAACGGCGGCGAGCTCCGAGGAAATATTGGCTGGCGTCGATTCGCAGCTGCGTCAAATCGAGGAGATGAACGGAAAAGCCCGGCTGTTGAACCGCCATATGAGCCAGCTTCAGGCGGAAGTGAATTTGTTCGAGGTATAGGCAAGCTTCGAGGAAAAGGACCTCAGCCCCCTACTTTGTAGTGGAATCTGAGGTCCTTTCGTTTGAAAATTGGAACGTTCCCGTATCATGCCAACACTTTTGGGACAGCTCTTTGCGAGCAAATTCGGAACGGCCTGGTTTAGTAGGGCGTTTCAGAACTTCGCTTGACCGGAAGCAACCGCGCCATCGAGAAAACGGATGAAGAAGCCACTATGGGTGTACGGGCCAACGGGGCGCCGGAAGAAGGGAACGGAAACGGAAGCGGAACAAAAAGTTCCGCTATCCGCTTCCGAAGGCGGCAAAACGGGCTTTAACGGAACGATTTTTTCCTCTATTTCGTGAAAAAGCCGGTTTTACGGGACCCGAGACGCCGTTAGCGGAACTGATTGTTCCGCTAAGCCAATTTCGGAGTGCCGTGACGAAGAATAGCGGAACTTTTTGTTCCCTTTTGGCCCTCGAGCAAATAGCCGAGGAATGCGGATTCGGGAACGTATACTACTTTACCCGGGTATTTACGAAAGAGTACGGAATGCCCCCGGGAAAATATCCGAGAATAAAGCTGCAAGGATGATTGTCCCGTCATGTTCATTCCGCGAGCTTCAACCGCACCCAGAAACGGATCTCGTCTCCTTCGCATTCCGCCCAAATGTCGCCGCCGTGGTAATCGATAATACTCTTGGCGATGGCGAGACCGAGGCCGGAGCCGCCGGTTTCCGACGAGCGGGACGGGTCGATCCGGTAAAACCGGTCGAACAGCCGGTCCACGTCCTGCTGCGTAAGCGGCGTGCCGTTATTGCTGATGCGCACGGTGACATAGTCGGCTTCGCGGAACAGGAGCACCCGGATCGTTCCGGGCTTGCGGCTGTATTTGACCGCGTTCGTCAGCAGATTGTCGAACACCCGGATCATCTTGTCGGCGTCCACCGTTACTCTCAGCTTCTCGGGAGGGAAAGCGCGGACGATGCTCAGCTCGTTCTCCTCCGCATAGCTGACCATTTCCTCGAGCAGCTGCTCGAGCAGCTCGTTGATGCATACCGTATCGAGCTTCAGCGTGTCGCCCTTGTTGGAAAGCTTCGTATATTCGAACAGGTCGTCGATCAAGCTTTTCAGCTTCTCCGATTTGCCGTAGGCGATATTGACGTACGAGTCGGCTTGCGTATCCGATTCGTAATTTCTGTCCTTCAGCAGCCTCAAATAACCCATAATAAGCGTCAGCGGCGTGCGCAGGTCGTGCGAGACGTTCGTGATCAGCTCGTTCTTCGTCGCTTCCGCCCGGCGCTCCTCCTCGAGCGTCTGCTGCAGCTCGACCGTCATCCGGTTGATGCTGTCGGCCAGCGAGCCGAGCTCGTCCCGGCTTCTCGCGGGCACGCGGTAATGCAAATTCCCTTTGGAAATTTCGCGCAGTCCGTGGGCAAGCTCGCCGATATATTTCATTTTTCTTTTCGTAATCCAGAAGAACAGGAAAATAAAGGCGATAAAGGCGAGCAGCATGGGCATCGGGCTTTTGCCCCCCTTCATATAGACGATGCTGGGGGAAGGCATGCCGGACACTACCAGGTAAGCTTTCGCATTTTGCAAATCGAGCGGATAAAAGCTGGAATATTCTTGATTTTGATATCGTCTGTCGTTGATCCGCGCGTCCATCGCATTGCGGATGATGCTGTGCAGATCGACCTTGCTTTCGGTAGCGTTGGCCGATTTGAACAGGACTCTGCCGTCGAGATCGAGCAGCAATATTTTCATATTCGGATTCCACTGGTTGTATCTGGATATAATGTCGGTAATCCGCTGTTCCGAGGTTGCCACGGCCACGGCCGAGCCGCTGCGCCCCGATCGTTCCTCGGCGCTGTAGTCGTTGTTGATGTCGTTCAGGATCGACCGCGCCCTCGAATCGATTTCATGAACGCCGGCCGAATAATCGATCGTCGGGTATTGGTTGGCGTTGGCGAACAGCGGGCTTGTCGCGCTTCGGACGATCAGGGCGGCCAATACGCAGAAGACGAACGTCAGTATAAGCTGCATCCGGATGCTCGATTCGATGTGCCGATGTACGAACATGTACACGTCGCGAATAAATCCGAGCAGGACGGACACCCAGTGCATGGGGTTGAATAGCGACCTACTTTTCAATTTTGTAGCCGACCCCCCACACCGTTTTAATATATTTCGGCTGACGCGGCGTCGTCTCCAGCTTCTCGCGTATTTTGCGGATATGGACCATCACCGTATTGTCCGATTCGTAGAACGTCTCGTTCCACACCGACTCGTATATTTTCTCGATGCTGAAGACGAGTCCCCGGTTGCGGGCGAGCAGCTCCAGAATGGCGAATTCCCGCGGCGTCAATCGGACCTCGCGGCCTTCGACTCGCACCTCGTGCGTAGCGGTGTTGATGACGAGCTCGTCGATCTCGATTTCTTCCTCCAGCCGGGGCGCCGCGACGTTCAGCCGTTTGTAGCGGCGAAGCTGCGATTTGACTCTGGCGACCAGCTCGAGCGGGTTGAACGGTTTCGTCATGTAATCGTCCGCGCCGGTGCTGAGTCCCATAATTTTGTCCATATCCTGACTTTTGGCCGACAGCATGATGATCGGCATGTTCTTCTCCTCGCGGATGCGCATGCATGCCTGAATGCCGTCCATGCGCGGCATCATGATGTCGAGGATAATAAGGTCGACCTCGCGCTGCTTGAGCACATCCAGCGCTTCCGCGCCGTTGGAAGCCCGGAGCAGGACATAGCCTTCGTTCTTCAAATAAATTTCCAGCAAATCCAATATTTCTTTTTCGTCGTCAACAAGGAGCAAGGTCTCCTGTGCCATAGACAATCGTCTCCATTCGTAATCGTCGCGTTAAAAGGATACCATAGCAAGCTGGCATATTAAAACGGCTGAACCTCATTATAAAGGCCATTTCTTAAGAAACTTCAGTCCCAGTTCTTAAGTAATTCTTAAACCCATACAATTTATACAAAGGGACAAGGGGCGGGGAGGAATTCAAATTGCAGTTTTTTCTGCAGTTCGTGGCGGTGGTGCTGGGCAGCTCGGCAGTAGCTTTCGGGGTGGACGCCTTTCTGGCGCCGTATCGGCTTATCGACGGAGGGTTCATCGGAATCGGACTGCTGCTGAACTATCATTTCGGACTGCTGCCCGGATTGACGGTTCTGCTTATTAGCGCGCCCGTATTCGTCGGCGTGTTTTTTTACGATAAAGCGTTGTTTATGAACGGGATAAACGGATTGCTGGTCACCTCGCTGCTGATCGACCTGCTGTCTCCCGTCGCCGGATGGTTTCGGTTCGGCATGCCCGTGCACGCCCTTCTCGGCGGGTGGCTGATCGGAATGGGGGTAGGCACGATGCTGTCGTACCGGACGAACTCCGGGGGGACGGATCTGCTCGGTCAAGTCGTGGCCGACCGTACGGGCTTTCCCGCCGCGGTATTCATTTTGATGGTGGACGTCGCCGTGCTGCTGGCGGGACTGAGCGTAATCGGCTTCAATCGGACATTTTTCTCGCTCGTTACGATACTCATCGTGTTCGTGGCGACCGTTCGGTACTCGAGACGCAAGCCGTTAGGTCGAAGTATCCATATTTTTTTGAAAAAAAATTGACGAAATTTAGGTCGGAGGATCGAACGAAAAACGACACCCGGCGGGACCTTTCGGCATGAAAAGCATTCCCGCAGGGACGTTTGGACGATGACATCCTATATACAGGTTCAGGAAACTCGAGTATAATTAGAAAAAGTCCTTTTGCAGGTTTGCAGGACGGACGAGCTGCCGCGAGCATGCGGCCGTTTTTTGTGCCGGGAAGAAAATGGCGCCTATTACCCCAAAGGAATCGATAGTTTTGGAGAAATAGGGCCGGGAACGTGAAACTCCCAGAATTTTGTCGAAAGGGGACTCTATGTAATGAAGGCCGAGTACATCAACCCGTTTCTGGAGTCAGCGAGAATCGTACTGGAGCAACTGATCAACGTGCGTCCGACAACCGGGCAACTCGGTATTAAAGACGTCAAATTCGTGGAAAACCATATTTGGATCCAGATCGGGATGTCGGGACAAATGCAGGGCGACATCGTCTTCGGACTTCACGAGGATGTGGCGCTGAAGCTCGTATCCGCCATGATGGGCGGATTTTCCGTGACGCAGATGGACGAGATGTCCCAAAGCGCGATCTCGGAGCTGGGCAACATGATCAGCGGCAATGCCAGCACGATCCTGTACAATCAGGGGGTACGCGTCGATATTACCCCGCCGAAGCTGATTCAGACCGCAGCGGCCGCAGGCTTCACGCCTACGAAAGCGCTAACGATCCCGCTCATGATGGAGCATATCGGCCAGCTGGATATCAAAGTACTGATTTCGTAACGGCACCGTTTTGCGGAAATGTACATACTAGGCGGAGAGGGTGCGCAAGCAGCCTCTTTTTTCGTTAGCGGAAGGGGCAGGTATGCCGAGCAGGTCGAGCAGGTCGAGCAGGTCGAGCGAAAGGACGGGGATTGCATGAACGATTGGAACGGCAAAGTGGTGGCCATCACGGGAGCTTCCAGCGGAATCGGCGAGAGAACGGCGGTGCTTGTCGCCGGGCGAGGAGGCATCCCGCTGCTGATGGCCCGAAATCGCGCGAAGCTGGACGAAATCGCCGCACGACTGGGCGGACGGTGCGCGGCGTACGAGTTGGACGTGTCTTCGTCCGATTCCGTCGAAGCTGCGTTCAAGCTTGTCTACGAACGGCACGGCCGGGTAGACGTACTCGTCAATAACGCCGGCTTCGGGATATTCGAACGGTTCGAGCTCACCCGGCCCGAGCATTTCGAGAGCATGATGAACGTCAACTACATGGGTATCGTCCGCTGCACGAAAGCGGTGCTTCCGGCCATGCTCGCGGCGGGCGACGGGAACATCGTCAACGTCGCTTCCATGGCCGGGAAAATCGGCACGGCCAAATCGACCGGTTATTCCGCGACGAAGCATGCGGTGCTCGGACTGACCAACAGCCTGCGGCAGGAGTTGGCCGGAACGGGCGTTACCGTAACGGCGATCAACCCGGGACCGGTGGATACGCCCTTCTTCGACATGGCGGACCCGTCCGGCAGCTACGTGGCGAATGTCAAAAAGCTGATGCTTACGCCTGACCGCGTGGCCGGAGCGATCGTGCGCGCGGTGGAGCGGAACCGGGCGGAAGTGGATTTGCCGGGCATAGCCGGCTTCGGCGCCAAGCTGTTTCACTTGTTCCCGCGGACGTTCGAACGGGTGAGCCGACGGTTTTTCAATTTGAAGTGAAATAGAGGATCAGGCCGATAACGGACGCCCAGATCGGTAGACTGAACAAGGTGCCCCATACCAATCCGGCGATCGCATTGCCGTCTTTTTCATACATAGGGTCTTCACTCCCTTGGAAAGTAAATGTTCTACTTGTCAGTATGTTCGAAGACGTCGCATTCAAAACGTGCCGCGATCGTTGGAACGATATGGGACATGATATGCGAAAGGGACACATACGGTGCTCGGCTTGACCGGGCCGGAGGGAAGAGCTTGAATGGAAAGACACGAGCGAGGAAAAGGGACTGTCCCAAGAGGATCGAACCTGATGAGGAATCCCGAATAAATAGCGAAAAAACCTCCATCGCCAACTTGATGGAGGTTTATTTATGAGCCGATCATGGGCGTGCCTTACGGGCTGATCAGCTATGCGCGGATATCTGGCAAGATGGATTTCTCCAGACACGCCGCGTGGAACCATTCGAGGTCGGAAAATCGCCTTTGCAACGGCAAGCAGAGAGGCAATAAGTGAACTTCATTAATCGGGGCCGGACCTTCGAGCTGGCCCGCCGAAGAGCGGCGCCGAGGCCTTAAGGACCTAATCGACTCTAACTGTATGTAGGATGGCGTTAGACGATTTCCTGACCAGTCAAAACGACGCTTTATTCGCCTTGGTCTTCCGAAGCTTTGGACGTCTCCGAGCGTGAGCGTGCGGCCCGCTGCGCTTCGTTCAAGCTTTTGATTTCTTCGAACAGCTTGCGTATTTCCTGCTTCGCTTCGGGATGGCTTTGGTTCCAGTGGCTCGCGAGTGCCGGCATCGATTTGTGGATATGGTTGTAGATGGCCCATTTTTTTACTTTCTCGACCGTTTCCTGGTTGGTTTTGCCGGTCAGAAGCTCTGCGAATTTCTCCACCAACGCTTCGAACTCGCGATCAAATACGGGATTCATAGTTCTTGACACCTTTCGCCTCGATTGTTACTTTCAGTCTACGAGAACGGAGACGCGTTGTCAAAGCGCCTTCGCCCGCATAAGCGGCCTGCCGTTCGCGGCGGTTTGCGGGCTGGCAGGGCATGCTAAACCTACAATCCAAGAAATAGAGGGACGGCCATGACACCATATTCGGAAACGGATGGAACGATTATTGAGCGGGAACGGCTCCCGGACCCGGCAGAAGGTTTGAATCTGGAGCGAGTGACGTACTACAGTCAAGGGCTCCGGGTAAAAGGGTATTTGTGCGCGCCCGAGTCCAGTGGACCGCTGCCCGGTCTCGTATACTGCCGAGGCGGCATACGCGGCGTCGGAATGGTCCGCATCCCGAGGATCGCGACATTGGCGAGGCGCGGATACGCCGTGTTCGCTCCGTTCTACAGAGGGAACGAAGGCGGGGAAGGGCGGGAAGATTTCGGCGGCGAGGACCGTTACGATTTGTATGCCGGTATCCGTTTGCTGCGCGCGCTTCCCGCGACGGGCCCGGACCCGGTGCCGTTGATCGGCTTTTCCCGGGGAGCGATCATGGCGCTGCTGGCGGCCAAGGAATGCGAGGGAGTCGGTCCCGTAGTCGTATGGGGCGGGGTCAGCGACCTGCAGCTGACCTACGAAGAGCGGGTCGATTTGAGGCGGATGCTGAAACGGGTCGTCGGCCATCCGAAAAAAGACGAGGAAGCGTACCGCAGCCGTTCTCCCGTATGCTGGGCCGGGCAAATCCGCTCGCCCGTGCTCATTATTCACGGCTCTGACGACGAGCACGTAGGCGTGGAGCATGCTTACCGGCTCGCCAAAGCGATGGAGGCGGCCGGCAAGCCGGTTGCGATGAACATTTATCAAGGAAGGGCTCACGTTTTTCCGCGGGATGAGGACGAGCAGGTGCTGGATACGATTTTCAACTGGATCTCCCATTGACAGTGGGACTCCTCGGGACTATAATTTAAACAGTTTAAATATTAAAGTGTGAAAATAAATTTCGATTAAACGGGAGGTGCATCGTTGGGCGCCGATTCGCAAGGATATGTCGATCGTTTCCATTCCGCGATGGAGTCATTCAAGCGCAAAATCGTACAGGAGTTTTCCGGCAGGCTGCAGTATGGGCTGACGATGCCGCAATTTTTCATGCTGCATATGATTCGGGATAAAGGACCGTGCAAGGCTACCGCATTGGCCGAGCAGATGGAAGTGAAGCCGAGCGCGATCACCGTCATGATCGACCGTCTCGTGAATCACGGCTTCGTGGAGCGAAGCCATGACGAAAGGGATCGGCGCATCGTGCTGATCCGGCTTACCGAGCAAGGCAAGCAGGCGCTTGTCCAGATGAACCAAATCCGCGCTGAGATCGCCAGCCGCTATTTCGACAAGATCGACAAAGACGAAGCGGAGCAATTTCTGAACATACTGGAAAAGCTTGCGAAGTAAAGTCCGGCGCGACGAGCCCGGGAAGCAAAATTTCATAAGGAGGAGCAAGTGTGGACACAGTGCGGGAAAAGCCGTTGAACGAGGAACAGCCGCTGCAGCGGAGGGGGCTGCTCATTGTCGGATTGATGATCGCGATGCTGTTCGGCGCGCTCGATCAGACGATCGTCGGAACCGCCATGCCGCGGATCGTCGGCGAGCTGGGCGGGCTTGGCCTGATGGCTTGGCTTACGACGGCATACATGCTGACCTCTACGGTCGTCGTGCCGATCGCCGGCAAGCTGGCCGACTTGATCGGCCGCAAAGTCGTTTACGTGAC
Source organism: Paenibacillus hemerocallicola (assembly GCF_006265175.1). Lineage (GTDB taxonomy): Bacteria > Bacillota > Bacilli > Paenibacillales > NBRC-103111 > Paenibacillus_AB > Paenibacillus_AB hemerocallicola. The sequence goes on along the minus strand of NZ_VDCQ01000007.1, from coordinate 27,612 downwards.
CGGTCTCGTCATTTTTATAGGGGCATCCGCTTTGTGCGGAATGGCTCAAGGTATGACGGAGCTTATCGTGTTCCGCGCCCTTCAGGGTGTGGGCGGGGGCATCATGATGCCGATGGCGATGATTATCATCGGCGATATTTTTACCGGCAAGGAACGCGCGAAGTGGCAAGGGGTATTCGGAGGCTTGTTCGGCTTGTCGTCGGTCATCGGTCCTCAAGTAGGCGGATGGCTCGTCGATTCGCTCAACTGGCGTTGGGTGTTTTACATCAATTTGCCCGTGGGAGTGCTCGCTACGATTCTGATCGCCATGGCGCTGCCTAAGCATAAGGCGCCGGGCAAGGTCGTATTCGACATTCCGGGCATGGCGACGATGATCGTCGGGGTCGTCAGTCTGCTGCTGGCGCTCACGTTCGGAGGCGTCGATTACCCGTGGGGCTCCTGGCAAATTATCGGCCTGTTCGCTTTGGCCGTAGTGTCTCTCGCCGCATTCGGCGTCATCGAATCGAGAGCGAAGGAACCGATTCTTCCGATCCGGCTGTTCAAAAACCGCGTGTTCAGCTCGATCAACGCGGTCGGCTTCCTGATGTCGGTCGGCATGTTCGGGGCAATCATGTTCGTTCCGTTGTTCATGCAGGGGATCGTCGGGGTAAGCGCCTCGGCCTCGGGAACCGTCATGACGCCGCTCATGATCACCATGATCATCACGAGCATTATCGGCGGTCAGATTGTGTATAAAATCGGCGTACGCGTGCAAATTATGATCGGAATGATCGTCATGGCCGGAGGCTTCATTCTCCTGACGAACATGGGAATGGAAACGACGAAGCTGGGCGCTTCGGGCATTATGGTCGTGCTCGGCGTCGGAATGGGGCTTGTCATGCCGATATTGACGCTGGCGCTCCAGGACAGCTTCCCGAAATCGGAATTGGGCGTCGTAACGTCGTCCAGCCAATTTTTCCGCTCGATCGGGGGGACGTTCGGGATGACGGTGCTCGGCGCGATTATGAATCATCAGTCCAGCAAGCTGCTTACGCAAGATTTGGCTCCCGTGCTGAGCAAAATGCCGGATCAATCGGGGATGGTGGCGGATATGGCCTCCAAAATCCACAGCGATCCGCAAAGCTTGTATTCGATGCTGCTCAGTCCGGAAGCGTTGGCCAAGCTGCCGAAGGAATTCATCGATGCGGTATCGCCGATTCTGAAAAGCTCGATGGTAACCGCCTTGCACAGCGTTTTCTGGCTCGGCTTCGTGTTCGTGCTGCTCGGGGCGGCCATGACCTTGTTGATCGGCCGGATCAAGCTGTCCGAACGGAAGAAGGGAGAGAACAAGCTGCAGGAGGCTTCGGTACACTGACCGGCACCGGAACTTCGGCATGGATTATGCTGGCGCATTCGAATCGATAGTTGCCGCATGTTGATGTTTATCCAAAAAACGCTCCCGTCTACGTATGGTCGGGGAGCGTTTTTTGGCTATATTCCGCGAACGACCTTTAACGCGTCTTCGCATATAACGGAACGCTATTCCGTTAAAGTTCCATTTTCCTCGACATATCCGAAAATAGCGGAACAGCGTTCCGTTATATCCGATTGTGGTGAAGAAAAGTGTCCGTGGAGGAGAAATAAGGGAACGCTATTCCGTTATCGTGTCATCAACGGCGTCGTTCGGAGAAATAACGTGCGTACGTTCCGCTATTTTCTGTGCGATTTCAAGAGAGAAAGTACACAGCTTCATCCTTGCCGGGAAGCGGCTTTGTCTTTCTTGGGCCAAATCAAGTAGCTGAAGCTCCAGAGCAGATCGATGCCGAGCACGACCGTCCATAGCTTTACGACGGAGAGCAGGGCGGAGGTGCGCTGCTCGTCCCCGACAAACCAGACCATCGCATACAGGACCACACAGCCGAGCGCCCAAGCGACGAGATGATGCAGCCACAACTTGGCTTCATGGATCGCATGCTCCCGGCCGTGCTTGGGGGGCCGGGCGGGCGGAGGCCCTCCGGCGAACCGGTGGGCGAACCGTTCGTCGGCCCACTTGATCATCCGATGTCCGTAGGCGACGGAAACGCCGATATAGACGGCGGCCAGTCCGTGCGTTATATTCGCCGTCGCCCCGTTTCGCAGATCGACAACGGTCGCGACGATGAGCACCAAATCGACCACAGGGGTGCACAGCAGCAAGACGGAGCCCAATCGCTTCAGCTTCAGTACGTATCGGCTGAACAAACCGGCCAGGACGAACAGCCAGAAGCCGATTTCGCAGCCTATAATAAATGCGGTAATCATCGATGTAAAACTCCTTTTTCAATACAAATGTATTAAAACAACCGAATTTATTTTAACACGATTGTATTATGAAAAACAACCGTGATATAATCGGAGCATGCCGAAAATCGTAAATCATGACAGCCGCCGAATTCAGCTGGCGGAAGCCGCTTGGCGCATCATTCGCAGCAAAGGAATCGACGAAGTATCCGTGCGCAACGTCGCCGAAGAGGCGGGAATGTCGCTCGGCTCGCTTCGCCATTATTTTGCGACGCATTCCGAGCTGCTCGCTTTTTCCATGAGACTCGTCTCGGACAGAGTGGAGAGCCGGTTGAGGAGCATGGAGTGGAACGGCGGTCCCCGCCAAGCAATGGAGGCGATCATTGCGGAGCTCGTCCCGCTCGACGACGACCGTTTGGCCGAATGCCAGGTTTGGTTCGCCTTCGCGGGCAAGGCGATTGCCGATCCGTCGCTGGGCGCGATGCTGCGCGAGGTCCACGATTCGCTTCATGCCCTCTTCCGCCAGCTCACGGACGATCTTATACGCCTCGACTTGACGAAGCCGGGCATCGATGCGGAGCTCGAAGCGAAGAGAATGCACGCGATGGTGGACGGGCTCGTCGTTCACGGAGTGACATGCCCCGAGCGTCTGACCGGCGAACGGATCAAGGAGGTCGTGTCTTACCACCTCGATCGTATTCTCCGTTAACCGGGCGTCCGAATATTCATCCCGTCTGCGCCGATGACGGCGGCAGCCGGTTGTAGCAATCAGCATCCTGTTGCCTGACAAGGGCGGACGGATGCTTTTTGGCATGAGCCGGAACCCGCTTATGTGTAAGCGTTACTAATGGACATTTAATAGACTTGTCTTTTAATACCGATATAGCCTAATCTTAAGGTAAGCAAGTTTATATTTTGCCAAATCGAAGGGAGTTCTTATGAAAACAATTGCCGAATTAGAAGCCAAACTGGCCGAGCCTTCCGAGGCGCTCGTTAAAGACATCGCAGCAATCGACGGAGACATTATGCTGCTCGGCATCGGCGGCAAAATGGGGCCGAGTCTGGCGAGACTGGCGCAAAACGCATTGAAGCAAGCGGGCGTGAACAAAAAAATATACGGCGCATCGCGCTTTTCCGACAAAGAGCTGAAGGCGGAGCTGGAGGCGGACGGGATCGAGACGATCAGCGTGGACCTGCTGAACGACAACCAGCTGCAGCAGCTGCCGGACGTCAAAAATGTCATTTATATGGCCGGCAACAAATTCGGCACGACGGGCAACGAGCATTTCACTTGGGCCATGAACTCGTATTTGCCGGGCCGCGTAGCCGAAAAATATAGAAACTCCCGCATCGTCGTATTCTCGACGGGCAACGTATATCCGCTTACGCCGGTATTTTCCGGCGGCGCGACGGAAAATACGCCTCCGGGAGCCAACGGCGAGTACGGCATGTCCTGTCTCGGCCGCGAGCGCGTATTCGAAAGCTTCTCCCACCGCTACGATATCCCGATGGCCATCTACCGTCTGAACTACGCGATCGACCTCCGTTACGGCGTATTGCTGGAAATCGCCAGATCGGTCAAAGCCGGACTGCCGGTTGACGTTTCGATGGGCCACTTCAACGTCGTGTGGCAAGGAGACGCCAACGAATGGGCTATCCGCTGCCTGAATGTGTGCAGCACGCCGCCTGCGGTATTCAACATGTCCGGGCCGGAGACGCTGTCGATGCGCTGGGTTGCGGGCGAGTTCGCGAAACGTTTCGGCGTCGAGGCGAATATTTCCGGTCAAGAATCCGACACGGCGCTGCTCAGCAATTGCTCCAAAGCGCACAAGACGTTCGGCTACCCGCGCGTCAGCATTCTTCAAATGATCGACTGGATCGCGGATTGGGTGGAAATCGACGGCAAAACGTGGAACAAGCCGACCCACTTCCAGGAAAGAGAGGGGAAATATTAAGCCATGAGCCGCAAACCATTAAGCCCCGAGCAAGTGAAGGCGCTGCACGACGGCCTTGTCATCCCGGCCCAGCCGCTCGCGCTGACCGAGGAGCGGAAGCTGGACGAAAGACATCAGCGGGCGTTAACCCGTTATTATATCGCGGCAGGCGCCGGCGGCGTTGCCGTAGGTGTCCACTCGACGCAATTCGAAATCCGCGAGCCGCAGCATAATTTGTACGAGCCGGTTCTCCGTCTCGCCGCCGAAGAGGCGGATCGGGCGGGATTGGATCGTCCGTTTATCAAAGTGGCCGGCATTTGCGGTCCGACCGCGCAAGCGCTGAATGAAGCGGACATTGCCGTCAAGATCGGCTATGACGCCGGACTCGTCAGCATGGGCGGTCTGAAGGAATGGACCGAGGAGCAGCATCTCGAGCGGATCCGCGCGGTTGCCGAGAAAATCCCGGTCATCGGCTTTTACTTGCAGCCATCGGTCGGCGGCCGTATTTTCAGCTTCGACTTCTGGCGTCAGCTCGCCGACATCGACGGCGTCGTCGCGATCAAGATGGCTCCGTTCAACCGCTACCAGACGATCGACGTCGTACGGGCGGTAGCTTATTCCAAGCGCCGCGACGAAATCGCGCTATACACGGGCAATGACGACAATATCGTAACCGATCTGCTGACGACATACCGTTTCAACGTCGACGGACAAACGGTCGAGAAAAAAATCGTCGGCGGACTGCTCGGCCACTGGTGCGTTTGGACGAAAAAAGCGGTCGAGCTGCTTGACGAAGTCAAGCAGGTGCGGAACGACGCGACTCTTTCCGCAGAATGGCTGACGCGCAACATCGAAGTGACGGAAACGAATGCGGCTTTCTTCGATCCTGCGCACAATTTCGCCGGCTGCATCCCGGGCATTCACGAGGTGCTGCGCCGCCAAGGGCTCATGAAGGGCACGTGGTGCCTGAATCCGCACGAAGTGCTGTCCCCCGGCCAGACGGAGGAAATCGACCGGATGTACCGCGATTACCCGCATCTGAACGACGACGAGTTCGTCCGGCGGCATTTGAGCGAGTGGCTGGCCGATTGATAAACGCATAAGCGGACAGTGAAATAGCGCTGTCCGTTTTTGTCCGTTCGGAATAAAATGAGGAAAGACGGGGCAGAATGAGGGGTTAGTCCAATGCGATTCAAAGACGTTTTTTCGATTATCGGTCCGGCCATGGTCGGACCATCGAGCTCGCACACGGCGGGCGCCGTCCGGATCGGACGCGTCGCGCGGCACATTCTCGGCGATTTGCCGGAGAAGGCGGATATTTTGTTTTACGGGTCTTTTGCAGATACGTATCGAGGCCATGGCACCGATCTTGCCATCGTGGGCGGCTTGCTCGATTTCGACACCGACGACTCCCGCATCCCCTCTTCGCTCGCGATTGCCGGGCATCTCGGAATGGACATTGCATTTAAAGAGGGAAAAGGACAGTTTCCGCACCCGAATACGGCCAAACTGATCTTGCGTCGCGGAGAGCGGGAAGTGACCGTGGTCGGCGCTTCGATCGGCGGGGGCAATATAGAAATGTTGGGCGTGAACGAATTCGACGTGAAGTTTACCGCCATGTATCCCACTCTGATTTTGTTCCACAATGACCGTCCGGGCATGATCGCCGACGTGACCCGTGTACTGAGCCGCGAGAACGTGAACATCGGACATATGTCCGTCGACCGGAAAGGACGCAGCGGAGAAGCGCTCACCGTCATCGACACGGACAATTCCCTGACGGAGGACGTAATCCAAGAGATTGCGCAGCTGGCAACGGTGCGCGATGTCCGCTTGGTCGACTTGACGGCAAATGGGGGGAGCGAAGCACCATGAGATTTCGTACGCTGAAGCAGTTGGTCGAACTGTGCGAGCGGGAAAACAAATCGTTCGGCCGCCTTATGCTGGAAGAGCAGGCCAACGAATCCGGCAGGAGCGAGCAGGAAGAATTCCGCAAAATGTCCGAATACTATGCGATCATGAAGGAAGCGGTCCGCAAAGGGTTGACCGAGGACACGACATCCCGCAGCGGGCTCACCGGCCGCGACGCCCAGCGGGTTATGCAATATATGGAAGGCAATGAAACGTCCGTCGGAGCCGTTGCGGCGGAGGCGATGGCGAACGCGCTGGCCGTATCGGAAGTAAACGCTTCGATGGGGCGGATCATCGCGACGCCGACTGCCGGCTCGTGCGGCATCATACCGGGCGTATTCGTCAGCAGCCAGAAGCGGTTCGGCTGGAATGACGATACGATGACGTATGCCTTGTTCGCCGCCGGGGCGATCGGCTACGTCATCGCCAACAATTCGTTCGTCTCCGGCGCCGAAGGCGGCTGCCAGGCGGAGGTCGGGTCGGCGATCGGCATGGCTGCCGGAGCGATGGCCGAGCTGCGCGGAGGCACGCCGTCCCAGGCGGCGCACGCGGTAGGGCTGGCGCTCAAAAATACGCTTGGGCTCATCTGCGATCCGGTGGGCGGGCTCGTGGAAATACCGTGCATCGTGCGCAACGGCTTCGGGGCGGTTAACGCTCTGGCGGCGGCGGATATGGCGCTTGCCGGGGTGCGCAGCGTCATTCCGTCGGATGAAGTGATCCAGGTGATGCTGGAAGTCGGGTCGAGCATGCCGGAGAAACACCGCGAGACGGCGAAGGGCGGACTGGCCCAAACTCCGACCGGCAAGAAGATCATGGATCAGCTGTACCGGAAAGGCTCGCCGAAGCAAACGGCCGCGGATGCCGCCGGAAACGATGCCGGCGCGCAAACGGAGAAGAAAGACTAGCATGGGATACCGGTAAGGAATGATCCGGAGAGCGGCTGCCATCCCCTTAAAGGGTTGGAACAGCAAGACATTTGAATAAATTACGAAGTCAAAGAAGATGGCTTGGCTCGTTAAGATAATGGCAGGGGACGCTAAATAGCGGAGCGGTTAATGTTCGGACGAGCGGCTTGACGCAGGAACGTCAGCCGGGCGCCATGAACGATTTCGTTCCGCTATTTCATTCGTTTGAAATGGAACGAGGGCGCCGGCGCAATGTGCGGATGAACTCGAAAATGACGGGATTCAGCGAATACGCGGAATCGTTTCGGAAGCATGGTTGACGATTTGATCCCAATGTACGATTATGATAATGATAACGGGATAGATGGTTTTCCAATATCGCGGCGATTGCCCCTGCGAACGTTGAAGTCCGTTTCGACCCGATAGCACCGAACCGTTACGATACGCGATACGAAAGGAAGATCTTCATGTCACAAGCAAACGCCCTGCAGCCGCTGCTCGCTGCGGGACAACGGATGGAATCCGAGCTGGTCGATTTCCGGCGCGATTTGCACCGCAATCCGGAGCTCAGCATGCAGGAATCGGAGACGGCGGCGAAAGTCGCGGACCGATTGCGGGCGATCGGATTCGAGATCAAGACCGGCGTAGGCGGACACGGCATCGTCGCCGAGCTGTCCGGCGGCAAGCCGGGTAAAACGATTGCGCTTCGCGCCGATATGGATGCGCTTCCGATCGAGGAGGAAAGCGGCGTGCCGTTCGCATCGGGGCGCCCCGGCGTCATGCACGCCTGCGGACACGACGCTCACACGACGATGCTGCTGGGAGCGGCCCGCATTTTGGCGGAACGGAAGGACGAAATCAACGGCAGCGTCCGCTTCTTGTTCCAATCCGCGGAAGAAATCAATCGCGGCGCCCGGCTCATGATCGAAGAAGGCGCGCTCGACGGCGTGGACGAAATATACGGATTGCATAATTTGCCTACGCTGGCGGTCGGCAAAGTCGCCACCCGGTATGGCTCGTTGATGGGGTCCGTGGACCGCTTCGAAATATCGCTGACGGGCAAAGGCGGCCATGGAGCTATTCCGGATCAAAGCATCGATCCGGTCGTCGCGGCTTCCGCCATCGTAATGGGACTGCAGACGGCGGTAAGCCGGGAAATATCGCCCTTCGATCCGGTTGTCGTGACGGTCGGCAGCGTACAGGCCGGCGACACGTATAACGTCATTCCGCACCGCGCTTCGATGGTCGGAACGATTCGGACGTTCTCCCCGCGCGTCCAGAGCACAATGCAGGAGCGAATTACCCGTATTGCCGGCCAAATAGCCGAGGCTTATCGCTGCAAGGCCGAAGTCGATTACGTCGAGATGACGCCGGTGCTCGTTAGCGCCGACGATTGCGTCGCGCACGTCGAGCGGACCGTCGAAGCCGTCATCGGTGCGGACAACCGTATCGAAGCGGCGCCGACGCTGGCCGGCGAAGACTTCTCGCTCTATTTGCAAAACGTGCCGGGCTGCTTCTTCTGGCTCGGGTCCGGTCCTCTGGAAGGGGCGGAGCACGCCTACGGGCTTCATCATCCGAAATTCCGGATCGAGGAAGACTGCTTGCCGCTCGGAGCTTCTCTTCTTGCGGCCGTCGCGCTAAACCGATTAACCTAAGGAAGGCTGCAGGCGGCGATTATTTCCGCCGGCCGCTTAAGCGATTATAACGTCACGTCTGGAGGCTGAACCATGGCCGAAACGAACACGGCTCCGACCGCCAAAGGCATCGCCATCGGGATTATCGGTCCCGAGCCGCTCGTCGAGAAAATGAACCATTGCTTGAAGGGGTTTCCGTCGTTCGACCCGATCGCCCGGGCATACAGCCGCGAGGACGAGGCGCCGGACCTTGCCCGGGAACTGATGGACCACGTGGAAGTGATCTTGTTCTCGGGACCGGTCCCGTACAGGCTGGCCGTCGAAAAGCTGAATTTCAAAATTCCGGTCCATTATGTGCGTTTGTCGGGCACGGGCTTGTACCGGGCGCTATTCCGCATCGAGAGACGATGGGGGCTCGATGAAATGTCGGTCGACACATTATCCAAGCAATCGGTGGAGCAAGCTTTCCGCGAGCTTGGAGAAGTGTATAAGGGAACGGTCCACTATCCCGGGTCCGAATTCGTGTCCAAGGAAGCGCTGATCGAATTCCACGCCGAGCAGTACAAGTCCGGCAGGGTGAAGGTAGCTCTCACGAGCGTAGGTTCCGTATCGTCGGCGCTGACGGAGCAAGGCATTCCGAACGAATGGGTGCTGCCTACCGATCAGGACATCATCGTGTCGCTGGAGCGTTCGTTGCTGTCGACGGAGACGCGCCGCAGCAACGAGTCGCAAATCGTGGCCGGTTTTATCCACGTGGACGAATTCGACCGTCTTGCGAAGAAAAAAACGTCGGAGCACGAGGTGCAGCGGCTCAAGCTGGACATTCATCGGATGCTGCTCGGATACGTGGAGTCGCTCGACGGGCATTTGACGCATCTGGGCGGAAACGAATATTTGTTCATTACGACCCGCGGCATTTTCGAGCGGGAGACGGGCGGCTACAAATCGATTCCGCTGGCCCGGGTTGTCGAGAAGTACTATGGGCTGTCGCTCAGCATCGGCATCGGGTTCGGGCGTTCGGCCAATGAAGCCGGTACCCACGCCAGACTTGCGCTGCGCAATTCGAAGGAAAGCGGGGGAGACATCTGCTTCATCGTCCGCGAGGACAAGAGCGTGATCGGACCTCTGGAGATGACGCATCCGCACGAGTACGACCTGTCGCTGATCGACGCGAACTTGCTGAAGCGGGCCGAAGACGCCGGCCTGACGTCGGGCTATTTGAGCAAGCTCGTCGCCCATGTTACACGCTTCGGCAAGACGGATTATACGGCGCAGGAGCTGGCCAATGTGTTGGACGTCACGGTGCGCAGCACGCATCGTTTTTTGCTGGCGTGGCTCGATTCCGGGCTGATCGAAATTATCGGCGAGGAGAAGGGCAAGTCGAAAGGCCGGCCGAAGCAAATATACCGGCTGTCTTTTCTGAGCGAGCTGGTCAGGTAACGTTGCGCCGAATCGGGAAATATCGAAAAAAAAGGCGAAGCCGATCGAAAGAAAAGGCAATATTTCCGCTCCCTCTCTTGGTATAGTACTTAGAGGAACAGGCTTCGTACGAAGCCGACGGAAAATATGGATGAGGAGGTGCGTTCCATGTCGAACGCATTGAAGATCGGAATTATCGGATTGGATACGTCCCACGTTACCGCTTTTACCCAGCTGTTGAACGATTCCACCCATGCGTATCATGTGCCAGGGGGCAAAGTCGTAGTCGCTTTTCCGGGCGGGTCGCCGGATTTCGAATTGAGCATTTCCCGGGTGCAGGGCTTTACCGACAAGCTGCGCGACGAGCAGGGCGTCCAAATCGTCGACTCGGTCGAAGCGGTAGCCGAGCTGAGCGATGCGATTTTGCTCGAATCGGTAGACGGACGCGTGCATCTGGAGCAGTTTGCCAAAATCGCGCCGTTCGGCAAGCCTGTGTTCATTGACAAGCCTCTTGCGGTAACGTCGGAAGACGCCAAGCAAATCGCGGCTTTGGCGGCCAAGCACGGCATCGCCGTCATGAGCACATCCGCGCTCCGTTATGCGGAAGGACTGACGGAAGTATTGGCCAATGCCGAGAAGGGCGCGATCATCGGCGTAGACGCATACGGTCCGATGGCCATCCAGCCGACTCAGCCGGGCTACTATTGGTATGGCATCCATACGGTCGAGATGGTATTCGCCGTACTCGGCAAAGACTGCGTCGACGTAACGGTGACGACGAACGACGACCACGACGTTATCGTCGGACGTTGGGCGGACGGAAGAATCGCCACGGTTCGCGGCAACCGCAAGGGCAACAACCAGTTCGGCGCGACGGTGCATCGGGAGAAGGGCAGCCAGTTCGTGGACGTGTACGCGCACGCGAAGCCTTACTATGCCAGCCTGCTGGAGCGGATCGTCCCGTTGTTCAAGGGCGAAGGCGCGGCTATCGATTTCACGGAAACGATCGCGGTCATCCGCTTTATCGAAGCGGCCAACGAGAGCCGTCTGAACGGCAAAACCGTAGCGCTGTAATACAAGCGAAGATCGGGGCGGGGAGAGCAAGTTTCCCCGCCTTTTTTCGATGCAGCGGAATTTTTAAAAGGCCGGCGGCAGCTCCAGGCAGAGCGACCGAATGACGTCGACGGAAGCTAGCCTCCTCATGCTTGACTGTAAATGATACAGTTATTTTCAGCAAATTCGCGATATTCGCCGAAATAAGCGGAAAATATGCAGGTAAATCACTACCAGACCGAAAAATGGGTGTAAACAAGCTAGAATAACTGTATATTTTCCAGTTCACCACGGCAGCGAGGCAAGTCTTCACCGAAATAGCTGCATATTTTCTGGTTGTTGAAAAAGTCAAAAGAGAGATTTGTCATACAAAAAGCGGTGGGGGAAGTGTGCGGAAAGCGAAGCGGTTGACTTTAAAATCGTGTTGTAACCGCTAAAATCTTAAAACCAACACGATGTTAACGGATGTGGAGCGCATTCCCCCGCCTCTTGTTTCCGGCGCTCCCTCTCTTTGCAGACTTTTTCAACAGCCTCATGCTGTACAGTTCGTCTGCGTGATTCATCGTTTTTTAAGGAATCGGCCTTCTATACGGCCTGTACGGCGGAGCAACTTGACTCTTTTCAGGGCCTGGAAATGACATTATAATGGAGATTGGCGTAATGCCAAATACATAATGCGAAGTTTGCCTATAGAAATACATGTATATATCATGAATTTACAAGGGGGCGCCCATGAGCTATTCGCTGGAGCAACTGAACCGTGACGGCATACCGAAGCTGCTGCACGGCATTTCCGACAAGGCGGAATGGGAGGCAAAGCGGCAATCGATCATGCGTCGATGGCTGGAGTGCATCGGCGGCTTGCCGGAGTCCGTTCCGCTTCGCTACGAGGTATTGTCGGAAACGGAGGAAGAGCGGCACGTCCGACGGCACCTTCGCTATGATACGGCAGACGGGGATACGGTGACCGCGTACCTGCTCGTGCCGAAGCGCGGCTCGCGGGAAGCGGCCGCGAGGCAGCCGGCGGTCCTGGCGCTTCATCCGACGTCGAACGAGGGCAAGGCCGACGTGGCCACCCCGCAGGGACGTCACAACCGGCGCTATGGCGCGGAGCTGGCCGATCGCGGTTATGTCGTGCTCGCGCCCGATACGATCACCGCGGGCGAACGCGTCTACGAAGGAGCATCTCCTTACCAGACGGCTCCATTCTACGAGCGATATCCGCAGTGGACCGCAGTCGCGAAGATGATCGCCGACCACCGGCAAGGAGTGGACCTGCTCGTATCGCTCGACTATGTCGACGCCGGCAGGATCGGGGCAATCGGGCACTCCCTCGGAGGCTACAACGCGATTTTCCTCGCGGTCGCGGACGAGCGGATCCGGGCGGTCGTATCGAGCTGCGGCTACGCTACGTTTACGGGCGATCCGAATCCCGGACGTTGGGGACGAAGAGACTGGTTCTCGCACATTCCCGTCATTACCGACGAGCTGGAGCGGGGAATCGTGCCGTTCGAATGGCACGAGATCGCGGCTTTGGCCGCACCGACGCCCTTGTTCAACTGGAGCGGCCAAGCGGACAAAATATTCCCTCATTGGGAGCCGATCGCCGAATCGATGCGCGATTTGCATGCGCTGTACGAATGGCTGGGCGAACCGGAACGCATGCTCTCATTGGACGGCACGAGCGCGCACGATTTCCCCGGTCCCGTAAGGGCCGCCGCATACGATTTTTTGGATACGTGGCTGAAGCGCCATAGCTGAAATGAGATAACGTCGTAGAAGCGGAGCCGGAAGCATCCGATTTTCGCGTGCGGACGATATGTGGAGGAATGGTTGAAATGGCCGAACAACCTAATTCGAATCGACAATGGAAGACGATATTCCCTTTGGATGGCGACATGCTGAACGAATATGACGGCGAGCTCCGCGACGGACGGCTGCACATTACAGTCGCCATAGCGGGGCCCGGCGGATGCCGCGTTGCTGTCAACGGTGTCGAAGCAGTGCCGCGGGACGGGGGTTATTATGCGGTAATCGCATTGGACGGGTACAGCAACACGATCGCGATCGCCGATGAAGAAGCCGGTTACAGCGACAGTCTGGTCGTGTACTGGCTAAAGCATGCGACTAACAAATATCGGATATCCGTGGACGACAATATTTGGTTTCTGAAAGATATCGCGCAAAATCGCGACGTTTACCGGTCTATCTTCGATAATCCGTATTTGGCCATGTATAAGGACGTGCACGACGCGTACGGGACGAAGGTGCAATTTAACCTTTATTATCAGACGGAAGGGTTCGACCTATCCCAAATGCCGGATACGTACAAAGAGGAGTGGAAGGCGAATTCGGATTGGATCCGGTTGACGTTTCATGCCCTGCAGAACGACCCGGATAAGCCATATATCAACGCCGGGGCGGACGAGGTCATACGGGACTGCGAGCGGGTGACGGAGCAAATTATCCGCTTTGCGGGAGAGGAGCTTCTCGATCCGGTAACGACGATCCATTGGGGGGAAGCTACTCGCGAAGGATGCAGAGCGCTCAGGGAATACGGCTTCCGCGGCTTGGCGGGCTATTTCGTATTTGCCGACGGGAAACCGGTTGTTTCTTACTATTTGGACGCCAGCCAGACCGCGCATTTGAACAGGCGGGATTTCTGGAAGGATCATAGCGAGGATATGGTTTTCGTCAAAATCGACGCGGTGCTCGACCGGCTCAAGAAGGACCAAATCGTTCCGGAGCTGGAGCGGGTCAAGGCACTGCCCGGCGAAGCGGGCTTTATAGAAATGCTCATCCACGAGCAGTACTATTACACCCATTATAGTGCGTATCAGCCGGATTACCGGGACAAGCTGATGACGGCGGCCAAATGGGCGAGCGAGAACGGATACGCTCCGGCCTTTTTGAGCGAATGCCTGTTCGAATAGCAGGAGAAAGCCGCTGAATATGGAATCGGAAACAAAAAACCGCAAGGCCTACGGCCGTGTGGTTTTTTTTGTTGAGGAGCATAAATGTCAGCTTCGGATCAACGTTCGCTGCTGCGAACGAATGCCAGTATAATATTTTGCGGATGATCCCCGAATCCGGAGCCGAACAAATTTGGGCCGCCCTTGTTCGCGGCGTCTTCGCTTACTTCGAAACGGACGCGGATCGGCTCGCGATATGAAGGCCGAGCATGTCGAGCGTGGTCTCCGCACCCTGCAGCCCGTTGATGAAGCTGCCTTCCTTCGTCACCTTCCATTCGGCAAGCGTTCCGTACTCGGTGCCGTGAAACCAGCGATCCGGCGTCAATTTGCCTATAAGGTCGCCGAAGTCGCTCGGGCTGGTCCATGTTCCGACGAGCAAATCGTGTTCGGTAATGCGTCAGGCGGGGTATCGGATCATTTCTTGCTTGAATTCGCGGTGAAAATCGGCGGAGTCGCCCAGGGGATGGAGAACGTTGCCTAGCTACGGTCGACTTGTACGTAAGCTATACCAACAGGTAAAAATCGAGGAATCGCATGGAAAGGGCGGATGTCCCGTTAGCCAATCGTCCCGAATGACCGAATCGGCAATCTACAGGTCCGTATCGCCAATGGTGCTGCGGTCCTGTTTTTTTATATAGTGGATTAGGCAAGAGTGCTATCAGCCAAAAATGAAGCAAGCTGCATCGGATCGCAGCGAAGGGGTACAGCCATATGGAAAAACGGAACGGCGTCATGCTCGAAGCGCTGAAAAAGCAATTCATCGAGCCGGACGACGAATTTTCGCCTATGCCTTTCTGGTTCTGGAACGGACGTATGGAACGGGAAGAGATAATCGGACAAATTCGCGATTTCCGCGAAAAGGGGGTAGCGGGCTTCGTCATTCACCCGCGGCTCGGTTTGTGCGAATCGACGCCTTATTTATCGGACGGCTACTTGAATTTGGTGGAAGCGGCGGTAGAGGAAGCGGAACGGCTTCATATGAAAGTCATCCTGTATGACGAAGCGATGTATCCGTCCGGGTCGGCGATGGGGATGGTCGTACGCGACAACCCGGCGTACGCGAGCCGCGGGCTGAAGATGATCGAGATTCCATGCGAAGGAGGCAGCGAATTTCCCGTAATCCTTCAGGACGGCGAGACATTGGTATCGGTGCAAGCAGTGGCGAAAACATTCGACGGCGGGATCGATCCCGCCAAAGTGGTGCTGCTCGGGGCCGGGAATACCGATAAGGTTGCTTTTCAGCCTCCGGACGGCGGAAGCTGGTCCGTCCTGCTGTTCGTGGAGACTTATTCCAAAGGGGTTATACGCGGCGTTTATTTCGGACAGGATGATGTCGATCCCGATGCACCGCCGTCGGCCGACCTGTTGAATCCGAAGGCAACGGAAACGTTCATCCGATTGACGCACGAAGCTTATTACGGGAAGCTGCAGCGGTTTTTCGGAAGCACCGTGATCGCGATGTTTACGGACGAACCGAACATTTTGGGGCGTAAGCCGATTCGCGACTTGAAGCCTTGGACGGACGGATTTCTCTCCTACGCCCGGCGCTTCGGCTTGAAGGAGGAGCAGCTGCCGGCACTCTGGCTCGATGCCGGACACGGGACCGGAGACATTCGTGCCGCCTATCAAAAAGCCGTAAATGCCAAGCTGACCGACAGCTTTTACCGTCCGCTCTCGGTCTGGTGCGAGGAGCATGGCATCCAGTTGACCGGGCATCCCGGCCATAGCGACGAGATCGGCCTGCTCGACTATTTTCAGCTGCCGGGCCAGGATATCGTTTGGAGAGTGGTCGAGCCGGGCGGGGACAAAGGGCTGCAAGGGGCGGGCAGCACACTCGGCAAATGCTCGTCGGACGCGGCGCGCCACCGGGGCAGAAGACGGAATTTGAACGAATGCTTCGGCGCCTGCTTCAAGGACGGGCTGGGCTGGCATTTTACTGCCGACGAGATGAAATGGTACATGGACTGGCTGTTCGTCCGCGGCGTCAATCTGCTCGTGCCGCACGCGTTCTATTACTCCATCGAAGGGGAGAGGCGGGACGAGCGTCCGCCGGACGTAGGCCCGAACAGTATTTGGTGGCCGCATTACCGGCACATCAGCGACTATATGAGACGGATGAGCTGGCTCATGACGGACTCCGTCAACGCGGCCCGGACCGCGATTTTATGCGAAGAAGACCGGATGCCTTGGGAAATCGCCATTCCGCTCTACCGAAGCCAGATCGAGTTCAACTATTTGGAAGAGCGGTTGTTCACCGATTCGTGCATGCTGCGCGACGGCGAGGCGCGTATAGGCGACTATGGCTATTCGGTCATTATCGTCGATCGGCCGGAGCAATTTTCGGCGAAGACGAGGAGCAGGCTGGAGGAGTTCGTACAGTCGGGCGGAACGGTAATCGTCGTATCGGAGGAGGCGTCCGAGTCAGGGGACTTGGAGCTGGCGGAAGCACCGGTTGCGGCCGGGGTGGATACGGCATTGGCGGCATTGCCGGTCGCTAGTTACTCCGGGTCTCAACATGCGGTCTCCGGTTCGGAGCTTCCCGCTCTAATCGACAGGCTCATTGCTCGCGATGTCGGGCTAAGCCCTGCGGCTTCCGATATTCGCATCAGCCACGTTCGAAAGGAGGGTGCCCACTTCTATTTGTTGGTCAATGAAGGCGAGGAACGTTGGGAAGGCATTGCCCTGCTTGGAACAGCCGGCTTTGTGGAGAAATGGGATCCGTGGACGGGAGGCTCGTCCGTACAGCCGGTGCTTCCGACGTCGGGGACCGGGCGATCCGTCCGTTTGCCGGTTGCGCTGGAACGGAGGGAGAGCGTCATTCTGTGCGTCGACCCGTCGGGAACGCCCGTCGTAGCCGCATCGGTCGCGACATCGCACACGATGCGCACGATCCGCCTCGATGCAGGATGGACCGCGACCGTATCCGGGACGAAGGACGATGAGTGCGTCAGCTTCGGCGCGGTCGAGCTCGGCTCCTGGACCGGATGGGACGGGATGGAGCACTTTTCCGGCAAAGTCGAGTACGGGAACGAGTTCCATCTGGAGCAGGAGGACGTCGGCGCGGGCCGGAGCATCCGTCTCGATCTGGGCGAAGCGGAGGAAATGGCCTCGGTCGAGCTGAACGGCACGGAGCTGGGCGTCCGGTTCTGGAAGCCGTACCGGTATGCGGATATTTCCGCGGCGGCCGTACCGGGCTTAAACCGGCTTCGCGTCACGATTGCCAACAGCTTGGCGAACGCCTACAACGAAGCCTCGCTGCCGTCCGGCCTGTTCGGGCCGGTAACGGTGGACATTGCGGAAACGAACGAATAGAGCGGAACGCGCGTTTCCTTGCAGAATACCTTCCGGCGCCCGATGGCAGACGGAAGGTTTTTTTCGAAAGGCGCCCCATTATTTTTTTCTGCACCTGCCCCCGGGTTTCCGTTATAATCAGTACGATAAGCTAGATGTACCGGTTAGCGGGGTATCGCGAGGGCAGCGCATGGATCGATTTCGCGATATCGCGGCTTATACCCCGAACCGTTCTACGGATGGAGGCTGCGCCATGACGATCAAATGGATCGACTTGTCCCGGAATCAAATCGATATATACGAGCAGAAGCATATGGGCGGCCATCTCGTATCCGAGCACCATCACCAGACGCATCAGCTGCTGTTCGTGCTGGAGGGCGAAGGCAAGATCAGGCTGGACGGGGAAACGCATGAGCTGGCCGTCGACGATACGGCCCTTATCGTTCCATTCTCCAACCATTCCGTCATGTCGGATTCGAGATTGACGCTGCTCGTGCTTGCGTTCGACGAAGCGGCGCTCGATCCGGAAATGGCCGAGCAGCTGCTTCGCACCCATTTTCAAGCATCGATTCTGATGAAGCCGAACTTGTTCATCGGAAGCGAGCTTCGCCAGCTGCTGCGGAAAATGCTGTTCGAGCAGTCCAAGGAACCGACTGCGCTCGGCAGGCTGTCGCTCAAAATCCAGCTGTCGCAGCTGCTGCTGGCGCTGGCCCGGTCGATCCAATCGCAAGCGGTCGGAACCGGCTCGAACCGGCTCCGCGCGGAGAAAATACGCAGCTATATCGACTCGCACTATTTCGATCCGCTGACGGCGGTCGATATCGCTTCCAAGCTCGGAATAAGCACCCGTCACGTGAACAATATTTTCAAGGAACGGTACGACATGACGCCGATGCAATATTTGACCGAGGTGCGCATCCGCCTCGCCCAGAAGCTGCTCGCGGAAACCGGCAAAGATATTATTTCGATCTGCTTCGAGGTCGGATACGACTCGGTCTCCACCTTTTACCGTTCGTTCAAGGCCGTCGCGAAAATATCGCCGAAAACATACAGAGAACTGAACACGCCCGAGCAGGCCGAATAGGCTGGCTGGCCTTACCGGATCGTTGCGCAAAGCCCAATTTATGCCGCGCAAAAACGAAAAAAACGACGTGCTCCGCTTGAACGATCAAGCAAGGCGCGTCGTTTTTTTGTACGAGAGCATACTCCGCATACGATCTGGAGGCTTCTTGGTGGGCATTCCATGACGTTGCCCGTAAATAGAGGAACTATACTCCGTTATTGTCCCCAAATGCGATACACTCTAGAAGATAACGGCTCAGGCTTCCGTTAACTCGATCTTTCGGGGTGAAAATGATCGTGAACAGCGGAATAGCGGAACGGTTTTCCGTTATTTTGCAATCAACGAGAGTACTCGGGTCAATAGCATATCCCAGTTCCGCTCCCTCTGGTTTTAAGGGGTTTTCTCACGCATGCCCGCGCATATTTGCTGGATTCGCGGTCCCTAAAGGCGCCGCCCAAGGCGGCCTGCCTTCACCGATCATACGGTTACATGCACTCCTGTACGCGAATGAGGCAGTCGTAGTTTTTAAGCCTTTCGTTTTTAAGCCTTTCATTCCCGGGAGTCGTCCGCAGAGGGTTTGAAAGTCCCGATCGTTTCCGTCAGCCAGTCGCGGTCGCATTTCAACAGCGCAATCCGGTGGCCGATGGACAAATCGACTCCGCTGCCGTGACCGTGCCGGGGTACGGAGGTGAACATGGCCAGCAGCCGCTCCGTTCGTTTCAGCCTTTCCTCCAGCAAGGTCAGCGCCTCCGGGGAGGGAAGATGATCGATGAACATAAGGCCGATATCGCCGGATGGCGTTACGTTTTCCACACTGGACAATATGCTTCGCAGAAGCTCCTGAAACCTGGCTTCGCCGCTCGCCGTAATCGAATAAATTTGCCGGGGCGGCCGGTTCCCCTCTTGCTCCACGCTCACGTCGACGTAGCCGGCTTGATCGAGTCTTTTCAATATCGAGTAGGCCGTCGCCTTTTTCATATCGGAAACCCGTCCGAGGTTGCGTTCTATAAATTCGTTGATCTGATAGCCGTGCTGGCTTTGCGCCATCAGCAAGCCCAATACGAGCAGTTCGCGTTCATCCATGCGGGCCGATCCTCCTAGCTGGTTCCATTCCCATTATAAATACTGTTGACTGGAAGATCAAAAGTTGATAACCTACTCATGTGTCATTAATCACGCGTGACTATAGGCGTTCGAATAAGGCGTCCGGAGCGCGGAGGAGGTTTTATTATGTACGGTTTCTGGCTTTTCATTCATTTATCCGGGTTATGCGTCTGGCTCGGTTCTCTCGTCGCCGTGGGCATCCTGCTCTCCGCCATGAAGAAGCAGATCCATTCCGCGGACGTAGGGGCGTTGGTCAAGAAAACGGTACGCACGTTTAATTTCCTCACCCATCCGAGCGCGTTTCTCGTGCTGATCAGCGGCGTGCTCATGCTGCTCCAGATGGGACTCGGATCGGACAAGCCGTTCTGGATGATCTACATGGAACGCGTCGGCGGCATGGTCATCCTGCTCTTCATTATCGTCATCTCGATCATGGGCAGACGTCTCGTGAAGCGGATATCCGGCGGCGGCGTCCAATCGGCATCGTCTTCCATTTCTTCTTACGTAACGGGTCTCGCGGTCAGCTCCGCATTGGTGTTCTCGATCATTTTCGTCGTCAGCGGCAAATATTAGGCTAGGAACGGGCGCCCGGAGGGAGGGCGCTCTTTGTTTGGATTCCCGTAAAAATCGCTCGCATTACCGCTTATTCCGAATATCGCTTCCGAAATTAAGAATCGGCTTCCCGGAGTTGTAAGAAAAGCGCTTTCGCTTCGGCTACAATACGGGTATACGAAGGAAGGGAGCAATGAACAATGGCAGTGCGCAATATCGGAATTATTATGAATGGAGTTACCGGGCGGATGGGGACGAACCAGCATTTAATCCGCTCCATTCTGGCTATCCGCAATCAGGGCGGCGTCGCGCTTCCGGGCGGGGACGTCATCATGCCGGACCCGATTCTGGTCGGCAGACAGGAGAACAAGCTGCAGTCGCTTGCCGCGTCGCACGGAGTCGAACGCTACAGCACCGATCTGGACGCTTGCCTGGCCGATCCGTATAATGAAATCTATTTCGACAGCCAAACGACGGTACGCCGTGCGGAAAGCATCAAGCAGGCGATCGCCGCAGGCAAACATATTTATTGCGAGAAGCCGACGGCCGTCGATCTCGAGGGATCGCTCGAATTGGCCCGCATCGCGCGCAAGGCCGGAGTGAAAAACGGCGTCGTGCAGGACAAGTTGTTCCTGCCCGGTCTATTGAAATTGAAACGGTTGATCGACTCCGGCTACTTCGGACGCATTCTGTCCGTACGGATGGAGTTCGGCTACTGGGTATTCGAGGGCGATTGGCAGCCGGGACAGCGTCCTTCGTGGAATTACCGCAAGGAAGACGGCGGCGGCATCATCGTCGATATGTTCGCGCACTGGCGCTATGTGCTCGATAATTTGTTCGGGGAAGTGAAGTCCGTTTCTTGCCTGGCGGCCACCCATATCCCGAAACGGTTTGACGAGCAGGGCGCTCCTTATGAATGTACGGCGGACGATGCGGCTTACGCGACGTTCGAGTTGGAAGGCGGCATTATCGTGCAGGCGAACTCGTCCTGGGCCGTGCGCGTCGACCGCGACGATCTGTTGACGGTTACGGTCGACGGAACGGAAGGCAGCGCCGTGGCCGGCTTGCGCGATTGCAAAGCGCAGCACCGCGTCAATACGCCGAAGCCGGTATGGAATCCGGACATTCCGAATCCGTTCAAATTCCGCGATCAATGGGTGCAAGTACCGGACAATACGACGTTCGACAACGCTTTCAAAGTACAATGGGAAATGTTCCTGAAGCATATCGCGATCGATACGCCGTTCCCGTGGGACTTGCTCGAAGGCGCGAAGGGCACCCAGCTTGCCGACCTCGGCCTGCAGTCGTGGAGCGAGCGCCGTTGGATCGACGTGCCGCAGCTGAGCCTGTAGGGGAGGGAGCCCATATGTCAAAATCATTGCTCCTCCCCCGTGCGGGGGGACAACTGTATGAATACGCCCCGGGCAAAGCAGCCTCGTTCTCCGTGCCGACCAAGCCGTTCACGGGCCGAATCGCCTTCTCCGCGGCCCATGTCGTCTGCGATCCGTTCGCCGACGCCGATCCGCTTCACCAGGCGCAGATCGATTGGAACTCGACGCTGGCGTATCGCCATCATCTGTGGTCGCTCGGCCTTGCCGTAGCGGAGGCGATGGACACCGCACAGCGCGGGATGGGGCTCGATTGGAACCGCTCGAAGGAGCTGATCCGCCGTTCGATCGCGGAAGCCCGTTCGGTCGGGGGGAAAATCGCCTGCGGCGCGGGGACCGATCATTTGGCGCCGGGACCGGCCGTAACGCTTGCCGATGTGGAAGCGGCCTACGAAGAGCAGGTCGGCTTCGTCGAGGGCGAAGGCGGTCAGGTCATCCTGATGGCCAGCCGGGCTCTCGCGGCATGCGCGAAAGGTCCGGACGACTACGAGCGGGTATACGGCCGCATATTGGGCCAAGTGAAGCAGCCGGTCATCCTGCATTGGCTGGGCGATATGTTCGACCCCGCTCTCGCCGGATATTGGGGCTACAAAGACGATTTGGATGCGGCGATGGACGTTTGTCTGAGAGTGATCCGGGCGAATGCGGACAAGGTGGACGGGATCAAAATATCGCTGCTCGACGCCGGCAAAGAAATCCGGATGCGCCGGCTGCTGCCGGACGGAGTCAAAATGTATACGGGCGACGACTTCAACTATCCGGAGCTGATCCGCGGCGACGAGCAAGGATACAGCCATGCGCTGCTTGGCATCTTCGACGCGATCGCGCCGGCGGCGGCACAGGCGCTGCATGCGCTGGACGCGGGCGATCTGGTCCGCTACGAAGCGATCATGGAGCCGACGGTCGCCTTGTCCCGGCATATTTTCCAGAAGCCGACTTATGCCTACAAGACGGGAATCGTGTTCATGGCCTATTTGAACGGCCGTCAAACGCACTTCCGCATGATCGGAGGAGCTGAAGGCTCCCGCTCGATCGTCCATCTGGCGGAGCTGTTCGTGCTCGCCGACCGGGCCGGGCTGCTGGCCGATCCGGAGCTTGCCGTCGAACGGATGAAGCCGGTGCTGGCACTGGCGGGTATCCGCGCACAATGACCAACAACCAGGGAGCGGTTGCGCGCCGACGTTACTCGGGGGCGCCGCGTCTTGTCCGGCATGGACACGACACGTGAAGCTTTTCGGGCACATTTTAGGCGCAACCGTTTCTATATCCGGGAGGGGAACGGCATGGAACCTCTTCGTTCCATAGATAGACTCAGCTTGAACCAAATTACGACAGACCGGCTGAATATGCGCGAGGCGGTGGACGCGTGCGTCCGCGCCGAAGTTCCTTGGATCGCGCTCTGGCGGCACAAAGTAGCAGAAGCCGGACTCGCTGAGAGCAAACGGCTCGTGCGCGACGCCGGGCTGCGCGTCTCCAGCTTGTGCCGCGGAGGTTACTTTCCCGCCGCGACCGCTGCCGAACGGAAGGAGCGGATGGACGACAACCGCCGCGCTGTCGAGGAAGCGGCCGAGCTCGGCACCGACGTGCTCGTGCTCGTCTGCGGCCCGGCGCCGGACCGCGACATCGACTTCGCCCGCAAAACCGTCGAGGAATCGATCGCGGAGCTTGCGCCGTTCGCCCGTTCGCACGGGATCAAGCTCGGAATCGAGCCGCTTCATCCGATGTACGCCGCCGAGCGCTCCGTCATCAATACGCTGGCGCAGGCGAACACGCTTGCCGAGAAATTCGAGGCTCGGGATGTCGGAGTCGTCATCGACGCGTTCCACGTATGGTGGGACCCGGAGCTGTACGCGCAAATCGAGCGGGCGAAGGGCCGTATATTGGGCTTTCACGTATCGGACTGGATCGTGCCCGTACCCGATCTGCTCATGGGCAGGGGAATGATGGGCGACGGCGTGATCGAGTTGCGCCGGATGCGGCATGCCGTCGAGGCGGCCGGCTATGCCGGCGCGATCGAAGTGGAAATATTCAACCGGCAAGTATGGGATATGCCCGGGGACGAGGCGTTGTCGCTCATTAAAGAACGTTATTTGCAGCATGTATAGCGCCGCTTGATTCGGCGTCATTCATTCTAGGCGATCCCTTTGAGGGCCGGGAGGCAGGGCTTCCCGGCTCGCGGGGCCTATGCCGCCATGGAGGGACCATTTGTGAGGATATGTCGGGCTGCACTTATCGGTATCGGGGGATTTGGCGGCCAGCACGTGAAGACGATGCTGGAATTGGCCGGCGAGAAGCGTCTGGAAATAACCGCATTCGCCGAATTGAACGTCGGAGCCTACCGGGCCGCGCATGACAAGCTGACCGAGGCGGGCGCCGTTCACTATACGGACTATGTAAAGATGCTCGAGGAGCATCCGGAAATCGATTTTGTCGCGATCGCCACGCCGATTGCCGCCCATAAGCCGATGTGCGTCAAAGTGATGCGGATGGGCTTTCACGTGTTGGTGGAGAAGCCTCCGGCCGTTACGATTCAGGACATCGACGAAATTATCGCCGCCCGGCAGGAGAGCGGCCGTTTGTGCCAAGTGAACTTCCAGAATACTTCGGGGCAGGCGTTCCGGCGCTTGCTCGAGCGGCTGAGTGCCGGAGCGATCGGTCAAGTGAAGCATGTGACGGGGGTGGGCATGTGGAAAAGACAGAGGGCGTATTACGATCGGACCCGATGGGCGGGCAAGCTCGTCTGCGACGATCAATACGTGCTGGACGGAACGTTCAACAACCCGCTCGCCCATCTGCTCAACAACTGCCTGCTCGCGGCCGGAGTCGCCGAGGATCCCGGCTTGCTCCCCGTATCGGTGCAGGCCGAGCTGTACCATGTCAACGATATCGAGGGCGATGACGTCTCGTGCATCCGCGCCGTCATGCCGAACGGCGCGGATGTTCATTTCTACGCCATGCTGTGTCATGAGGCCAACGAGGTTCCTTCCATCACCATCAAGGGGACGGAAGGCGAGGCTTTCTGGAGTTACACCCACAAGCTGACGATCCGCGGCCGCGACGGCGAGGAGAGCCTGGCGTTCGGCTCGACCGAATTGGTGCGCAATATGTATTTGAACCTGATGGAGGCCATCGGCGGCTCCGGCGAGCCTCTTTATTCGCCGATCGAGGCTTGCCGCAGCTTCGTCTTGACGTCCAACGGCGCTTACGAATCGGCGGGTGCCGTACGCGCGATTGCGGGCAGCTATGTGACGGAGCTGGAGGACGGCGACTCCACGGTGCGTCTGCTGCCCGGCTTGTCCGAACGGATGAAGGACGCCGCGGCGAAACGGCTGCTATATTCCGAGTATCCGTTGCCTTGGGCGACGCCGACGAGTCCGTTCCGGATGGAAGGCTACGGCCGGTTCGAGCTGCCTGTCGGTATGCTATAGACGGCATCGCTTGCACATACCGCATTGCCCTATACCGCATTGCCACATACTGCCTTGCCACATACCGCATTGCCACATACCGCATTGCCCTATACCGCATTGCCCTATACCGCATTGCCACATACCGCATTGCCATATACCGCATTGCCACATACCGCATTGCCACATACCGCATTGCCATATACCGCATTGCCATATATCACATTGCCACATACCGCCTTGCCACATACCGCCTTATGACGCATATCCCTTATGGCCGCCCTCGGAGTGGGGCGGTTTTTGTTTGTCCGTGGCACGTAGTCCATGAGGGCCGGGCAATCAGCATATTTGCGGACGAAAGTGCATGTACCGCGGAGCGGTGAGGGCCGGCCGGCTTTTGCCGGTTTTTGCGGGACCGCGAATCCAACAATTAGCGGTACTGGCGTATGTTAAGGAGTCAGATCCTTGTGCCGATCGCAACATAACGGAAAACCGTGCCGTGCCGCTATTCCGCTATTCACCAACATTTGCACCCTCAAGATTAAGAATAACGGAAGCCTGATCCGCTATCTTCAAGAGTGCAACGGAATTCGGGACAATAACGGAGTATAGTTCCTCTATTCCGCTGGTCATGAACATTTGCACCCTCAAGATTAAGAATAACGGAAGCCTGATCCGTTATCTTCAAAAGTGCAACGGAATTCGGGACAATAACGGAATATAGTTCCTCTATTCCGCTGTTCACCAACATTTGCACCCTCAAGATTGAGAATAACGGAAGCCTGTTCCGTTATCTTCAAGAGTGAGCCGGAATTCGGGACAATAACGGAACATAGTTCCTCTATTTCCGGCAACACATTGCACCCGCTTCATCAAAACGTCTCCAGGTTGTATGCGGACTATGCTGTCGTAGCTTTTTAGTCCCCGGCAGGTAGTCCATGAGGGCAACCCGGTTTGAACTTGGGTGTAGCACGTTCCATTCCCTTGCTTCCCTATTTTATAGCCTTCGCTTAAGCACCTTATCCGTACAACTCCTCCGTGTCCCGCGGCTGATGCAAAAAGGAAGGAATTACGATATAGTATACGTAGTCGTCAATATCCGGAAAAGAGGCCTTACCGATGAGAATCACCGTAAAAGATATTGCCAAAATCGCCGGCGTGACCCAACCTACCGTTTCCAAAGCGCTGAATAACGAGCCAGGCGTGAGCGAGGAAACGAGAATACGTATTCTGAATATAGCCAAGGAGCTCAATTACGTTCCGAATTTGGCTGCCAAACGGCTCGTCACGCGCCAATCCAACTGCATTGGATTGATTTGGCCGAGAACGGAAGGTTTGTTTTATTATCATCTTTGTCGTGCGATCCAACTAGAGGTGGCGAATCGAGGGCTCACGTTTCTAATTTCCGTGGCCAATCCGGCAGTGGCCGTACATACGTTTAACGAGCATTTCGTAGACCGGATCCTGTTCTGGGAATCTTCGGGGTGGGTGCCCGACATGTCGTTCATGAAGGAGATGGAAGCTTTTCAGGGCGAGTTGCTGCTGATGGGCGGGGCCTCGCTGGAAGGCGCGCACCGTATCGAGATTGACCGGAAGAAAGGGATATACAAGGCGATGCGGCACTTGGCCGAGCTCGGTCACCGCAAAGTCACGTTCATCGGTCGCGCTTCCGATAAGCTAAGCGGCTATATGCAGGGAATGGTGGAGTTCCGGATGGAGCATCATCCCGATTACCTCATCCAGCGCGAAGGGAAGGAGTTTCCGGCGAAGGCGGTGGAGGAGATGCTGTCGCGGCCGGCCGAAGATCGGCCGACGGCGTTGATTTTGGATAGCCAGGGCGTATTGTTCCAGATGTTGAAATGGTTCAGGAAGTACCGGATCAGCATCCCGGACGATATGTCGCTGATCGTGTACGACGATGTGCCCGAAATGCAGGAGCTGCTGGACGTACCGCTGACCGTCGTAGGTCCCGGCATTACCCGGCTTGCTTCAAGCGCTATCGAAATATTGGCGGGCGAGCTCGGCCCGAAGGGCGGACCGGAACAACCGCAAGGGCCGTCCCGCGCAAATATCATAATCGAGCCCGATCTGGTCATACGGGAATCCTCGAGACCGGTCCGGAGTTGAATAGGCAGGAGACTGCGGCTCGGGGCCAAGAATGAGATTCCGGGCGAGGAATACCCCACTGCAGTGAGGAATATGTCGCTGTGGGGAGGAGTCAGCTAATGTACTGAGGAATAAGCCGTTATAGTCCGTAAGAGGCCTCCGTTAGCCAACGGTAGGAACTTATGTTCGCTAATAGTGAACCAAAGTGTTACTGCTTAGGTCCCTATTTCGATTTTTCTAGATATCGGTTATCGAAAACCAAGTCCGGGAACTTGGAAAGCAGAATGTAAGGCGAAGCAGAGTGCCGAAAAGATCATTGAAATCAGTCAGTAAAGGCGGTGCTGACGAAATAGAAGCCTTTTGGCCAGATTTCATTCATCCTTGCCACAATAAGGTTGGTTTCAGCACTGTCCGCATCGTTTTCCCGCTTCGTGCCGACTTTAGTGCCCGTTTCAACCTTATTTCCTTTAGCAAGCCGGGTTTCGACAGGAATTTATCCATCTGCGTCACAAATAAGGTTGGTTTCAGCACTATCCGCATCGGTTGCCCGCTTTGCGCCGACTTTAGTGCCCATTTGCAGTTAGAATAAA
Source organism: Paenibacillus hemerocallicola (assembly GCF_006265175.1). Lineage (GTDB taxonomy): Bacteria > Bacillota > Bacilli > Paenibacillales > NBRC-103111 > Paenibacillus_AB > Paenibacillus_AB hemerocallicola. The sequence goes on along the minus strand of NZ_VDCQ01000007.1, from coordinate 24 downwards.
AAGTAGACACCGCTTAATGTCACG
>NZ_VDCQ01000069.1 GCF_006265175.1 Paenibacillus hemerocallicola | reverse complement strand
AAAACAACACGATGTTAACGGATGTGGAGCGCATTCCCCCAGCTCTTGTCTCCGGCGCTTCCTCTCTTTGCACACTTTTTCAACAGCCAGTTCCGTTCGGCAGTTCCGCTCTGCCTTTCCTTCTCTTCCCTAAGGCTTGAGCCGGTAGCCCATGCCCCATACCGTCTCGATAAATTCGCTGTCGGGAGCAACTTTTGCCAGCTTGCTGCGCAAATTGCTCATATGGACATTAATCGTATTATCGTCTCCGTAGAACGGCTCGCCCCAGACGCTCTCGTACAAATTCGCTTTTGTAAACACTTTCTTCGGCGACGACAAAAGCATGGCCAGTATGTCATATTCCCGCGCGGTGAGCGAGAGTTCCTTCCCCTCCGCCGTCACCCGCTTCGTCTCGATGTCCAGCATAAGCCCTCTGTGCCGCAGTACTTCCGGCTCCGGCTGAGCATGCTGCGCCATTCGCGCATACCGGCGCAGGTGGGAATCGATTCTTGCCGAAACCTCCTCGATATCGAACGGCTTCGTTATGAAATCGTCCGCGCCTCCGCGAAGCGCGGACACCTTGGTCTCCCGCTCGCTCTTGGCCGATATGACAAGCACCGGCACGCCGCTCCGCTCGCCGATTTTCCCGAGCAGCTCCTCGCCGGTCATGCCTGGCAGCATCAGATCGAGCAGGACCATGCTCCACGGCTGGCGCTCCAAATAGAGCAGCGCCTCCGTCCCCGAGAAGGCGGGCTGGGGCGTATAGCCGCTGTTTCTTATTATGCTGCACAATAGCTGGCTTATATCATTGTCATCCTCGACAACCAAAATATTCACGCTGCTCACCATCCGGTTCTCCCTTGTAATGCAGACGCGGCCCGCCGCGCGATTATTTGTTCAGTATATTATCTTCCAGCACGGCGAATTTATCGCCGTATTCCCGGATAATATGATGCTCCCCCCATGCGCACAACGAGTCCAGAATCGACTTGAGACTCCAGCCGTATTCGCTGAGCTCGTATTCGACTTTGGGCGGCACCTGGTTATAAACGATTCGGGTGACGATGCCGTCCTCCTCCAATTCCCTTAATTGCTGGGTCAACATTTTTTGAGTGATGGCCGGCATGAGCCGTCTCAAATCGCTTGTCCGTTTCTTCCCGTACGTCAGATGGCACAGGATGACGCATTTCCACTTCCCCCCGATTACCTCGAGGGTCGCTTCGACGGAGATGTTGTATTTTTTGGTACCCATGTTGGCCTCCTGTTGATAGGAACTTTTTAGTGCCTATAGTACTTTAAAGTACGTACTGTTCTTTTCGTTCCGACGGCTCCATAATAACATGTACCGGCCGGCGATTACCAGATTAGGAGTGAATCGAAATGCCGCTTGATAAAAAACGAAGCACGTTGGCGCTTCTGGCTTTGGCGATAAGCGCCTTTGCGATCGGAACAACCGAATTTATCAGCGTGGGGCTTCTGCCTCTCATCGCTGAAGATTTGCATATATCCGTTACTTTAACGGGGTTAACCGTTACGTTGTACGCACTCGGCGTCATGCTCGGCGCGCCGATATTGACCTCTCTGACATCCGGCGTTCCGCGCAAAACGCTGCTGATGTGGATTATGATCGTTTTTATAGCCGGCAACGGTCTCGCCGCCATATCGGGCGGAATTGCCATGCTGCTTATAGCCCGCGTGGTCTCCGCGCTCGCCCATGGCGTATTCATGTCCATCGGTTCGACGATCGCGGCCGACCTCGTGCCCGACAACCGCAGAGCGAGCGCTATCGCGATCATGTTCTCCGGGCTGACCATCGCCACCGTTACCGGCGTGCCCCTCGGAACCTTTATCGGCCAGCAGTTGGGCTGGCGCGCGGCCTTTATCGCCATAGTCGTCATAGGCATCCTGGCTTTTGTCTCCAACCTGTTTTTAGTTCCGGCCAATTTGCGTAAAGGGAACAAGACCCCTGTTCGCGATCAACTGAAGCTCGTCACCAACGGCCGGCTGCTGCTTGCGTTTCTCATTACCGCCCTCGGGTATGGAGGAACCTTTGTCGTCTTCACTTATTTATCCCCGTTGCTGCATGACATAACCGGATTCAAGGAAACGACCGTAGCCCTCATCCTTCTCCTCTACGGAATTGCCATCGCCATCGGCAATGCGATCGGGGGAAAAGCGGCGAATCGCAACCCGCTGTCGGCCTTGCTCGTCATGTTTGCCCTTCAAGCCGTCGTCCTGTTCATTCTGACGTTCACCGCTCCGTTCAAAATAGCGGGATTGATCACGATATTCGGTATGGGATTGCTCGCATTCATGAACGTACCCGGACTTCAAGTCTATGTAGTCACGCTGGCCGAGCGTTACGCGCCAAAAGCCGTCGATGTCGCCTCCGCCGTCAATATTGCCGCCTTTAATGCAGGCATTGCCATCGGGGCATACTTAGGCGGTGTCGTTACGGATACGATCGGCCTGATTCATACTTCCTGGATAGGAGCGCTCATGGTATTGGCGGCCGTTGCTCTCACGGGATGGAGCCGGGTGCTGGCGAGCAAGGACGAGACGTCTGCCGAAGCACGGGCGGCTTAACGATAACCCGGGCTTTGGACACGAATCATATGACACTACATGAATAAATGGAGGTACTATTTTTATGACTCGACATCTACAAAGCACAACCGCGCTGCACAATGGCGTTCCAATGCCGTGGTTCGGCCTCGGCGTGTTCAAGGTGGAGGAAGGCTCCGAGCTCGTCGAAGCCGTCAAAGCATCCATCCGGCACGGCTACCGCAGCATCGACACGGCCGCGATATACGGCAACGAAACCGGCGTCGGCCAAGGGATTCGCGAAGCGCTTGCCGAGAACGGCCTTTCCAGGAAAGACCTGTTCGTCACCTCGAAAGTGTGGAACTCCGACTTGGGCTACGAGTCTGCGCTGGCCGCTTATGAGACCAGTCTGACCAAGCTCGGCTTGGACTATTTGGACCTTTACCTGATTCACTGGCCCGTGGCGGGCAAGTATAAAGAAGCTTGGAGAGCCTTGGAGACGTTGTACAAAGAGGGCCGCGTTAAAGCGATCGGGGTCAGCAATTTCCAGATTCATCACCTCGAGGATCTGTTGAAGGATGCGGCTGTCAAGCCAATGGTGAACCAGGTCGAATTCCATCCCATGCTGACGCAAAAAGAGCTGCTCGGCTTCACGAGAAGCCAAGGCATTCAACTGGAAGCCTGGTCTCCGTTAATGCAAGGTCAACTGCTGGATAACCCGGTGCTCGGGGAAATTGCCGACAAGCATAGCAAATCGATCGCTCAAGTGATCCTGCGCTGGGATTTGCAGCACGGAGTGATCACCATCCCGAAGTCGACGAAAGAACACCGGATTATCGAAAATGCGGCTATCTATGACTTTGAGCTCACCCAGGCGGAAATGGACCGAATCGACTCCCTGAACGAAAACCGCCGCGTCGGCCCGGACCCGGACAATTTCGATTTTTGATTGCTGCAAAGCTGGGCGGCCGGGCATGTTGCGGCCGCTTTTGATTGGTATGAGGATGGATAGGAAACTTTGTTCGATGCCCCGCCGGCAAAATCGTTATAAGAGATCCGTTTCGATAAGCTTCAACTCAAAAAAACCTCCAGCACCACTTTTATAGTGGATTTGGAGGTTTTGAGGTTTCTATTTATGAGGGTTCCTCGTCAGGTCTTATCGTATCGGAAAAACTTCGTCTCAGAAAGGGTCGTTGTAAACCCCCGCCTCCCATAAGGAAGCTTTCGTCGAGCCTGCGGCCCGCGTCGTCAACAAAATCTTCACGTATCGGGCGCTTGTCGACGCGAAACGGATATCGTCCATGCCTCCGTCACCGGTGGTTGTAGCGTAGACGGTCGAATAGGAGATGTCGTCATCGGAAAGCTGAATCGAATAAGCCGCATCATAGGCGGTTCGCTGCCAGTCGAGCATGATGCGGTTTATCGTCCGCGAAGAGCCGAGGTCTATCTTATACCATTGATTGTCCGCCGCGACGCTTTCCCATCTGGAGCCGACGCCGCCGTCGATCGCGAGGCCGGCGGACGCCGTATTGCCGGAGGCGCTCGCGGTACCGCCCAGGGCCAGGTTAGGCCCTTCCGCTTGGTATACCTCGATTTCTTTCAAGCCGGGTCCTCCCGCAGAGGAGCGGTGCGTCATCAAAATCTTGATGTACCGTTTGTCGTACGGCGAAGTCGCAATGTCGTCCGTCCCTCCGTTGCCGGACGTCTCGGTATGCGCGTTCGTGTACGCCGCCCCGTCATCCGATACTTGGATCGAATATTGATCCGCATAGTCGGCATTCCACTTCAGCACGATCCGGTTGAACGGCTTGCTTGCTCCGAGGTCGATTTGCACCCATTCCGAGTCGGTGGCGCCCCCCGTCCAGCCGTCCAGCAAGCTGCCGTCCGTCAGCTTGCCCGCCTCCGCTCCGTACGCGGAAGCGGTGACGGTGCTCCCGTACGCCAAGTTCGTTTTGTCCCGGATCAGTTTCGCCGCGCGAATGGCGAAGCCGGATTGGTTGTTGTACCACGGATACGGATGCCCGTTCTCGAAAAAGTTCGACCGGGCGCTCGCCATGAAGTTGTCCACCCGCTCCCGGTCGTCCAGCATCGCCGCGGCGAGCGTCAGGTTCGACCAGGGGAAGCTTGTCGTATTTTTCATCGAAGACCAGCCGGGATGGTAGGTGTTAAAGGTGGTATATAGGTCGGAAGCTCTTGTCGAGGCGGGGGAGATGACGCCGAACATCATCGGCCATAGCTGGGAGGTTGCATCCGCATAGAAGGTCGTCCAATTCGTCGATACGGACGGGCTCGTATAATAATAATGCTTGTATTTATCGGCTGCCGGCTGCCACAGCAGCGTTTCGATGCCGTTCTGCACGCCGGTCTGCTTGGACGCGTAATCGGCGGACTTCGCCGCGTCCCCGAAAACGTTCTGCTCCAGCCAGGCGATGCTGCCGTAGCCGTCGTACACCTCCGAGTTGTCCATCAAATATTTGATCTTGTAGTCCGGCTTCGCCCATGTCAAGCCGTCGCCCGTGAGGGTCGCCGTCATGGCGTCGGCGATCGTCTCGATCGCGGTCCGGTGCGTAATCAAATAGGACGTGTCCCCGCCGGATTCGGCATACTTTTTCAAGACGCTCATGAAGGTGGCCGCGTACGAGTCGGACGAGTCGTACTTGCCGCAATGCACCTCGGTCCCGTCGCTCACCTTGGCGTAATGGACGTATACCGTGCCGGTCACCCCGTTATAGTCGGGGGCGTTCGTATGGCCGATATACCAGCCGATCCATTTCTTCGCCGCAGCGAGATTGTCCGCGCTCGGATGCTCCAGCATGCCGAGTACGGCCAAGTTGGACTGATACGGTTCGATTTTGTAATAATCGTCGCCAACGCCCGTCGTACATATGCTGCCGCCGACAGACATTTTCACCTTGGCCGTCAGCGATGACAGCACCGCTCCCGAAGGCTGCTGCAAGCCTGCGATATATGCCGACTCGTTCTCGACGATGCGGGAGTAGTCGACCGCGGCGGATGCCGCGGCCGGAAAAGCGAGGAGAAATACAAGTAAGCTGGCGAGCTGAGAAATTCGTGCGAATAGCGGATGTCCCATCCTCAATCGTCTCCTTGTTCAGACCGGATAATGAATTTCCGTTTGCTTGGCGCCGGATTCGTAAATGCCGCACAGTATTTTCATCATCTCCACTCCATCCTCCACCGGACTGATCGTCTCGCGTCTCCCCAGACAAGCGTCCACGAAATGGTCGATCTCGTTTTGGAAGCCGTTGTTCGGATCGAACGTGAGACTCGTCATTTGCGGCGATACGTTGAGAATCGTATCGTGCTTCTCGGCGACGAGAGACAGCTCCGGTTCAAGCTCCAGCCCTCCTTTCTCGCCGAACAATTTGACCGTCAGCTCGTCTTTTTTGGCATGAAGCGAGAAGCTGACGTCCACGACGAGGGATGCTCCGTTCTCGAAGCGGATAATCGCATTCGCCAAATCTTCCACCGTGTTGCCGGCCGGATCGAAGTCGGAAGACCGGTATGTCTGAAAGTTCCTTACATTGGAACGGTTCCCCAATTTGACGTACGTGTTACCGCTGACCGTCTTGACCTTCGGCTTGCCCATCAAGTACCAGCACAGGTCGATGACGTGAACGCCGAGATCGATCAGCGGCCCGCCCCCCGACTTGTCCTTGTCCGCGAACCAGCCTCCGGGATTGCCGAGGCGGCGCAAGCATGACGCCTTCGCATAATAGATCGGGCCGAGCTCGCCTTCGTCGATAAACTTTTTGGCCACGATGGCGTTCGTGCCGAATCGGCGCACATAGCCGACCTGCAGCACTTTGCCGCTCCGCTTCGTCGCCCGCTCGATCGAGAGGGCCTCCTCCACGTTCATGCACAGCGGCTTGATGACGAGCGCATGCTTGCCCGCATCGAGCGCGGCTATGCTCATCTCCGCGTGGAAGCAGTTCCACGTGCAGACGCTGACCGCATCGAGAAGCGGATCGGCCAGCATCGCCCGATAATCGGTATATACGTTCGGTATGCCGTATTTCGCGGCTTTGTCCCTCGCCCGCTGCTCGTTCAAGTCGCAGACCGCGTGCAGCTCGACTCCGGGATTGGCCGCATACGCCCGCAGATGCGTGTCCGAGATCATGCCCGTGCCGATCATGCCTACCTTCAGCTTTTCGCCCATAGATTCGTCATCTCCTTATTTGTTGCGTCATATTCGGCTTATGCAAAGCTGTTTGTGCATTCAACTTCTTATCCGACGATGCCGGTCCGCTCGATGCTTTTCATGAAATACCGCTGCAGCTCGAGATAGACGAGCAGCACCGGGAGCAGCACGAGCACGCAGGCCGCCATGACGGTCGCCTGGTCGGGAACCGCCGTCGCGCCTCCGCTCATCGTGTTGATGCTCTGGCCGAGCAGCGGCAGCATCATCGGCAGCGTAAACTTGGCATTGTCGACCAGATAAATCGACGGCTCGAAGAAATCGTTCCAATGCCACACCAGCGACAAAATGCCCGAGACGAGCAGCGCCGGCACGACGATCGGCAGCACGATCCGCACGAAGATGGCGATCGAGCCGCAGCCGTCCACGCGGGCGGCGTCCTCCAGCTCATGGGGCAGGTTGCGGAAAAATTGGCGAAAGATGAAGATGAACAACGCGCCCCTGAGACCGTGGGCGAAAAAGCCCGGAACGATCATCGGCCAATACGTGTTGATCCAATCGAGCTGCTTGAACTGGATGAACAGCGGAATGATGATCGTCTGCGGCGGCACGATCATCGTGAACATCGCCAAGCCGAACAACGCCTCCCTCCCGGGAAAATGGAATCTCGCAAAGCCGTAGCCGACGATCGAGCACGATATCATCTGCCCCGCTACGCCCAGCAGCGATAAAACGGCCGTATTTTTCAAGTAGGAAAAATAGTGCAGGGCGGCATATGCATTGAAATAACTGTCCACGTTGAACGTCTTCGGGATCCAGAAGACGGTCGGGTCGACCAAATCGGTGACGGACTTGAACGACGTGGAAATCATGAACAGGAACGGATACAAAAACACGAACGAGAGCCCGATCAGGTACAAATAAACGATCGCCCTGTAGCCGAAGCCGATCCACCGCCGTCCATACGCGATCGCGGTCAGCCGGCCTTTGGAGCTCGGCGGCTTGACCCGTCCGGACGGGACGGCGGCTTGCGGCGTTTCGATGCGGTGCTCCATGCGGCACCTCCTCTCCCTTTGATGGGCCAAGCGCGCTCCGCCTCCTCCGCGGCTACCGCTCGCCGATATAAACGATCCGTTTGCGCGTAAGCGCGATGACGAGCATGACGAGCAGGAAGACGAACAAAAAGTAAAGCCAGCCTAGCGCAGAAGCATAGCCCAATTCGATTTTGCTGAAGCCGGTATATTTGATGTAGATCATCATGACGTTGCGCAGGTCGGTGAATGAGTCGACCAGCGTGAAAATGGCGTTGAGCAGCAGGATCGGCGTCATGAGCGGAAACGTGATTTTCCAAAACATTTCCCATGGCGTCGCGCCGTCGCACTTGGCCGATTCGTACAGCGATTCCGATATGCCCTGCAGCCCGGCAATGAACAGCAAAATCGGGATGCCCGTCTTCCAGAGCGCCACGGTCAGCGTCTTCAGCACGTCGGACAGCGCGTCCGCCAGCTCGGGCGGCAAGTAGACCGTCAGTGCGGCCGGAATGTCCAAGCCGCCGACTTCGCGGATTTGTCCACCGCCGCTCGCGCTTTGCAGCTGCGCCATCGCCGCCTGCATCGGATCGGCCTGCAGCCCGAGCAGCTGCTGCATGACGAACCCGCTGCCGATCAGGACGGGCAGGAAAAACGCCCCGCGAAAAAACAGCTTCCCCTTCACGTTCTGATTCAGCATCGAGGCAATGAATAACGAGAAGGACAAAATAAGCGGGATTTCGATCAGCGATGTCCGCACCGCATGCAGGAAAAACGGAACGAACTGGGTGTCCTTAATAAAAGCGCGCGTATAATTGTCCCAGCCGACGAATTTCATGTTCAGCTCGGACACGTTGTTGATGCTCTGGAAGCTCATATACAGCGACATCGCCAGCGGGTAGACGAGAAAGGCGAGGAAGCCGACGAGCCAGGGCGAGATGAACAAATAGCCGCTCCACATTTTCCGTGTCTCCAAACCGAGCCTGATCCTCTTCATCCGCCCTCTCCTCCCCGTACGACCTCATAGCCGAGCGGACCGACGGCTACGCTGCCCCCGCGGTAAGCCGTTTTGCCGTAATTGACGATCGTCCGCACCCCGGAGGCGTAGGTCGTCTCATATACGCCTTCGGCCAGCTTGCGGTGATTGTCGATCGGCTGCGACCAGACGTCCCCGAGTTTTTCCTGCAGCTCCTTGTACAGGCGGACGAGGTCCGGCTCCCATTGCGCGAATTCGGAGCTGAACAGCCGGTTGTAGCGCGTAAGCCTCAGCGTCTCCGGAGCGTTCCACGTCAGCTCGAAATAAGGCATGCTGCCGTATTCGACCCATTTCAGCAAATGCTCCCTCCGGTCGTAATGCAGGTTGTGCGGAATGTCGTCGCTGTAGGGCACGTACCCGTGCAGGACGATTTGCATGAAAGGCACCTCCTCGTCCGTGTACACGTACCCCGAGGCTCGGAGCGGAACGTCCGACAGCCGGTCGGCGATGCTCCAGGCGTAAGCGTTGGCGCCGCGAACCGCCGTTTTGCCGGTAGCGGCCCTGGCTTTGCCGACAAGCCCGGCGAAGCGGCCCGCCGACTCGCTCCGGTTGAGCCGCGCCTGCTCGTTGTAGTCGTTCGCGACCGTCTCCCCGAGACGGGCAAAGTCGATGCCCGCCCCGTAACCGAACAGCGTCCCGCTGCCCGCATCGAAGCGTTCGTCGGCGCGAGCGGCATTGATCAGGAAGCGGGTGCCGAAATCGTGCTGCACCGGCAGCCGGTTCGGTCCTTTGACCGTATCCTTTTGCTCGGAGAAGCCCGGGTTGCCGGAGCGGGCGTCGAGCAGGTTCACGCTCAGGAACAGCTCGTGACCGTTGTCCCGGGCAAAAGCCGACAGCTCCCGCAGCTTCGGGCTTCCGCCCAGCTCCTTCGAAGCGGTAAGACGGTCGGGGACGATGCCGTAGCCGCCTTCCATCCAGCCGCGCAAAACGACGCTCATCGCGCGAACGCCGGCGTCCTGCAGTCGCCCCACGATCTGCTTCGCCTGCGCGAAGCCGGTGGAGCCGACGAACCGGTCGGCCAGCACGCGCTCCTCCTCCACCCCCATGAACAAATCCAGCGCGAGCGGCAGCGGGGCGTCCGGACGTATACGACCCGTCAGCTTGCCGCTTTCCAGCAAATACGACCGATACGCCTTGGCCATATCGGCATACCCGGCTTTCCCCGGAGGCAAGAAGGCGTATTGCAGCCTGAAGGTAGCGCCGGAGCGCTCCTTCTCCACCTGGGGCACGTTCTGGTCTTTGCGGATCGCCGCGGAAAAGGATCGGCGCAGCGTAAATTCGCCGGCTATCCGGTTCAGATTGATGCCGTAGCCGCTCGGGTAAAAGTTGACGTTCGCGTCGAACTCCCCTTCCGTCATATAAGCGGCGAAAGCGACGCCGTTCCGCTTCACGCCGAATACCGGCATGAAGGCATTCTCCTCGCCCCCCCGCCCCGCATTCGAGCCGTCGTCCGGGCCGTACACCCTGGCGGAATACGGCCTCGTATAGACCGGGTGATCCGGCTTGAACGTCGTGAGCGCCCCGCTGCCGTCGGGATAAACGACGTAGCCTTCGTCGCTGTCGGCGGCGGCGCCGAAGTTGGGCAGCGGCTCCAGCGAGACGAGCACCACGCTCCCCTGCTCGCGTATGGAGGAGGCCGGTACGGTTACGTTCAGCCGGTCCCGCTCCAGCGTATATTCGATGGCGAAGCCTACGCCGTACGCCGGATAATCGTACGTGAACCGGATTCCGCCCGGTATCGGCTCCTTCGCCGACTTCGGCGCGTTCGTGACGGAATTGGTGCGGATCATCTCGTGCAGCGGCCGGGCCGTATCGGCAAAGGTCGCGTTAAACGCCGCCTTCGCCCCGTCCTTGAGCAGCTGGCTGCCGCCCAGCTTCTCGCCGGGGACGTCGGAGGCGGACATCCACACCGCACCGGTCCGGACGTCCTTTACGGCGATGTTCGTCGTGTCCGGCTCCGCATACAAGACGAGGCTGGCGGTTTCCGCCGCTTTCCCGTAATTCGCCAATTCGCCGAGCCGGGACAGCGATTCCTTGCTTGCCGCGGCGCTCTGCGCTCCGGCGAGTCCGGCGGCTGCGGGCTTTTGCGGCTCGTAGCGCTCCATGAGCGCGAGAAACGAGACAAATGCGGCGACGACGGCCGCCCAGAGCGCGATTCGGATCGCCAAGCGCAGCTTTTCCATCGGGCTCACCCCCTTCCACCTCCTTGCCGTATTTCGACATGTCGTGCCATGTTCACGAGCTCCTTACGTACATTTCCACATACAGCTCCCGGACAAATCCGGCTACATGGTCGAGCAGCATGTAGAACAGTACGGCCGCCGCCATCAGTACCATCATCGTAAAAGCGGCGACTAGCGCGACGACGACCGTTTTGACAACCGTATAGTCGTTCAGCGTCATGATCTGGACGAAGCAGACGCCGCAGAGCCATACGAGCATGAGCAGTTCGATCGCATGCAGCAGCCCTTGCTCCTCCAGCGTCAAAACGTTGCTTGCTATCGTCACCAGTATGCGCCCGACCAAGTAAGGGAGAAGCGAGTAGGCGCATGCCGCCACCGTCTGTCCGAACGTCGATTCCCCGTCGAGCACGGTTGTCGCCGCCCACAAGGCGACGACGCCGGCGGCGAGCGGCACTGCCATTTTGGCCGTCTCCAGCACAAGACTGGCGAATTCCGGACGCGTCCCGGCAAAATGAAAGCCGGTGAAATAAATTTCGAAAAAGCGGGCGCCTATGACCGCCGCGAACAGCAGCAGCGCCGCGGCAAGCGACGGCGCCGTCTGGATGCGCGCGAACGCTTCCCTCGGCTGGAATACGAGCAGCGCGGCTTGCGAGAGCGGGGTGCCGCCTCCGGGCGATGCGGCGAGCCGGTTCGTATAGCTTCTCAGCGCTACGGCGGCGTAATAGGCGGCGGCCAGCAGCAGCGCTGCCGCTGCGGCAATCCAGCCGAACCGCTCGCGCAGCAGCTGATGCCGCCAGCCTTTCATCGCCTTGGAATAATTCGTCTTATCCTCGCCGAGCTTCAGCTCCGCCATCGCCTCGGTCCACTTCTCGCGCTTCAGCAGCGCCTTGCCCACGCCCCGATGCGCCAGGACGTAATTCGCGTTCATGGCCAGCGCCGCGTTCCACGGCCCGACCGCTTCCTCATAGCGGCCGTCGTGATACAGGGCGGTCGCCTTCTGCACGAGCGTCGCGAACGCATTCGGCCGGAACACCTGAATGTTCCCGAGCGCGCGGTCGAGCACGTACAGCAGTCCTTCGGAGTCGAGCGCGATGGCGACCGGTTCCTGGAAATAGCCGCTTTGCTGCCCGCTTCCCCCGAACGCCATCAGCATGTTGCCCTCCTGGTCGTACTGGTACACTTTCTTTTGCCGGGAATCGACGACGCTCATAATGCCGTTCGGGGCGACGACGATATCGGCCAGCGCGGCCGACGTCCGCACTCCGTTCGTTTGGCTGTATTCGCCGTACGTCTTCGCCGGATACGTGTTGACGCCGAGCAGGTTGAATCGTTTGATTTCCTCCGACGACGTATTGCCTACCACCGTATACAGACGTCCTTCCTTAGGATCAATCGCGACTCCGCGATGATTCGGCGGCACTTTTTTGCCGGAGGCGTCGCGCTGCTCCTTCGTGGCGAAGACGCGTAATATCCAGTCCTTCAAATCGAATTTCAATTGGTTCGGGGCGATATACCCTTGGAATTTGCCATAAGCGTCCATGACGATCAGCCCGTGGTAATCGTTGCCGCTCTGCACGTACAGGTTGCCTTTGCCGTCGATCGCGAGCTTGTCGGGCCGGTAAGGAAAGTCGGGATCGAGCAGGTCGGATTGCGGCGCCGAGAACGTCTCGATCAGCCGCCCGTCCGGCGATACGTGCACGATGCGGGCGTTGTTCGTATCGGCGACGTACAGATGGCCGTCGGACTCGACGAACAGTCCCTTCGGGGCATTCAGCCCCAGGCTGTCTTCCTTCGTGCCGAACATTCGCAGCGCGTTGCCCCATCGGTCCAGTCGGACGATTCGGTTATGGTCGGTATCGGCGACGTACAGCCGGTCGCTGCCGTCGATGACCAGGTCGGCCGGGTTTTTGAGCGCGTTGCCTCCGCTCGGGACGATTACCCGCTCTACGGAATAGCCGAGCGGCGTCGGCAGCGCGTTGCCTCCGTCGTCGATCACGTATCCCGCGGGGGGAGCGGCGTCGGCGGATGCCGGGAAAACGGCCGGCAGTAGCAGCGCGAGCAGAAGAAGCGCGGCGGTTAAGCGTTTCGTTGCATTACGGTGCGATGTATTCATCAGGATTCCCGTCCTATGACTTGATACCCGAGTGCGCCATCGTATCCATCACCTGCCGCTGCAGAATGATGAACAGGACGAGCGTCGGGACGATCGAGACGAATGCGCCTGCCGCTGCCGCTCCCATGCGGCCCACCGCTCCGTTGGAAATGCCGGCCAGAGCGAGCGGCAGCGTCTTCATCGTTTCGCTCGTCGTATAGATGAGCGGCGAGAAGTAGTCGTTCCAGTCGGCGATGAAGCTGAAGATGACGACGGTCATCCAGGCCGGCTTGACGACCGGCATGACGACGAGCCAGAACGTCGTCCACTCGTTCGCCCCGTCCGACCTGGCGGCTTCGAGCATCGGCTCGGGCAGCTGGTCCATGAACTGCTTCATCAGGAAGAAGCTGTACGGCACCGCAAGCTTCGGCAGGATGAGCGCCCAATACGTGTTGACCATATTCAGGCCGGAGATGACGAAATAAGTCGGAATTTGCGTCACCTGCGGCGAGAACATGAGGGCGGCCACGATAACCGCGAACAAAAAGCCCGAGCCCGGCAGCTTGTAGCGCGATACGATGAAGGCGCCCATCGCGCAAATGACGACGGTTCCCGTCACGGCGACGACCGTAATGAATACACTGTTGAACAAATAGCGCGTGAACGGGACGAGCAAGCTGTCGGTGGCGATCAGCAGATCGCTGAAATTTTTCATCGTCGGCTTCATGACGAAGAAGCGCGGCGGGTAAAGAAACAGCTCGTCGAGCGGCTTGAAGGCCGTCGACACGACATAGACGATCGGCGCGGCCGTCAAGGCGACCAGCGCGGCCATGACGGCGTGCAGCGATATTTTCGATACGATGCGTTTCGTTTTCATTTCCGTACCACCTCCCTCCGTTCCTTACCGCTTCATCTCTTTGCAGACAATTCCGTCGCACACCGCCCTCACATGTCCTTCGACGAGAACAGCCGCATGCAGACGCGTCCGAGCACGAGGGTGACGAGGAACAGAAACACCGCCACGGCGGAGGCGTAGCCCAGCTCGAACCGGATGAACGCGTAATCGTATAAATGCGCGACGATCGTATGCGCCGCATAGTTCGGGCTCGGCATGCCGACGAGCACTTTGGCGATATCGAACACGGCGAACGAAGCGACGATCGCGTTGACCGCCCCGAACAGCAGCTGAGGCTTCATGAGCGGCAGCGTCAGCAGCCACAGCTCCTGGAACTTGCCGCGTATGCCGTCGATCGCGCCCGCTTCGTACAGCTCCCCCGGCACGTTGCGCAAGCCCGCGAGAAAGACGAGGAAGCCGGAACCCATGCTCATCCATAGCGAGACGAACATGACGACCTTCAGCATCGTGTCCGGGTGCTGCAGCCAGAGAACCGGCTGATGCTCCAGTCCGAGCTCCAGCAGCAGCGAATTGAGCAGCCCGTACCGGTCGCCGGAGAAGATGTACATCCAGACGACGGCCAAGGCGACCGAGCTCGTGATCGAAGGCGCATAGAAGCCTAGCGCGAATACGTTGCTGAATTTCAGGTTGTTAATAATCCAGGCGAACAGAAACGAGATGAAATAACTGAGCGGCCCGGTTACGAGGGCGAAGGCGAACGTGTTGCGGATCGCCGTCAGGAAGATGTCGTCCTCGAGAAACAGCTTGCGGTAATTGGATATCCCGCTCCATTCGGGAGTCTGCAGCATGTTGTACGACGTGAAGCTCAGCACGATCGACCAAAACACCGGCACGATCGTGAACACCGCGAACAGCAGCACGAAGGGGGCGAGCATCGCATATTGCAGCCCGCGCGCCCGCATATGGGCGGCGAAGCGGCTCCGTTTCGCGCGAATCGGCGTCGGCGCCGCGGCTTGCATGACGGTTGCGGCTCTGCTTTCCATTCAATCCCCCTCCCTCTTCCCGCCTTTTTCCCCGGACGGGCGCTCGACCGCATATTCTTGCCGCTTCAGCCGCAGCTCCTTGTCGATTTCCTTCACCGCTTCCTCGAGCGATTCGCGCGGATTTTGACCGGAGAGGACGACGCGGTTCCAGGCGTTGCCCAGATGCCGTCCGGTAAAATAACCTCCCAGCACGACCGGCTGCTCGCGGAACCATTTCCACTGCTCCTCGAAGGCGGCCAAATCCTCCTTGCGCCACGGCAGCTCGCGGAACGCCGCAACGTTGGCCGTATTCCACCGCGCCTCGACGCCGAGCAGCGACTCCAGCTCGCGGCCGAATTGCGCCTGCGTCTCCCGGCTCATCCACCATTTCAGAAATGCCCACGATTCCGCCTGCCGCTTCGATTGCTTGAAGATGAGCGACGCCTTCAGCCCTCCTCCCGAGGTTCGGTCGATCGTGCCGTCCGCCCGTCTCGTCCCCGGCGCCGGCGCGATCGCCCAACGTCCGGCAAGCTCGGGAGCCGCCGTCGACAGCTGCACGTACATTTGGTAGCCGGCCAGCCCGATCGGCATTTTGTCGGCGCGCATCCGGCTGAAGAAGTCGGCCTGGATCGGAACGCCGTAGTTCGTGTACAGATCGGTCCATTTTTTGAACGCCTGGTAAGCTTCCGGCGTCGACAGCCCGGATTCGCTGCCGTCGGCGTTGTAGAAGCTTCCGCCCTGCTGGTACAGAAACGGGTCGATCGTGGACGGCACATAGGCGTCCATGCCGCTTCGTTGAAGCGCCGGCAGCATCGAGAGCAGATCGTCCCACGTCTCGGGGATGCCGAGGCCGAGCTCCGCAAGCAAGTCTTTGCGATAAAACAGCACGTTGAAATCCTGCGTCTCCGGCAAGGCATAGTCACCGCCGTTATAGCGGAACGGGATAAGCGCTCCGGGCAAAAACCACGAGGCCGCCTCCCGGTAATCTTCGAACCGGTTAAGGTTGACGACCGCATCGCGGAAGGCGAATTCGGCCGGCAGCGTGCCGTCCACCCCGATGGCCGCATCCGGCGCCTCGCCCGAGCTGAGCGCGAGCAGAAGCGTGTTGACGTGGCCGACGCCGAGCTGGCCGGCCGGGATCGTATTGACGTTGACCGCGATGCCGCTTTGCGGCGTGAAGCTCTCGTCCGCCAGTTCCTTGACCAGCTGGGCCCATTCCCGGCCGTTGCCGACCCATACGTCGATCGACGTCTGCGAGCCGTCCGGCGTATTGCCGATTTGATCGTAATTTTTCGTAAACGAGCGCCAAAAGTTTTTGAACATGACCGCGGTCCGCTGCCATACGTTGGAACGGACAACCGGCTTCTCGGCCCCAGCCGGCGCGATCCAGAAATAATCGAGCGCAAGCGGGGAATCGCCCAGCCCGAGCAGCCAGCTGCCCAGCTTCGTCTGGCTTGCCGCCAAGTCCTCGAGCTGTCCCGGGATGCGATCCGGATTCGCGGCCATGCTTCGGAACTGGTCCCGGACTCCGGCAAGGCTGTGCACGATGGCGGGGGAACGTCCGGTAAGGGCGCGAAGCTTCTCCATTTGCCCTTCCAATTCGTCGCCTATCTTGTTCACGTCGCCCAGCAAGCCCGGAATCCGCTTCTCCAGCTCGTAGCGGTAATTCGGGTCCGGCGTGGAGCCGGTTACCATCTGGATGCTCCGGAGCAAATCGGCGATGCCGCGGATCGTACCGTTAAGCGAGTCGACGATTTCCCCGTAAGGGCCGACTTGGACGGTCATCCGGATCGTATGCGTGCCTTTGGACAAAGCGAATTCGTACTCTCCGCTCCCGTCGCCGAGCGTCTCCAGCCGCCAGTCCCGGCCATAGGGGAACTTGTATTCCTGCAGCTCCCGGAACGGCACGGTTCCGTCGATCTCGATCCGGCGGTAGACGGGCAACCCGTCCCCCCACCATTGTCCCGTCTTCAAGCCGATCCGGTACAAGCCGGTCTCCGGAACCTCGAACGTCCAGACGATTTGCTGTCCGCCCTTGCGCCATCTCCAGCCGCCCATCGTATTCAGCCGCTGGTATCCGTCCGCCTTCGGCTCGACGCGGGGATCGGAGTTCGTTTCCATGCGGAGCGACGGATCGGTTTTGTATGCCGTTTGTTCCGCCTGCACCTTGACGGGCTCGGCCTTCGCCGGTACCAAGCCGTTCGCCTCGTACCGCTTCTTCAGCTCGGCGTAAGCGGGGACCGGCTCGGGCGATACGAGGGCGACGGCGGCGAGCGCGACCGGCTCGCGGAGGCGGCCCATGCGGAGCGTGCGCTTGCCCCGCTCCGCGTAGAAGCGCAGCGGCTCCGCGTATTTCCCTTCGCCGTCCGTCAGCCGGGCGGTTTCCCAGCGCGGAACTTCGGACTGCTTCGGCCGGACGTCGTCCCCCTGATTGTTGACCGTAACCGTCCCCTGGTCGCCCCAAAGCCGCGGCATCGTCAATCGCTGCGCTTCGTTGAACGGAAACGCGCCGTCCAGAGAAACGCTCCTCTCGATCGCGGTTCTGCTTCCTTCGACCGGGTAATACGTCAGCTCCAGCTCGTAAAAGCCGGACTCCGGCACGTCGAACGTCCATTCGATCCAGTCGGTCTTCTCCGTCCACAGCAGCGTTTCTTCCCGTTTGTCGCCGATTCCCGTTCGTAGCTGCGGCGCTGCCGCTGCCGCTGCGTCCGTCCCGGAGGCCGAGCCGCCGTAGCCGCTGTAAGCGGAGGCCGGCAGCGAGAGGCGCAGCCCGGCCGTATCCCGCTTCCCTTCGGCCATAAGCTTGGCGATCGCGTCGTCATAAGCGGGCAGCTGCTGCTCCGTATACGATGCGTAGGCGATCGGCTTGAGCGTATTCGCGCTTCTGTGCTTCTCGGCGAGCGTCTCTCCGCTCCCTCGGGCCGCAGGCGCCACGGCCTCCCCGGCCAGCAGACACGCCGCCAGCCATACGGCGATGGCCGCTTTCCGCCGCTTCAGGTGCAGCGCCATAATCGATTCCCCTCCTTGCACGGCGGTTTACTTGTATTGCTCCACCAACGGCTTCATTTTGTCGGCAATCGTCTTGGAGGCGACCTCCGGACTCGATTTGCCGCCGAACACCTCGCTCGTCGCCTGCACGATCGCCTGCTGATACTGCTCCGTAAACGGAATGGACGGGAACGTCACGACGTTGGCATGTTTGGACGCTTCGAAAAATTCCTTGAAGCCCGGCACGTCCTTGAACACCGCTTCGTCCATCGCCTTCGGAGTGGTCGGCAGGTTGCCGATCGCCGCATCGAATTTGGCCATATTTTGCGGCTTCATGAACCAATTGAGAAACTCCCACGCTTCGTCCGGATGCTTGGCGCCCTTCGGAATGTACAGGGTGCTCGCGTTGACGACGGCGCTGCCCTTCTTGCCCGGCGTCTCGGCGTCGTACGGCATCGGCGCGATGCCGTACCGGAAGCCCGCCGGAGCCGCGTTCTTGATCATCGTGCCGTACCACTCCCCGGCGGATACCATCGCGTATTTGCCGACGAAGAACGGGTCGTCGGGCTTGCCGCTTTGCCCGAACGTTTTGTAGAAGGCATTCAGCTTCTCCGCGCCGCCGACTTTCTGATACAGGCCGTTCATGAAAGCAAGCGCTTTAATGAAGCCGGGCGACTGGGGCGAAATTTCCTGCTTGGCGAAATCGTAGAACCCGCCGCCGAGCATGTACGCATAATGGTAAATGTCCAGATTCGGGTTGATCGCGAGACGCTTGATTTCGCCGCTCGGTTCGACGACGTTGAGCTTGTCGTAATAGTCCTCGAGCTGCTGGATCGTTTCCGGCGGCTTGTCGTAGCCGGCCTGCGCGAGAATGTCCTTATTGTAGAACAGCATGCGGATATGCATCGCCAGCGGCAGCGCATAGGTCGTACCCTTATACTGTGTCTGTTGAATCGCCGCCGGGACGAAATCGGAGGCCTTCATTCCGCTCTTCTGCATGAACGGGTCGAGCGGCGTCATCGCCCCTTGGACGCCCCATGCGGCGCTGTTGTAGCCGAAATTGTTGGCTACGTCGGGCGGACTGCCTCCGGTAATGGCCGTCAGCTGCTTCTTCTGGTCCGTCTCGAGCGTTCCTTTCACGACGATGCGGTCCTGGCCCGCATTGAAATCGGCGATCACTTTTTCCATCGCCTCGCCCTCCGCCCCGCGCCAGCTGTACCAGAAATTGATTTCGACCTTTTCCTTCGGCTTCGCCGGCTCCGTACCGGCCGATTCGGCCGGCTTGCCGCCTGACGAGCAGCCGACGATGGCGGCCAGACAAACCGTGACGACGGCGAACGTCGTCCCTTTCATGGCCTTCCGCTTCATGCGAACCACTCCCTTTAAATCTCATATGATCAATAAATTTACATTTATTGCGTCGCAAAAGCCCCTGTCTCTCACCCGTTGTCCTTATACCGCGTGAACGGAAGGCCAAGCAAGCTCGACTCCCATCGCGGCCAGCGCCTTCTGGAAATCGCCCAGCACTTCGGCGCTGCCGCGCACCTCCCTCGGCTTCAGCCCGCGCGCGAGACAATAAGCCGCCAGCGCGCCCGCCGCTTCGCCGATGTTCCATTCGACCGGATGGAGACGGTAGCAGCCGTTCGTAATATGCGTCGTGCCGATGTTTTTGCATGCCGGCAGCACATTGTCCATACGTACCGGAATCAGGCTGCCGAGCGGAATCTGGAAGGGCAGGCTGGAAATGTCGATATAGTTCCGTCCGCCGGTGCTCGGATGAAGGTCGATCCGGTAGCAGCCGATACCGATGGAATCGGGGTACGCTTCCGCCCGGATTCCGGATGCTGGCGAGGATGTCTTCGCCCCTTCCTCCTCCCGGCACGCCTTCGACAAATGCTGCTCGACCACGGTGAATTCCGCCCGGATGCGGCGCGATTCGCGAATATACGGCGCTTTGGCGAGTCCGTCCCCGGTGCCGACCACATCGGGCCTCAGCCGCAAGCCGGGATAGCCGGCTTTGCCGTCCTGACGCGGCGCCTCCGTCTGCATCCAGTACAGCAGCGACAGGCTCAGCTGCTTCGCGCGCTCCAGATGAGCTGCGCGTTCCTCCTCCGGCACATCGATGATCGGACCGAGCCAGTAATCGTTTTGCGGCCAATTGACGAGCGTAATATCGCTGTCATACGTCCCGGCGGCAAAATGCTCCTTCGCGGCGATGCGCCGGTACAGCCACAGCGACGCGCCGCCGTCGCCCGGAAACAGCCCGTACGTGCGGGGCGCCAGCGTAATCGGATTGCTGCCGGTCCAGCCGAGCAGCGGGCCGGGCCAAAAGTCCGGCCGATACGACCGCCAAAAATCGTAGTCCCGCGGACGCCCGATCGTATGGTTCTCGCCTTCGCGGTAATCCATCGCGAAGCAGTACGTAAACCCTTGCATGTCGGCGGGCCGAGCTGCTTCGGGAGCGTGCGGCTCGCCCGTCGACCGCCGAGATTCCGCGCCGGCGACGTATTCGACGCCTGCCAGCGGCAGCAGGTCGCCGCATTCGGTGGCGTCCAGAAAAAACGATGCCGCGATGTCGACAAGCTCCTCCGATTCGAGCGAACGGACGGTTACCGCTTTCACCTCGTCGCCGGCGACCTCCGCCCGAACCGGAACGTGCCGGTGCAGGATGCGCACCTTGCCGGCGTGTACGTACGGCGCCATCATCTCGTGCAGCGCCGCAAGCGCCGCCCGGGGTTCGTGGCAGAGCCGGCTGACGCCGCCCCCTCCCGGGTTGAGCGCGGCCGATCCGAACGCTTCCGGCGTTAACGGGAAGTTCCGGCGGTAATATGACCGGACCGTCTCGCGGAACCGACGGTACGACCGCGTGCAGCCGAACGACTCGATCCACGGATGCTCATCCGGCGGCACTGCCTGGCTCGTCAATTGACCGCCGATCCAATCCGTCTCCTCGGTCATGACGACCGTTTTGCCGAGCCGGGCCGCCGCAAGCGCCGCCGCGCAGCCCCCGGTTCCGCCGCCGATAATCGCCACATCGGCTTGCAGCTCCTTGTGCTTCATCGCCATCCTCCTTCACGCATAGGCCGCAGTCATTCGCTCGAAATTGCGATAGCTTTGGCGAATGCCCTCGACGTCGCTGCCGAGCCCTTCGTATTCGAGCACGAGTCTCCCCCGGTAGCCGGCATCCGCCAGCAGCCGCAGCGTCTGCGGAAGATCGGTATCGCCTTCCCCCGCCGGGACCCCTTCGTATGTCCGGCCCGATAACGATTTGTAGCGCCCGCCCGGCTGCTCCTTGAAATCTTTGAAGTGCACGTGGCCGACATAAGGTAGCAGCGTCTTGGCCGCTTCGAGCGGATGCTCGTCGACGAGCAGGAAGTTGCCGGTGTCGAACGTGGAGCGCAAGGAGGGAGAATCGACGCGGTCGATGATTTCCTTCACTTGCTCGCCGCGTCCGGCAAGCTTGCCGTGATTTTCCAGACAGAGCGTAACTCCCGCCGCCTCGGCCCGCTCCGCCGCTTCCTTCAACCCGTCGACAACCCACTCCAGCGCGTCCCGGTACTCGATCCCGTCGATCCAGTTGCCCGAGAAGACGCGGATTACATTCGTGCCGAGCTTCTGCGCCAAAGGAATGTCGTCGGTAATTTTGCGCAGTCCCGCCTCCCGTTCCCGCGGATCAGGACTGACCAGGTTGTTCGATACCGCATAGCTGACCACTTCGATGCCGCAAGCTTTCGCCGTTTCCGCCGTCTCGTCGAGCTCGGCCGCGGCGTCCTTCCAAAAATGGGCGAGCAGTTCCACCTTGTTCCACCCTTCCGCTCCGCAAAACCGCAGCCAGTCGGCCGCGCTCCACCCTTTCTCCCTAACCGTCCGGTGCATGCTGTACATGCTCAGCGACAGTTCCATCCGGGTCACCCCTTTCCATCGGGACGGCCGCCCGTTTCCGGCGGCTTATTCCCTGTTCGAATTTATTATAGGCCGGGGGCCGGAACGGTTCCTAGACAACAACCATGACCTTTTATTAAGCTTTCATGACCAGCGGCGAAAAACTGTGACGGCAAATTAGCATCCTTTTCTCGCGCGAAACAATCCTTTGAGAACATAGCGGAACTTGGCTCCGTTAAAGTCATAGCTTCTGACTTGATTCCGAATTTAGCGAAACGGAGCTCCGTTATTTCGACCTTTCAGGAGTGAAGTCGGACGAAAACGGCAAAATAACGGAACACTGTTCCTTTGTTTTGCTGCCGATGTCTCGTTACGGGTAAGTAGCGGAAGCTCACTCCGCTATTCCGTTGCTTCCGAAGGGGATGAAGGCGCTTCGCCCATCGGGCTCGTGACGGATGTGATGCTAAGGCAAAAAAAAGCCCGTCGGCGGCAGCCGGACGGGAACGTGCGCCGCGAGCGGGGATGCGGCCGTTTTTATACATTTTTTATTCTTTGTTTCCGGTCTGTTATTCCTTCCTACGCCCGCTGCGTCCCGAAATTATGCTTGATCTCGCCGGGAGACACGCCCCAATATTTGCGAAACACCTTCGTAAAATAGCTGACATGCCCATAGCCGGTCATGCTCGCCGCATCGTATACTTTGACGCCGCGCAGCAGCGCCGATTTCGCATGCTCCATCTTGCGCTCCAGCACGTAGGCCGAGAACGTCTTGCCGGTCTCCTGCTTGAACAATCGGCTCAAGTAGGAGGAATTGACGTACATCCGGTCGGCGACGTCGTACAGGTTCAGCTCCTTGTCGATTTCCGACTCGATCAGCGCCAGCACCGTCTTGATCGTGTGATGTCCGCCCGACTTTCGACAGCTGGCCGCGTACCCGGCAAAGCAACGGACGATGCGGCCGAGCCACTGGCGAATTTGCGATTTCTCCGCGAGCCGCGGCAGGTCGTGAAAATAGACGTAATCGTCGCCCGCCAGCTGCTTGAGCGGCCAATCGTGCTGGTGCGCCGTTCGGACGAACAGGCTGCAGACGACCAGCAATTGCTCGCGGATTTCTTCCGCGGACCCGGCGTGCTCCATCCGCTCTTCCCACCATGTGTCCAGCGCGGCGCCCGCCCGCTCGAAGTCGCCGGTTTCGAGCGCCGATTCGAGCTCTTTGCGGGAGGCGGTCTGCCTCTCCGCCGTACTGCCGGCTTCCTCCTCATCGTCTCGACGCTCGCGGAACGGAATGGCGATGTTCGGCCCGAGCGCCGCGCGTTCGTTCAACGCGCTTGTCGCTTCCCGGTACAGTCGCTGCACGGGCTGCACCGAGCCGGCGCAGCCGCTGATTCCGGCACTGGCCGTAACCTTGAGGCATTCCTTGACATTCGTCAGCACTTTGACAAGCTGCAGATGAATACGAAGCAGGAATTCGTCCGGCGGTTCGCCTGACGAGCCGGCGAAGACGACGACCGTCGCCCCTTTCGCATCGGGAAACAGATGGCAGGGCATCCCGTGAAAGTATTCGCCCGCGATGCATTCCACGGAAAAGCGGAGAAGCGGCGCGTCCTGCTGCAAAAAACGCTCTTCGCCCTCCAACAGCGGATCGATATCGATTACCGCCAAGGCGTATTGGTCCGAGCCGCGAAGATCGAGCTGGACCTCGTCGCCCTTCCGATCGATTTCCCAGGAAGCGTATTTGCCGGACAAGCAATTTTGCCAGTACAGCTCCCGCAATCGGGGCAAATGCTCCTCCCATTTCCGCAACAGCGCTTCGCGGCCGTGCTTCTCGTCCAGCATGCGTCGCAGCTGACCGGCCGCCACCCGGACCGCTTCCATAATTTCCAGCTTTCCCGCCGGCTTGAGCAAATATTGGACGACTCCGTATTCCATCGCCCGCTGCGCGTATTCGAAATTGTCAAGGCCGCTCAAAATGATAATTTTCAGTCCGAGTCCGCCGTCCCGCACCCGTCTCGCCAGCTCCAGACCGTCCATGTCAGGCATCTGGATGTCGACGATGGCGATGTCCGGCATTTTCGTCTCCATCAGACGCAGAGCTTCGATTCCGTTCGATGCGGTACCGATTATCTCGAAGCCGTTCTCCTCCCACGGTATATGGGTAACCAAACTGTTGCGCAGCTTCGCTTCGTCCTCGACGATCATCAGCTTCATGCCGTTTCTCCCCCTTGAACCGATTGGCACGCTTCCATCGGCAGCAGCAGCTTCACCCGGGTCCCCGCCCCCGGCTCGCTGTCGATCCGAAACGACGCCTCATCGCCGTATACGATTTTCGCCCGGGCGACGACATTGCGCAAGCCGAACAAATCTTTCGATTTATTCGGATCGAACGGGGACAACACCCGGTTGTCAGCCGCCATAGTCGCGCCGAGCTCGCGGCGTATATAGTCGAGCCGATCCCCCGACATGCCGACGCCGTTGTCGGCGACTCCGAGAGCCAGAAACTTCCCTTCCGCCTTGGCGGAAATGGTCAGCAAACCGCCGGAGGCCGCCTTCTCCAGTCCATGCAGGATCGCATTCTCGACCAGCGGCTGGAGCAGAAGGCGGAGTACGCCGGCCTCCTTGACCGCATCGTCCACATCATACACCACCGCGAAATGATGCTGGAACCGCAGCTCCTGGACCCGTACGTAATAGCTCAAATGCTCGATCGTTTCCTTAACTGTTGCCGTTTCCTGCCCTTTTTGCAGGCTCAGCCGGAAAAACTTCGACAAATTGTACACCATGTCCCCGATCTCCTCCGCTTCGTATTCCTGCGCCGTCCAGTAAATCGAATCGAGCGTATTGTACAAAAAGTGCGGGTTGATCTGCGATTGCAAAAATTTCAGCTCGGCTTTGGACGCGCGCAGCTGCTGCTCGTAATAATCGCGAATCAGGCTTCGCTGATCCTGGGCCATCTGATTGAACGACTCCGTCACATAGCCGAGTTCGTCCTTTCTGCCGTTATCGAGCGTCACGTTCAAATTGCCGAGCCGGATTTGCTTCATCCCGAACGAAAGGCTTCGGAGCGGAGCGGCGATTCCGCCGTACACCATCCAGGAAATCCAGAACGCCAGCACGATGCTGATCGCGATGATCGTATACGTGAACAGCTGCAGCTGCCGGTTCTCCTCGTACAGTTCCGCCTCCGGCTGCAGCATGACGAGCGACCAATGGGTTTGCGGCGACCGGACCTTGACCGCAAGCATGGACGAATCCCGCTCCGGCCAAGACACCCGGACCGTCTTCGCGCCGTCGTCGCTCCACTCGCTCAATCTGGAAGGAGCCCGTGTCGGATCGGTGCCGACCACCAGCCGGCCCTCGTGATCGTACAAATACGCCTGCGCGTCCGCGGAGGGGAGCGACGAGGCGATCAGCTGCAGCAGCGAATTTTTTTTGATGCCGAGAATAATGAAATTGGGCGAAAACGATCGGTTGTTCGCGTTCATGCCGCGAATCAAGTAGACGCTTTCCTTGTTGAACGCGTACTCTCCGCGCAGCGGGTATCCGTTCTCGTCGGGAATGTGCAAGTAACTGAAGCCGTTCAGCTCCGCCGCCTTCCTGTACCACGGCTCGAGGGAAGCGTCCTTCAGACGGATGCCCCCGAAGCGGGAAGACAGCAGCGTATCCGTCGGAGCATGCAGCACGGAGACCTGGTACAACATATTGTTAAGCGCCACGATATCGGACAGCTCTCCGATAATTTCCCCGAAATGGACGACCGATTGGACGGACAGCTCGGATCCCGCCTCCGACAGCCAGCCGTTGACCGCCTGGTTGCGGGTGAGCAGGTTGGATATTTCCTCCATGTTGCGCATCGTCAAATCGATATACTCGACAGCCGACTGGAGCAGACTTCTGGTCCTGTCGCTCGTCTTGGCCTCCAAAATTTGATGGGAGCGCATGTTGGCGAACAGGCTGACCGCCACGAGCGGGACGAGGATAAGAAGGAAGTGGACCGTGAGCCGTACTTGGATATAACGGGTAAAGGCGTCGTGTACGAATCTCCATAATCGTTTCATGCGTTCTCCAGCCTTTCCCCGATTCCATGCTCAAGCTGCCGCTAAATAGCGTTACCGGTACCGCGAAAACCAGGCATTCGCCTCGGTCGTCATCTCCTTGCCCCCGTCCTTGTACCACCGTTCCGCAAACCGGTCGAACGCCTCGATCGGCTCCACCCCGGCGACGATTTTGGTGAATAGGCTCTCCTGGACCGCATACAGCTTTGCCCCGTAAGTCGTCATGACCGGCGTGGGGGGGCCGGTAAACCGATTCGGAATGAGGTTTCGCGAAATGCGCTGCAAATTTTCGTACAACCGAAAATGGACGCCAAGCGAATCGAGCCTTTCCCGGTCGACCTCCGGATCGCCCGCGTCGGCCAAGGCGCCATATATGCCCCGGTAGCTTTGTCTGTCGTGCTCCTCGAAATTCGTCACCATCCGCCCCCCGCTGCGCGTCCATACCTCATTCTCGAACCCGAGGTTGAGCGTACGGTACCCGTCTCCCGCGATAAAATTGAGCAGCCGGATGGCGGCCTCCGGATGCTTGCTCGTGGCGGGTACGACGTTGAACATGCGGGCGATCGCGTTGTCGGCTACGCCCCGCAATCCGTCAGGGCCGCTCGGATAGTCGAGCGGAATCCATTCCGCCCGCGGATCCGCCTTGCGGTTCGCTTCGATCGGCCCCCGGGTGTCGTACCAGACGGCCGAGAACAGGCCGGCCTTGCCGGCGACGATTTTCTCCTCCAGCGAGATCAGCTTGTTGATCGGGAATTCGGGATCGATCCATTTGTTCTTGTACAGCCCGGCCAAATAGCGCAGCGCTTCCTTCGTTTCCGGCAGCACGCCCGCGTAGACGAGCTTTCCTTCGCGCTCGTACCAACCGTTCGTCTGCGTGCCGAACGCCCCGAAGAAAGGAGCCGTGCGGACCAAGCCGCTGCCGATCAGCAGCCCGACCGTATCGTTCTTGCCGTTGCCGTCCGGATCGTCCTCGGCAAATCTCCTCATGACCTCCGCATAATCGTCCAACGTTACGGGCGGCGCCATCCCGAGCCGGTCGAGCCAATCTTTGCGCGCGTACATGATTTCGTTGCCCCTGACCGAATTCAGGCTCGGCACCGCATAAATTTTGCCGTTGAACCGGACGAGATCCCACGCCTCCTGCGGTATTTTCTTCTTCAAGTCGCTTCCGTATTTGTCGATGTAGTCGTCCAGGGGGAGCAGGGCGTTGCGCTTCACGTAATCGGCTACCCAGCTGTTGCTTGTCGTGCTGATCAGATCGGGCAGCTTCGAAGACTCCATAATGACGTTCAGCTGTTCGTTATACCCTTCCTGGAGCGGAAGCTTGATGGAAATGTCGAGGCCGGTTTTATCCTCGATATAATCGAGATACGGATTGCGATTCTCGTCGTAGCCCGGGGGAAAGCTGTAGTAGGCGCCCAGCGCTACGACCGTTATCGGCTCGCGGCCACCGTTCGCCAGCTCATTTCGGGCCTTCGGCCCATCCGGCGTCGCGCCCAACAGACCGTATAACGCTATACCGACGGCCGCGGCGCCCAATCCCGCCGCAATCGCCGCATACAAGCGCGGCTTCGGGGCAACTAAAGGGTCCGATTTTTCGTTCATCGCTTCGCCACGCCCCTTTTGCTCTCTTTATCGAATCCGTCATCCATCCATTGGCTAGCTCTTTCTTTTATTATATAAGAAAGCGTTTTCAGTCGAGCAGTGAAATTTGATGACATTTTGTTATACTTCGATGACGGTTTTATCAGCTGTAAATATAACCCAACTGTTGTATTCGACTCCCCTCCCCTCATTCCTTTTCGGGAGGCCGTTTATCCCGTCATGTGAATAGCTGACACAACAGCATGAAAAAAAGGACTGTGCGTGTGCCCAGATCTTCGCTGAAAAAAACTACGACAGCATAATCCGCATGCAAGCTGGAGGCGTTCTGATGAGCTTGATAACACGTTGCCTGTTTATAAATAGCGACACTGGATTCCGTTATTTTCTCGAATTTCGCTACACTTCTGAAAATAACGGCACAGGCTTCCGCTATTTCGATCTTTCGGAGTAAAAATGGATAGTGAGCAGCGTTATAGAGGAATGATTTTCCGTTATTTTACTGTCGAATCTGCTTTTCGCATCAATACCATACGCCAGTTCCGCTATTTTATGGATTCGCAGTCTCGCGAGTACCGGCAATGGCGGCCAATCTTCACCGATCATCCGATGTATGCGCTTCTGTGTGCGATTTATATGTCCCCGAAAAAAAAGAAACCCGCTGGCAACGGGCCACGGGTTCAAAAATATATATTAAAAAGGGGGTCTACTACATAATACCCTCGGAACATTAGCGGAGGATGAAGCGGATATTACATTTGGATTACATATGTGCCTTGCCAACGTTCTCTCGTCAGAAGCACAATCCTATACGGTTAAAATGATACCAGACACTCTTGGAATTTTGTGTGGAGTATGTCCAGCACGCTTGCTGAAGCGCTGCGAATAGAATGCGAAGCAAAAAAGAACCGTCCTTGCCGGGCGGTTCTTCCTCTGTCCGATTGTAATGCTCTGCCGGTTCAAATAACAAGGTTAATCATTGTCACTTACTTGCATCATACTTCTCAATCCACTCTTTTGCGCTCGCCCATTCCTTTACGGGGCTTTTCTCCTTCAATATATCTTCACAAGCTTTGGCCATTATCCACTCTCTTAACCCGCTCCGACCATTTGTCCTCAATTCGTTGGTTAAATATAGTAGCGCCGTATCCCCCATGCCTACTATTTCTTCGTATGCGCTTAATTCGCTTTTTATGTAGTCATACGGATTGCTCGATGCCATGAACTGCTTGTTGGCCGTTATTTGATTCAGATTATCTTCGATATCGCTTGTGTTCTTCTTTTGATTGCAGCCGGTTAACAGTATTGCAATGGAAATCAGAAATACCCCTAAGGCTACTCTCATTATTTTTCCTCCAATCGGATATGCACGCTCTCCTGACTACTTATTAGACGAAGACCCGTATAGGGTAGTTGCGCTAAACTACCCGATCTAACATAGTCCTGCGTTTGTTTCTAAATCCAAGAGCGAATTATCGCGCTCGATAACTCGGCAAAAGGCGAGCAGTTTCCGCAAGTATGCTTCAGCATATCAAATGACTACCTATGATAAGGTTTCCCGTTTG
Source organism: Paenibacillus hemerocallicola (assembly GCF_006265175.1). Lineage (GTDB taxonomy): Bacteria > Bacillota > Bacilli > Paenibacillales > NBRC-103111 > Paenibacillus_AB > Paenibacillus_AB hemerocallicola. Next base: position 23,899 of record NZ_VDCQ01000069.1, on the reverse strand, counting down.
ATGGCCTCTTGTCATCATGCGAACATATAGCTTTTCTTCTTCCCCGTCGCGATTTGTAATCTATGTCCGAATGGGCGATGATTGCCGTTCGTTCTTCCATTAGAGCATTTTTGATAAAACCGGCGTTTCGCAGCAAGCGGGAGCTGCCACTCGCCAAGGTGTTGATAAAAGTTTCAATCATGGAATCTATTCTTACTCTTTGATTAGGTAAAGTTGTGATAGCTATCACATTCAAAATCGGTTGAAAAGTTGGTGAAAGCGGGATATTCATACTACCCGTAAATTGGTTAGAGGAATACATTACTCCCGTCGCTCCCGTTGCTCCCGTTGCTCCCGTTGCTCCCGTTGCTCCCGTTGCTCCCGTTGCCCCGTCGCTCCCGTCGCCCCCACAGCCCTGACTCGAAATCGCTATTGACTACGAGGTTGTTGAACGACATTGTGGAGTCACCTTCCAATCTTCATCAATTGCTTGTCTTCCTGCCCGAAGGGTAGCAGTAAAGCATGTATTATTATAGGAGGAGTCGGAAGATTGGAGCGAGCCCCATTTCACGCAAAAGAACCTCCAAATCCACGTATTCAACAATAAGTGGACATGCAGGTTCTTTTTTATGCATAAAGTTCATTTCGACTTTCGGGACAGCCCGTTATAGGATCAAATCCGCTTTTCTCTATATAGCAAAGCTCTTAAAGCAAAGCGCGGCAAAATCAATTGCCTCCTCCATCGCGACGGCTGTTGAATAAGCCTGTACAGCCACTCCATATGCATGCTTTGCCAAATCTCCGGCGCCCGCTTCACTTTGCCCGCTATAATATCGAGACTGCCGCCGACACCGATGGCGATTTTGGCGTTAAGGCTGTGCTTGTACTGGTGGATCCAACGTTCGGCGTACGGAGCCCCCAGCGCTACGATCAAGAAGTCGGGAGCCGCGGCGTTGATTTCTTTGACGATTCCGGCTTCTTCCTCTTTGCCGAAAAAACCGTGATGTCTGCCCGCTATCGCGACATTCGGATAATGCTCGCGAATGACTTCCGCCGATCTTCGGCTCGTCGCCTCGTCCGCCCCGAGGAAATAAAACGACCACCGTTTCCGATTCCCGACCTCGAGCAGCTTCAGCAGCAGGTCGCATCCGGTGACTCTCTCCGGAAGGTGCCCGCCTCTTAGGCGGGATACCATGACGATGCCGATCCCGTCGGCCGTGACAAGGCCCGCCTCCTCTATGATCGAGCGCAATTCCCGGTCATGCTGGCACGACATGACGATTTCCGGGTTTCCCGTTACGACGTGGAACAATCCGTTCTGCTTTCGTTCCACTACTTCGCCCAGCATTTGCAAGCTTTGCTCTACCGTCATTTTCGGAAACGATATTCCCATGATTTTGGCGACGTTATCCATGGAGAAGCCCCCACCCCCGGCTGTAATATCCATATGGTACCACATTTCCGTTGGACGGGCTATCCGGTCATAGTCGGAAGCTCGGCCGCATACTGCTTCGCAAACAGCTCCTTGTAATACCCGTTTCGGCCAAGCAAGGTCTGATGGGTTCCGCTCCCCACAATGTCTCCGTCCTTCAGCACGAAAATCGTATCCGCGCGCACAATCGTGGACAGGCGGTGGGCGATCATGATCGTCGTTTTATCTCTCCCGAATCGACGAATCGATTGCTGCACCAGCTTCTCGCTCTCCTTGTCCAGCACACTGATAGCTTCATCCAATACAAGGATGGACGGGTCCTTCAGAAAGACGCGGCCAGCGCGATTCGCTGCTTCTGCCCTCCGGAAAATTTGATCCTCCTCTCGCCGATTTCCGTATCGTAGCCGTCGGCCAGCTTGAACTACGCCAGCATAATTCGCATACAGAAGTGCTTGCATCGTATGAGCTGTGAAGGCTTGCCGCCATTGCCGGCTCTCGCGAAACCCCGAATCCATAAAATAACGGAACTGACGGATCTTATTGACCCAAATTACCGTGTCAATATCAAAATAACGGAAAACCGCTCCGCTTTTCCGCTGTTCACTACCCATTTTCACCCCGAAAGATCGAATTAACGGAAGCCTGTGCCGTTATATTCAGAAATGCAACGAAATACGGGACAATAACGGAATACAGCTCCTCTATTTACGGCCACATGCGGCACCCGATTCATCAAAAGGCCTCCAGGTTGTATGCGGATTACGCTGTCGTAGTTTAAAATGGAAATCCGCCATATCATATAGTCTGATTGGAATTAGGACATATAACCTCCTTTCGCTTGCACGTCACAGAGCTTGACGCAAACCGTCCCTTCTGACACCTACGAGAGCTGTTACAACTCTTTTTCGACCCCACAGCTCGACCTGATTCGCCTTGCCTGCCGGGACGTCACTCGACCTTGTAAAGTCGGGCCATATTCGCAATATGGCGCCGCAGCTCCGCAATTAAATCGGGCGGCTCCAGTACCATCGCATAGCTGCTGTAGCTTAGAATGCTCTGAACCGCCCGTTCCGTTGACGAATACTGGGCGGTTACGGACAAGGTGCCGTCCGAATTGGCGGTTACTTGGTCAAATCCGAACTCATCCCTTACCCTCGTTTTGACCTCCGGTTGGAAGCGCAGCACCGCCCTCACCTTGGCGAAATTCGCTTGGCCCATGAACTGCCGTTCGACATCCTGCAGCGTATAAGGACGACGGACGAACGTTTCAGGCAAGCTCCTCAAACGGAGCATACGGGAAATTCGGAATACGCGAATATCGGAGCGGGTGAGACAATAGCCGTATAAATACCAGACGTACCCTTTCAGAAAAAGTCCCATCGGCTCGATCGTCCGCTCGGTTTCGGTCCCCTTGTTATCCAAATATTCAAAACGGACTGTGCGCAGCTCCTTGATCGCTTGGTGAAGCGGGCCGATCTTCTCCTTGTCGTTCGGGGTCGGAGTGAAATCGAAATCCACATGATCCGTGCCCGCGGCTCCCGACTGGGCGGGCATTAAAGCGCCTATCCGCTCCAGAAGCCCGTCGATGTCCGAGCTGTCCGTAGCGGATCGGGCCCCGCGCAATGCGGAACAAATCGACGTAAAATCATCGAAAGATAAGATTTGCTTGTCTATGCGATAGCCCGACATAATCTCGTACCCTCCGTCCGAACCGGGAAAGGAAACGATCGGAATGCCGGACTGATTGATCGATTCCATGTCCCGATAAATCGTACGCAAGGAAACCTCGAAGCGCTCGGCCAATTCGGTTGCGCTGACGCGGGTTTGATTCAATAAGGTCATCGTAATGGCGAGCAGCCGGTCCAGCTTCACTTGAAGTTCCCCCTTGACGGAAAACAATCGTCACATGTCCAGATTCCTATCATTTCTACATGTACCGCCCCATGACCTTCTTATCTGTAGCGGCGGAAAAAGACTTGCAGATCGGGGGCCAGAAGATCCGGCGCATCCATCGCGGCGAAATGGGTGCCGCGTTCGAACTCCGACCAGTGCACAATGTCGGTGTTGTCGCGCTCCGCGAACCGTTTCATCGATTTGAAGTCATGGCCGAACACGGCCACGCCGGTCGGAGACGCATTCGGTCCTTGCGCCGCCTGCTCGGAATTGTGCACATTCTCGTAATACAGGCGAGCGGACGATTCGGCCGTATTGGTTAACCAATACAGCATAACATTCGTCAGAAACGCGTCGCGATCCACGAAGTCCACATGGTCGCCGAACCCGTTGAACAGCTCCGCAATCCAAGCGAGCTGGCCTGCGGGAGAGTCCGCAAGTCCATAAGAGAGCGTCTGCGGCCGGGTCTGCTGAATCCCGTTAAATCCGGCCCGTTCATGGAAATTCGCCAGAAACTGAAGACGCTTCTGATCTTCCTCGGACAGGTCGACCATTTCCGCCGGATCGCCGGACGGGAAGGAGAACAATTGCAATACGTGGATGCCGAGCAGGCCTTCCGGCTGTTGAATGCCCATCTCCCGCGAAACGAGCGCTCCGCAGTCGCTGCCATGAGCGCCATATTTCTCGTAGCCCAGGCGGTTCATCAATTGTGCCCAAGCTTTGGCAATACGCGATATATTCCAGCCGGGTTCGAGGGACGAGCCGGAAAATCCGAAGCCGGGCACCGACGGGATGACGAGATGGAAGGCGTCCGCCGGGTCGCCTCCGTGGGACCGAGGATCGGTAAGCGGACCGATCAGGTCCAGAAACTCTACGATCGAGCTCGGCCAGCCATGAGTAAGAATAAGCGGAAATGCGTCAGGCTCGGGCGAGCGGACATGCAGGAAATGCACATTTGCCCCGTCGATCGTCGTCGTGAACTGCGGGAGTTCATTCAGACGCGCTTCGTGCTTGCGCCAGTCGTACCCGTTCTGCCAATAGTCGGCCAGCTGCTTCACATACGGCAGCGAAACGCCGTATTTCCAGCCGGAGCCCGTCAGAGCATCCGGCCAGCGCGTACGGGACAGGCGGTATTGCAGGTCGTCCAGATCGGCTTGCGGTATGGCGATGCGGAAAGGGCGGATTTCGGTATGTACGGCATGGGAAGTCGGATTAGAAGTGGTCATAAAGTTTGCCTCCTCGAATTTGGGGTGTTCTCTGCTTGACACTTCTAATCATAAACGACGCACCCTGACAACATTATGTCAGGGTGCGAAGGAGATCGATCCTTTTATTTTTTTAAGCCAATATCGTTTGGAGTTTTTGCTTAACCGCCGGCCATTCCTCGTCGAGAATGCTGTACACGACCGTATCGCGGACATATCCGTCATACAAAGTCCGGTCTTTGCGCAGCACCCCTTCCTTCGTCCCGCCGATCCTCGCGACCGCTTCGTTCGAGCGCGTATTCCGGCTGTCCACCCGAAATTGGACGCGGATCGTGCGTTTGACCTCGAAGCAATAGCTCAGCAGCAAAAATTTGCATTCCGTATTGACCCGCGTACGCCACACTTTGCTCGAATACCAGGTCCAGCCTATTTCCAAGCTTCGATGTTCGGCCGCTATATTCAACAGTCTAGTCATGCCGACAACCTGCCCGGTTTGTTTATCGTACACGACAAAAGGCACTTCCGTTCCTTGCTCCTGATCCTGCAACGCTTCCACGACATGATGGGTCATATCCTCCAGCTTCTCCATTCGGCTGGGTAAAAACGTCCAAACTTCCGAGCTGTCGACCGCTTGAAACAACTGTTCTGCATGGCTAACCTGCAAAGGAATAAGCATTGCTCTCTCGCCTTCCAAAGTTACCGCATCCGTTCTCATCGCGTTCCTCCTTGCATAATGGGGTGGGCAGTTCATCCACCCTGCCGTGGGCTGGCAACAGGGGGATAATACGGCTCAAGGCCGTTCCCGGCTACGACTGCCGTTCGATTAGCTTCCGAAGCAGATCCAGACGCTCTTCCTGCTCTCCGGGCGTCAGCTTCGAATGGATCGTTGCGGCCATGGCGGACAGCTTGACGCCGCGAAGGTGGGCGTACATTTTCTCCTCCGCCTCCCACATTTGTTCATGGATTTCGCACATGCCCGGAGCGGCTTCATAGCCGAGCGTATACGCGCGAATATTCGAGCATTGAAACATATGCTTGCGGCCGTTCACCGCCATAAATACGTCATAGAACGAAATGTCCTCCGCGGGACGGCCGAGCTTGATGCCGCCTTTGCTGCCTACGCTGCTGCGGACGATGCCGGCTTTGGCCAGCTGGGTGAACATCTTCGCCAAGTACGAGGGCGCAAGCCCCATAAAAGCCGCCAGCTGTTTAATATTAACCGTCATATCGCCGGGAATGACGGCCAAGATCGATACGCTGTGCAGAGCGTACTCCACGCTGAGCGAGTTATTCATGATCGGATCTCCTCCCCGATGAATGGACGACTCCATTGTACCAGAGCGGATAAATCGCGACAATAAACAGCTTTTTTATCGTTGACCGTTACATTCGAAAAGCTCCTTGCCTTAGAAGAAGCCGGCTGTCGGATTACTACCGCTCCAGCCTGTTGCTCCAATCCGCCGGTATAGAGTCGAACAACTGGAAACTACATCGCGAAAAATTAATTACGATAATAAATATCTTAATTATCGTTGACAATTCTTTCCTTCGGAATATAATTAAGATATCCATTGTCTTAATTTCGAAAAGGAGCTGATACACGTGCGAAATCATCCGGTATTCCACATTCTTCGTTATGCGGTAGGACTTATTTTTGTTGCCGCGGGGTTGAACGGTTACTTCGTGTTTTGGGGACTCGAGCCGTTTCTGCCGGAAAGTCCGGAAGCCCTCGAGCTGCTCGGAACGGGCTATTTGCTGGTGATGGAGAAGTCTGTCGAGCTGATCGGCGGCCTGCTGCTGCTCTGGGGCAGGTTTATTCCGCTTGGCTTGGCCGCGCTCTTCCCGCTGACGATCAACATTGCCGCCTTCCATCTATTCCGCGACCCGCAGCTGCTATTGCCGGTACTCGGGCTAACCGCCGCCCATCTGTACCTGCTATGGGTAATACGGGACCGTTACCGGCCGCTATTCGTTTATCGGCTATAGTGGGCTGGTTGGCTACAGTTGGAGAAATAGTGAACCTGAAGTTATATTAATGAACCCATATTCAGTAATAATGAAATGGGGTGTTACTCCTTAGGTCCCCCTTCTAAAAAGAAAAATTTGGTTAATAACAGGTAACCAAGTTTTCTTGAGAAAGAGGGAACCTCGATGAACATCAAGGAAGAGGATATCCATCGAATTAGTCACCAACCGCCAAGTGAAATTGCCAAGGTACTGACCGACTTGTACGCCCTACTCGCTGAACAGTCCGAGCGGTTTGCCGAGCTGTCGGCTCATAACGCTCAACTGACCAAACGAATTACCGAACAAGCGGCCCGGATCGAGGAACTGGAAGACCAAGTCGCGAACCTGAAGCGTCAGTTGGACCAAAATAGTCAAAACAGCCATAAACCGCCGTCTAGCGACTCTTTCCGCAAACCGACGAACCTACGCAAGTCCGGCGGCAAGAAGGGAGCTCCCAGAGGACACCCTGGGCACACTCTGCATCAGGTCGATCATCCGGACACGATCGTCATCCATCGCGTTACGGCTTGCTCCCAATGCTCGGCCTCCCTGGAGGGAGAACCCTGCGAAGGATACGAGAAACGTCAGGTCTTCGACCTGCCGCAACCGCGCATCCTCGTCACCGAGCATCGCGCGGAGCGAACCTGCTGTCCGCACTGCCATTCCCGGCAGCAAGCCGCTTTTCCGGATCGGGTCACCGCTCCCGCCCAGTATGGGGAGAGTTTGACCGCGTGGGCCGTGTATTTGCTTTCGTATCAGATGCTGCCTTGCGGCGAGCCTGCGAACTCATCGCCGATCAGACCGGTCATCGCCCCAGCGAGGCGACGCTGCTGGCCTGCTTGGAGACCGCGCATGAGCAATTGGCACCTTACGAACAGACGATTCGCGAGCAGGTGCTTGCCACCCCAGTTGCGCACGCGGATGAGACCGAGATTCGGATCGAAGGCACCCCACAGTGGCTCCACACCTTTTCTACCCCGGAATGGACGTTTCAGGCGGTCCACGACAAACGGGGCAGCGAGGCATTCGATGACATCGGGCTCATCCCCCGGTATTCCGGCATTCTCGTGCACGACTGCAATATGCCGTATTTCAAGGACGGCTATTCGTTTGAGCTTGCCTTATGCGGCGCTCATCTGAAACGGCTCGAACGACGCTATACGACCATTCTCCACGACGGCGAAACCGAATGTCAGCAAGGCTGAAAGCGGGAGAAAACCGGTGAATCCCGACAGCCCACCAATATGTCACAGCTTGTCGGTTGACAAGAACTTGATCTCATAAATGACAAAACTTTATCCCATTCCCGTCTCCCGCGCATATAAAAAATGCACATAAAAACATCGCCCCGAAGGCGATGTCAAATACACTCAATCATTGAATTGTAAGCCTGAATACATATCGATCAACGTAATCACGAATTGATTTATTTTCAACGGTTGGTTTATCAAAGACTCTCATGGCAACACTTAGTGGTGTATAAGATTTCATTTTACGTAATGCTTTCTTCATGTTTTTGGAGCAAATGCACAGTCAATATCTATTATTTTTGTTGGCAGCATTGTTTCATTCTTAGCAATTACTTTAATCACTTGGTTTTGTCCGACATCTGCATGGTGTTTGAAAATTGCTTTAGGCTGACTCTTTTCTAGCATTATTCTAACTTGACTCCAGTTAGGGACATGCATTTGCTCTGAGCCCTCCTTTGCAATTAAAGCCACGATACCAATACGAGCTATATATTAGCTCGGTCTGTAATGAATTCCTAGAATGTTGTATTATCCTTAATTACTTATCTCTGTCAAATCTAAAATACTGCCGTTAATCAAATCGTTCTTGCTTAGTGACACTTCCCTTTTTCCACCTATCCAAGACATGTCAATTTTAATGTTTGAATAAATATTATTCAATTTCTCTATTTGTTCCTTATTCATTGAGGAAAATTTGTTTATTGCTGTTTTCTTTGAATAAATAATCTTATTTCTATTTAAATTTTTAGAATCTTTAGCTGGCAAATTCATTGGTTCAGTTATAAAACTTAGTAATTGAGTGAACTCCTTCATTTGGTCATCTAATGAAATATCAGCATCAAAATTAATAAGTGCTTTTGCAGATTCGTTTGATAACACCAAATTGTATACAATATAATCCTTTCCTTCATCCGTTTTTCCAGCTTCATAGGTTATTGAATACTCTACTCTAATGTGTGCATTATTTGAAAAAACGGTTATTGTATAAATCAATGATGCTATCACTGCTATCACAACAGCAAGAGATCCACCAATGAAAATTTTCTTATTCTTCATAATAAACACGCTCCTGACATAAACCTGCCGTTTTTCTTTATAAAGTGCATTCTTTGAAGAGATATCATTTTAATAAATATACTGAGGCAAGAATTTTTGCCTCAGTACATTATCATTCAACTAAAAATCATGGACGGAAATTAGTATCCATAATAATGTTCAGGTATGTGTATCGTTGGATGATATCCATAAACAACTGAAGCTCTAGCCTCTATTTCTGAATAACTTGAATATGGTGCCCATTGTGCGGTCTTTGGATACGGGAAGTCAATTGTTGACTGATGTGCAAACCCTTGGGTATCAACAAAATATCCCCAACCATGTTCATATACCTCTCTCGAATGGGAGTAAGCCAAAGATACCCAGTCGTCTGGCACAAGTTGATTATCTTTAAGTAGTTCTTTGCTTCCGCTTGTTCGGAAGTGTCTGGAGTTACTGCGACAAACAGATTTGCTACACCATATAGTATGGAACCAACAAACGTAGATAAACCAAGTACAAGGGATATTGAACTATTTATGATGTTAATCCAAATACCTTTTGTACTACTGGCTGAAAAAAGGCCACTATTAGAATAAGCAATACTCGATCTAGTGTCCCCTACATTCGCCATTATCCCCATATCATTGGTTGCCTTATCCGAATAATACGGATATTTTACGTAGTCATAAGTATGTTTTTTCATAGTTTCTTCAAAAAACGCTGCAGCATCTTTTGGAGACATCGTTTTCATTTTTTCTTCCATCTCCAATAGTATTTCTTTTGTCAACTCCTTCTCTTTAATATCGATATGCTGAAATGATTTACTTGATGCATTAGCCGCGGATGGTAATATAATACAAAAGCACAAAAATACTATAAATATTCTCTTCATGGCTCTCGGATTCCTCTCATAACTATATTTTTTATATGATAGCTGGCCAGCATATCAACTAAGGTACAAAAATAAGTTGAGGGACATCACATCATATAACAATTAACGTTGATGCCTATAAATCCCAACATGTTCCAATAATGTGTATATTACCATCTTAAATGTTAAATTTATACAATATTACATAAAATATTATCAATCTGCTTTTAAAAAAATATTTTTGGTGTGGATTTGGGAAAACGCATTTTATTACATAACACAAAAAAATGTTCTTGAAAAAGCGGTCAGAATTTTCAGTAAAGTTACCTAATTTCATGTCGCTTACGTTGCAGTTAAACGTTGGCAACTCCCGATTTCATACACAGCAAAAATTTTCGAACCTGGACCCGATCAGAAACATCGCCTACAACAGGTGGCATACAAAAAATTTCAAAAGAACGTACACAGTGGTATGAACGACTTGAACGACTTTTGGAAGGAACCAAGCGTCGACGATTTCGAAGAAACCCATATAAATATCTCAAATTGAGAACAAAGTGTGTACGTTAATTGGTCAGTCGCAGTCTTTTTGACAACGTTTTCTATTCCATGTACAATTAACATTGTAATAATTATTACAATAATTTCGCGAAGGAAGCAGTCATGGGCAAGAAACCGAATCGAAGCGTCGTGTTATCCGTAAGACTGGACGAGACTACTCTTGCAGCCGTCGATTTGCTCGTGGATGCGGGCTTGGCCCAAAGCCGTTCCGAAGCGGCGTCCCAATTCATCGGAATCGGGGTACAAGCCTCCGAGCAATTGATCATGAAGGCTAATGCGCTGGCGGAGCATGTCCGGATCCTGAAGCAAGAAATGCTGGACGCGGTGAAAAGCAAAAACCTGGATAAAGTCCAGCATTTGCTGTCCGTGGACGAGAAGCTGAAAAACGCCAAGACGGACGAAGGCCAAACCGCCGTCCTACTGGCCGCCTACTACCGGGCTACCGAGATCAAAGAGCTGCTCCTCCAGCAAGGAGCCGAGCTGAACTTCTTCGAAGCCGCCGCCGTCGGCAATACGTCCAGAGTACGCGAGCTCGCCTCCGCCTCCCCCAAGCTGTTAGACAGCTACAGCTTCGACGGGTATACGCCGCTCGGACTCGCCGCCCACTTCGGCAATGAAGAGACGGCCGCCTATTTGCTGCAGGCCGGTGCCGACATCAATCTGAAGAGCAGGGACGGCAAATTGAATAATACGCCGCTGCACGCCTCCATTGCGGGCAATCATATTAACCTGGTCCGGCTGCTGCTCGAGCACGGAAGCGACATCGACTCCCCATGCGAAGGCGAGCTCCGCAAAGGGTTTACGCCGCTGCATGTCGCGGCGCATTTCAACCGGATCGAGATCGTCAAGCTGCTGCTGGAGCATGGGGCGGATCCGCGAATACCGAACGCCGGGTCTACTGCGCCGGCAGACTATGCATTGGCCAGAGGCAATACCGAAATCGCCGATTTGCTCGGAAGCTTTTCGAATCCATGAATGGAAGGGGACATCGTTATGTCCGGCAGTCTGAACGCTCCATTGGTAAAAGATTTCGTGTACAACGCCCACGGGGATCTGGACAAGGTCAAAGAAATGCTCGAGCGGGAGCCCGGACTCGTTAACGCTTCCTGGGATTGGGGCAACGGAGATTGGGAAACCGCTCTTGGGGCGGCGGCACACGTAGGCAGACGGGACATCGCCCTCTACTTGCTGGACAAAGGGGCTAGAATCGACGTATTCGCGGCAGCCATGCTGGGCAGGCTGGAGATCGTCAAAGCGATCGTCCAGGACGACCCGGCCGTGGTCCATTCACGCGGGCCTCATACGATTCCATTGATCGCTCATGCGAAAGCCGGAGGAGAACAGGCATCGGAGGTCGTTCGTTTTTTGGAAGCGTATCAGTCGTAGTACGCGGGAGGAGTCGGACGATGAAGCTGAAGCGGTTTTTCAAGAAGATGGCGAACTACGTGAAGATCATGACCAAATATTGAGTCGCGGCCGGGATGACCTGCACCTGCAAGGTCATCCCTTTCCGTTTAAGCCCGTGCCGGCTATCAGTCTTCATCCGAGAGATAGGATAAGCCGGGCAGCCCCGTCCTGACGCATAGTCCCCAGCCGAACATGACCTCCTCGCTCGCAACCTCTGCGCGAATCGTGTTGAGCCCCGCTTTCCAACGCACGGATACGGCAGCGTGACCGGGCCGAATCCGTCCGTCGCTTTCCGGCGGTCCCCATTTCCATGCTCCCCCGTACACTTCTTCTTCGTTGACCCACAGCCGGATATGGTCGCTATAGCCGAAGGACAGTACCGATTCCCGCTCTTCCGGCAGCGTAAAGCGGCATTCGGCTCGGACGGACGTGCCCGCTTCCGACTTGTACAGCCTGTTCAGGTTAAGCGTGCCGTTCTCTTCGACTACGACCTTTCGTTTCCCTGCAGGTATGGGATGCCCGTCGCGGGAATAAGGCTCGCTTACCGTCCATTCCGTGACGAAGCTATCCGCCGACAGCTTGTCCGGATCCGTTACCGTTCCATGTACAGGTGCCGGTGGGACCTCTTGGATTTCTTCCACCGAAAGGTTCCTGATATAGCCGGGCAAATACCCCCAAACGCCGATTCGGCCGGAACATCGCCCATGCTGCAAATTCGGGATAACAAGCTGCGGCTCCCCGGTCTCTCCGACATAAATGGAGACGCTGTGCGGCTGAACGTCCAGAGCCAGCTTCGTCCACTCACCCGGCGCGAACGGCGCGGGGGCTTGGTAGCGGGGACCGTTGTAAATTTGCCAAGTGCTCGACCCGTTCATGAACGGATCGTACTGGATTTCTCCGGGATAATCCTTATACGCCGGAGACACGTACACCAGTTCGAAATTGTCCGCATCGCGGGCTCCGAATACAAGCCCGATGAAGCCTACCGGTCCGGGGCATGCTATTTCCGCTTGAAGACGAAAGCGGTCGAGACCGATTTCATCGCGAAGCAGCACGGGGGCCGCCAGTTTGTTCTCGAAGTACAAAGCTTCGCGCCCGCGCCAAACGCCGGGGCAAACCCCTGAAACCCCCGGATCGAATTCATTCCTATCCTGCGGCAGACTCCATGCCAGTTTGAACATCGCTACACCTCGTTGCACAAAATGATTGCCCCTACCCCGTTCGTCCGTACATAGTCTACTAAGCGGTTAGCGGAACTGCAGTACGTTATTCGCTCGAAATCACTGCCCGGCACGAAAATAGCGGAACCGATTTCCTCTATTGCATGGCCGCAGTCGCTATTCGTCGGAAACCGAGGCTCATAGCGGAACGGAGTTCCTTTATTATCGGGAAATAGCGAGAATGAACCTCGTTAACGGAACTGTATTCCGTTATCGACTCCCAGATGCTTAACACCGTAAAACTTCGGGGTGCGTACGGTACGACAGTTGGCGGTAATAGTTACTTAATTTACTTAAGATACTATAGAACACGCGTTCGCAAGTCAATCCTTTTATTCCCACTATTCTCCATCGCGAATTGGATGCAATTCGGCAAAACGAATAGCCCCGGTGACTATTCACCGGGGCTGTGCTTGATACCCATTTGTTACGCCGTAGCCGATACGGGCTTCTCCTTTGGCAGCGGAGCGATTTTATGCGCCAAGTAAAACATCAGCTCGACCAGCAGGATCGCTCCCGCGATGTCCAGTACGACATGCTGCTTCACGAATACGGTCGAGACGATGATGGCCCAGCCGATCGCGAAGATGCCCAGACGGGCATAACGCTTCACATCCAAGTATTGGAACGTATGCTTCAGGATGACATAAGTCGTCAACACATGGATGCTCGGAAAACAATTGAAAGGCTGGTCGTTGCTGTAGACGAAGTGTAAGAGCCAATAAAACGGCACATCGTCGGTTATGAGGGGCCGGGACACCGTCGTTTGGTAGAAAAAATAGGTGATGTAGCACACGATTAGCCCGATACATAGTTGGACTAACGCCCGGTAATAGACCGCCCGGTTCTTCATAAACAAGAACACGAACATGGCGATCATGAAAGGATACCAGATCAAATAGGGCACCACGAATGCCGGTACGAAAGGAGTGACGGCGTCCAGCCCCGTCATCAGGCTGCGCACCTGGGCTCCTTCGCGATTCAATATGCCGTAGAACACATTCAATACCGGTATGCAAAACATCCAGAGCAATGGCGCATATGACGCCGCTATTTTTTTCATATGTCTTCAACCCTTCGACCCTTTATCTTCTATAACGAAGATTATGACCGATGGTTACACCTTGTGTCACGCCTTTTTTTCAAACGTGTTATCCGCCCTCATTTCCCCGGTCGTAAGCCGCGACCGCACGCTTCGGCGAAACGAGCCGCCATGCCTGAACGATCAACTCCCGGCATTCGGACGGTTCGATCCGATCCAGCCGCACGATCATATAAGCCAGATTCGCAAAACTGTCGGGCATGCCGAATATGTCGGGCGCCATCGTCGTGTAGGCGAGCCGATCGTCTTTGGTCGTCTTGAGGACAAGCGATACGCCGTCCGGCCGGATGACCGCAAAAATTTTATCGCGCACGCGGAACGAAGGCTTCCCCCAATGCTCGCGCTGCTCGGCGCCCGGCAGCGACATCGCGATGCGGCTCGCCTCGTCACTTGTAACCATGTCCTTCTCCGCCGAGAAACGTAGCGATGTACCAATGGTTGCCGAACGGATCCTCGACTCCAGCGCTTCGCTCCCCGTAAGGCATGTCGGCCGGCTCGTACAGCGAGACGGCTCCCGCCTCCAGAGCGCGTCTGTAGCTATTGTCGGTATCGGCCACGAAAATATGCAGCGTGTTCGATCTGGGCGGAAACCGGTCGCTTGCGTCCGACAGCTCGACGATCATATCGCCGATCCGCGCCTCGGCATGGGAGACGCGGCCGTCGCTTGCGACCGACCGGCTGATTTCCTCGGCGTCGAATACCGCTTTTGCAAATTCGATCATCTTGTTCGCATCTTTGACGGTGAAATACGGCGTTACGGTACGATATCCGTGTGGAGCATAAGGATGGCTCATCAATAATCCTCCTGCATACGATAATTCTCGCGAGCGGCATGGTGTCCGGGCGAGTTGCCTTCATTGTAGACGATTCCGGCCGGGGTGTATTGTAAATTTTTGAACCGATAGTCGACACCAACAGCCAACAGCCGCTCACGCCCGATAGACGGCGTGATTGTGGTGCCGGCCGGGCAGCGGACGGTACACGCTCGGATTGATGCCGGAGAACGACTGGAAATCTTTAATGAAATGGGCTTGATCGTAATAGCCGCAATGAAGGGCAACGGCAGACCAGTCGATCTCGCGCCCGCTCCCGATAAGGTGCAGCACTTGCTGGAAGCGGAATAGGCGGCTCGACCGTTTCTGGGACATCCCGACTTCCGCTTTGTAAATTTGGTTGAACCGGTTGTGGCTCATGCCGATTTCCCCGACGACATCGGCTACGGTGCCGGTGAAGGAACAATCCCGCAGCTTGTCCAGCGCGTATCGGACGGACGGCTGCGGAACGAGCGGCTTGGCCGCAAGCGCCATGAGCCTTTTCGCGAGTATGCCGAATTTATCGTCAATGGTCGCCGCCTCCAGCAGCTCCTCGCGAAGCTCGCGGGCCGAGGCGCCCCACAGCAAATCCAGAGAAACGTGCGCGTTATGCAGCTCATAAAGAGGAAGATTCAGGAACGGATACGCCCCGCCCGGCTTAAAATGGATGCCGACGACCTCGGCCTCGTCAGCGGTATCGATGATGAAATAATCGGAATGGGGTCCGCATAAGACGGCTCCGCCGAAGTCCAGCTCGCGGTCTTCCCGGTCGAACAGCCGGATCGGATCGCCCCGGAGATCGATTACGATCTCGACCGAGCCGTCGGGAAAAGTCAGCTCCTTGGCATGCGACGGCCGATAGCCGGACAAATACCAGAAGCAATCGACGAACAGCGATAACGGCAAAGCCGGCGTATACATACGCATCTGCATAAGCGTTACAGGCACGGCGGAGTGCATATAGGCTGCGGATGACTGCACAAGGGCCGCGCTTCTCCTCTCCTCGTTCTTTAATACATTCATTATACTACTACCGGAAGCACGAGGCTTAACGCTTCCGCCTTTCGTTCGCGGACAGTCAGTTCGCTTTCGCCTTGCCGTACAAATCCCGGATAATCTCTTCGATATCCGGCTCTTTCAGCTGCAGGTCAAGCACCTTGAAATTGCGGGTAATGTGCGTTATCGCTTCGCCGACCGAAATTTCTTCGCTGCGGAACAAAATTTGCTTGCGCGGCCCTTCGCTTTTGACGACCTGAAGCCGTTTCTCTCCCAATTCCGCATCCTCGTCAGCGAATACGACCGACAGCAGATGGCCCCGGCTGAAGCCGCTTTTGAAGTCGGACAGTGTCCCGTCGTACATGATGGAACCGCGGTCAATCAGGATGATCCGGCTGCATATTTGCTCGATATCGTCCATGTCGTGCGTCGTCAATATAACGGTCGTCCCTTTCTCCTTGTTCACCTCGCGAATAAACGTGCGAATGCGGCTTTTGGCGACGACGTCGAGGCCGATCGTCGGCTCGTCGAGATAGACGATCTTCGGATCATGCAGCAGCGCAACCGCCAGCTCGGCGCGCATTTTCTGTCCAAGGCTCAATTGCCGGACAGGACGGTTCAGGAATTCGCCCATTTCCAGCAGCTCGACGTAAAAGTCCACGTTCCGCCTGAACCTGCCGTTGTCGATGCGGAACATTTTCTGATACAGCTCGAACGTATCGATCATCGGCAAGTCCCAGTACAGCTGCGAGCGTTGGCCGAAGACGACGCCGATATGCATCGCGTTCGCCCTGCGGTTGTCGTGCGGGACTCGCCCGTCGACGCGGATCGCGCCGGCGGAAGGGGTCAGAATGCCGGAAAGCATCTTGATCGTCGTCGACTTGCCGGCGCCGTTCGGCCCGATATAGCCGACCAGCTCGCCCGGCTCGATCGAGAACGAGATGCGCTCCACCGCAACCTTCGTCTCGTATTCGCGATGGACGAGCGACTTCAGCGTGTTCCAGAAGCCGACGGTCCGCTTGTGCACCTGAAACGTTTTGGAAACGTCGTTCATTTCGATAATGGGCATGGGGCGTTCCTCCTCAAGATCCGGTGCTGCGGTAATGGTTGATGCCGAACTTCCAGAACCGGTATGCCAGCGCGAACAGCGCGAGTCCGATCAGCGGGGTCAAATATTGCAGCGCCGGGTGAAACATCAGAAAATCGTCCTTGCGCAAAAAATATTGCGCCGGGTAAAAATTGATGAAGGCGAACGGGAACACCAGCGTAAACATCACTTGCACGAAGCCGTGATACGCCGACAGCGGATACCGGATAAAGCCTTTAAAGTCGTTAAGCAGTCGGGACAAGCTGCCGCTCTGGGTAATCCAGAACGCCGGAACGGCCGCGAAGACGAATGCGGCGGCCTGGATCATCGCTCCCCCCAGCAGCACGAGCGCAAGGAACAGCAGGTCGAGAGCGTCCGGACGAATGTCCAGCTTGACGAAAGCCAGCACGACGACGAAGGCGGCGACCCCCATGTTCGAAAAATAGCCGGTGCTGAATTCGCGGCTCAGCAAGTAGAGAAACGGATTCATCGGCTTCGTCAGCATCTCGTCGAACTCCCCGCTCTGAATGCGCTTCGGCAGGTAGACGAACGGATGGTAGAAGAAGAAGCCGGCCAGCGAGTAAGAGGCGAGATTCAGCCCGAACAGCAGCATCACCTCATAGCTGCTCCAGCCGGCGATCGACTGGAAACGGTCGATCAGAATCCAGAGCACGTAAACTTCAACGGCCCACATCAACGTCTTGGAAAACGTAATAATTAGAAAAGAGCTGCGGTAATCGGTCATCGCCTTCAGCTTGATTTTTATAAACTGCCAATATAGCGGAGCATGCTGCATCCGGCGTCACCCCCCATGAATGTCGATTTGGTCCTGCGCTTTGGCCCACATCCACTTTTCCAGCGCCCACAAGGCGGCAAGCCAGGCCAGCTGTCCGCCAATAACGGCCCACACGGCGGGAAGCGTCAATTTGCCGAGGCAAATCGAGATCGGCTGGAACGTGACCAGATGAAACGGCAAAAATTTGCTGGCCGCATACAGCCAGTCCGGGTAAAACCATAACGGCACGAACGTGCCGGCGAACAAGTCGAAGGCGGCATTCGTAATGGCGTTAATAAACCATGACGTTTTCAGCCATATCGCCAGCAAACCGAATATGTAGTTGATCTGGTTCATAAGCAGCAGGCCGAGGACGAGGCTGAGTATGAACAGCGAGATGCGCGCCGGCTCGTCGGGCAGCCGGAACCCCCAGAGCACGACGGCCAGGGTGACGGCCGGAACCGTGCTGAACAGCAGGGCGAACAAATTTTCGCCGAGCTGGTTGGCCAGATGGTACGACTTG
This sequence comes from Paenibacillus hemerocallicola, assembly GCF_006265175.1. Classification (GTDB taxonomy): domain Bacteria; phylum Bacillota; class Bacilli; order Paenibacillales; family NBRC-103111; genus Paenibacillus_AB; species Paenibacillus_AB hemerocallicola. The sequence continues at coordinate 5,741 of NZ_VDCQ01000069.1, read as the reverse complement.
AACGAAACCGGGCGGATCAGATCGATGCTGATCGAGCCGTCCGCGACCCGCTCCCCGATGCGCTGCCCCATATTGGAGCGGATCAGCGAGGCGACGAGCGTATTGATGACGATAAAGCTCATCATATCGTCGAACGTTACGCCGCCGACCTCGGACTTGCCGCCATACAGCGCCCGCCACGCGCTGACCAGCACAAACAGCCCGAGCCAGGTGCTGACAATGGTGATGTAGGAGTTCGTCCGGTATACGAACCGCTCCTGAAACGCTTTGTGCATAAACCCGAAAAAAACGGCCATCATACCCCTCCCTCTTTATTTTCATGCGGTACAGGTCAAGAACAAGTATAGCAAGTGTTCCTTTTCTTGGAAATATGCAAAAAAAATGAACCCGATTCAGCTATGCGAACCCAAGTTCAGCAATAGCAAAATCCGGTTCCGTAGCGGGGAATCCCGCCTAAAACGCCGCACGCCTGCAAGCAGCCGCTACCAGCCCCATTTCTGAAGCGACCAGCTCGCGATAAACGTCAAGATGCCGAGGACGATATTGAGCCATCCGACGAACCGGGATGCTTTCCTTTCCTTATCCATCGCCGCAAGCTCATATCCTTTCACGTCAAGCCGCAAAATAAACAACCCCGTGATCAGCCACAAAGGTATCGCATAACCGATAAAACCGGCATAGCCTATTCCGGCTGTAAACATCGATACTCCCTCCCCTTGTTCTTGACGCGCTCTTGACGGACTTATCTGGCTTTCATGCCGATACGCCGAATTCTCGTGGTTACGCTAACATCGACCGATATATCCTTGTACATTTCTTGCCAGCGTTCTTTCGTTTTCACTTCCGCATTCCAATATTTCGGCTCCTTGGCACGCACGTATTCGCCGAAGCCGAAAATGTCGGAGCCCTTCTCCTGGGTTTTCTTAATCAACTCCTCGTACGTTTTGACGAGGGATTCCTTGTTTTTTTGTTCGATTTCTTTCAATATATCGGAATGGTCGACGGTAAACTGCTCGTTGATCTTCTCCTCCAAATTGATTTCGGTAAAGACGGATACGTTAAAATGCGGCAAGCCGTTTTTGATTTCCACTTCGATTTTGGATTTGCGATTGGTCGCGTAAATCGTCACATTATTATGCTCCGATCCGTCCAAGGTGACGAAGCCCCTGTATCCCGCCGGCGTCATTCCTTTAATCCCCATAAATCCGGCGATTTCAAACGGCTTCGTGACTCCCACCATTTTATCGTGTCGAAAATACGCCATCCCGGTTATTTGGATGTTCTGCTCCTCCATTATTTCTACGTAAGGCAAATAGGCCTCCTGCCCCTTCTTCGTAGAATTGCTCCAATAGATTCCGACATAATCTCTCGGAAATTTCCCCAGCTTGACGGCACTGTCCATCGTCGACAATAAATACAAGGTCGGTACGCGCTCCAATTTCGGCGCGGCGCTCATTAGCCGCTCCGCATTTCCTTTGGCGATCATCATCCAAGCCATGCGGCGCACTTCGGAATTGCGGCGGAAATAGTCGTTCAAATTTTCCAGTCCTTTTTGGGCTACCGCTTCCGATACGACAATGACGCGCAAATGGCCGAAAAACAGTCTGCCCGATATTTGCTGCTGCAAATTCATCAGAGCATCGTCTATCGTATGGCCGACCACATTGATAACCCATACGGTTTGGTCCGAGCCTTGGCCTCCGCCCCCGCTTTCGCCCGGACCGAGCGGAATTCTTCCGGGAAGCGCGATCTGGGCTGCGACGCGGATCATATCTTTTTCCGGGGCGGGGAACTTCCCTTGCAGATGGGAAATCTCGTCCTCCTCCTGCTCGGCCTCCGGTTCCGCCACATCGACCGATATGCCCAGCACGACGGATCGCTCTTCGATTTCCAGCCTGTCCCAGCAGCCCGTCAGGATCGGCAGTACAACAAGCAGAAAGCCCAGCAGCTTACCCGGCGTGATCCATCGGCTTGTTTCCAACGCGATCCCCTCTTTTCTTGCGGACCAAAGAGATCAGCAACAGCGCCCCCGGATAAACAATCGTGATGAAAAGTCCGATCCTCCCGACATTTTGAATGATTTCGTACATATGCAATATGTTCAACGGCAGCATCGCCATTACGAAAACAACCGGCAGAAGGAACATGGAGAACATTTTATGATCGTTCAGACGAAACAGCTTGCTGAGCGAGTGGATCGTAAGAAAATAACTGGAGAACAAGGTGGTGAACACGGCGGTTACCCATACGGCGAGAAAAGCCGCATCCAGACGCTCCAAGATGTTGGCGGGCAATGACGTGGCTTTGGCCAGCTCCAATGTCGGCCACAGCAGCCGCTTGCTCTCCTCGGCGCCGAAAACGCTGACTGTCGCCACCACGATCGTCACGTACAGCCCTCCCGCGATCAAAATCCCCCAGATGCTTGCCTTCATCGCCTTCTCGGGCCGGCGCATGGCCGGGATTACCGCGGTCAAAATGAAGGAGCCCTGGAATAAGGCGGCTATCGTAAACATGCCGGCTACGATCGTCTTCGAGTCGTTTGCCCAAATCGGCTGAAGATTGATCGCCTCGGCATTTTTCAAGGACAGCGCAACAATAAGCAGACAAGGGCCCAAGAGAGCGGGAAAATAAAAATTATGGATGTAGGCAAACGTCGTAATGTTGTTGCGTGTAGAAATCGCCGCCAGCAGCAGCATCACGATGACGGTTACTTCCACGGGAGTCGTTTTCAAGACCGAAGTGACGACCACCTCTCCGAACTCGCGCGCGGTAAGAGACGTCAGCATCGCGAAAAATGCGATTATAAACAAGCTGCCGATCCGGGCGGGCCATTTCCCGATAATATCCTCGCTATATTGAATGATCGATTTCGTAGGGAACCGCATGCCGAGCAGAGCGATCAAGCCCAACCCGACGAAGGCAAGCACCATCCCGAACAGCGTCACGAGAGGAGCGGCGGAATCCGCGGCGCGAACGGCGAATAGAGGAAGGGGGAGTACGCCGACTCCGATAATCGTGCTGACGAGAATGGCTGCCGTTTGGATTACGGTAATTTGACGCGGTGCCTCCATCCGGCATCACTCCTTCCGATCCTTGAATTTTAAGGGATCCATGACGTTGTCCGGCGGCTGCTTCAGCTGTTCGACCGTCTTGTCGCTCAATCTCGTTTTGTCGAGAGGCTGCAGGAACGAGGGTCTATTATTCATCCACCATAGCGGCCCCCGTACAAGCAAGTCCTTCATGCCTTGAAAATTACCCGGAACGAGCGGGCTCAAATAAGGCACGCCGAACGATTTCAAGGAAAGCAGGTGGTTCAGGATGAGGATCAAGCCGATCATGACGCCGTACAGTCCGAAAATGCCGGCCAAAAATATAAGCGGAAAGCGCAAAAGCCGCAAAGCCAGCGCGGCATTATAGGCCGGCGTCGCAAACGATCCGATCGTCGCGAGTGCGATAATGACGACGGTAATCGGGCTGGCAAACCCGGCTGCCACCGCAGCCTGTCCGATAACGAGCACGCCGACTATGGAGAGAGCGCCGCCGACCTGCTGGGGCAAACGGATCGTCGCCTCCCGCAATACTTCCATCGAAATTTCGATGACGAGCACCTCTATGATCGCCGGGAAAGGCACCCCCGCTCTCCCGCCCGCAACCGCTACGGCAAACTCCGTCGGAATCAACTCCGGATTGAAGGAAATAATCGCGACATAAATCGACGGAAATACCAAGGAAAAGATAAGAGCGACAAGACGTGCCATGCGAATCGCGCTCATCAGCAGAAAACGTTCCGTGTAATCTTCCACCGTTTGATAGAATTGATTGAAAACGGTCGGAACGATCAAAGCTAGCGGAGACCCGTCTACCAGAATCGCCACTCTGCCTTCCAGCAGGTTGGCGGCCACTTTATCCGGCCGTTCCGTGTAGTTGACTTGCGGAAACGGGGATAGATGGTTGTCCTCGATAAATTGCTCCAAATACCCCGAATCGAGAACCGCGTCGATATCGATCCTGGAAAGCCGCTTCTTCACTTCCTTCAACAGATCGGGGTCCGTAATCCCTTCCATATAACAAATCGCGACCTTCGATTTCGTTCTGCGGCCGAGCTCCAGCGTATTGATGCGCAGATCCGGGGTTTGCAGCCGGTAACGAAGCAGGGCGATATTCGTGCCCAGCAGCTCGATAAACCCTTCGCGCGGCCCGCGGATGACCTGCTCCGTTGCGGGCTGGTCGATGGCCCTCTGCTCGATATTGCGCGTACCGATCACAAAAGCCTCGTTCAACCCTTCGATCGCCACGACCGTTTGCCCGCGTAAAATGGCTTCGACCAGCTTGGGAAACCGGCCCTCCGTTCTCACATCGCTGTGGAAGATCGAATCCTGCAGCAGAACGTCCTGCAGCCGGTGAAATTCGATGCTCTTCCCTTCCAAGTGCGGCGGCACATACATGAACGGCTTTAAAATGCTTCCGTTGATCATCGCTTGGTCGATCATGGTAGCATAGTAGAACATGACCGCCTGATAGTGGCCAAATACATGAAACCGCCGTACCCCGAAGTCGTCGTTGCCCCCGAAAATGCGAGTGATAGAATCGATCAACTGCTCCAAACTTCCGCTCATTTCCATGCTTTGAATCAACTCGGACGCCTGATTTGGAATCGGATGGGCCTTCCGCTTTTTCGATTTTTTGAACCAATTGAAAATGGACATTTGTTCCACCTGCCGATCATACTTCTATCATTTCGCCTGGCTGGGCAAAGCAACCTATTAATAGAGTTGACAGTTTCCGTGCCGTTTAAACCAAGATTGCGAGAAACAGGCCATAAAATCGCATTTCCGGCATACTGAACCCAAGCTCGGCACAGCTGCCACGATGCCTTTTGGAGCACCCGGTTCCGCTATCCGTGAAAGAGCCTGCATGAGTACAAAAGAGCGCAAAAAGTCGGTCCGGCAAGCAGGACCGATTCGTCTCTACCTCTACATAGTTGGTGACAAGCCGCATCACTTCAGCCAAGCTTTCAGCCGGTCGGTCATAAGTCCGGCCATCAACCCCGCCGCGATCTCCGCCACGGTCCAGCCGGATTCGATGGCCCACGGCCCCCAGCCCATATCGGCCGGCGAGCCGAATACTTTCATGCGCTCCAGGTCATAGGCCCGAGCCCATGCGCCGTCCAGACGGAATCCGTGCTGGAGAGCTGGGCGTCCGCCATGAAGCCGGCGGTCCGCTCCCACAGCCCGTCAAACTTCGGATCTTCCGTGACGGCATAAGCGACGGCCAAGCCGAGCGGCAGCCAGTTGCTCGTATACAGCAAATCCGCCACCGGATCGCCGTTGTTCGCGATGAGCGAGCTTTCCCCGGTTCCGATCTCCCCGCGCATCGGAAATCGGCTTGACACGCAGCCGGACACCGAAACCAATCAGCTTGTAGGCGTCAATCTCTGGCGCGAGGTGCGCCGGTACTTTCGTTTGAATTTATGGATTATTGTGAACGATTACGGCGCATGATGTCTGCTGACTCGGCAAACAGATTCGCTGCTCGGTAACAGTCTGCTGTCGCGGTAAACATCTGCTGTCGCGATAAACAACTGCTGTCTCGGTAAACAGCTGCTGTCGCGGTAAACAACTGCTGTCGCGGTAAACAACTGCTTCGCGGTAAACAACTGTTGTCGCGGTAAACAGCTGCTGTCGCGGTAAACAACTGATCTCGCGGTAAACAACTGCTGTCGCGGTAAACAACTGCTTCGC
>NZ_VDCQ01000068.1 GCF_006265175.1 Paenibacillus hemerocallicola | reverse complement strand
CCCACCTTTTTGTAGTGCAAATCTCTCTTTTTGACTTTTTCTACAACCGGACCTTTTCCATTTCATACGAGCAAGACGTTGCCGCCCGGGGGCAAACTTGATCGAAAACAAGTCGAGACCTCACAGCTCCTTGAGCATTTTCTTGAAGCTGTCCAACATGCTCCGGTAGCCGGCCTCGTCCGTCTTTTCCTCCATGTAAGGGGTGAAAGAAAAGTAGCCTCTATACGAGCGCTTCAGCAAAATCGAAGCCAGCTCCTTCACCTCGGCGTTTCCTTGTCCCGGAAGGACGGGCCTTCCGTCCGCGAACAAGCCGTCGTTTACCCGCAGAAACCGGATATCGCCCTTCAGCTTGCTGCTGTAATAGACGTGGAAAAACGGATGGGCCTTCCTCCTGACGAACTCCAACGGATTGAAGACGATCCCGGTATTCCCGTCCTTCATCCGGCCATAAAATGCCGTCACGCCGCGATCGTCGGACAGGGTCGTACTCGAATCGTTTTCGACGACCAAGCCGATGCCGTAAGCTTTGGCCGCTTGCACGAGCCGGCACAGCGCTTCGGTCTCGACCTCCTCGTCCGCTTCCTGGCCGATTGCCGGTATTTTGATATGCTCCGCTTGAAGCTGCAGCGCTTTCGTCAACAGCTTTTTGTAGTAGTCGTAATCGATTGCCGGCTTGCTGCCGTTCAGCAGCACGATTTTTTTGTGATGCTCGATGAGCAGGCTCCGGTAGCGCTCCAGCTCCGCGCCGGTCAGCTCGACAATCGGCTGTCCGCCCACATCGTCGTCGATTTCCAGATTGGAAATTTGCAGCTCGCTGCAAAGCTCGATTTGTTGCAATAAGCCGGCGGCGGCCCGCCCGTCCACCTTGATGCTGAAATTGAACACTCGAATCGTCCCTCCTTCGCAAGCGGAATACGCGCGCTATCGGACAGGAATTCCGTAAGCGGGCGGTTGACCTTCAATTTTCCACGACGCATATTTCGCATGTCCGATCTGCGCAGCCATTTCCATGGTACATCGAATAATCGATGGCCTCTTCCGCGTACAGAAGCCGGGACCAATGGCAGGAGTTGCAATTCGGATTGGAGCAAATGAAAAACAGCGGATCGTCCCGCAGCAGCTCCAGCCCGATATCGAATACGGCACGGACGTCCATCACGAGAACGGCCGCATTCCCGATTCTCCCTTCGACGAGCGCATCCCTCTCGCGCAGAACGGGCGTCAGCCGCAAAAAATCCCGGTGTCCGGGCGGGAACTTGTTCAAGGTGAACGATTTATGCCCATACCCTGCGATGTAGGTAGGAGCGGGGATCGTAACGGTCCTCAAATACCGGGCGTCGATCGCTTCTTCGAGCGCGTGCATGATCGTATTCCGGTCCATGTCTACGCCGAGCAGCATGACTTTGCCGCCCATGTCCTTGATTTTGAAATACGGGGTTTCCGGGCCGCAGCCGGTATCGCATCGCTCATGGCCAGACGTAATCCATTCCGCGTGCTTGCCGACGGCCGCGACCGAATGAACGGGATGCAAGCTCCGGCGCGCGTCGACTCTTTGCCTGAACGTCTCCGATATTTTGCCGACAGCCGAAGGAGTCAATGCCTCGTCGAAAGGTTCGGACCAGCCGGTCAACGTCGACATCACGATCGTCCCTTCCGGCCCTACGGCTTCCAGCAGCGCGTCCACGACCGCTCCGGCGCCTCCCTCGACATAGCCGATGCTGGTCAGCGAGCTGTGCACGAGCACGATATCGCCTTGACGAATATCCATCAGCTCGAGGCTGGCCAGCATATCCCGCTTATTTGTCATCCTTGTCCGCCTCCTCCATCAATATCGCCCGGCACGGGACCGCACTCGTCCCCGATATGTGCAGCGGCAGCACCGTTAACCGGACGTCCGGCCGGCGAACGGTCTCCAGGTTCACGCACGGAGCCAGCATCAAAATGTCCGCCTCGTAAAACTCCGGGAAAAACCGTTCCGACTTCGTCAAATGGTCCCATCGCGGGAAATCGCTCCCTAACAAAACCGGCCTCTTCTTTATTAACCATTTCATCGCTTCATACGTAAAATACGGCGAAAATTCGAGGTAGCGCTCATCCATCCAATGCTTCCCCCAACCGGTCGCCACCAAGATCGCGTCGTCTTCGGAGATGCGCTCGCCTCCCAGGCAGCTTTCCAGCATCGGGACCGTAATGGGAACTCTCGATTCCGGGCTTTCGAACAAGCTCCCGTCCAGCTTCAGCACGATGCAGCGTCTATCGACCAGCTTGCCGATCGGAATATCGGCGACGTCGTAGCTGGCATCGCTTCCGTAATAATGCGCAGGCGTCTCCAAATACGTTCCCGTTTGCGAATGCATGCCCTCGAACACCTCGGCGTACACATCCGCTTCCACCCACGGGACACGGTCAAGAGGCCTCATCCGGAATTTCGGAAACGGCTCCTCGTAATTCCACATGCCGTTCCGGATGACACCGGTAATATCGATCACGTTCATTCGGCTGCCTCCTGTCGCGTAATGCCCCGGTACACGCCCCCCCATCGGTCGCGGCCGGCTTCCCTTGTCTCCACGCTTTTCTCGTCTAGGATGGCATTAAACCGCCTGACTTGCAATAGCGAAAATCGCCGCTTTATTTGTCGGAAAACGTCGTTTGGCCCGGCTTGCCTGTCCGCTTCAGATCGTTCATAATAGTAGCCATATTCGTCGATCCCCGCCAAGTTCGGAGGAATACAGTCCATGAAGATATTCCGCTGGAGAACGCTGCTCATTACAGGCTCCTACTACAAACGTTTGATCAGCTTCGGATTGTTGACCGTATGCATTCCGATTATGCTGGTCGCCTTTTTCTCCTATACGTTGATATCCGGGCACTTGCAGCGGGAAGTAAACCGGGCGAACCTGGAAATGATCGATCAAATGCAGCAGCGGATCGACGCTTCGCTCCAATGGGTGTCCAAGACGGTCCGGGGGCTCATTCTGGACCCCGCTCTCCAGCAATACATTTACCAGAACGACCGGAGCCGTTACATCGATATGATGCAAATCACGGACAAGTTGAATGCGATATCCCGCTCCATCGAATACGACAATACCGTCAATTTGCTGCTCCACGCAGAGCATATCGTATTATCCACAACCCATGGCTATGAGAAGATCAATGACTTGGCCGGCCGATATCCGTTTCTCAATTCCATCGGCCTGGACTCCAAGCCGAAATGGATCGTGAAACCGAACGAGCGGGCGGTCACTTACGTGCAGCCGCTCCCTTTGTTCACGAACGTCTCGCTCGCCTATTTGACGATCGACATTCAAGAAAACGCTTTACAGTCGATTTTAAGCTCGACGGAGCAGTTGCGGTCGGGACCGGTCTTGCTTCTGGACGAAACGGGCACCCTCGTCTCCGTCTCCGGCCCATCGGCCGGCATCGGACAAGTAGGGGAACGCCTGGACTGGTTCTCGCAAATCGTGGACGTTCCGGGACAGGCAGGTGAACGGACAGGCATTGTTTCGCTCGATCGCCCGTCCGCCCAGATCGTTTACTCCAAATCGCCGTCTACGGGCTGGATTACCGTATTGCTCGTTCCCACATCCGCGATGGACGCTTTGAAGGCGGAGGTGGCGTACAGCACGCTGTTCATTTGCCTTATCGCATTCATCGCCGGAATATTGCTGCTCTATTTCAACTCCCGCAAGCTGTACGCCCCGATTCGCAGTCTGCTCAAGCAGCAGCTCGTTCCGGGCGGGAGCTATCCGCTCGATACCCGCGGCAAAATCGACGAATGGAGCTGGATTCGCCAAGAATGGGGCAGCCTGAAAGATCAACTCGGCCTGTTCTACGAACGATCGAAGCAGGACGAAACCGCTCTTCGGGAATTTTTGTTCCTGCATCTCATATACGGCCATTATGAGAATGAAAGCCACGATCGGGTTGGCGAATTGTGCATGCAGCACGGCTTGAATCCGGATGCCGGATGGGACGTGATGATCGTCGAGGCGGAAAACTACGAGCTGCACGGCCATTTCGGGAAAGAGGACCGCTCACTGATTTTGCTGGCCATCTCCAGCGTCTGCCAGGACGTCCTGAACCAGCATAATGTGGGCTGCCATTTCGTCTACGGCCTCGAGACCGCTCATGTCATGATCGTCATGCACACAGCCGGACTCTCGGCGGACGAGCACGACCGGGCGATGAAGCAGCAAATCGCAGAGACGATTCGGCTTTATGTCGGCACCTATTTGAAGGTACAAGTGTCTGTCGGCATCGGAACCCGCCACGATCATCCGAAGCATATCCGAGCATCGTACCTGGAAGCGCTGGAAGCGCTCAGCCTCCGGATGGTCGCAGGCGGTTGCCGGACGGTTCATTATCGCGATCTGGAGCCGCTGCAGCACGATTTTCGCTATCCGTTCGAGTTGGAGACGGCAATCGTCCAAAGCTTGCAGAAAGGCAGCCGCGAACGCGTACAGCACGATTTCGCGCAATTTACTGCCGCCGTTACGGACCGGCGATACCCTACACCGCACATCGAGCGGGCTTTTCATATGCTGTATATCCGGCTCGTGCAGACCGCGGCCGAGATGACCGGACATGAAGCCAACCCGCTCTCGGAAATGGACGTACTGGAGCGGATGACGGCCGCCCGAACATCGGATGACTTCCGGCATTTGTTCGCGGACGAAGTATTTCCCCGCCTTCTGCCGATCTTCGAAGCGGCGAACGCCGATCGGGGGAAAACGATCGTGGAAGCAGCAGTGCTGTATATGCGGGAGCATGCGTCGCAAGACCACTCCCTGACAACCGTCGCCGATTATGTCGGGGTCAGCCATTCGCACTTCAGTAGGCTGTTCAACAAACATGCCGGTCAGAGCTTCGCCCAATTCGTCGCGGAGCTGAAAATCGAACGCTCGAAGGAACTGCTCGCACATACCGATAAAACCGTCGTCGAAATTGCCGAGGAGATCGGGTATACCGAACGCACGTTCCGCCGCGTGTTCAAGACGCTGACTGGACAAACGCCGGCCCATTACCGGCAGGAGCAAGGATAGCAGATCCCCCAGAAGTACCGCCATAGCCGGCATCCGCCTGCCGCATAGGCGGTCTTTTTTTGTTCCAATCGCCGCATACCGGAGCAAAAAAAGACCTCCGGCCGCCACGGATCAATCAAATCCTTGATACAGCGCGCTTTCTCCACTTCCGCTCCGCCGACCGGCCCGCTCAACTATTCGCCCGTATTCCAGCCGCATCATAACGTCCTATCATGAAATGCGAAGGAGGATATCATCCAGACCGGAACGGCAAACGAACAGTCCGGCATCGTAATAAGTATCAAAATTAAAGGAAAGGCAAGGGGATCACGCATATGCAGGCAATGAATTTCTTCAGCCGGCGATTATCTGTGAAGCTGCTTATTTGCGTCTTGCTGGGATTGTCGATACTGATGGTCGGCGGAACGTCAAGCCGCGTCAACGCCCAAGACGTCAATATCGCTCCGGCGGCCATCCCGACCGCCAGTTCGACCAGCATCTCGGGCGGAGTCACGTATTCGGCGGACAAAGCGGTCGACGGCATCAAAAATTCCAACGACCACCGCTGGGTGTCCAAATGGGACAAAGCGGAGCCGCATTGGTTCCAGCTGGAATGGCGTTCGGACAGAAAAGTCGGCAATGTCAAAGTATGGAGCGGTTCGTCTTCCGGCATCAACTGGCAAATCGCCGCATTCGATGTAGAGTATTGGGACGGCAGCCAGTGGCTGAACGCCGCATCCGTCGCGAACAACGACAAGGACGGATACCTCGGACAGTTTAACGATATCTCCTTCACGCCGGTTACGACGCGCAAGCTGAGATTGAACATCTCCGACTCCAGCACGATCGATACGATCGCGAGATTGCTGGAGATCGAAGTGTACGAAACGGTGCCGTCGCAAATCACGATCGGGGTGAACGCGGCCGTCTACCATCAAGCGATCGACGGCTGGGGAGGCAATATCTATACAAGGCAAATGCGGCGGTTCGCCGACGCCGATCCGAATTATTTGGACAACATGCTGGTCGGGCTGAAGACGACCCATGTGCGAAATGTAAGCTTGTGGCACAAGCTGGAGGAACAGAACGACAACGCCGATCCGGCCGGCTTCGAGTGGAGCCAGTTCGCTGCGGGAGACACCGGCGAATTGCATGAGGAGTTTCTCGGCTTGCAGGAGCTAATGCAGAGAGGCATCAAGCTGCATTTCAGTCCTTGGAGATTCCCGAACTGGATCGCGGGCAAGCCGGCCAATTACGATTGGAACGGCGCACAGATGGAGCTTCCCGCGGGTATGGATGACGAGTATGTGGAAAGCCTTGCCGGATATTTCCTTTACGCGCGCGAGCATTACGGCATCGTCTTCGATTACATCTCGATCGTGAACGAGCCCATGTACGGAGGAGTTTACATTAAGGGCATAACGGCGGAGCGTTACGTCTCCCTTACGCAAAAGCTGAAAACGAAGCTGGAAGCCCACCAATATGACGCCCAATATGTCGGAGGCGAGACGAATAGCGCCACCGTAACTTCTGCGGCATGGACCGATACCGTATTTCAGAACGATACGAACGGCATTCTGGACGTTCTATCCTTTCATTCCTACGATCGCATACTTGAAGGTCTCCGCAGCTACCGCGACACATCCGCCGTCTATCAAGCCAAGCTTGTCGTAGGCGAAGCCGAAGCCCAGACGCACGGGCAGCTGTCGGACAAAAATACGTGGCTGCGGGCGATGCGCAACGCGCTCGCTTATTATGACATTCTCGCCTACAGCAACGCGAATCTGATTTATTACTTCTGCTATTCGGCCACCGATACGGGCGGCCTGACCGCCTACAATCACTGGACGAAAACATGGTATCCGGTATATGACATGCTGAAGCATTACCATAACGGAATTCCGGCCGGATCGGTCCGAATCGGGGCCGATTCCGTAAGCGACGTGCTTACGCTTGCCTTCCGCAAGCCGGACGGCAAGCTGGAACTGATTCTGATCAACACTTCGAACGCAACGAGCCATTCCGTGAAGCTGATGGCTGGCGACGGCACGTTCGACATCCGTACGAGCGACGACAGCTTGCGCTATCAGCAGCTGCCCGCCATCACCAGCACAGCCGCAGGCGGCGCTACCTTAACCTTGACGCCCAACAGTATTACATCGCTTTCTCAACAATAGTCAGAGCACACACACCACTCAGGAGGTTTTCCCATATGTTTGCAGCCAACAACAAAGCAACAAGATTTGCGGTCCCGCTCCTCTGCTTATCCGTGCTCGCCGCATGCGGCGGCCAAGATAAGGCCGGCGGCTCGCCAAACGCCCAAAGCGCCGACAAGCCCGATATCGCCTCCCAGCCGGCCGAGCTTACGATCTATGACAGCTCCGGCAATAAGCTCGATTGGATTATGGACAACTACGGCAACAAGTTGAAAGAGAAATTTCCGAACTACAAAATTACGATTGTCCCGCAGGATAACGCCAAATCGCTGGAAAACTTGATTTCATCCGGCGGCAACGCCGACATCGTAACGAGCGCAACCGGCAGTATCGTATTCGATATGCAGATGCAGAGCGATATCAGCGACCTGATCGCGAAATACAAGTACGATTTGTCCAAGCTCGAACCGACTACGGTGGAAATCCAGAAAAAGCTGGCGAACGGCGGTCTGTATGCGCTGCCGGCCTGGACTACGACCGGAGTGCTGTTCTACAATAAGGATATATTCGACAAGTTCGGGGTGCCTTATCCGAAGGACGGCATGACGTGGGACGACATTTACGAGCTGGCGAAGAAAACGACCCGCATGGACAATAACGTCCAGTACAGAGGGCTGTCGATGGCGTTCGAGCATATTATGATGCTGAATCAGCTCGGAGCCGCGCATATCGATCTGAGCACGAACAAGTCGCTGTTCACGGCGGACAATTTCAAGAAAGCGTTCGAAAATCTGGTCCGCTTTTACCAAATTCCGGGTAACGGAATGCCGGGAAACAAATTTTTCTTCGCCAATGAGCAGGATCCGTTCTACAAAAACAACACGATCGCGATGTTCATGACTTTGCACGGCGGAGGCCGGACGTACAAAGATTCGGTGAATTGGGATACGGTTACATTGCCGATATTGAAAGATAAACCGGAAATCGGCTCGCAGTCGTACCCGAACTTCTTCTTCCTGTCCAAAACGAGCAAAAACCGCGATGCCGCGTTTCAAGTGCTGTCCTACTTAACCTCGAATGAATTTCAGCAGTTCGTCGTCCGCAACGGCTACATCCCGATCTTGAAAGATCAATCGATAGCCCAACAGATCGGCGCCGATATTCCGGAATACAAAGGTAAAAACATTAAAGCCGCCTTGCCGAAAACGTTCGCGCCGCCGACGATCAAGACCAAGTACCAATCCATCGCCAACACCGAGACGAGCGCGGCGCTGAATGCCGTCGTTTCCGGAACGGACGTCAATACGGCGCTCCGCGAAGCAGGCGAACGCGTCGACAAAAAGATCGCGGCCCAGTTGGGCGCGAAATAACCGGAACAGCCGTCAGGAATCCGCCCGTTCACGCAAGGGCGGATTCCCCTTGCACATTCGGTCGAAGGGGAGGACCAATTCCTGCCATGCCAACATTCAAAGTGGTGAAGAAGGTTCCGCTTGTCCTGCTGACGCTCGCCGTGCTCACCGGCTGCATCATGCTCCCCGACGCCCTTGCGCCGGCATCGCCCCAGTCGCCGTCGGGTTCGGACGAGCGGACGGCGACTGGCATCACGACCGTTCTATACGGTGATGCCCCAGACTTTTCCAGCCCGTACTATCGTGATTTACAGCATAGAATGGGCGTCAGCCTGGCAATCCGGGCGGTTCCGTACAACAGCTACCACGACCAGTTCCGTCTGGATGTGACTTCCCAGAAGCTGACCGATATTGTGTTGAATTTGGACCCGTATTCGTCGATCAGCCTCGGCGCAATCCGGCAAGGAGCTTTTCACGACCTTACGCCTTTTCTCGGCGATGCCCGCAAATATCCGAACCTGGCGCGCATTCCGAAGACGGTATGGAACAACACGAAGATCGGAGGCAAGCTGTACGGCATTCCCCGTCCGACGGGGTTGACCGATCTCGCCCTTCACATTCGCAAAGACTGGCTGGACAAGCTGGGCCTCCCCGTCCCGGCCACCTTAGACGAATATACGGCGGCATTGCGGGCATTCGCCCATCTTGATCCGGACGGCAACCGCAAACGCGATACGTACGGATTGGCCGTATACGGACCTACCCTGAACGCGGCGGCCGGCCCGCTCGGCTCCGCTTTCGGCGTCAATACGCCGACGTTCGAAGGAGATCATCTTCTGATCCCGTTCATGACCGCAGGCTACCGCGATATGGTCGCCTGGTTCCGCGGCCTATACGCGGAGGGGGTCATTCCGCCGATGTACATGCTGCAACTGTACGGCCAGGAGAGAGATTTGGCGAAGAACGGCAAAGCCGGCTCGCTCGGCAACCCGTTGAACGGCTTGTGGGAAATCCAGATGACGGCACAGAGCCAAGATCCGCAAGCGGAATGGATCACCTTGCCGCCGCTGCGAGGACCTGGCGGCTACAGCAGCTTCCAGCCTCCGGGTTATATCGGCGTACTGATGATAGCCTCGCACGTTCCGAAGGAAAAAGTGGAACGAATCGTTTCTTTCCTCGACCAAACAGCTACGCAAACGTTCAAAGATTTTGAGCGATACGGGTTGGAGGGCCGGCATCATGTGGCGGACAACGGGACGATTCAAATCCATGAGACGCTCCGGAAGCAAGAAATCGGAGATATTTCGATAGGGGTCGGATATTACGAGCCTCACGCCAAAGCGGTTACGCCGAAAGCCCCGACCGCGTTCAACGAGCGCCAAATCCGCTTGTCGGAGCAGTACGCCGAGCTCGGGGTGCCGACTCCGCTGCAAGGACTCGTGTCCGACACGTATATGAGCCGCTCCGCCGATTTGTTCAAAGACAAAAATATGCTGCTGACGAAAGTAATTACCGGGGAAAGCCCGCTGCAAGAATGGGAAGATTACGTTTCCCGTATGAAGGCGGATCCCGAAGTGCGCAAAATGATGCGCGAATATGCGGAGCAGTTCCGGATGCACCATGCCGAGACGGTGCTTTGGGGCCAAACTTCCTCGCGTTAGTGCGGCAATTGCTCCACTTTCTCAACAAAATCGGGCCTCCCTTATCCGGAAGACCCGATTTTGCTTTTCCTACACGGTCAACAGCAGCAAAATGATCGACATCATGCTGAGGCACACATTGACGAGCCACAGAAAAGCGACGACCTGCTTCGGCTTCATGCCGGTCGACAGCAGCCGATAATGGGCTTGGCTCGCGTCGGCCTGATAGATCGGCTTGCCTTGGCGCAGCCTGCGGAATACGACGAACAGGTTGTCGAAAATCGGGACGCCCAGCGCCAAAATCGGGATGAACAACGACAGCAGCGTCGCCTGCTTGAAAGCCCCGTCAAGCGCGATAACGCCGAGCAGAAAGCCGAAGAACGTCGCTCCGGCGTCGCCCATGAACACTTTGGCGGGCGCTTTGTTGTAGCGCAAATAGGCGAGCGCGCATGCCACGACGATGATCGCCATCATCGCCGGGCTCGACTGCCCTTTGGCCAAGGCGACGATGAACAAAGTTCCCGCGGAAATCGCGGATAAGCCTCCGGCCAGGCCGTCCATCCCGTCGGAGAAATTAATGACGGTCGTGACGCCGAATATCCACGTCACGGTCAGCACGAGCTGCAGCCATTCCGGCAGCAGCACTTCCTGTCCGGTGAACGGATTGGAAAAGCCGTAGAACACGATGCCGGACTTGTACACCAAATAGGCGGCGGCCACCTGTACCAGAAATTTCGGCATGGCGGGAAATTCTTTGCGGTGCGTCTTGTACCAGTCGTCGATCGTGCCGATCGCGAGCACCATGAACGATCCGGCCAAAATGGCGACCGTCCGGCTCGTCTCCTGCTCGACGAACAGCAGGAACGTGCAGACGAATCCGATGAAAATGGCGATTCCTGCGGTCAACGGGATCGGCTCCCGGTGAATTTTGCGTTCGCTGTCTTCGCGGGGCTTGTCCACGAAATCGATGCGGAAAGCAAGCCGGCGCAGCGGCGGTATCAGGAAGTAAACGATTGCAAATGCAACGGCGAAAGCGAAAGTATAGACGATAGGAATCCCTCCGGAGTAGGCTGGATAACAGTTACATACGTTATGACGCCGCAAGGAAGGGAAAGGTTCATTTTCGGCCGAAAAATTCATATCATCTTCGCCCAGTCGGACGGAGTTGTATGGTATAATACAAACAAGTTTAATACAAGTGACGTTTCAGGTCCGACTTTATACCAGTCCCGTCGGATAGCAGTATTCGGTTCTCCCACTCCGCTTTTCGTTACAAGGAGGAATATGTATGGCGGTCTTTCCGCAGTATCAGGACGCCAAACGACCGATTTTTGGTCGGCCAACAAAAAGGCATGCTTCCCTTCTACGTTTCATACAATCAGCCCGGGGCGCACTACCCGATGCACTATCACGACTTCGCCGAGCTTTCCTTCGTCATGGAAGGGACCGGAAGCGAATCGATCAACGGAGTCACTCACGAGCTGCGACGCGGCACGATGTCGCTGCTGCTCCCCCATCACATTCACGAGCTAAGCAGCAGCAGCTCCGATCCGATCAAGCTGTACAGCTGCATGTTCGATATTCATATTTTGTTCGGCAATCCGTACGAGGATTATATGAATCGCTGGATCCATAAAATCGGCTCGGAGCTCCCGTCGTTTCACCATTTCGAGGGCGACCGGTTGAACGCGGTTACAACCTTGATCGGGCAAATCGTCAAGGAGTACAAAGAATCGCATATGGGAAGGGATGCCATCCTGCGCGGCAAGCTGATCGAGGTGGTCACCCTGCTGCTGAGAGCGATGCTTGACGGGACCGAGTCTGCTGCCGTTCAACACAACCATCCGAAAATGCGCGTATGGAACATATTGCGCTACATTCATTTGCACTACAACGAGCCCATTACGCTCAATTCCGTCTCGTCCCATTTCAACCTGCATGCGTCCTATATTAGCCGGATGTTCAAAGAGTATACGGGCAAAACCGTGGGCGACTATATGCACGAATTGCGCATCTCCCGGGCCACGACTTTGCTGACGGCAAGCGAAATGTCCATTTCCGACATTTGTCTCGAGGTCGGCTACGACAACTACCGTACATTCGCCCGCGTATTCCGCGAGCATCACGGCATGTCTCCGTCCGATTATCGGATGTCGCATAACCGGCCGGTCATCTCGCCCTGATGCTCCATTTCACCAAATCGGCTCCCGGCGGCCAATGAAAATCACGGAACCGGCGGCCCCCTCCGGCTTACCTGCAAAAGTGCAGGCAGATTCGGTCCAAGAAGGCCAAATCCGGCTATCTGCCTGCAAAAGTGCAGGTAACTTTCCCAAACTAGCCGTTTTTAGCGAGTTATAGCGCAATCTGCCTGCACATTTGCAGGCAACAGAGCCATTCGGTCGAATTGAAGCCAAACAAGATGCACATTTGCAGGCAGATCCTGGCCGGACCCGCCATACACCTTCCTTATCGTTCGAAAAAAGGACGGGAGTCGCCCGATAAAAGGGATACTCCCGTCCTTTCCTGTTACCCGTTGCGCTGTCTGAAATCGTTCATGAACTCGGCCAATGCCTTGCAGCTCTCGTACGGAACCGCATTGTAGGTCGACGCCCGCATATGGCCGACGTCGCGGTGGCCCTTCAAGCCGACGAAGCCTTGCTGCTCGGATTCTTGAATGAATTTCTTCTCCAGCTCCTCGCTGCCGATCGCGAACGTAATGTTCATGAGCGATCGGCTGTCCGCCTCGACGAGTCCTTGGTAGAAGCCGCCGCTGCCGTCGATGGCGTCGTAGATCAGCTTCGTTTTGTCGCGGTTGATCCGCTCCATCGCTTCGAGCCCGCCGTTGCCCTTGATCCACTTCAGCACGAGATTCATAATATAGACGGAATAGACCGGCGGCGTATTGTACAGCGATTTGCTCTTGGAATGCGTTCCATAACGGAGCATCGTAGGCAGGTGCTTCGCTTCGTTCTGCAGCAGGTCGTCGCGGATGATGGAGACCGTTACGCCCGACGGGCCGAGATTTTTCTGGGCGCCGGCATAGATGAGCGCGAATTTCGATACATCTACAGGACGGCACAAAATATCGCTGGACAAGTCGCCGATCAGCGGAACCGAGCCGGTATCCGGGTAGGCGGCGTATTGGGAGCCCGCTATCGTTTCGTTGGACGTGATATGCACATAAGCCGCGTCCGGGCGCACTTCGATCTCGCCCAAGTCCGGTATGCGGCGGAATCCGCTCGCTTGCCCGCTGGCGGCCACATAAGTTTCCCCGATGCCCTGCGCTTCCTTGATCGCTTTATCGGCCCAGCTTCCGGTGAGCACGTATCCCGCCGCTTGTCCCGGCTTCTGGAAGTTCATCGGAATCATCGCAAACTGCGTGCTGGCTCCGCCCTGAAGAAACAACACCTCGTAGCCGGATTTGATGCCGAGCAGTTCCTTGATCAGCGCCTGCGCTTCGTCGTTCACTTGCTCGTATTGTTTGCTCCGATGGGAAATTTCCATGATCGACATGCCGATTCCTTGAAAATCGACGAACTCCTCCTGCGCCTGCCGGAGTACTTCCAGCGGCAGCGCGGCCGGTCCGGCGTTAAAATTGTATGCCCGTTTCGTCACAAGTTACCACACCTTCTGCTGTTTGTTTAATATCGCTATGATAGCAGTATTCGCCATGGCGTTCAATAAGGTCGGACAATTTGTCCGAAAGATGTCTAAAATTAGATTCCGGATAACGCTTTCCGACACGTTCACGACCGCCCGCCGAAACCGATTTGGAGATTTCCGCCTAAAACGGTAATATAGTGCTCGAAAGGTGATGATGTCTTATGACGCAATCGACGACGTCCGAACAACCGAGGCTTTTCGTCGCCGTGCCGATTCCCTCCGAGCTGAAGACCAAGGCCGGAGAGGCCGTGAACGGACTGAAACGGCAGCTGCCGTTCAAAAAGTGGGTCCACCCCGACGATCTGCACATTACGCTGAAATTTATCGGAGAAGTCGCTCTCGTCTCGCTGCCCGCGATCGAAACGAAGCTGGAGCGCATCGCGGCACGTTGCAACCCTTTTCCGTTGCAGTTGCTGGGCGCGGGCACATTCGGCGCGCCGCAAGCCCCCCGCGTCCTGTGGGCCGGACTCGGCGGCAGCCAGCTCGCGCTCAAGTCGCTTCAAGCCGACGTCGAGCGCGAGCTGGCCGAGCTCGGATACGAGCCCGAGAATCGGCCATACTCTCCTCACGTCACGCTGGCCCGACAGTACTCGGGTACCGAGCCGGCCCGCAAAGACGCGCTGGGCGGCCTATTCCGCCCCGACGGGGATAGCCCGCACGAGTGGACGGCCGACCGCATCGTGCTGTATCGCAGTCATTTCGGACAGACGCCGATGTACGAGCCGATCCGTACGATCGTCTTCCATGCGGGGGGATGAAGCGCCCCCGTCATCCGCTACAGCATTTGCAGCCCCATCGCTTGACGTACCTCGGCAATGACTTGCCGGGCGGAAGCTCTCGCCTTATCCCGCCCGATCCGCAGCAGCTCCAGCGTATCCGCTTCGCTCAGACGCTCGCGCCGCTGCCGGAACGGCTCCACGACGCCGCTCAGACTCCGAGCGAGCTTCCGCTTGCATTCGACGCAGCCGATCCGGGCGCTCAGGCATAAGTCGGCGATTTGCTCCCGCTCCGCTTCACCGGTAAAGAACGTGTGCAGATGGAACACGTTGCAGCCTTCCGCCGTCGGATGTCCCGGCTGTTCGCGATATACACGCGAAGGATCGGACAGCGCCTTCCGCGTCTTTTCCTCCACTGCGAGCTCGTCGTCCTGCAGGCTGATATAAGCGGAGGCTCCGTCCGACTTGCTCATCTTGCCCGCTCCCGACAGCGAGGGAATTCTGGCGGCATTGTCGATCAGCGGCCGAGGCTCGGGAAAAACGTTCCCGTACAGCTGATTGAACCGTCTCGCGATCGTCCGCGCGATTTCCAGATGAACGAGCTGATCGTCCCCGACCATGACCGTCTCCGCCTTGAACAGCAAAATATCGGCCGCCATGAGTACCGGATAGCCGACCAGCCCGTAGTTGACGTTGTCCGGGTGCCGCTTCGCCTTTTCCTTGAACGTCGGCACCCTCATCAGCTCCCCGAGCGGCATGACCATGCTCAAATAGGTGTGCAGCTCGCATATTTCCGCGGCGAGCGAAGACTGTACGTACAGCGTGCACCGCTCGGGGTCGAGCCCTCCGGCCAAATAGTTGCGGGCCGTCCCGACCACATGGCCGCGCAAATCGTCCGGCTTCGGATGAGTCGTGAGCGAATGAATGTCCGCTATGAAGTAGCGTGCGTCGTAACGCTCTTGCAGATCGACGAGCCCTTTCAGCGCGCCGTAATAGTTGCCGACGTGCAGCTCTCCCGTAGGACGAATGCCCGATATTAGGCCGGGACGGCGTCCCGTTCCCCGATATGCTTCCTGGTGATGCCCGGAGCTTGGCCCCGCGATATGGTTCTTACTAGTCATCGAAATCCCTCCATTTGAATATGCCTCTCCTGACGAATCGTGTTTTGCGGATAAATGTTCCGCTTGCGTGGTCTTTCCGGCGTATCGCCGCTATCGTTTGCGTTTGCCACCAACCGTCGCTCATTCGCGACCACGTCCTTTCCCGTTCCTCCGGAGTGATGCTTTCCTTTGGCTTTCTACCGCCAATAAAAACAAAAAAGAGCCTTCCGTCCCTATACAAAAGGACGGAAAGCCCGCGGTGCCACCTTAATTAGTTTGCCCTGCGGCAAACTCGCTTTTGCGGTACGGAGCAACGTCACCCTGCCGCGCCGAAAAAGGCGTGCACGCTAATGCGTTGTCGATACCGTGCCCATGGATATCGGGTAGGTTTCCCGCCGGAGCCTACACGCTCCGCGCGGCTCAAGCTGCCGCAATCGGAACCGTCTCGGTCCGGATGCTCGGAAGTCCATTCGGCATGCCGTCCGCACCGGTTCGCACCCGCCACCGGCTCTCTGACGCTTTCGCACATGCGTACTTCTCTTCTTCATCGCACATTGGATATGAAACAATTGGAAACATTATACCGTACGCCTGCCGCATCCGGCAAGCGCCAATCGGGATCCTCGATCGGGAAACGTGTCGAACCTCGACGCGGCCGTTTCGGGATGCCCTCCTTTTTTGCCAAATTACGCCGTAATTCAAAACTTTTCAACGATAGTTGACGTCTAATCAATGTTCAGACACAATAGTACTATTGAATTTGGAAAAAGGTGAAACCAAACTAGATGAAATCCGTCAAATACGTCCTTGTTCTCTTCATCGCCCTGCAATTTTTGTTTCCTTACGCATTCTCGCTTTCCGACGTATATCGCAATCGTATGGACTACACGCTCATGCTGAACAACAGCAACACGCACGACATCGATGCCGTCCTGCAGCAGTTGAAGCGGGACATCGACAAGCGCGGACGCGACGATTATATCGTCATCCTCGGCGACTCGATCTTGTACGGCAGTCCCGGCAATTCGGACCAGCCGGTCAACGTCTTCCTGCAGCAAAAGCCCGGAGCCCCGGCCGTCTACAATTTGGCTTTTCCGGCGATGCAGCTTGGCGATATGTACACGATGCTGCTGAAGCTGGACAAATTCGGCATTTCCAGCGACAGGCTGCTGTTCAATATTCGTTACGCGTCGTTCATCCCCAGGGAGCCGACCCCGCCCGCCGTATTTTGGCTCGGGAACGAATTGCGCAGGCTGGATCGCGAGGCATACGAGCACGTGCTGCCGCAGCTTGCGAGCGCCGGCTTCGAGACGCCGGACAACCCTTACGAATATTTCACGCGCGCGTTGCACGAAGACTGGCTGCCCCATCTGTCGCTCATTCGCTATAAGGATTACTTCCGCCAGCAAATGCATCGCCTCTGGCTCGTACATATACGCAACCAGCCTGTTCCCGACGATTCGCTGGACGATTCGCGCGCCTGGACGATCAAGAAGGAGTGGCAGGAATCGATCGGGCTGAACTTCTACGATTTGCTGCAGGACCCGCAGCTGATCGCCAGCTTTACGGACAAGCCGTTCGATCTGTCGGAGAACAATTGGGACGTTTACTTCCTGAACAAAATGCTGGCCCATCAACAGGGGAAACGGACATGGGTCGTCTTAAGCGGTACGAACCACGATCTGATGAAGGAATCCGTGGAGCTGTCCGGCTATAAAGCGAATCTGGAGGCAATCGACCGGATGATGGCGGCCAAAGGAGTTGCCTATATCGATCTGGAAGGAGTCATTCCGGGGGATTATTATTCCGA
This sequence comes from Paenibacillus hemerocallicola, assembly GCF_006265175.1. Taxonomy (GTDB): domain Bacteria; phylum Bacillota; class Bacilli; order Paenibacillales; family NBRC-103111; genus Paenibacillus_AB; species Paenibacillus_AB hemerocallicola. The sequence continues at coordinate 37,362 of NZ_VDCQ01000068.1, read as the reverse complement.
CCATACCCACATGACGCCGGAAGGCAACGCCATGCTCGCCGATATTTTGTGGCCGTATTTGCAGAAATAGACACTTCCATCGGATAGGAGAACTTTCGATGCTTTTTCATACACCCGAGTTTATCGCGCTGATGATCGTCTCGCTCGTGTTTTTCTATGCGTTCCCGCGCTGGCGAATCCCGATCTTGACCATAGCGAACATGATCTTCTACGTCGTCGCCGGAGTAGGCAACCTGCTGCTCTTCTTGGCGATGACGGCTTTCACCTATTATTGCTCCAAAGCTTTGAGAGGGCCTTATAGCCGCTTCTTCCTCTGGTTCTCGATCGTGGTCAACGTGGCTAACCTGGTCTTCTTCAAATACACGACGTTTCTGATCCGTTCGGCGGAAAACTGGCTCTCGATCAAGCTGCTGACGGATAACTCGTTTCTGCTCAAAATCGTGCTGCCGATCGGCATCTCGTTCTACACGTTCCAAATGATCGCCTATTTGGTCGACGTGTACAAGAAGCGGTGGGAGCCTGCGCAATCGCTCCTGCGGTTCTGGGTGTTCATTTCCTTTTATGCCCATTTGGTCGCCGGACCGATTATGCGCGGCAAAGAATTTATGCCGCAAATCGACAACCTGCGCAAAATCCGGTTCAGCGCCGCCAATTTCCGGCTGGGAGCATTTTTCCTTACGCTGGGCATTTTCAAAAAGGTCGTGCTGGCGGACTATTTGACGCCCCACGTGGACGAATTTTTTTCGCGCACCGCGACGTTGACCGGCGCCGAAGGCTGGGTCGCCGCCTACATGTTCGCCTTTCAAATCTTTTTCGACTTCTCGGCGTACAGCGAGATGGCGCTCGGGATCGCATACTTTTTCGGCATGGAGCTTGCGGTCAACTTCCGCACGCCTTACTTGAGCCAAAATCCGACCGAATTTTGGCGGCGTTGGCACATTACGCTGTCCAACTGGATCAAGGATTACATCTACATCCCGCTCGGCGGCTCCCGCAACGGCGAAGTCCGCCAATATACGAACCTGTTCATCGCGATGACGATATCCGGCATATGGCACGGCGCCTCCTGGACTTTCGTGGCCTGGGGGATGTTTTACGGCCTGCTCGCGACGATCCATAAACTATATATGATGATCAAGGAAAAGCTCGGCCTCGGCTTCCTGGACAAAAGCTTCATCTACCGGTTCATCGCCATCGTCGTCTTCTTCCATATCACCTGTATCGCCTGGGTGCTGTTCCGGGTCAACGGTCTGCGCGACGCGCTGTCGCTGATCAAGCGGATGCTGCGGCCGGAAGCGTTCCAATTTACCGGCTTGAACGTCTATTTGGGCATCGTCGTGCTGCTGTTCGGACTGCATGTCGTCGAATATTTCCTGCACAAGCACCGCTCCGGCCTGTCGGAATGGTGGCACAAATACTTTCCGGCTCCGGTACGGGCCGTCGTGTATACCGGGATCGCGGCATTGCTCATCCTGTTTTTGCGCGGCGAGCAGAACACGTTCATCTACTTCCAGTTTTGAAAAAAACCGGCCGCAAGGCCGGTCGAAGAGCGGAGAAGCCCATGCGGCTTCTCCGTTTTATTTTTCGGAAAGCTCAATCCGTATCGGTCGCGGCCAAAACGGCGAGCGTCCTTCCGACCGGCCTGAGGGCCGCGATGCCGCAATCCCGGGCGACTTGGCGAAACCAGGGCGTCGGCACCTCGACAACCGCTCCAATCGAGTCAAGGGAAGCCGGATTGCGCGAAACGGAGAGCCATGCTACATTTTAGGTATGAATTGGAAAAATGGTCCGAGGAGGTTTGACCGAAGATGAAGCACTTCACTGCCAAAGCGGCGCATTCCCGCCCTTCCCGCGAGGAAGCGCAAAATAAAGCTATGCATGCATCCTCTCCGAGCGCCCGTCCGGCTTATTTGCCTTCGACAGCCCTGCACGTCCAGCACCTCCAGCGGACGATCGGCAACTATGCCGTCCAACGGATGGTGTCCGCGCAGACCGGCGCATCCGGGCTTATCCAGCGTACCATTCCCGATAGCGTCAAAAAGGACGAAGACGTCTACTACAAGGATGGCATGAAGGAAGCCGAGGGCAGAGCCGTCATCCAGAAAATAACGAAACAGGACAAAGCCGCCTTGGACGGCATGCAGGGCGGCGACGAGATGATGCTCCAGCATTACAAGGAGTCTCCCCATAAAATGTTCGCCCATGAATGGGGGCTGGGCTTGGACCGCGACGATCCCGGCGGCGACACGGTTCTCATTGCCGGGGGCAAAAACGGCGTCATGTGGGGACCTTATTTAAAGCATTTGATCCCGCTCGCCCACGCCCACCCGTTCCGGGAAGACCGCAAAATCGACAAGAATATCGTCTTCTTCGACGAAATCAACGGCGAGAACGACACGCAAAAAGGCTCGCAGCGGCTGCTCATCCTTCCTTCGGCGAGCGACGTCGAATTTAGCGCCTATCAAGGCGTCGCCGACCATACGGTGTACACCCCGTACTCGGTTCTCGATCATAAAACGACCGGCCGGAAGGCGATTGCCAATCCGTCCATTCCGCAATTCGCCGGCGCTCCCCGCCTCAGCTTTCGCATCCTGAATGCGGCTGTAGATAAGGATAATGACAAGCATATTTTCTGCACGTTGGCCGCTATGGAAGGCGACACCGAATTTTGGCGCAAAGACGGCGTTTTGGCCGATATGACGAAAGGAGGACATTCGACACTATTTTTCTAAATCGACAGAGAGGGGGATATAGATGACGCCTGACGGGAACGAGTGGACGCATCTGTAAAAAATCCGGTTGTTGAAAAAAGTCAAAAAGAGAGATTCGCATTGCAAAAAGAGCTGGGGGAAATGTGCGGAAAACGAAGCGATTGACTTTAAAATCGTGTTGTAACCGCAAAAATCTTAAAGCAACACGATTTTACTTAAAGCAACACGATTTTAACGGATGTGGAGCGCATTCCCCCACCTCTTGTCTCCGGCGCTTCCTTTCTTTGCAGACTTTTTAAATAGCCTCAAAACATACAGTTATTTCGGCACTTTTTCGCGGAAATCACAATTTTACTGGAAAACCTACTGTTACTCAGCCCCACTCCCTGCTTGATACCTCATATCGGCGGAATTACATGGAGGTTTTCCAGTTATCGCTTGTTTACCGGTTGTGTTAGCCCAAATAGATGTATGTTTTCCAGTTACATGCACGAGCGCCCCCGTATATACGCAGGAGAGGGCGGATATCCTGATCCGCTTGGCCGGGTATTTGTAACGGGGACGCTCTGCGAAAACGAGCATGAAGAAGAGGCCGGTCGTTTCCGATCCGGCCTTTTTCCTCTGAACTCGTGCGATTACGGAGATCAGGAATTCAACGAAATTTCTTTGCGCGAGTCCGACGAATCGTAGATCGCCTGGATAATTTGCGACGAAACGATGACGGAATCGATATGGGCAGGCGATTTCTCGCCGGTACGGATACAGTTCAGGAAGCCGTCGATTTCGTTTTGGAACATGTTGCCCGCGTTGTACTTCGGCGTCGTTTCCAGCAAGGCGCCGTTTTTCGCGCTGTAGATGACGAACTCTTTGCCATATTGCAGCCGGATGCCGGCTTTGTCGCCGATAAAATCGATAAACGATTCGCTGACGCCGATGTTTTGCGCCCAAGCGCCGTTTACCGTAACGGTCGGACCTTCCGTACGAATCAACGCGGTGACGGAGTCGTCCACATCGTACGTGCCTTCATAGTTAGGGGGTCCTGCCCACATGCTCGTGTATGTATAGTTCGGCATGTCTTTGCCGAGCTTGCTGAACGCCTGTCCGGATACCGTGAGCGGCTTCGGATCGCCCGAGCAGTACATGACGATATCGAGATAATGAACGCCCCAATCGATCAGAGCCCCGCCGCCGGCGATCGCCTTGGTCGTGAAAGCTCCGCCCAACCCCGGGATGGAACGGTGCGAACGGAAGCTGACATATACGTGATACAACTCTCCGAGGTCGCCGTTCTCGATCATTTTCTTAATAATGTTGACGCCCGTATTAAAGCGGTTCACTACGCCGATATTGAGCACCTTGCCGGTTTCTTGCTGAACCTTTTGCATTTCCAGCGCCTCGGCGTACGTTCTGGCGGCCGGTTTTTCGCAGAGCACGTGTTTGCCTGCCCGCAAGCAGTCGATCGTAATCGAAGCGTGCCCGTTATTCGGCGTGCAAATCGATACCGCTTCGACTTCCGGGTCGTCCAGGATGACGCGGTAATCTTCTACCGCTACGCCGCAGCCGTAGTCGTTCACGGCCTTGTCGGCTCTCTCCTTGATAATGTCGCAGAAATATTTGATTTCCGCATCCGGGTTGGCCAAATACGCTTTGATGTGCTGGCCGTTGGCGATCGTACCGCAGCCGATAATGGCCACTTTGATTTTACTCACCGCATATCCCTCCAAATAATTCGTTTTGACAAGTTAATTGTAGCGGGTTGGGTGAAATAAACAACACTTTTTTTAAAATATTTTTCGCAAATTTAGTGCAAATTTCGGAAACGGGTTTCACGAGTCGGGAAATGGGCTTTCCCGAGGCCGCTGGCCGAAGTCGAGCATGGCAAATTGGACAGAGGCGTTCCCGGCCATGAACGGTGGCTCCGGAACCGGATCCGCGCCTTTTACGCGCGAGGAGCTTTGTTCTAAGCTTATCGCGATCGCACGAATGAAGAAGCGTTCGGGATTGTTTCCGTCCTGCACGAAGAGGCCCCGAAGGCATAGGCGCGTTGGGGGCCAGGGCGGAGCTATTGCAAATAGGGGTAAGCCGGGGCTGCAAAAGAAGCGGCAGCGGCACCAAGCTGCTCCGGCACGCCGAAGAGGTCGTCCGAAGCCGCTGGGCCTACTGCTTGTTCATAATGACCTATGCGGAGGATTGCGACGTCATCGCCTTTTACGGCAAAAACGGTTTCGTGCCGGTCGCCACTCTACCCGACGTATACGGTCCCGGCTTGGAGGGGAAATGTGTTTATGCGGAACATTTTGCGGTAGGTCGCGGCAGCACGGCCGGCGTGGCAGCGGCACGCAACGGCACCCGGCAGTCCTCGCTCACTCCCGCTCGTGAGACGGGCGCCTGTAGCCGGAGCCTGGATGGCTGTCGGCGAGCCGCGTCGCCCCTTTGCCGAACAAACGCTCCCTGAGCGTAGACTCTTCGTACTGTTGGCGGAACATCCCCCGCTTCTGCAGCTCGGGCACGACCAGATCGACGAAGTCGAGATGCGTACCGGGAAGCACGTACCGTTCCAGATTAAAGCCGTCCACCCCGGTCTCCTCGACCCAGTACTGCATCCGGTCCGCAATATCTTCGGCCGTTCCGCACAACGTGATGCCCCGGAACTCCTTCTCCGCGAAATTGTCCATGACGTCGCGCGCCGTTTGCGGCTTGGCGCTATGCTTCGTGTACCTTTCCGTGTGCGTCCGCCCCTGCTCCGTATTCATATCGGCAAAAGGAGCGTCCGGGTCCAGCGCGGCCAGATCGATACCGGTGGCATTCTCATAGGTGAGCAGAGCGGCTTCCCGGCTGCTGTGCCGCCTGTAATCGTCCCGCTTGCGCTCCGCTTCCACTCTCGTCCGGCCGACGATGGCCGACAGTCCGGTAAAGATTTTGATCTCGCTCGCTCCTCTCCCGTATGCGGCCGCCCGCCGCCGTATATCCTCCACTTGAGCCTTCAACGACTCGAGCGTAGGCGCTTTGAGGAATACGCCTTCGGCGTGCTTGGCCGCAAAATCGCGGCCCCGGTCGGAGCTTCCCGCCTGGAACAGGACAGGCGTTCGCTGGATCGACGGCTCGCTCGCGTGAGAGGCCGTGACGTTGAAATAGTTGCCCTTGTGCCGGACAATATGCACTTTGCCGGCATCGGCATACAAACGGCTTTCGCGGTCCGCCGAAACCGCATCGTCCTCCCAGCTGCCTTCCAGCAGCTTGTAGCTGACCTCCATGAACTCCTCGGCCTGATCGTACCGCTCGTTATGGGGCAAAACCGCACCGCGCCCGAAGCATTCCGCGCCGCTGACGCCTCCCGTGGCGACTACGTTCCAGCCGATGCGGCCGTTCGTCAGGTGATCGAGGGTGGAGAAACGCCGGGCATTCGCGAACGGCGCCTCGTACGAGGGCGAAGCCGTCGTGACGAATGCGAGATGCTTCGTGGCCGCCGCCAATGCGGAGATCAACAGCATCGGATCGTTCGAAGGCGTATACACCGCTTCGCGGAATGCCAGCTCGCGTTTGTTTTTCGGGTAGCCGTAAGAGTCCGCGAAAAACATGAAGTCGAATTTTCCGCGCTCGAGTATTTGCGCCAGCTCGATCCAGAACGACAGCTCCTTGTAGCGAACCGTCTGATTGTCCGGATGCGTCCACAAGCCCTGCGTCATCTGATTCGGTGTATGGATATCGAATATGCCCAAATGGATTTTTTTCATTGTCGGATTCACGATCCTTCCGTCTACATACTATTATTTACCCATCGGAATAGTAGAGTTAGCCACACAAGAGAGCATAACGGAATGCATCCGTTTTGTACAATTGAAAAAGCTAAAGCAGGCATTCACTATAATAAAAGACCGATGCCGGCTTGGGCGAATGTGCAAAAAAGCTTCCCTCACTCAGCCCCCGCACGGGACGATCGGGAAAGCTTTGGGATTGCGAGCAAGAAGTGCCGTTATTGGCCCGATTAGACCGGATTCAGTTGTCCGTTTCAAGCCCGGACGCGCAGCGTTTGCTTGATTTCATCAAGCAGATACTCGCTGATTTTGCTCCCCGAAGCGTTACGCCGGGTCAGCAGTCCGAGCTCAGGTCCGTCCAACATATCGGCTATCGGCTTCACGACCGTTCCGGGAATCGCCGGCGATATCGCCACGATCGGCGCCAGCGCGATGCCGAGCCTCGCCTGGACGAAATATTTGATCGCCGTAATCCCCGCAACCTCCATCCCGTTATGACGGAGCTTTCCGATGCTTCGCGTAATCATCTCCTCGATCCGGATCCGGAACGGGCACGTGCCGGGCGTAAACAAAAATTTCTCGTCCTTCAAATCCTTCAGCCTGATATCGTCCCTCTCGGCAAGCGGATGGTCGTCCGGCAGCAGCAAGGCGAACTTCTCCCGGATCAGCGGATGGAATTCCAGCTCCAGATGCGGCTCCGGTTGGTTGCACAAGGCAAAATCGATTTGATCCTCGACAAGCATCCGCATCAGTTCCTTCGTCGTGCTGATCGTTACGTGGATCTGCACCTTCGGCTTGCTGCTCTTGAATTCCGCCAGCACCGCGGGAAGTCGGTTGCTCGCCGACGGCTCGGACGCCCCGACCCGGACAACGCCCGCGTCACCCTGAATAAAATCGCTCAAAGCCCCGTTCAACACGTCGTACTCCTTCAGCAGCGAATCCGCCCGTTCGAGCAGCACCCTCCCCGCGCTCGTAAGCGTAATCGTCTTGCCCCGTTCGAACAGCTTCACTCCGAGCTCCTCTTCCAATTTCTTGATCTGGATCGTGATCGTCGGCTGCGAATATTGCAGCGCTTCCGCGGCCCGTTGGAAATTGCCCAGCTTCACGATCGTCTGAAACGTTTTGATCAGTCGTATTTCCATCCGGTTCAACCTCTCTTTCTTTACTATTGCTAAACGACCCCATTACATTTTTCAATTATACTTCCGAAGCTCTTTGCCCTATTATAACAAATATATACCCTACTAAATCAAGCGGATTACCTTGATTTAATAAAACAATCACATGGAGGCTACTATTCTTATGTCCAACGACAGCTTGTACACCCGACACACGCCCAGCTTCTCCGCCAAATTGTTCGGCTACGCTCCCGAAAGCTTCAAAGCGTTCGGCGAATTCAACAAGCAGGCTTTGGCCGAAGGCGTCTTATCGGTGAGAACGAAAGAGCTCATCGCCGTCGCCGTCGCCCAAATTACCGGCTGCCCTTATTGCATCGAAGCCCACGTCGGCAAGGCGAAAGCGGCGAAAGCGTCGTTCGAGGAGCTGTTCGAGGCCGGTGTCGTCGCCGCGGCCGTCAACGCCCACTCCGTCTTTTACAATACGGCCAATACGTGGAAAGCGTTCGGCGAACGCAAGGAAGACGATCTGTTTCCGCGCGGCAATATCGCTCTCGCGGAACAGCTGGAGCAAGTGAACGAGAGCCTGTATACCGCTTTCGCGGAATACCAGTTCAACTCGCTCCAAGCCGGTCTGCTGTCGGAAAAAGAAAAGCTGCTGGTCGCCGTCGGCTCCGCGCTTGTCATCGGCAATCCTTACAGCATCGACATTTTTACCGGGCGCGCCAAGTCGGCGGGCATAAGCCTGGAGGAGCTCGCCGAGACGCTGCTGGTCGCCACGGCGCTCAAAGCCGGTTCGGCGGTAGCGCACCGGGTAAACGCCTTGCAAGCTTACGAGCGGGACTGACGACGATTGCGCTTATAACGATTCGCCGCGTATGTACCGGTCGACCAACTAGAAGCAGAGAGGGGCATTCCCACCATGAGCGATAACGAGCGGAATAAGGGAATCGGATTCGGAACGAATGCGGAGCATGTAAGCGGGTTTGGAGCTGGAACTGGAACTGGAACTGGAACTGGAACTGGAACTGGAACTGGAACTGGAACTGGAACTGGAACTGAATCCGATACCGGCTCCGAGTCCGGGGCTGACCCGCGATCCGAAACCGCGACCAATCCGTTGCCGGATTGGATCAAGGAGCGGGTCGTAGCTTGGAGAAGACATTTGCACCGCCATCCAGAGCTTTCGTTCCAAGAGAGCGAGACGGCCCGGTACGTGGAGAAGACGCTGCACGGCTTCGAAGGGCTGATCGTCAGCCGTCCGACGCCAACAAGCGTCATGGCCCGCTTGATCGGCTCCCGGCCGGGGAAGACGCTGGCGCTGCGGGCGGACATCGACGCATTGCCGATTGCGGAGGAGAACGATTTCGAGTTCGCCTCCGCCAATCCGGGCGTCATGCACGCCTGCGGCCATGACGGTCACACGGCGATGCTGCTCGCCACCGCACGTCTGCTGGCCGAGAGAAAGGAACGGTTGCACGGCGAAATCCGCTTTCTGTTCCAACATGCCGAGGAGCTGCCGCCGGGAGGGGCCAAAGAGCTGGTCGAAGCGGGCGTCATGGACGGAGTCGACTGGGTATTCGGCGAGCATTTGTCCTCGAAGCTGCCAGTCGGTCAAATCGGAGTCGCATACGGCGAAATGGCCGCGTCTCCGGACAATTTTACGATTACCGTGAAAGGCTACGGCGGTCACGCCGGCTTCCCGCATCGGGCCGTCGATCCGATCTCGATCGGCGCGCAAATCGTGAGCAACCTGCAGCATATCGTGTCCCGGAATACGGACCCTTTGGAGCGATTGGTCGTATCCGTCACCCAATTCACGTCCGGCGCTTCGCACAATGTCATTCCCGACAAGGCCGTGCTCAAAGGAACGGTACGCAGCTTCGGCGCAACGGTACGCGAAGAGGTCCCGGCGTTGATGCGCCGCATCGTACAGGGCGTCGCCGTCGCACACGGCGCGGAGTTCGAGCTCGACTACGTGCTCGGCTACCATCCCGTCGTCAATGACGAGGAGGTTACGCGCATCGTGGAGCAAGCGGCCGTCGAGCTGGCCGGCCCGGCGGCAGTCGTCCGCACGCCGCCCGGCATGAGCGGCGAAGATTTTTCCGCGTACCAGCAAAAGTCTCCCGGCACGTTCGTCAATATCGGAGCGGGCAATCCGGACAAAGGCATCGTCTATCCGCATCACCATCCGAGATTTACGTTCGACGAGGACGCCTTGGTAACCGGCGTGCAGCTGTTCGTCAAAGTGGCGGACAAACTGCTCCATTGGGACGAGTAAAAGCTATCGAACGAGACGTTGCGGCCGGATGCTTTTTCCGAATGCTGGCGTGATTCAGCCCCGCATGCAGGATTCCCTACGCCGAGCCGATTCGCTCCGCTGCAGGCAAAACGCGGCGGCGTTTCGCCGAGCGGGTGCGCTCCCCGCAACGCCTCAAGATTTATAAATGTTAAACTCGGTCTTTACAATCATTCAATGTACAAATGCCGAAATTTCTTGTATGATAATCACATTCCATTTTAATTCCGATTAATTCAATTGGATTAGTAAAGATTAACAAACTTTTACATTGCCAATATAAGGGGAGGTTTTTCACCATGAGACGTTATCGCCATCTGCTGCTCGTCGGTTTAGTTGCCGCATTATTCGCCGTATGGGGCTGCTCGGATAAAAGCTCCACCGATGCCGGATCGGGAAACGCTTCCTCCGGGACAGCCGGAGACACGGCAGGACAAGCCGTCGCGACCGATTTGAAGTACCCGCTCAGCCAAACGATCCCGACCTTGGACCCTCATCTATCTCTAGGGGGCAGCAATGCGACGGTCGTGCTGAACGTATTCGAAGGGCTGTTCGCCTTCAACTCCAAATATGAGCCCGTTCCGATGCTGGCCGAATCGTACGAGCTGAGCGCCGACGGCAAAACGTATACGTTCCTGCTGCGCAAAGGCGTCAAATTCCACAACGGCAAAGAAATGAAAGCCGAGGACGTCGCCGCTTCGCTGAACCGGTGGAAGGACAAGGCGGCTAGGGCGAAATCGTCGTTCGGAGACTCCCAGTTCGCCGTCCAAGACGACTACACCGTCGTGCTGAATTTGAAAAATCCGCAAAACGACACGCTCGCCCAGCTGAGCCACGTACTGAATTTCGCCGGCATCATGCCGAAGGAAGTCATCGATTCGGCCGCTCCGGAAGGCGTCAATGCCTATATCGGCACCGGGCCTTTCAAAATCGTCGAATGGAAAAAGGACCAGTACGTGCACGTGACCAAATTCGAACAGTACCAGTCACTTAAGACGGCGGCCGACGGATTTTCCGGCAAAAAGGAAGCGCTCGTGAACAACATTTATTTCACGCTCGCCACGGACAACGCGACCCGGTTCTCTTCGTTCCTGTCGAAGGACTTTCCATACGTCGACGTCAGCCTCGACAATTTGCCGAAGGTGCAAAACCAGCCGGACGTGCAAATTTTAAAAAATTTGACGACCGACTTCAATCTCGTGTTCAACAAAAAGTCGCCGTTGTTCTCCAACGTGAAAAACCGCCAGGCGGTAGCGGCCGTCCTTGACGCCGACCAAATCTTGCTCGGCATTGTCTCGACGCCGGACCTGTATCGTCTGAACCCGAGCTACATGTACAAGGAAAACTCCAAATTTTATAGCGAAGCGGGCAAAGAAAATTACAACCAGAAAAATCCCGACAAGGCAAAGCAGCTCCTGAAGGATGCCGGATACAACGGCCAGGTGGTCACCCTATTGACGACCAAGGATACGGGTAATTTCTACAACGCGACGTTGATGGTCAAGGACCAGCTGGAGAAAATCGGAGTCAAAACGAAAATCGACATTTACGATTACGCGACGATGCTGACCAAGCGGGCGGATCCGAACGTATGGGACATTTACGTCGGGCCGTTTACGATGCCGTCCACGCCTTCGCAGCTGCTGTACCTGAATCCGACCTACGGGTTCGCGGACGATGCCAAGCTCGCGGAGCTGCTCAAAAAGTCGACCTCGGCGATCAAGCCCGAAGAGATCAAAGCGGCGAACGATGCGCTGCAGCAGTACCAATGGGAATATTTGGCCGCTGTCAAAATCGGCGACACATACAGCTACAGCGCGGTCCGCAAAAACTTGACGGGACTTACCCTGTTCAGCGGGTTCCCGAATTTGGCTAATACGAAGCTGTTGAAATAACGCTAACAACGAAAGCGTTCGAGTAGCGGCGAGGAGGAGTCCGTTTTGGGAACTTACATTATGAAACGTCTGCTGGCGTTGCTTCCGGTTATCGTCATCATGTCCGTCGTCGTGTTTCTGATCATTTACTTGATTCCCGGCGATCCCGCCAGGGTCATGCTAGGGGACGGCGCCGACGAGGAGACGATCCGCCAGCTGCGCGGGCAGATGGGACTCGACCTCCCGCTTGTCGAACAATATTTGCGCTGGGTCGGCGGGGCGCTGCGAGGGGATCTCGGCAATTCGTTTTTCTTGAAGCAGCCCGTCTCGGAAGCGATCGCGGAGCACCTCCAGCCTACCGTATCGCTGGCACTGCTGGCCGAGCTCGTGGCGCTCGCCATCGCGGTGCCTTTCGGTATCCGGGCGGCCGTCCGAAGAGGGCAATTCGCCGACAAAGCTCTTACCGCCTACTCGCTGCTCGGCATTACGATTCCCGGCTTTTTGCTCAGCCTGTTTCTCGTCCTGCTGTTCGCGGTTCGTCTGAGGTGGCTTCCCGTCTCCGGATACGCTCCTTTAAGCGACGGGTTGTGGAACTTCCTGCAATATTTAATATTGCCGGCCGTCTCGATCGGCGTCGTCATATCCGCGGTCATCGCGAGAATCGTCCGTTCCTCCGTACTCGAGGTGCTTAACGAGCCCTATGTCCGGACGGCGCGCTCCAAGGGCGTAAGCGAACGGGCTCTCGTATACAAGCATGTGCTGCGCAACGCGCTTATTCCGATCCTTACAGTGGTCGGAGGAACGTTCGGCACGCTTATGGCCGGGGCTGCGGTAGTGGAAACGATTTTCAATATTCCGGGCATCGGGCAAATGCTCGTCCATTCCGTGGAACGGAGAGATTATGCGGTCATTCAAGGGCTCGTGCTGTTCATCGCGTTCGTCTATGTCGCGGTCAACCTGATCGTCGATCTGCTGTATGCCGCCGTCGATCCGAGAATCAGACTGGGCAAGTAACGGAAAGGAGGAGGAAGACGAAATGACGGAAATCGCTTCAGACGCCCGTGTCGCCGAACGTTCGACGCTGGCGGGCAGTCAGCGAAGATTGTTCTATCGCCGGCTGCTGGCGAACAAAGCGGCTATGGCCGGCATCGCGCTAATCGTCCTGCTCGCCGTCGTCAGCCTGTTCGCGCCGTGGATCGCCGCACGCGATCCGCAGGACGTCGATATCGTCAAACGGCTGACCCCGCCAAGCCCGGGTCACTGGTTCGGCACGGACAACTTCGGCAGAGACGTGTTCAGCAGAGTCGTCTACGGGACCAAAATATCGGCCGAGGTAGGCTTTGCGGTCGCCTTGGCCGTATCCGCCTTCGGTCTCGTTATCGGTTTGTATTCCGCCATGTACAAATGGCTCGATCAATTGCTTATGCGCTTTATGGACGGCTTGTACGCTTTTCCTGCCGTGCTGCTCGCGATCGCGATTATGGCCGCGCTCGGTCCGAACGCGGGCAACCTGATCGTCTGCCTCATCGTCGTATTCGTCCCTTCCGTCGCCCGAGTCGTCCGCTCGGCCGCTCTCGTGGCTAGGGAGCAAACGTATATCGAGGCGATGCGGGCGCTCGGCGCCTCCCATACCCGGATCGTCTGGCTGCACATTATGCCGAATACGCTATCCCCGCTTATCGTGCAAGGCTCGTTCGTTTTCGCAGAAGCGATTATCGTGGAGGCGGCCTTGAGCTTCCTCGGTGCCGGCATTCCCGCTCCTACCCCGAGTCTCGGCAATCTGCTGTCGGACGGTAAAATGTTCATCTACAACTCGTGGTGGATGACGCTGTTTCCGGGCTTGGCGCTTATGGTGTCGGTGCTGGCGATGAACTTGTTCGGGGACGGCGTGCGGGATTTGCTCGATCCGCATACGAGGCAAGCGCGGAAGGGCAAATCGCGGCAATGACCTTATCATAGGCGGCGAGAAAGCCGGGCCAATCGAAGTGCGGATAGTGACTTCGGATACGGGAAAGGAGGCGGCGATATGCCGAACGAGCAGATTTTGTTGGACATTCAAGCGCTTAGAACGCGTTTTTACACGGAGGCCGGACCTGTGGCGGCGGTAGACGGCGTGTCGTTTCATGTGAACAAAGGCGAAATATTGGGCGTAGTCGGCGAATCCGGCTGCGGCAAAAGCGTGACCGCCCAATCCGTGCTCCGGCTGTTCGACGAGAGGCGCACCGCTTCCTACGAAGGACGGATTTCGTATGACGGACGCGACCTGCTCGGGCTGAGCGAACGGCAAATGCGGGACATTCGCGGCAATGACATATCGATGATTTTCCAAGATCCGCTCAGTTCTCTCAATCCGGTGTATACGATCGGCGACCAGATCGCCGAGACGATCCGGCTTCATCGCCGGACGGGCAAGAAGGAAGCATACCGGAAGGCGGTCGACCTGCTTCGCCTGACGGGGATCCCCGCTCCCGAACGCCGGGTCGGCGAATACCCTCATCAGCTGTCCGGCGGGATGCGCCAGCGCGTCATGATCGCCATCGCGCTCGCCTGCGAGCCCGGCCTGCTCATTGCCGACGAACCGACAACCGCCCTGGACGTGACGATCCAAGCACAAATTATGGAGCTCATTGTCAGCCTGAACCGCAAGCTCGGCATGAGCGTCATGCTCATCACCCACGATCTCGGCCTCGTGGCCGAAGTATGCGACCGGGTCGTCGTCATGTACTTGGGACAAGTCGTGGAAACGGCCGATGCCCGCACGCTGTTCGCGAAGCCGCGCCATCCGTATACGATCGGCCTGATGCAGGCCATTCCGCGTCTGGACGGCGACCGCTCGAAGCCGTTGAAGGCGGTCGAGGGCAGCGTGCCTTCGCTTCACGACGTGCCCGGCGGCTGCCGGTTTGCACCGAGGTGCGCCTATGCGGACGACAAGTGCCGGAACGATATGCCCGAGCTGACCGGGCTGAAGGACGGTACGGCGGTTCGCTGCTGGCACGCCGATCACATCGACGGAATGGAGGCGTAAACGATGACCGTATCGGGCGAAAGCCGTCCCGTTGCCACCCCGCTGCTGCAGGTGAACGGACTGAAAACCTATTATACGGCCAAACAGCCGAACGGCTTCCGCAAAGCGGTCGTCAAGGCGGTGGACGACGTCTCCTTCCGCATCTACGAGGGGGAAACGTACGGTCTCGTCGGAGAATCCGGCTGCGGCAAAAGCACCTTGGGCAAAACGCTTCTGCGGTTGACGGAGCCGACGGCGGGCGAAGCGGTATACCGGGAACGCGATTTGTTCCGCCTGTCCCGCAGCGAGCTCCGGACGCTGCGCCAGGAGCTGCAAATCGTATTCCAGGATCCGTTCTCCTCGCTCAATCCGCGAAGAACGATAGGCAAAACGTTGGAGGAGCCGCTCGCGATCCACGGGATCGGCACCCCGAAGGAACGGACGGAGCGCGCGTTCGGCATGCTTCGAACCGTCGGACTGCCCGCCGAGCACTATTACAGACTGCCGCACGAGCTGTCCGGGGGCCAAAGACAGAGGATCGGACTCGGCCGGGCATTGATCGTGAACCCGAAAATCGTCATTTGCGACGAGCCCGTATCCGCTCTCGACGTCATTATCCAATCGCAAATGATCAACCTGATGAGGCAGCTTCAAGCAGAGCTGAAGCTGACCTATTTGTTCATCGCCCACGATATCGGCGTGGTGCGACATATTTCCGACCGGATCGGCGTCATGTATTTGGGCAAAATCGTCGAAGAAGCGCCCGTCGACAGCTTGTTCTCGACTCCTCTTCATCCTTACACGAAAGTGCTTTTGTCCGCCGTGCCGAATCCGGACCCGGTCCGCAAGAAGGAGCGGATCATCCTGCAAGGGGAGCCGCCCTCTCCGCTCGATCCGCCCGCCGGCTGCACGTTCCATACCCGTTGCCCATACGCGACCGAGTTATGCCGGAATACGCCGCCTCCCAAGCGGGAGGCGGCGCCCGATCATTTCGTCGCCTGCCATTTGACCTAGAATACGATGGCAACGCTCGACTACTTCACGAAGAAGGGAAGACGCATCATGAAACAGATTCATTTGGGCGTGTTCGAAGTGAACGCCGTCAACCATTTGACGCAGGGCATTTGGGCGCATCCCGAGCAAAACCGGATTCATTACAACAGCATCGACTACTGGACCAATATCGCGCAAATACTCGAGCGCGGCAAATTCGACTTCATGTTTTTCGCCGATACGTACGGCTCGCCCAAGCAGCGGGTCGAGCTCGCGTTCCGGGAGGCGTCCGGTATTCCGGGCAACGATCCGATGCTGCTTATTCCGGCTTTGGCCGCGGCGACGAAGCATTTGGCGTTCACGATGACGACCTCCACGACCTATGAGGCGCCTTACGCCAATGCGCGCCGCTTCTCGACGCTCGACCATATTACGAAAGGCCGCATCGGCTGGAACGTCGTCACGACGAGCAACAAATCGGCCGCCGATTTGTTCGGCAAGGACGAGTTCGTTCCCCACGACGAACGGTACGACATCGCCGACGAATATTTGGATCTGAGCTACAAGCTGTGGGAAGGATGCTGGGAAGACGACGCTCTCCTCATCGACCGGGAAAACAGAGTATTCACCGATCCCGCCAAAGTCCACAAAATTACCCACGAGGGCAAATATTTCCGGCTGACCGGGTACCATGGCTCTTCGCCGTCTCCCCAGCGGACGCCCGTCCTGTTCCAGGCCGGCAGCTCCGAGCGCGGCCGGGCTTTCGCCGCGAGGCATGCCGAGGGCGTCTTCCTCAAGGCGCCTACGGTCGAAGTATTGCGCGATCAGATCGCCGATATACGCAGACGGGCCCGGGAATACGGCAGAGACCCGTCTTTCGTGAAAGTATTTACCGGATTGTCGGTCGTCACGGGACGCACCCGCGAGGAAGCGCAGCGCAAATACGAACAATACTTGAGCTATCAGAGCGCGGAAGCGACGCTGTCGAGCTATGCCGGCGTTACCGGCATCGATCTGACGGCGCTCGATCCGGATTCGGTATTCGAGAACGTCCATACCGAGATGGGCCAAACCCATACCGACCGGTTTACCAAATACAGCAAGACGAAGAAGACGGTGCGCGAAGTGATGGACGATTTCCTGCAGAAAGGATTCCGCGGCTTGACCGTAGTCGGAACGCCCGAGGAGGTCGCGGACAAAATCCAATATTGGGTCGAGGCGACGGACGTGGACGGCTTCAATCTGGAGCCGTACGTGCTGCCGGGCTCCTATCTAGATTTCGTCGATTTGGTCGTGCCAGAGCTGCAAAAGCGCGGCATTCACAAGAAGGATTATGAGGAAGGGACGTTCCGCGAGCGCCTGTTCGGCAAAGGATACGCCCGGCTGCCGGAGCACCATCCGGGAGCCGCTCTCCGGGAAACGGTGCGTAGCTCGTACTAAGAAGGGGACAGCGACTATGTTCAGTCATGAAGATCATGCAAACGCCGTAGAACGGTTGGAATATTCGGAGCGGCAAGTCGACCTGCTTACGCGGATCAGAGAGCTTGGAGACCGGCGCATCGGTCCGGCGGCCAAGCAAACGGATCGGGACGGAGCTTACCCGCAAGCGGGCATCGATGCGCTTCGGGAGGCGGACCTGATCGGGCTGGCCGTTCCCGAGCCGTACGGAGGAAGAGGGGCCGGCTTTCAAGGAGACGTCGTGCTGCTCGTGCTCGCCCTGATGGAGCTGGCCTCCTATTGCTCCTCCACGTCACAGGTGTTCGCGCTGCACAATACGGGCGTTCAGCTCATTCATGCGATGGGCGACGAGAAACAGAAACGGCATTTTTTCGATGACGTGCTACGCGGCAATCTGTTCGCCAGCTTCGGCAGCGAGGCGAACGCGAGCCGCTTCGCTCTCGCAAGCACGCTGCGCAAAACGGATGGCGGCTTCATCCTGAACGGCAAAAAAATATTCGCGACAGGTTCGCCCGGAGCGAAATGGGCATTTTGGCGATCCGTCTCGGACGATGCCCACGGCAATCAGGAGGAGCGGTACATGATGCCTGTCGTCCTGCTGTCGGCACCGGGCGTTGCGGTAGCGGACGACTGGGACGGTATGGGACAGCGCGGTACCGGCAGCGGTACGGTTACGGCCGACAACGTATTCGTCCCCGAGCTCCATATCATGGGAGGACCTGGGGACTACTCGCGGCATGCCCCCTTCTTCGCCTCGCAGTTCCATATCCATTTCGCCGCCCAGTTTGTCGGCATCGCCACGGGCGCTTACCGGGAAGCGCTGCGGTACGTCAAGGAAAAGGCCCGTTCTTGGTCGGATGCCAAGTCGGCGGCCGAAGATCCGGTTACGCAGCTCCGGGTGGGCGATATGGCTGCCAAGCTGGCCGCCGCCCGCCAGCTCGTCCTGCGTGCGGCTCGCCTGCTGCAAGCGTACAACGACCGTCCCGAGCTGCAAGCTGCCGTCCACGTCGCGGCCTCGCACGCCAAAATCGTTGCCACCGAGACGTCGCTCGACATTACGAACTCGGTCTTCCAGGTGATGGGGGCGAGGGCGGCTACCCGCGCATACGGCTTCGATATGTACTACCGAAATGCCCGCACGTTGACGCTGCACGACTCGGTAGACAAGCAGCGGGAGACGGTGGGCAAGTATGAATTGGGCTTGGTCTAAATGATTGCCTGCTTTTCGCCGATATTATGGAGAATAGCACAGGTCCGGACCGGGCGATCAAGCCGAACGATCCTCGACCACGCGTGGCCATGAGCGTTCCGTGTCGCATCCGAGCCGGCGTCTTGTCGGCAACCGCCGTCAAATAGCGCCGTCGTTCCTTGCCGTCGAATCGAAAATTGCTGTCGGTTCGCCTCGCCAACTCGAAAAGCGCCGTCGCTTCCCGCCGTCGTTTCCCGCTGTCGGAGCGGTGTCGGATTACCGTGTTTCGTTTGTCGGAAAACGCCGGGAACGCTGAATTCATTATGGACCGCTGGTTAACCTAGCTTCGTCTGTCTATGCTTTCGCACACTATGTCCCCTGAACCGAGGAGGTACAACAAACAATGGCAATTATCACTATCGTATCCGGGAGCCCTTCCAGAAGCTCTCGGCTGCATGGCTTGACCGGCTATGCGGAAAGCAAATTGCTGCAGGCGGGAAATACGGTCGAAACGATCTATGCGGCCGATCTGCCTGCGGAGGATCTGATCAAGGCGAATTTCGCAAGCACCGCCATCCGGCAAGCGCTTCAAACGATCGAGAAGTCGGACGGGCTGATCGTCGCGAGCCCGGTGTACAAAGCCGCCTATACCGGCGTGCTGAAAACGTTCCTCGACCTGCTGCCGCAAAAAGGACTGCAGGGCAAAGTCGCGCTTCCGCTGTTCATCGGCGGTACGATCGCCCATTTGCTGTCGATCGATTATGCCCTGAAGCCGGTGCTCTCGGCCATGAGCTGCACGAACATTTTGACCGGCGTCTATGCGACCGATCAATGGGTCGCCCGTTCGGAGGACGGATCGTTCGTTCTGACGGAAGAGTTGACCGCACGGTTGGACGACTCGCTCACCCAGCTCCACGACGAGCTGCGGTGGAAGGCGCAGCGGCAATAATAGGCCTCCGTTTCTCACAATTTCCCATAATCTTCTCATGATTCTCCCTCATTTCTCCGTTACAGTAAAGGTGCAGGAACCCGGATGTCCTATTATTGGATCGGAGGACGATTGAATGAAACGACCCCGCTTGAAAAAAACTTTGCTGCCGGCCGCGCTGGCGCTTGCCCTGATCGTTCCGGCCGCCGCTTATGCCGCCGAACAGACGAAGCCGGGTGCGGAAGCCGGCCCCGCTGCGAAACGCGCGATAGAGGCCAAGCACAAACACGAAGCGTTCGCCAAGCGGATCGACGATTTCCGCGATCGCGGTCAAAATCCTTTCAAAGGAAAGCTCAGTCACAAAATGGCCGCGAATCAAGTAAACCAGCACAAATATTTGGAGCTGCTGGCCGAGAAATATTCGCCGGCTACGCTCGCGGATTGGAAAGCGGTCCTGACGGAGCAGCAAAATCTCCGCGAGCAGCTGCAGGCGCTGCTGAAAGACCAGGGAGTCCAGGATGCTCTAAAAGCTCAAAAGAAACAGCTTCAGGAGCAGTGGAAGACGAAGCAGGACGAGCTGAAGCAAAAGGTCGAGAGCGGCGCGATTACGAAGGAGCAAGTGCGCAATCAACTGAAATCGCGCGCCGTTCCTTTCGCCGCCTCGAAGGACGGATTCAAAAACGCGCTTCCAAAAGAAGCCGTTGCCGCCGCCAAGGACGCCATGAAGCATTGGCAAGAATTGACCGAAGCGGTTAAAGCCGACGATGCGGACGCCATCCGCGCGGCATTGGCCCCCATTCTCGAAGACTTGAAAAAAGGCAACGAAAAAACGGCAGCCCAAATCGCCAAGCTGAAGCCGAACGCGAACGGTCAAGCCGTACAGCCGAGGACGCCGAAGCACAAGCAGGACAAAAACCGGACCCCGGCGCAGACGCAGCCTCAAACCGACGCCCGGGCCGGGCAGTAGAGCAGCGCCCGGCTCGCGGCACGGAACCCGATCGGATCACGAACCGGTCGGGTTTTTGCCGCACCCGGAATTCGCCTGCAATGCGGCCGCGCCCGGCATGATATAATGAAGGCATAACTACCCCGCCAGGAGGCTGAGAGCCGTGCCGTTTCGCATTTATATAGCGGAGGATGAAACCAATTTGAATCAGGTGCTGTCCACTTATTTGCACAAGGAAGGCTGGCAAGTGCGCAGCTTCCTGCGGGGCGAAGAGGCGCGCAAGGCGATTCCGGAAAGGCCGCACCTGTGGATTTTGGACATTATGCTTCCCGATGTGGACGGGTTCCAGCTTATACGCGAGATTAAAGCCGACTCCCCGGGTATGCCCGTTATTTTTATTTCGGCCCGGGATGCGGACCTGGACCGGGTGATCGGACTCGAGATGGGCAGCGACGACTACTTGGCGAAGCCGTTTCTTCCCCGGGAGCTCGTAATCCGCAGCCGCAGGCTGCTCGAGCGCATTTACGGCGCACCGCAGATCGAGACGCAGCCGGCTGTGTCGACAATCGTCATTCCCCCGTACCATATCGACGAGACGAGACGCCTCCTGTACCGTCAGGATACGATAATCGAGCTGACGTCGAAGGAATTCGATTTCGTGCTGTTCCTGGCGAAGCACCAAGGAACAGCGTTCGCCCGCGAGCAGCTGCTCAATCATATATGGGGCGAAGATTATTTCGGCACCGATCGCGTCGTCGACGATCTGGTCCGCCGCATTCGCAGGAAGTTGACCGACTTGCGGCTGGAAACGTTGTACGGCTACGGGTACAGGCTGGTGCAATCGTGAAAAACAAGCCTTTGTTCGTGCAAATTTGGCTTGTCATCACGACGATTACGACCGGCATCGCCCTGCTGCTCCTGCTCGCGATTCCGTTGTTTCTCGGCAGTTACTTTACGCGGGAAATATACAGGACGATCGAGGAGGCGCAAAATTCGCTGCTCTCGAATCGTCTGCAGGACCGGATCGCCGACCGGCTTCTGGAAGATCCGGCCGCGATCGAGCGCGATCAGGAGAAGCAAAACATCCGTACGGTCCGGCATTTGTTCATGACTCCGGAAGGCAGACTGCTGCCGAACCCCGCGACGCTCCCGACCGAATTCAAGCAGCTGTTGGCCGCCGAAGCCCGCGAGCAGACGCTGCCGGCCGAGCGGTACGAATATCGGCTGAACGGCGAGAAAATGTATTATGTAATCCGCGCCGAAGCGTTCCGGGGCCGCAAGCTGTACGTGCTGTCCTACATGTGGGACGAGCACCGGAACAAGCTGGTGAAGGAGCTGTCGTTCCGGCTGTCCCTCATTATGGGCCTTATTTTGCTGTTCAGCTGGATTCCGGCGCTCTGGCTGGCCAAATATTTGTCGCGCCCGCTCGTCAAGCTGGAAAACGACGTCAAGCATCTCGCGGACCGCAACCGGACGCAGCCGATCGGACTCGACCGCAAGGACGAGTTCGGCCGGCTTGCCCACTCGATGGAGCAAGCGCGGCAGCAGCTCATCCGGCAGGACGAAACGCAGCAGACCCTGCTCCAGCACATTTCCCACGAGCTGAAAACCCCGGTCATGGTCATTCGCAGCTATGCGCAATCGATACAGGACGGCATCTATCCGAAAGGCAGCCTGCAAACGTCCGTCGAGGTCATCGATCAGGAAGCGGAAAGACTCGGAAATCGGATACGCTCGCTGCTGTATTTGACCAAGCTGGACTATTATGCTACCTACAAGCCGGTAACGAAGGAACCGTTCCGGCTCGACCGTTTGACGGAGCAGGTTGTCGAGCGTCTTCGTTGGCGGCGTCCCGAGCTGACGTGGACGCTTCGGATGGAGCCGCTTGTCCTACAAGGCGACCCGGACCAGTGGACGGTCGCGCTGGAAAATTTGCTGGACAATCAGATCCGTTACGCAAGGTCGCGAATTACGGTTACCAGCCAACCCGGCGGAGCGGACGGCGGCAGGGGAGCGTGGACCGTGTCCAACGACGGCCCGCCGATCGAGCCGGAATTGATGGACGATCTGTTCGGCCATTTCCGCTCCGGAGCGAACGGCGAATTCGGTCTCGGTCTCGCCATTGTCAAACGGATCGCCGAGCTGCACCAAGCGTCCGTTCAGGCGTGCAACGAACCGGACGGCGTGCGCTTTCGGGTCCTTTTCGAGTAAACCCGCTTCCGTATTGAAAATGCGAAAACCGCCGGTATCCGGCGGTTTCATTTGTATAACACGCATCACCACACAACCCGAAGCCTCTGGATGGGGCAGGTGCAACGTGTCGCCGGAAATAAAGGAACTGTATTCCGCTATTGTCCCGAATACCGTCACACACTTGAAGATAGCGGAACACGCTTCCGTTATATCGATCTTTCGAGGCGGGATATGTACGTAAACAGCGGTTTAGCGGAACGGTTTTCCGTTATTTTGCGATCGACAATGGCACTTGGGTCCATAACATACGTCAGTTCCGTTATTTGGTGGATTCGCGGTCCCGCAAGACCCTGCAAGATCCTGCAAAAGCCGCTAGCCTTCAACTATCGTGTATCGTGCGGGGCATGCGCTTCCGTACGCACGAATCATGCTTATGCCGCTGTAGCAAAATACGACAAAAGCCCCAGGCTTATCCCAGGACCTTCGCTTTCATCCGACTAAATTTGATTTTCGATCGTAGCGCAGTATTGCTTGATTTTCGACAATTCGTTGCGGATCGCTTCGTCCGTCTCCATGTTTTGCAGCTTGTTGCAGCTTTCCACGATTTTTTGCGCTTGCTGCTTCACTTGTTGGCTTGCCATCGGTTTCACCTCCTGCCGTTCCACCGGTTAGCATGCACCGCCATAGCCTCCATTATTCGCCAATCCGTCATATTCCATAGTCAAGAAACATATATTTGGTTTCATCATTCCGTCATAAAGTTGTCTCTAATCCGCCATAACACGCAGCCTCCGCCGACGCCTCGCGATGTATAATGAAATCAAGAAGTTCCCTTGAAGGATAACTTGCGCAAGGAGGGATCAAGATGGAAGCATCGATAAACAGTCGCGAAGAAACGACCGCATTCGATCCGTTTTACCTGGAAATCAAGCACGCCGACGATTTGCCGCAATGGTTAAAGCTCCGTCACGACATACGCGCCAAGCTGGATAAGCTGATGGCGAATAAGCACCGTTCGCTTCCGGCCGATTTCGACGCCGGCCTGCGTGCGATCAACGAGCGCATCGCCGCCTATAACAATCATGTCCCTAATGCATATTTACGCAAGCCGTCCCTATCGTCCGATAATTGGTTGGATGAGTACGAGGCTTGGCAATAATAGCGATTACCGAACAAAAGCGCCGATACTTTCATTCGGCGCTTTTTGGACTTGTTTCAAACAAACCCGAGATTCTCGTACGTTTTCGCAAGCGTGCCCTTCGCGTCACCCTGAAGCCAGCGGTCGATTAACGTGTGGTACACCGACCGGAAGTCCACCTCGTATTTCAAATCCCCGTTCCGGTCGACGTTCGTCAAGCTCGGATATACCCCATACAGCCCGCCCTTGACCTTATTGCCCATGACGAACACCGGCGCCGCCGTTCCATGATCCGTTCCGCCGCTTCCATTCTCTTTGACCCTTCGTCCGAACTCGGAAAAAGCGAGCGTAACGACGCGGTCGGCCAAGCCCTGCTCCTCCAAGTCGGCATAGAAGGCCGTTACGGCAACGTCGAGATCCTCCAGCAGCTTGGCGTGCTGCTGCTTCTCCTGGGCATGGTCGTCGAAGCCGCCCAATTGGGCGTAAAATACGCGCGTGCCCGACTGGCCGGTCAAAATTTGCGATACGAGCTGCAAATCTTTGCCGATACCGGTTTTCGGATAAACGACCTTATTGCGGTACGACGATCCGAGCGACTGAATAGCCGCCACGCTTTCGTAGGCTTCCACTCCACGGCGGCACGCTACCTGCAGCTGCACGCCCTGCCGCTTCGGATCGTACATGTCGAGAAAGGCTTGTGCGATCCGATTCTGCTCCACGGAAGGCGTTTTCGGATCGACGAGACGGAACGTGTCCAGCGTTTGGATGACGGGCACGTTGACTTCATCCGAATCGAACGCCTTGTTGGAAATGTTGCCGATCTGAAGCGCCTTCAGCGGATTGTGCACTCCAGACAGCGAGGAGGCGACGTACCGCCCGAGCCAGCCGTCACGCCCCAATTTGTCCGGCTCCGCCGTCTGCCAAATATCCATCGAGCGGAAGTGCGACCGGTCCGGGTTCGGGTAGCCGACGCCCTGCACGATGGCAAGCCGCCCTTGTTCGTACATGCTGTATAACCCTTTCAGACTGGGATGCAGGCCGACCTTCCCGTCGACGTCCAGCACCTCGTGCTCCCGCATCGCCAGCGTCGGCCGAGCGTCAAAGTAGCCGCCCAGCCCGTAAGGAATGAGCGTGTTAATGCCGTCGTTGCCGCCCGTCAACTGGATGACGACCAGCACGGTGGGATCAGCAGGGGCCGCTTCCTGCCCGCCGGCCGATTCCGCATATAGCGGCTGCCCGGATTTCGAGAACAGGAACGGTCCGCCCAGCCCCAATGTCGCGAACAGCGCCGTTCCTTTGACGATAAATTCCCTTCTGCTCATGTTCATGAGACTGTCTCCTCCTTGCGCTTCGCTACTCGCGCGAAGCGTCCCTTCCTCGTCCGTTATTTCATCTGGGCTTCGGGGCTGATCATGAGCAATTGAAGCAATCCCCTCATCCCGTTCACCTTCGCCGCCGCATGGACGAACGTTTCGTCCGCATATTTCGCCAGCACGCTCCGGCTTCGTTCTCCCAGACCCCATACGCCGGCGTTTCTCCGCCACAAATCGACCCAATCCTCTGCGTTGTCTTTGCGTTCCGGCATATAGGCCGCGGATGTGAGCAAATTGGTTTTGACCCGTTTCGACACCGACTCCGCGAACTGGGAGCGCGACAGCAACGAGCTGGCCATCAACCACGCAGCCCCTCCGTCCCAGCCTGCTACGTCCGGAGGCATATACAGCTCCTGCCCCATCCTGCGCATCGAAGACGCAAAGCTTTTGGCCATCGGGATATCGAAAGCGCGGATGATGCCCGCGACATATTCGGCAGGACTTTTAACGACCGTAAGCCGATATTCCGGCCTATAAAATTCGTCGGATTCAAACAATGCGCGAAGCACGTCGCCGACGGTCTCCTTTTCGGCAAAATCGGCGGCCACCGTCGCTACCCATTGCTCGGACGGATTCGGCGTCCCGAAATAAGAGAGCAGATTGCGCGCCATGAACGGGGCGAGAGCCTTTTGCCGAAACAGCACATCCACGACGGACTCCTCGTCGAAATTGCCTGTCTCCCCCAGCACGTTTTTCCAGCCGGCGTCATGCTGCTTGGCATTATAAACGACCTTTGCGTTATTGCGATCGTATCCCCAGCCGGTGAACGCGCGCGCCGCTTCCTTTATGTCCTCCTCGGTATAATTGCCGAGGCCGAGCGTGAACAGCTCCATAATTTCGCGGGCGTAATTTTCGTTCGGCTTGCCTTTTTTGTTGCTGTTCGAATCCAGCCAAATGAGCATAGCCGGATCGCGTCCGACCTCGAGCACGAGCTCGCGGAAGCTGCCGAGCGCCTTCGTCCGGAACAGCTCGTTCTGCTTCCGCATAAGCGCGGCATCATTCACCTTCCGGTACGAGGTTGCGAAATGGTCGTGCCAGTACAGCGTCATTTTTTCCTTAAGCGGCTCGTCGCTTGCAGCCATCCTGTACAGCCAATAGGTTTGCTCGTCGCTGATTTCGTTAGGCTTCAGCTCCTTGCCGTCCGCTTTCGTCTCCTCGATCGGCGGCATCGCCCTGTTGTCTCCGGCCAGCCGAACGCCCTCGATCAGTCTACGCACCGTTTCCTCTTTGCCAAGAGAAAGCGCGGCGCTCAAATCGTTCGACGACACATGAAATGTCGTCCGACTCAGCAAATGCACCGCATCGTCTTCCGTCCATCCGGTTCCCATAACCCATCCTCCCCGCCTCGTAACGAATCCCCGGGCTTCTGGATTAAGGATACGATGAAATTGTTACAAAAGAATGACCCTCCCGTTGTCGGGAGGGTCTTCATCGCGTATCCTTAGTAGCCGCCTGTCGAGATGATCGTCGAAATCTGTTTCGCTGCATCGCTCTTGATCCGGTCGAGTTTTTCGTTCGTAATCGTATTGTCGCTCCGGGCGGCCAGATCGATCGATTGATCGAGCGGAGCTATCAATCGATCCAACAGTTCCGAACCGGTCAAGCCGGATATCTCGGTCAAGCTTTTGCCTTGCTGCAACAATTCCCTCATTTCGCTGTCTCCCCGGTTGGCGATACCTCCGACGTAACCGATTAGACCAGTCATATAACGACTAATGATTGTATCGTAATCGACGTATTCTCGTTTCGTATCGTCATAGCCGCCAGTCGTGATGATCGTCGAAATCTGTTTCGCCGCATCGCTCTTGATCCGGCCGAGCTTTTCGGACGTAATCGTCCTGTCGCTCCGGGCAGCCAGATCGATCGATTGGTCGAGCGGAGCTGTCAATCGATTCAACAGTTCCGAGCCGGTCAAGCCGGACAGCTCCGTCAAGCTTTTGCCTTGCTGCAATAATTCCCTCACATCGCTGTCTCTTCGGTTGGCGATACCTCCGACATAGCCAACAATACCGGACATGTAACGATCGATAATGATTTCGTAATCGACATTCTCCCGCTTCGTATCGTCATAGCCACCGGTCGTGATGATCGTCGAAATCCGTTTCGCCGCATCGCTCTTGATCCGGTCGAGTTTTTCATTCGTAATCGTCTTGTCGCTCCGGGCGGCCAGATCGATCGATTGGTCGAGTGGTGCCGTCAATCGATTCAGCAGTTCCGAGCCGGTCAAGCCGGACAGCTCCGTCAAGCTTTTGCCTTGCTGCAGCAATTCCCTCACATCGCTGTCTCTTCGGTTGGCAATACCTCCGACGTAACCGACTAGACCAGTCATGTAACGATTAATGATGGTATCGTAATCGACATTCTCCCGCTTCGTATCGTCATAGCCGCCGGTCGTGATGATCGTCGATATCCGTTTCGCCGCGTCGCTCTTAATCCGGCCTAACTCTTCCTTCGTAATCGCCTTGTCATTCCGGGCTGCCAGATCGATCGATTGGTCAAGCGAAGCTGTCAATCGATTTAACAGTTCCGAGCCGGTCAAGCCGGATAGTTGCACCAGGTTTTGACCCCGCATCAGTTCTTCTCTAACTTCGCTGTCCTCCCGATTGGCAATAGATCCGACATAACCGACCACACCGGACAAATTGCGCTCGACGATCGCTTTATAATCGATTTGCGTAGTAGCCGCATGCGCCGCCGCTCCCCCGAAGCCGGGTATCGTGCTGCCGAGCAGCAGGGCAGCCGCGACACCGCCGATGACTACGCCTTTTTTGACCATGTTCAAAGTTTTCATGTTTGGTTTCCACCTTATCCGATTTTTTGTTTTTTGTCTTTGTCTCTCTCCATAACCCATTGTAGAGCAATGCAGGAGCGAATAAATCAGACTGTGGATTGTTTTTCCACCCGGTCTTTGGTCCAGTTGCCCGCTGACAAATGTCATATGGTTGTTCATGTTCCGGACACCGGCAGCTCTCCGAAACCGAAAAAAAGCCCCCGGCGTAAAGCCGGAGGCGCGCTACCTGATATCGAATTAGCAATCGAAGTACAAGGAATATTCTTGAGGATGAATGCGGATATTGACGGACTTCGCTTCGCCGCGTTTGAGGTCAATATAGTTGCTGATGAAATCTTTCGTGAATACGCCGCCTTGAGTCAAGAACTCGTTGTCGGCCTCGAGTGCGTCAAGAGCTTCGTCAAGCGTGCCCGGTACGCTGCGGATTTCGTTCTTCTCGGCATCGGACAACTCATAGATGTTCGTGTCGAAAGGACCGTAGCCCAATTTGCGCGGGTCGATTTTGTTCTTGATGCCGTCAAGACCGGCGAGCAGCATGGCTGCGAATGCCAAGTACGGGTTAGCCGTGGAGTCCGGCGTACGGAACTCGATACGGCATCCTTTAGGCGTAACGGCCGCGATCGGAATACGTACCGCTGCGGAACGATTGCCTTTGGAGAACACGAGGTTGACAGGAGCTTCGTAGCCGGGAACGAGACGTTTGAACGAGTTCGTGCTCGGATTCGTGATCGCGATCAAAGCCGGAGCATGGTGCAAAATACCGCCCAAATAGTAAAGCGCTGTTTCACTAAGGTTCGCATAAGCGCCTTTTTCATAGAACAGAGGCGTGTCGCCGTTAAAGATCGATTGGTGAACGTGCATGCCGGATCCGTTGTCCCCGAACAGCGGCTTAGGCATGAAGGTTGCCACTTTGCCGTATTGGCGGGCCGTGTTGTGCACGATATATTTATATTTCAGCAGGTTGTCGGCCGTTTTCGTCAGCGTGTCGAAACGGAAGTTGATTTCGGCTTGACCGGCAGTCGCCACTTCGTGGTGATGACGCTCGATGCGAAGTCCCGCTTCAGCCATCAATCGGCACATTTCGCTGCGGATGTCTTGCTGCGAGTCCATTGGGGCTACTGGTACGTATCCGCCTTTAACCGGCACTTTGAAACCGAGGTTTCCGCCTTCTTCCTTGCGTCCGCTGTTCCATGCCGCTTCTTCGGAATCGACTTCGAAGTACGATCTGTTCATGCCCGTTTCGAAACGAACGTCGTCGAAGATGAAAAACTCGGACTCGGGAGCGAAAAATGCGGCCGTACCAATACCGGCTTGTTGCAAATATTCTTCCGCCTTTTGCGCGATCGAACGCGGGTCGCGCTCGTAGCGTTCGCCGTCCGGCGTGTAGATGTTACACATAATGATTACGGTAGGATGTGCGGTGAAAGGATCCACATAAGCGGTTTCCGTATCCGGCATCATGACCATGTCGGACTCTTCGATCCCGCGGAAGCCAGGGATGGAGGAACCGTCGAACGCCACGCCGTTTACGAACGTATCTTCGTCTACCTCACTGCTTGGCAAGCTGATATGCTGCGCTTTACCCGACAATCCGACAAAACGGAAATCTACCCACTCGATATTTTTTTCCTTGATCAGATTGAGCACATTTTGGACAGACATGATTTCAAATCCTCCCATTTCCGAACATTCTCCGCAATGCTGAAGATCATTGTTCAGGTTTTTTATTGATTATGGAATTAATTATAAGCAAGGTTCAAAACAGCGTCAATACTTATGTAAGGTATTTTTTATTATCATGTCAGCTTTGTTGACATTGAAAGCGTTTCACTTCACAATTTCGACAAAAAAATAGCTTTTGCTTCCGATGAAATTGGAATATTCGATAAAAAAACGCAAAAAGGGCCCCCGTCTATAAGACGGAAGCCTGATGTCAAGAGCTGTTTCAAGCCATTCGTATCCGCTTGTCCCGAATGGACCGTTCGTTTTCGGCAACCTTTTACGAGTGAATCGGTTCTTTCTTCGTCTCGAACGTTTTGCCGCACAGCGGAGCCAATTTCTCGAGATCCTGCAGCAGCTTGGCGAATTGGTCCGGGAACAGCGACTGCACGCCGTCTCCCGTCATCGAATTGTCCGGATCGGTGTGCATCTCGACGATCAAGCCGTCAGCGCCAGCGGCGACCGACGCTTTGCACATCGTCTCGACGAGCTCGCGGCGACCCGTTCCATGGCTCGGATCGGAAATGACCGGAAGATGGCTCAATTGGTGAAGAACCGGAATGGCCGTCAAGTCGAGCGTGTTTCGCGTGTACGTCTCGAATGTTCGGATTCCGCGCTCGCACAGCATGACGTTCGGGTTGCCTCCCGCCAAAATGTATTCGGCCGCATTCAGGAATTCGTCGTAAGTCGAGCTAAAGCCTCGCTTCAGCAATACCGGCGTTTGAATCGTTCCGAGCTTGCGAAGAAGGTCGAAGTTTTGCATATTGCGCGTACCTACCTGCAAAATGTCGGCATGCTCGGCGCAAACATCGACATATTCCGGCGTCATGACTTCGGTGATGGTCAGCAGGCCGTGCTTCTTGCCGGCTTCGGCCATCATCTCCAGCCCTTCCACCCCGACGCCTTGGAAGCTGTAAGGACCGGTTCTCGGCTTAAACGCGCCGCCGCGCAGCACTTGGCCGCCTGCCGCCTTGACGAGCCGGGCGATCTCGTCGATTTGCTCCGGAGACTCGACCGCGCAAGGACCGCCCATAATAACGAGCTCGTTGCCGCCGATCTCTACGCCCTTGATGCTGATGACCGTATTGTCCGGATGGAAATCGCGGCTTGCCAGCTTGTAGGATTTCGATATTTTGATGACGTTCTCGATGCCGGACATTTGGCGAAGCTGTTCGGCCAGCTTCGGATCGGCTTTGCCGATAATGCCGATAACGGTACGGTCCGTACCTTTGGACACGTGGGCTTGTACGCCTTGCTTCTCGATATGGTGGACGATTTCGGCGATGCGCTCGTCGGAAATATGGCTGGACGTTACTGCGATCATAAATAGTCACTCTCCTTGTATGTGTGCGTCCGGCTGGCGGATCGCTTTTCTTTTCTCGCTTAGACGCTTCAACGCGTATACGCTTTTAAGCTTTTATGCTTTTAATCGCTAAAGTAAATATACCCGATATTCCGTCTCCCGTCAATAGGGAAAACATGGCCGGACAGAACGGCTTCTGATCGAAACCTTCCTGTTGCAGTCCTCCGGACATCGACTCAACGACGAAAAAAGGCCGCGGAAACGGAATTCCGGCGACCTTCCAACATGATCAATTGTTCGATTCTTTCAGCACGAGCTGCTCCCGGCGTACCCGGCGCTTCTCGGACCGCTTCGACGTAAACAGCTGAAGCAGCTGCTTGAGCGGGAAATAGAGCAGCAGGGCGATCAGCGTTCCGTCCACGATGCCGCCGACGATCAGCTTCGCATTGACGTAGAGCATTTTCTCGATCCAATACGGCAAAAACGAGATCCACTCGTTAAACCGGTCCGGCACGATCAAGCCGCCAACCTTCGCATTGACGAAAGCGAGCGGAATATAAATGATTTTGCCGAAAACGAAACCGATTAAAGCGCCGGCAAAATTGGCCCGGAATATATAAACAAGCGGAAATATAAGAAAAAAGGCCAGGCCGAACGTCGGCAGAGTGAACATTTCCACGGCAAGACCGATGGAAAAGCCGGCGGCCACTTTCGCGGCTCCGCCTTTCGCCCTCGACAGCAGCAAGTATTTGTACTTAAACCATCGGGCTATTCCTCTGAACGTCCGAGTGAGGCGCGACGGATTAGCGGTTCTGGCTGAACGCTTCACTTGTACCGGCATCGGTCCCCATCCTATTCTTGTGAAAGTGCTTTGACCGGCGGGAGCAGCTTGCTTTTATTGATCGTTCGTTTGATTTCCCACGTCTCGGGCCGTTTGGAATCGAATTGCTCCAAATATCCGATCACTTCTCTCGTGATCGGGGTAGGCGTGGAAGCTCCCGACGTTACTCCTACTTTGGTTATGCCGAGCAGCCATTCGGTTTTGATTTCCGATACGTCGGATATCCGATACGCTCTCGTTCCGGCTATCTCTTCCGATACTTGGGCAAGACGATTCGAATTGTTGCTCCTCGGATCCCCTACGACGATGACGAGATCCGCTTCCTTCGCCTGCTCGGCCACCGCTTCCTGGCGCACCTGAGTGGCCAGACATATTTCGTTATGCACTTCAGCGGAAGGGAATTTGGCGATCAACCGGCCTATAATATGCCGGATATCCCATTGACTCATCGTCGTCTGGTTCGTAATGATGATTTTGTCGGAAGACAGCTGCAGCCGATCGATTTCATCTTCCTTCTCTATAAGGTGAACGTGTTCGGGAGCTATACCGATGGCGCCTTCCGGCTCGGGGTGCCCCTTCTTGCCGATATAAATAATTTCATAGCCTTCTTCCGTCTTCTCCCGGATCAGGACATGCGTCTTGGTCACATCGGGGCATGTCGCATCGACGACCGTCAACCCTTTGTCCCGGGCGCGCTTCCGCACTTCCGGCGAAACGCCGTGAGCGGTGAAGATGACCGTTCCTTTCTCGATCTGGTCCAAAATATCCAGTCGGTTGGCGCCGTCGAGCGTAATGATTCCTTCGTCTTCGAACGCATCCGTTACATGACTATTATGCACGATCATGCCCAAAATATAGATCGGCCGCGGCAAATCGAGGTTGCGGGCCGTTTGACGCGCGAGAACCATTGCATCGACAACGCCGTAGCAATATCCTCTGGGAGATATTTTTAACACTTCCATCGCAATCCGCCTGCTTTCGACACGATTTGACTCGAACTGAGATTTATTTTCAATTTCATTATACCGTATTCAATCTTCAGAAGAAAGGGAAGTCAGGGCGGGCAGCCATACGATGAACGTGGTACCTTCTTCCTTCCGCGTTTTCACCTCGATCGAGCCTCCGTGTTGATCGATGATCCATTTCGCAATGGACAGCCCTAGCCCGGTCCCGGCCTTTTTGCCGCGAGACGGATCCGCCCGGTAAAACCGTTCGAATATATAAGGAATTTCGTCCTTGTCCATCCCGATTCCGGTGTCGCTCACCCGGATGCCGACCTGCCCGTTCGCATACAGCGCATCCAGCTTGACGTGTCCCGCTTCGGTATATTTGAACGCGTTCTCGATGAGTATGAACAGCAGCTGCTGCAAGTAATCTTTATTCCCCTGTACATATACGCCGTCGAGCATTGTCAAATCTCCGGATATCCATTCGGCGCTTCGAGGCAAAAACTGCGCCCGGCGAATCACTTCCTCGATAAGCGGATTCATTTCCACCGGCTCCTTGCTCATCGTAAAGCCCGCATCGGCCCGGGCCAGCGACAGCATATCGTTGACGAGTCTCGACATCCGCTCCGCCTCGGAAGCGATATCATGCATCGCCTCCAGCGACAGCTCGACGTTGCCGTCCTGAATGACCCGAATGCCGGTGTCGATTCCCTTGCCCGATTCGAGGGCGGTCGATTTCCATACTTTCTCCAGCAGGTCCACATTTCCCCTGATCGTAGTCAGCGGAGTGCGCAGCTCGTGGGAAGCGTCCGAGACGAAGCGCCTCTGGGCGCGATAGGCTTCATCCAGCTCCGAATACATGCCTTCTATGCGCGAAAGCATGCCGTTGATCGTGTCGGTAAGACGACCGATTTCGTCCCTGGGTCCGACGTAATCGATCCGCTTGCTCAAGTCCGCGCTTTTCTCCACCGCATTGGCCGCATCGATTACGTTCTCGATCGGCTGGAGCGCTTTGCGCGACAGGAACCAGCCCGCGGAGGCCGCCAGGAATATGGTCAGCAAGCCTATTACGATCAGAATGAGCCTTAAATTGTACAGAAAATGCTCGACGTCGTCGATCGGGGTCGCAACCTGCAGCACACCGACGAGAGAGCCTTCGAGCACGAGCGGGCTGTAATACATGATCATGTATTCCTGATTGACGCTGATCGTTTCGAAGACGACCTTGCCTTCCAATACCCGGTTGATCGATTCCTCCGAATAAGGCAGGTTGATTTTCAGGTTGCTGGAGCGCTTGATTTGCCCCTGAATCGAGATGCTTTGCAAAAAAATGCCTGCCGACTTGAATTCCCGCAAATCCGGCAGCGTGTAAAAAACGCCGTAGCCGCGTATTCCCTTGTTGACCTCCTGCGCCTGCATGATCAGCTCGTTGCGCAGATCGTTGTTCAATTTGTAATTGAAAAACGTATACAGTCCTACTCCGAATACAAGCAGCGTTACGGCCAATATACCCGAATACCAGAGCGTGAGACGCAGACGTATCGACATCCGTCATTCCCCTCTCAGTACGTAGCCCGCTCCCCGAACCGTTTGAATGATCCGCTTGCCGCCGTACTCCTCAAGCTTTTGCCGCAGCAGTGCGATGTATACTTCGAGCACGTTCGATTCGCCGCTGTAGTCGTACCCCCATATTTTCTCCATAATAATATCCCGCGACAGCACCCGCTTCGGATTTTGCAGAAACAAATGGAGCAAATCGAATTCTTTGGTCGTGAGCTCGATCGTCTTTCCGGAGCGGATCACTTCGCGAGTGTCCAAATCGAGCGTAATATCGTCGTATTGGGTGCGGTTCGTTTTCTGCTCGGCGGCATCGCCGCGACGACGCATCAGCGATCGGATTCTCGCCAGCAGCTCCTCCAGCGCGAACGGCTTCACCAAATAATCGTCGGCACCGAGATCCAGTCCTCTTACGCGATCGGCTACTTCATCCTTCGCCGTCAGCATTAGAATCGGCACCGTACTGCCGCCTTCCCGTATGCGCCGGCATACTTCCCAGCCGTCCATGTGCGGCATCATGACGTCCAATATAAGCAGGCTCGGTTCCATCGCCAGCATCTGCTTCAGCCCTTCGGCGCCGTTATTCGCGGTCGTGACCGAATACCCTTCGAACGCGAGCGAACGCCGCAGCATGGACGTTATTTTCTCATCGTCGTCTATAACCAGAATGTGCTCTCTCAATCGGCACCCCTCCATTCTCCCCAAAAAGTGACGTAAACCTTCGCAGTCGATTCCGGGTACTTTTCGGGGACCCCAGATTCCATTCCCCAAAAAGTGACGTAAACCTTCGCAGTCGATTCCGGGTACTTTTCGGGGACCCCCAGATTCCATTCCCCAAAAAGTGACGTAACCCTTTGCAGTCGATTCCGGGTACTTTTCGGGGACCCCAGATTCCATTCCCCAAAAAGTGACGTAAACCTTCGTGACAGTTCTATCGTATTATACCCCCGGCCGCGAATCAAATGGACAACGAAAAAGGAAAGCAGGAGGAGCGTTCCGGCGTCCTCTGCTTTCCTCTTCCCGTCGCGGCGGTTGCTTATTTATTCATGTCTCCGATAATGACCGCCGTCGTCAGCGTGCTGCCGTTGCGGCGGACGTTGAGCGTCGCTTTGTCGCCTACCTTCAAGCTTTTGATCGTATTGCGGAACTCCTCCGTATTATTCACCTTCGTCCCGTTCACCTCGGTAATGACGTCATACGGTTGCAGATCAGCTTTGGAAGCCGGGCTTCCTTGGATGACGGAGGCGACGATCGTCCCCTCTGTATTATCCAGCTTCAGCTCCTTCACCCATTCCTCCGGCACGTCTTGAATGTTGACGCCGATGTAAGGGATCGGGATTTTCACGTTGTTTTTGAGGTTCTCCAGCACCGAGGTGACCGTGCTTGTCGGAATCGCGAAGCCGATACCCTGCGCTTGCGAGCTGACTGCTGTATTAATGCCGATGACTTGGCCTTGCAGGTTCAGGAGCGGACCGCCGGAGTTGCCCGGGTTAATCGAGGCGTCCGTTTGCAGCAAATGCTTGTATTCCCGCGTGCCCTGCGTATCCGGAATATCTATCGGACGTTCCTTCGCGCTGAGCACCCCTACCGTTACCGTATGGTCGAAGCCGTATGGGTTGCCGATCGCGACCACCCAGTCGCCGACGCTGATGTCGTCGGAGCTGCCGAGCTGGAGCGCGGTGAATTCTTTGCCGCTTTGCTTCTCGATTTTGAGCACGGCCAAATCCAGACTGTATTCCGAGCCGAGCAGCTTCGCTTTGAGCGGCTCGGTGAAGCCTTGCACTTCAACCTCGATCTCGTCGGCTCCGTTGACGACATGCTCGTTCGTCAAAATATAGCCTTCCTTGTCGAAGATGAAGCCCGAGCCCATGCCCAGCGTTTGACGCTGATTCGTGCCGCCGCTATTCGGTTGCTGCTGGCGCTGCCCGTTGCCGAAGAAGTAGTCGAATATATCGTTGCTGGTCCCACTTCTGGAACGCGTGTTCGATTTGGCGTACGTATTGATTTTGACGACGGCCGGGCTTGCGTTGTTGACGATCTGCGAAATGTTGTCCGGTCTGACGACCGACTCCAGCGCCGCCGTCGTCGCTCCTCCATTGCCGCCGTTGCCGTTGGCCTTTGTCACGGAACTGGCCGTCGCGCTGTTGCTCGTCGACAGCACGCCCGCGTCGCTGAACAAATTCCATTTGTCCGAGGCGAACATCAAGCTGCCGACAACGATCGCACCAGCCAAAAAAGTGGCGAAATACGATTTCAACGAGCCCGATTTTTTCTTGCCTCCGTTAAATTCCCACGGATTCTGGGGGGCTTGCGGCGCCTGCATCTGGCCGCCTCTGTCGGAATATCCGAAGTAGGGCCGTACCGGACGGGGCGCGGTAATTTCGACTTGGGACGTTCCGTCGTCGGACGAAGCCGTCGTCGTATCCCCCGATTCGCTGCCGGCCGACGATTTGAACGGGCCGTACGAATAGTAGTAGGATGGCTTTTCGGTTTTGTCCTGCTGCTCGTTATGGTTTTCGCGGTTCGACTCCTCGTCGTTCGACTTGAAAAAGTCGCTGTAATCGCGTTTGTTATTGTCCATTGCAAGATCCTCCTCCGTTTTCTTTCTCCCTGTTGCCGAAGCAACGCTTTGTGTTGTTCTTCTTGTCTATATATTGCACCCGCAACCTTAAACAAACATTAAAACAAACTAAAATGAAGGTAAAAAAGCCCCAAAAAGTGACGCGATTTTTTGCCGGGCTTGTCGCGGGAAACGCGGCCCAATCGGGCGATCGAGCAAATAAGGTTCAAACCGGTTACTACTTAGGTACCTATATAGAACAATTTGAGTAAAGTTGGCGTCCGAGCTACTATATATTGATATCTATCCTGCAACGCAGCCCAATAATGACGTGAAATTCACAAGTTTATGAAGTCCAAAACATAACATATAGTGTTCAGGACCCGCGATAAAACAAAGTGTTGTACCTGAGTAGTAACTCAAACCGACTCTATTCCGTTAATATTGCTCGACCAGGATCGAGATAGTGCTGTTTTCAACGTTACTGACCCGTTAATCCCTGCGAAATGCGGCCGAATCCAGCCATTCGACGGAAATAGTGTTCTGGAAATAGTGTTCAAACCGACCCTATCCGTTAATATTGCTCGACCTTGGTCGAAATAGTGCTGTTTTCAACGTTACTGACCTGTTAATCCCTGGGAAATGCGGCCGAATCCAGCCATTCGACG